>JAYFNI010000001.1:0-762267 GCA_034933525.1 Candidatus Fimivivens sp.
TACTTAATGTTAGATAAAAGTCCAAAATAAACTGTTGACAAATAAAAACTATCTGTTATCAAACGAGCAACCGTACCTTAAAAACACCATTTTCTGCTAAGTAAGAAATCTCGCCGCCCGTTTTTTCTACAAAGGCGCGAACGCTTTGGCTACCGTTGCCGTGCCCCTTCTCGTTGGTGACGGGATAACCATTTTCATCCAGCATTACGTCACCAGAATAGGGATTTTCCACTTCCAATATAAGCTGTCCTGTGTAGATAGCTCTGGCACGAAGATAGCGCTCCCGGTCGGGGTCAAGCTTTTCGCAGGCGTGGATGGCGTTTTCTAACAAGTTAGATACCATCATCGATAGAGCCAGCTCTGGGCAGGGTGGTTTTTCGGGAATATCCAGCCGGAGGTCGCAGCGGATTCCTCGCTGGACAGCCACTGCCGCATAATAGCTTACAGCAGCACCCACCGCAATGTTGTCGCAGTAGCTGGCGGGCTTTTGCGGCAAAACGGCGGTTTGCTGTTCAATGAGGGCTGCGGCCTTTTCGGTCTGACCGTTTTTAATTAACTCCAACAGGGCTGCGTTTAAATGCCGCTGGTCGTGTTGAACGACGCTCATCTGCCGCACAGACTCATCCATGATAGAAAGGCGCTGTTTCATCGTTTCGCCGGATAGCTCAAGCAAAGCTTTGTCCTGTTCTAGACGGTACTCTTTCCGCAGATTGTCGAGACAGTGGAACACTGAGGCATAAGCCGTAAGGGTGAGGGCAATGACGAGCAGCAACGGTATCGCCTGTTCGGTCAGTGTAACCACGATGTCGTCGCTAGTGATCACAAAGTAAGTAAACGTGGCCCAAACAGTCAGCGCTACATAGAGAAACACATTCCAGTGTTCAACCATTTGGCGGTAGAGTGGGCGCAACTTAAACCGAAGCAACCAATAGAAGAACACAAACAACACCATCCGGATCATCACATTGGCGTAAGCTGGGTACGGTAGAGACCTTGAAGCTATAAAGCTTAATATAATCACAATGTCGCTGACGTTTTGGATGGTGATGTAGCTAAACAGCCACTGCATGAAGGTGTCTTTAAAGAGCGGTTTTACGGCAAAGCACAGTGCAGCAAACAACACCGTATCAATTTTCGCCAACAGGGTAAGGTTTCCGCTGAGATAGCAGAATATGGCTGTACCCAGGTCGGCGCACAGCACACCCAGCATGGCAAGTCGGGTCACCCGCTTGTCGTACTTCGGCTGTAGCAGCGAGAGCATCAGAACAACGTTTCCGGTGGTGGAAACAATAGCACGCAAAAGATTCACAAGAAACATGTCTATTACTTTACCTCCCCAGATAGCCTATAGTCGAGATAGGCATCCCGTACGGCAGCATACTGCTTGGCCGACACCGGAACAAAGCCGCCATCACGCAGCGTAAAGCCCTCTCGGGTCAGCTTTTCTACCCGGCTCATGTTGATGGTAAAAGAGATGTGGGGCGACAGAAAACGTTCATCTCGCAGAAGCGGCATGATATGGTCGGTAAAGCTTACGGAAAGTGTGGTGGTCTCCACCTGTTCCCCACCCAGCAGCGTGTAGAGCGCAGCATGTCTTTTGTATTCGCAACAGGCGATCTGTCCGGCGGCTAGGGTGCGCAGTCCGGCTTTAGTTTTAATGGTGATGACAACCTCATTCCCAAAATTGACCTTAGAGACGGCCAGATCCAGCACGGAAAAAAGCGTTTCCTTATGGATGGGTTTAACCAGGTAGTGCAGCGGGTTGACGGCGTAGGCATCTAGCGCGTAACTCGGTTCGGTAGTAATGTAGATGATCTGCGCTTCGCGACTGACCAGGCGAATGCTCCGCCCCACTTCCAGTCCGCTGACCATCGGCATCACCATGTCCAGCAGATAAATGTGGAAAGTCTCGGTTTCACAGGCGGTGAGCAGCGCATCCGAGTGGGAAAACTGCCGAATGTCAGCGGAAAGTTTCTGTGTTTCTATGTATTCTTGGGTGAAGCCCGTCAGCAATGCAAGCTGATCGGTCATATCGTCGCAAATTGCGATGCGCAACATGGCAGACATCCTTTGACAATAAATTAAACACAAAAGGGTAATATTTCTTTTTATTTTACTCGCATATGTCAATGTTTGCAATAACCATACTCAAACAAAACGGTCTTCCTTTTCTAATGAACCACTACTGAGAGTATCAGATATTGATGAAAATGAAAATAACCTAGGCTATAAAAGCTTAGGCTATTTTTATATTTACTACAGGTCGCGGGTGGCTTATAATCGTATTTATATAGCTTGTTAGTGGCTAGTTAGCGTTACCACATTTTTTGGATACCCGTATCTGTTATCTTTATAGCGCCCTCTTTCAACAGCCTTCCTACAGCTCTTTTAAAGGCAGCTTTACTCATGTTAAGCTCGGCTTTAATATGTTCTGGAGCGCTTTTATCATGAAGGGGAAGTGCCCCATTCCTCAATATTAGCTTATCCATAATTTTTTTAGCGTCGCTCTCAATTTCGTTGTAGGCCGATTGTCTCAGGCTTAATTCAAGCTTTCCGTCTGGCCTTATTTTTTTAATTCTTACATCTACGCTGTCACCCTCTTGATAATCACCATATAGCTCCTTATTTGGAATCAGACCATGGTACTTGTTGTCCACAGCTACAAAGGCGCCCAACTCTTTATGAATACGATAGATAGTTCCCTGAACGATATCATTTACTTTAAAGGGCGGCTGATTGCTTAAAAAATTATATATTTTCGTTGTCGCACATAATCTAGTATCTTTATTTACATACAATGCGACCAGATAGGAACAGCCTGTTGTAACTTTGCTAACCTGTTCCTTAAAAGGCAAAAATAAATCTTTCTCCAAACCCCAATCCAAGAAAGCACCAATATTTGTTGTTGCTACCACTTGTAAAACAGCCAATTGGCCAATTGCAATCTTTGGTTTTTTCACGGTGCATATCGTTCTGTCTTCCGAATCCTTATATACGAATACATCAATTTCATCCCCGACTTCAATATCTTGCGGTACTTGGCTTTTGGGCAACAAAACATCATAGTCGCTTTTATCGCTTGTTGTGTTCAGGTACGCGCCAATTAGCGTTTGTCTTACTATTTGCAGCTTCTGGATTTTTCCTAATTCTATCATTTTTACACTCCAACCTTACTTACTTTGCGTAGTCTGCCTTTTATTGGCATATCTTGCAATGCCAGAAAGACTAATTCACCTTTATTGTTCAATATCTCAACAAAGGTTGATATATCCGCAATATTAATAATCCCTATGTCTTCCGCGGTTACACCATTAATATTACAAAGCGTACCCACAATATCTACTGGTCTCATCTTTGTTTTTTTACCAGCGTTAATGTGCAATTTCATAATTTCTTTACTTAACTGCGCGCCTTTTGTTTCTTTAAGTTCAGGTGTCGTATTTATTTTTTCAAAAAAATCTTTTTTAAAGCAATTTACAGTTTCTCTCTCCGGCCTCGCTTTAATCTCAATCTCTTTGCCGATAAATTGAGATATATCGACTAAATGATTAATTTCATTTTCTGTTACAAAAGTAATGGACTTGCCCTTATTATTCATACGTCCCGTTCTGCCGATTCTATGAACGTAGCTTTCACTATCTTTGGGTATATCGTAATTAATTACGAGAGCAACGTTTTCTATATCGATGCCTCTAGCAGCAACATCAGTCGCTATCAGATATCTGAAACAACCTTTTTTAAAATCGGACATCACGCTTAATCTGTCAGCTTGTTCCATTCCACCATGTATCTTTCCACAAGTATATGTCAAATTTTTCAGTTCAAGATGTACCGCATTCACGGTTTGTTGTGTATTGCAAAATATGATACAGCTATCTGGGTTTTCAATAATCGTTAAATCACTTAAAAGCTGTATCTTATCGTCTTGATTTATAGAATATGCCCCTTGCCATATTCTGTCTGGTGTAGAATTATCCTCTTCCATTTCAACGTGTAGCGGATCTCGCACATATTTCTTACATAAAGCATCGATGCCTTTGGGAATTGTAGCTGACAACAGAATGGTCACATGCTCTTGGGGCAGGTGGGCTATGATGCTTTCTACTTGCTCAATGAATCCCATATTGAGCATTTCATCAGCTTCATCAATTACCAGATACCTTATTTTGGATAAATCTAAAGATGCTCTTTGAAGATGGTCAATAAGACGACCCGGTGTTCCAACCACTATATGTGTTTTTTGTCTAAGTTCCTTTACCTGATGATCAAAAGGCGATTTCCCATAAATAGCAGAAACTTTAAGTCTTTTAAACCTACCGATATTAAAAATATCTTCTTTAACCTGGATAGCAAGTTCTCTGGTAGGCGTAATCACTAATGCCTGTGGTTTATTTTCATCCCATTCCACCAATTCGCAAATGGGAATAGCAAACGCAGCGGTCTTTCCGCTTCCTGTTTGGGACTTAACAATCAAGTTTTTTTGCTCTAGAATTGCGGGTATAACCTGTTGTTGTATCCTTGTAGGGCTTTTAAAATTTAGCATACCAACCGCTTTTAACAACTCACTACTTAATTGGTAATCATTAAAGTCTGATTTTATCATCTAACTATCTCTTTCTACGATTATTTGATATTACCTGCGAAGACATTGCATACAAGGAGGGTGAGTTGCTTGATAGGCAAAATATTCTCGGCACAATGAGCCATAAAGGTAATCCTTATAATGCCTTAATAAAACCCTTCTGTCAAATATAGAAGCCGCATTTTAAAATGATATTCTGGAAAACGCATTGTGGGATTAAAAGTCGCCCCGATATTGCGTGGACTTTTTTGTAATTCCGGGGTATGATAACGAATGGAAATACTATATTTCGCCTAAAAGCGACAACTTTGATAAGCCCATTCACTGCGTGCTATGATACTGGGCGTAGGGCACCTGACACACTATGTGTGGCGTGCCTGACAACGTTTGAAAGTGTATTTTATTAAAGAACAGGAGAACTACAATGCCACATGACGAACACTGCGGTTGTGGTTGCGGTTGTGACCATGACCATAGGCATCCCCACCGAGCGGGCGATCCCACTGCATCGATTGAAGTGACAGAAAGTCAAAAGGATTTCCTCCATCAACTAAGCCACCACCACTATCTGCCTGTGGCTCGCTTTGCCGTGGAAGACAGTCGACAGGAAGATTTTATTGCCACGGCTTTGGCACCGGTTTTCATACGCTCTGCTGCCGATGATATGGCGATGGTCAAGGAAGCAGGCGCCTTTCTGCAAGGGCTGGAGAACATGGGTCTTATCACCTTGGACTACGATATTCCTCTGGATAGATACGGCTATGAGGAATACAAAGGAAGCGCCCTTTACGAGTATTTTTGCTCAACCGTGGCGCAGGGCGCTTCCAATCCTGACTTTCTGGGAGATACCCCGATACTGGATCTTGGCAGCATGGCTCTGACAGAGGCAGGGGAGAAAATAGCCGCTGCTCACTGCGGTCACGAACACCATCATCACGAATAGAATTAGGGGATCTGTTGTAAATTATACAGCAGATCCCCTTGTTTTTGAGAAAGTGAGTATGAAGTTTGGGCAGGCTATGGTGTCTGCCTTATCATGTGTGCCGTACAGGAATTAGGTTCTTGTACGGCGCTTTTGCAGGTACAAGCAATTAAGCCAAATTTTAAAAAAATTTAACCCGAATGCGCTTAGATATTTGCTCGATGTCGTGTCGCAATAACTATACAAAAGGGTATAGAAGACGTAACGCCATACCGGCTGTGCCGATTATCAACAGCATACATAATGGTTTGATATCCTTTTTATAAAAACACCAGAAAGAGACGATAAAACCGGCAAGAGAAATATAATCAAGGGCGTTATGGGGGATGACAGACGCACGGAAAATGGTGAGCCCGCCGGTTGCGATAACAGCTACAACAGCAGGGCGAACCCAGAGCATCATGCTTTTTACCGCAGGCAAATTTTGGTGACGCTGGTAGAGTGCCGAAAGCGTTAGTGCCATCGTACATCCAGGAAAAACGCACCCAATCGTAGCAGCGATAGCTCCACCGATGCCGAGTAGACGTGCTCCAATAAATGTTGCCGCATTAACTGCAATGGGACCCGGTGTCATTTCTGAAAGCACAACCAAATCTGATAATGTACCAGGTGAAATCCAGCCAAGACGTCCCACTACCTGCTCCGATATCATGGAAAGCACCGACATTCCTCCGCCAAAGCTCAATAACCCTATTTGCAGGAACACGATTGTCAGATGTATTATTCGCATTGCTTCACCTTCCCTGCGATAATTCCGAGTATGGCGCAGGCGATTAGCACCCATACCGAGGAGATGAATCGCATGATTATAAAGCATAAAAGTGTCATTAACAGTCCTTTCCACTTTTGCTTTTCGAACAATGCTCTCCCCATAGAGATTACCGATACAGCTATCATTGCAGCTACAACACTGCGCATGCTCATAAGCATCGCCTGCAAAGCGGGATATTGCATAAAAGCATCATATACCATACTTACTAAGCACATGATGACAAGTGGCGGAATAAGTGCCCCGGTTGCCGCACACACAGCGCCTGGTAAACCGGCGCGACGATGGCCCACCATAACGGCGACGTTTATCGAGGTGGCTCCCGGTGTAGACTGCGCCATGGCTACAGCATCGAGCATTTCCTCTTCGGTGAGCCAGCGCAGTTCTTCAACGAAACGCTTTCGCATAAGCGGTACGATTACAAATCCTCCACCCAGTGTAAGAGCGCTCAGCTGCATCATGTGGAAAAATAAAAGCCGATTATAATTATCCATGAAATCATCTCCATGGAAAAAAGTGTAACGCTTGACCGTCTATTTGTAAAATACTATAATTTTATAAACACTATTGATATTATTGATAATTGGGGGAGATGACCTTATGACGATTCGTCACCTGCGCATTTTTCAGGCTGTGTGCGAAAACGGTACGACAACGGCAGCGGCCTCCGCGCTGCATCTTTCTCAACCGTCCATAAGTACGGCCATAAAAGAGATGGAGGAGAGCTACGGCGTTGTCTTTTTCGACAGGATAGGAAATCGGCTGTGCCTAACTTCGACAGGTGAAAAGTTGTTGCAATATGCAGCACAGCTCCTCTCGTTGTTCGAACAGATGGAGAATGAAATTAAGTCGGCTGAGACACATAGTGTGTTGAGAGTAGGCAGCAGTATAACGATAGCCTCCTGCCGACTGCCGGGACTGATCAAAAACCTAAAAAGCAGATATCCACAGCTGCGAACTGAGGTGTGGGTGGGAAATTCGGGCGAAGTGAGCCAAAGAGTGATAGACAATCAGCTTGACATCGGAATGATAGAGAGCGTGCCAAACGATGAAAATCTATTTGGCGAGCAGTTTTCGCATGATGAGCTCGTATTTTTATGCAGCCCGGAAAATCCACTTGCCCATAAGACGGATGTTGCTCCATCAGTGCTAGCGGATAAGCCGTTTTTATTGCGCGAGGACGGAAGCGCGGCACGTGAACTTGTGGAGGCGCTTTTGATGTCAGCCACAGGCGTTGAACCACATATTGTATGGAAGAGCAGCAGCAATCAAGTAATCGTTAAGGCAGCTAAAGCAGGGTTAGGCATTGCGGTTCTTCCAAATATCCTCGTGCAGCATGAGGTGAGAAAAGGAGAATTATCAACCTTTACTGTCGCAGGAATAAGCCCCAAACGGCCTTATTACATTATCAGGCATAAGCACAAGCATATGACGGCTCCAATGAAAGAGCTGTGGTCGTCCTGTGTGGGTGATAAAGATAGGGGATGATGACAGCTCACTAAATAAATTTACAAACAACGTGAGTCACGCATGATAGTAACATGATAGGATAATGGGGTAGAGCTAAATGGAAATTAAAATGACATATGGATATGAACATGTCGATGAGATATTGGCGCTTTTTACTGAGTATATAGATGATATCTTAACAAAGGGAAATGACGTCGCAATATGCCTTGCATCGCAAAACTATAAAGAAGAAATAATGGATATTGAGCATAAATATGCACTACCCCTTGGACGGTTATATATTGTGTTTGTGGATGGTAAAGCGGCTGGTTGCGGTGCTTTGCGTATGCTTGAGGAATCGGCTTGTGAAATCAAACGTCTCTATGTTCGTCCACAATATAGAGGCCTTCATATTGGGAAGATGCTAACTGAGCAAATTATCGCGGATGCTAGCGCTATAGGGTACAAACACATGCGGCTTGATACATTTCCTTTTATGGCAGAAGCAATTGAAATCTATCGCAAATGTGGATTTTATGAAATCGAGAAATATAACGACAATCCAGCGCAGTCAGCAGTCTATATGCAACTAGATATTAAAACAATATGAAAGCGTAAATTCAATAATCAAGCTTAAACGGCAGTGAGCGGTAGCTTAATTAGCAGACAATAAATACAAATAATAACCGCTGTAATGCCTGAATGATTAATCGTGGATATTCTGTTTATAACAGATTATAAGCACTAAAAAAGTATAAGTATAGTAACAGCGGCAACTAATCAGGCGGTATAATTCAAATTTAATAATGACCGGAGGTGCCACATGTCAGAAATTTATCTCGCGGGTGGTTGTTTTTGGGGAATGGAAAAATATCTTGCCACAATTAATGGCGTTGAGGCAACACAAGTGGGCTATGCCAATGGGAGGACGGAAAACCCCACTTATGAAGAAGTTTGTTACCAAAACACGGGACATGCAGAAACGGTTTATGTGCGCTACAACTCCGATATTCTCCCCCTTGAATTTCTGTTGGAACTGTATTATGAAGCAATTGACCCAGTCTCGCAAAATCGACAGGGTGGCGATACTGGGGAACAATATCGAACTGGCATATATTTTGTCAACGAAGATGACCGAGTAGTCATTCAAAACTCCATTTCAGTACTACAAAACCGTTATGACGAGCCTATCGCTATCGAAGTACTACCGCTTCGCAATTTTTGCCCTGCCGAGGAATACCATCAAAAATATCTGAACAAAAATCCGGGAGGATACTGTCATATCGAACAGAGGCAGTTTGAGAAAGCAGCGAATGCCTTGGTGAATCCTGCCGCTTATCCTGTGCCGAACCTCGATAGCATGCGCAAAAGTCTGACCCCGATGCAATTTGAAGTCACGCAGCATAGTGCTACTGAACCGCCGTTTCAAAACCAATTTTATCAGACTTTTACACCCGGCATTTATGCAGATGTCACCACAGGGGAGCCCTTATTTTCTTCGAGTGATAAGTTTGAGTCAGGCTGTGGCTGGCCTAGCTTTTCAAAGCCAATTGATCCAAACGTAATCCGTGAGAAATCAGATAGCACCCATGGCATGATGCGCACTGAGGTAAGAAGCCGTGCCGGAAATGCACATCTTGGACATGTTTTTGAAGATGGTCCGGAAAAATTGGGTGGGCTACGTTACTGTATCAATAGCGCATCGCTACGGTTCATTCCTAAAGAAGAGATGGCGAAAGAAGGATACGGATACCTCTTGAGCTTGATAAACGAAAGTTAACAAGGGCTTTTACACTGAACATCGCAAGACGATGAATGATTTTTATGATGCTGTAAAGAGCGCTGATAACTCCGATTATCACCCAAAGGCGTTTGGCGATGTAGATATTAGCGATCAACTATTACTGCCGCTGACAAAGAATAACGCCAGTATTATACTTGTCTACAACAATGCTTCGACTGCTACAGGTACAGTCACTGCTAACCCTTATTTGTCATTCCGTATTACCTCCCCCTATCCGGCCTTTTTCGAGATAGAAGGATGCGATGAAACCAATGGTAACTATATTTCAATTTCAACCGGAAAACGAACTCAAGTGATATTTGTCATGACGCCGTTTGTTATTTCAATAATTTCACCGTATAAAGCGTGTGCTTGCAATCATTCGCAATTTGATAACCACTTTCACTTCATAAGTGACCACTTGTGCAAATTGAGCAAAGTACTAGAAAAGTGTTTGGTAAGAAAAAGCCAGACCTCGACGGAGGTCTGGCTTTTTAACGCTTATATTTTTTTAATTGCACGATGTGCCATTTTACTGAGAAGAAGCTGGACACGATAGCAAAGCTCTGCTACCGCGATAACAGTGCGTCGAAACTAGGGGCTCTAATGGCTTTCGTAGCATTTATCTGGTACTTCGTTGCAGAGCAATGGCGTTTTCTGGTAAAATAAAATTAGTTCTAAATAATTTTGTTTTAGATAGGATGATGACAATGATATATTACAATTCGTTAGATAACGTAGAGATTGAAACGATTTATAAAACGTTTTTAAGTGCCTTTATTGATTATACCGTACCCTTGAATTTGCCATATTTGCAATTCAAACACATGCTTACACGTAGAGGGTATAACCCCCAAATATCAGTTGGCGCTTTTGATCATAATCAATTGGTTGGCATCGTTTTAAATGGACAACGCAACTGGAATGGAAAGACAACTGCTTATGATTTAGGAACCGGCGTTATTGCAGATTTTAGAAAGCAGGGTATAACAACAAACCTATTACAAATTGCCCAAAAACAATTTTGCAGTGCAGGAATTGAACAATACCTGCTGGAAGTCATTACATCTAATACGGCTGCCGTACAACTTTATAAAAAGAACGGATTTAAGATTCAACGAGAGTTTCAATGCTATGAGTTGGAACGAGAAATTTGCATGCAAGATTTGTTCTATACTGTTAACCATGTATCTAAGCTAGATTGGGAACAGGTAGAAGATTTTTGGGACTTTAGACCTTCCTGGCAAAATTCCATTGAATCGGTTGAAACCTTATCAGATAGTTTTATCTATTCTATCGTTTGCAAAAATAATGCGATAGTTGGCTACGGGATTATTGATAAAGAGACAGGCGATATTCCCCAATTTGCGGTAGACAAAAACTGGCGACGCAAGGGCATTGGTAGCAGTTTGATTGTTGATCTGGTACACAATACGAAAGCCCACAAAATAAAACTTCTCAACGTCCAAGATCAGTCACACTCGATTGAACAGTTCCTTTTAAAAGTAGGTTTTAAAAATAGCGTGCGTCAATATGAGATGCTTCTTAAACTATAAGTCACCGCGATATATAGAAATATACTGGCGCAATTATTACAGTTTCAAAAGCAATCACTGTGGTTGAGGGTAATCTATAACTTGGGTTAGTTGTTTTTCTATAAAACTGCAAAGTGTTAAAGTGGAATCGGGCTGCGAGAGAGAAAGTGCCGCCTGCGATAAGCGCTGTTTGTTTTGAGGGTAGTGAAGCACCAGGGAAACCGCTTCAGCAAGTGTAAAGGTTTTTGTTACATTTATTGCGGCACCTGTTGCACAAAGAAATTCTGTATTCCTTTCTTCCATGCCCGGAATGGGGTTCACAATTATTATTGGCAAACCCATTGCAAGAGCTTCCGATGTGGTCACACCGCCTGGTTTCGTAATGATTAGATCGGATGCGCTCATCATCATATCGATTTGATTTGTATAGCTATAGATTTGAAAGCAGTGGGCTGAATTTATAGATGTAAGTTTATTAAATAGTTTGTTATTACTACCGCAAACAACCATGCACTGGAAATCAAAATCCAGCATATCGAGCTCTTGAATTTCATCATCTATTTTTCCAAATCCCATACTTCCTCCCATAATAAGCATAGTGGGAAGGCTTTCAGAAAGACCAAGACTCCGCCGTGCTGCAGCAGTTGGCATTTTAGTTTTAAATTTACTGTCAATGGGTATGCCAAATGGAAGCATTTTTTGTGGCGGAATTCCTCGCTGTTTAAGCTGATATTCAAGCTGTGAGGTAGCAGTCACGATAAAATCCAGCTCTAAAGTATCCTGCCAATAAGTTTGGATAGTAAAATCTGTTACGATGCCTATCGAAAATGCATTCGTGCATCCGCTGCCTTTCAGCAAAGCGACAACCTGCGCCGTATATACCTGTGTACAAATAATTACATCAGGCCTGTAATGATCGATGAATTTTCTTAGTTCTGAAGCCTGAAAATGTTTTATTATGCTTGATATTGAAAGCTCATCTGAATCAATCTGACGATTTTCATTAAGATGATAGACTTCTTTAGCAAGAGGACGCAGTTTCGCTGCTGAATCCATAGTGAAAAGATATCCTCTTGACATAATTTCTTTTAGAAGAGGGGAGATGTACTCATACATATCTATAATAATATTTTCTTGACCCATTGGGTTAAGCTGTTTTGCAATACAGTTTGCTACGCTGTTGTGTCCCTGACCGAGTGAAATAGTTAATATTAATATTTTCATGATTAATCTCCAAAAGAATCATTTTATTTCTTCATATTATACGCAATAGAAAAGTGAAATCTATGTCTTAAATTTAAAAATAGAAATAATAAGATTATATTGTCCTATATTACAAAATTATTATAAGGAGAGTGGTAATCTGTTAAAGTCATGATTTTAGATTCAAAAATGCGCGACTAGAGGAGGATATGAATGGATTATTCAAAAGCTGTTTCTTACTGGGAAGAAAAAGACAAGTCATCTTTGCAGATGCAAAGCGAAGCACTGCGCTCAGAGATAGAAAAATTTATTGCGTTACATAACACATGTGCACTTGCTACGGGTTTTGGGGAATTTGTTCGTTGCACACCAATTGAGTACAGTTACTATAAAAGCAAGTTTTGGCTTTTTTCAGAGGGTGGGCTCAAGTTTCAAGGCTTGAAGGAGAATAAAAATATCTGCCTTTCTATCTATAACCCCTACACTGGTTTTGGCAATCTGGGCGGAATGCAAGTGACTGGAAAAGCTACGCTTGTGGAGCCATGGTCAGAAGAGTATCTTTGCTTGTTGTCTTATAGAAAAATCTCAGTTGAAAATCTTAAAAAGTCGCCCCATCCTTTATATCTTATCTGTATTACCCCAACACGAATTGACTTCCTGTGGTCGGAATTTGCGGCGATGGGCTATAACATTAGGCAACATTTGTTATGCGATATATGAACATATGGGGTGCTCAACCAGCATGTTTACTTAATTATATTGCCTGCAGCAATGCAACTTTATTGCGCTGCTTTACACTTGCGATCAGATCTACACCAAACGCGCATATAAAATGCTTATAAACGTCAGAGGTGACATATTTTTGCATTTATATTGACGGCTTTTTCCTTATTTAAACCGTTTTCCCTACTTATGCAGCAAATCGCAATAACAGTCTCGATAATCGTGAGACATACTCTCCACTTTTTCCGTTTTGTTAAATTGTTATCAAATGTTATAATATAGAATGCAGTGGCCTGACAAACGAAGAAAAGAGGGAACATGATGAACGCAAACAAAATTGTCGCTTTCTTAACAGCGATACTGATGTGCACGGGTCTTACCGCTTGCGCTGGTACAGCTTCCACAGCTCCCGCCAGCAGTGAGGATGCATCTGGAAAGAAGACCGCCCTGAAAGCGGGCACCTACACCGCTACCACCCCCGGAATGAATGCCGAGGTCACGGTGGAAGTGACCGTGGATGAAAAGTCCATTGTTTCGGCCAAAGTGACCGCCCAGCAGGAGACGCCTGGCATAGGCAGCGACCTGTGCGACGCCAGCGGTAAAGCGCTGCCAGAAGGCGGACTTTCTCCAGTAACGCTGATTCCGCAGAATGTTGTGGAATATCAGACACTTAATGTCGATATGGTCGCCGGCGCGACAATCACCAGCGCCGCGGTCAAAGGTGCTCTTAAGGATTGCATGACTCAGGCCGGTGCCAACCTTGACGAGTGGCAGGTCAAAGCGCCCGCTAAGGCGCCCATTGCTGACGAGTCGGCTGACGTAATTGTAGTCGGCGGCGGCGGCGCGGGCCTTGCAGCTGCAATTTCTGCAGCAGAAAACGGCGCAAGTGTTATCGTAATTGAAAAGAATGGCTCTGTGGGCGGCGATACACTGGTATGCGGCGCTATCTACAATAATCCCGATGAGGCGCTTCAAAGCCGTGTGACGATGAGCGAATCGGTAAAGTCCACGCTGGAAAAGGCGCTGGCCGAAACACCGATCAACGAAGCACACGCAGCCCTGCAAAAAGAAGTTAAAGCGCAGTGGGATAAGTACAAGGCCGATGGTCGTACCGATCTCTTTGACAGTGCCGAGTGGTTTGCGCTTCAAACTTGGATCAACGGTGATAAGGTTGGCAATCTTGATTTGGTCAAGACGCTGACCTACAACGCAGAAGACGGGTACAAGTGGATCACAGGGCTTGACATGTCGTTCCACGACGAAATCGGTCAAGGCGCAGGCGCGCTGTGGCAGCGCACCCACACCAGCACCATGCCGATGGGCACCGGCTTTATCAGCACCTATGTGCAGAAGGCCGTAGCCAATGGCAAAATTAAAATCTATACCTCCACTACCGGTAAAGCGCTGCTGCAGGATGCCAGCGGCAAGATTACCGGCGTTACCGTAGAAGACAAGAGCGGCAATCAGGCTACCCTCAGCGCCAGTAAGGGTGTTGTTCTGGCTACCGGCGGCTTTGCGGCAAACAGCAAGCTGGTTCAGCAGTATAACACCTCCGGCAAGTGGGAAGATCTGAGCTCCGTTCCCACCACCAACCGTTTCAGCTGTTCGCAGGGCGACGGCATCACAATGGCGACCGCTATCGGCGCTTCGCTGACGGATATGGAGCAGATTCAGCTGCTTTATCTTGGCAACACCAAGGATGGATTACTGACCAAATATCCGCCCCGTGACGTAAGTGGTACTTCGCAGGTTATCTTCATTAACAAAGAGGGCGAACGCTTTGTGAAGGAAGACGGCCGCCGCGACGATATCTGCAAGGGTGTTCTGGCCCAGACCGACAGAATGTACTATATACTGGAAAGCGGCAGCGGCAAGGACTATGTCGATATCACCGATCCGTCCTGGCGCTCAGCTGACGGATTCACCTTCGATTACCTGAAGGACAACGGATATATTCTGGTTGGGGATACGCTTGAGGATTTGGCCGCGCAAATCGGCTGCGATCCTGCTGCCCTGCAAAAGACGATTGATACTTTCAACGCATCTGTAGAGTCTGGCAAGGACGAATTTGGCCGTACGCTGTACGAGTGCAAGCTTGAGAAGGGCCCGTGGGTGGCCACTGCGCGTCAGGCCTGCATTCATCACACCATGGGCGGCGTAACCATCGACCCCCAAGGCCACGTGCTGGATAAGGACGGAAAGGTCATTGAAGGTCTCGTTGCCTGCGGCGAGCTAACCGGTGGCATTCACGGCGCAAACCGTCTTGGCGGAAATGCAGTTGTGGATACTGTGGTGTTCGGCAAGCTTGCGGGAGAAACCATCACCAAGGGCTAATCGGATTTAACCGAGTCGCGCGTATTTGAGCAGGCCTGCGATAAAAGGGCGAAAGGAAGTCCGAATGGATTATCCTTTCGCCTTTTTAGTATTCATCGTCCATAAATGCCGCTTTACTTAAAGGAAGAATTTCCTTATACTAAGTAAAGATTCCCAGATAGGTGGAAAGGCGGAATTGTAATGGACACCAAGCATTTAAAGACATTTGTAATGCTAGCGGAAACGCAGAATTATTTGCGCGCCTCAGAAAGGCTTCGATATGCCCCCTCTACCCTAGCTAAGCATATTCAACTGCTGGAAACGGAACTGAATTCCAAGTTGTTCGAACGCGACGGAAATCGCATCTCTTTGACAATCGATGGCCATGCCTATTTGCCCTATGCCAAAGCACTACTGCGAGATTACCGCGCGCTGCTTGACGCCGTATCGCCTTGTAATTCCATGCAGGGAACGGTGAGCGTTGGCGGTGGAGAAACGCTGCTGGCTGGTACATTGAAGCCCGCGATGGTTGGTTACGCTATGCAATATCCAAATGTCAGTCTTGCGCTTCACATCATCTGCTGTGCAAGAGTACCTGCGTGGTTGCGTCGCGGAGAGCTGGATATCGGGTTTCACTATCTTCAAAAGGATGAGCAGATGCCCGGCTATATCACCTACCCGTTACTTCGGGACACGGTCATGCTGGTAGGTCGTGCTGATGATCCGGTGATGAACAATGGTCTGGCTGATTACAGTTGCTTGCACAGGAAGAATTTCTTTCTGACGTACGAGGACTGTTGCTTCACAGCGGAATTTCGCGAACGAATGATAGAGGCTGGTGCCGAGCCCGGTCGGGAAAAATTTTTCGGTGCCGTTAGCACCAACCTGGACTGCATTAGAAGTGAGGGCGGATATACGCTGCTGCCAAAGACGGCGGCAGACCAGATGCTTCGAGGATCGCCGGAGCTGGCGACGGCTTTTCTGCCTGGAAAGCCATTTTACACATGGGGCCAGATGCTGGTCAACAGCTGCAAATACCTGACGCGACCCATGCAGGAACTACTTCAAGTATGTGAAAAGCAGGCCGGCATGCTTGAACCGCCGGAAGCATTACCAGATGTCCCGCGCGAAGCGATATGGATTTAGCGCAAAATATTTTAAGCGTAAGCATTTTATGCAAAAGACACCCTTGAAAGCTAACCCCTTCATCTGAAAAGTAAATGTCGGATACCTTGCTTTTGGTGTAATAAGTTTTAAATAGAGGTGTATTACCTGTAAAACTATGCTGACTAAAAAATACTTTAAATGAGGTGAGTTGTATGCAAAAAAGTGTACTGGTATTGGTGCTGCAAAAATATGAGAAACTAGAAAAACTTTTATGTGCACTGACGGAAGCGGGCATTCATGGCGCAACCGTCATACATTCCGCTGGAATGGTACAGGTGCTCTCCCACGAAACAGACGTATTGCTGGGATCACTGCGGAATTTTCTCGAACCTGACAGGGAAGATAACCGGACTATCTTTATTCTTTTAAATGAGGATAAGATTGAAGTGGCCAAAAACGTCATCCACAATATTATCGGCCCGTTGGATAAGCCGGAGACCGGTATACTATTTATATTACCTACGATCTATACTGAGGGAACTAAAGATTAATGTGAACCACATGCGGATTTCGTACTCATTTTCATTCTGAAGGAAGGTAACTTATGTGCCGGGACTGAACACACTCCTATATCTTGCTATGCTTTTGATCGGAGGACTTCTTTGCGGTCGGCTCGTAAAGCAGGTCAAACTGCCAAATGTTACGGGCTATCTTATCGCCGGGCTTCTGCTTGGCCCTCACGTACTTAACATTATACCATCAAGTGTCATTGAGAATTTCGACATTCTATCCAGCATTGCGTTGGCCTTTATTGCCTTTACAATCGGCGGTGAATTTAAGATTAGTTATTTTAAGCGGGTTGGAATGACGCCAATTGTCATAGCCATTTTTGAAGCTTTGATAGCCGTATTCCTAGTGCAGGGCATTTTGATAGCTACAGGTTTTGATGCGGCGTTTGCAGTTGTTCTGGGTTCCATCGCAGCAGCTACAGCGCCTGCGGCCACAATCATGGTTATAAAACAGTATAAAGCTAAAGGCCCGGTGACTGAAACACTTTTGAGTGTAGTCGCACTGGATGATGCCGTCGCGCTTATCGCGTTCGGTTTCGCAGTAGCCTTGGCTAAAGCCATAACCGGAAGCAATGACGGCGGCTCGGCATTCATCACGATACTCAAGCCGTTTTTTGAGGTGATCCTTGCGCTGGGTGTGGGCGCTGTGCTGGGTGTAATATTCAAAGTTCCGTTGAAGTTCTTTAAAAAGAACGAGAACCGTCAGATTATCATCTGCGGCATGGTGTTTCTTGCCAGTGGTCTTGCTAATTTGTTCGGCATTTCCCAGCTCTTAACCTGTATGGCTATGGGTGCGACTTTTTGCAATGTTTCACGAGAGATTAATAATATTGTAAAGCTTGCCGAATATCTGACGCCTCCGATTTTTCTACTTTTCTTTGCCGTATCTGGCGCGGAGCTAAATATCAGCCTGATTCCTACTATAGGCACCATAGGCGTATTGTATATCGTATTTCGTGCAGTGGGAAAAATACTTGGCGCCACTATCGGTGCAAAAATTATGAAAGCTCCGAAGACGGTGTGTACGTTTCTTGGGCCGACGCTCCTTCCTCAAGCTGGCGTGGCGATAGGTTTGGTTTCGGTCTCAGCGACCGTCGTTCCACAGTATGCCCCCAAGATACGTGCGGTCATCCTATGCGGCACAATGATCTATGAGATCATCGGCCCGGCCGTCACGAAGTTCTCCCTAAAAAAAGCTGGGGAGATCGAGAAGACGGCCTAACTCTAGTTTCCACTGATGGGCGCGTATGCGGCCAAAAACTTATAACACCTAAAGCTTTAGAAGTTGTAAACCCAAATTCATTTTCTTTCAATAAGCAAAGCTATAATAGAAAAATTTGAACAAAATGATTATAGTTTTATCAGCAGTAATGGTATTGGTTTATTTATGTGCTGATTGATTATTCTTTAATGATAAAAGGGTTTTGATTTCACAGTATTAATTTTATTAGGTGACTATTTCTGGAGGAATTTTTATGGATTCAAAAGCTTTGTATAACATTTCTTATGGCCTTTACGTCGTAGGAACAAAATTAGATGGCAATTATGCGGGCTGCATTGTGGATGCATTTATACAGTCAACAAGTTCGCCTATTCCAACAGTAATTCTTTGCAGTATTCAGGCAAACCAGACGAATGCTGCGATCAAGGAGACTGGTGAATTCACTATTTCCGTCCTTGGAACGGACGTCAACCCTTTCGTTATTGGAAATTTTGGTTTCCAGTCGGGTAGAAATGCTGATAAATGGTCTAATGTGCCGCATAAAATTGTCGACGGGTTACCAATACTTGAAGTTGCCTGCGCTTTTTTGCGCTGCAGAGTGGTGGATTCAAAAGAACTATCAACACATACAGCATTTTTCTGTGAAGTTACCGATGCGTGGCAGGGGGAAGGGGAGCCGATCATCTATGCCAATTATCAGAAGAGTATGAAGGCCAAAACGATGGAAGTTTTCAAGGCATTTAAAGATACAGGAAAACTTTCTGAGGAACCGAAAAAAGAAAAATGGGTGTGCCAGATTTGTGGCTATGTCTATGAGGGCGATATTCCTTTTGAGCAGTTACCTGATGATTGGAAATGTCCGCTTTGTGGGCATCCGAAAAGCGATTTTTCAAAGCAGTAAAATAGCTGCTTGCATAGAATAAAAAAGCGGTCATTGGCGCGCCAAACTCTGGGATGGCGCCCCAATGACCTTTATTTGTTTATTCAAGAAACATAAAAAACAGGCGAACGATGTCAAAAGAAAGTTCACTTTTGATCAATAAGTTTTCCTTCTCGCAAATATTTATTTTGCATTTGAATTCCAAATTTCTTTTCACAGGCTCGATACATCGGTGTTTCCTTGGAAGTAACAAGTGAGATGCACATGCCATCTTTTCCGCATCTGCCGGTTCGTCCAGCTTTATGGAGATAGTCGTTCGGATTGTCGCTAGCGGTCAAAGAAAAAACGACGTCAATATTCTCAAAATCCAATCCTCTGGCTGCAAGATCCGTTGCAAGGAGCAATTTTAGTTCGCCCTTTTTAAAAGCGTCCATAATCCGTTTGCGATCCTGCCGCGTGCTTTCTCCGTGAATGTAGTCTGCACATACTTTGTGGTATTTCAGCTTGGTGGCCACTTTTTCAAGCAGATCTCGGTTATTGATAATTGCAATCGCTTTTTGGGGCTCAATTGCTGACATCAACTTTCTGAGACAATCTGGCTTATCTCGTTCCTCGCAAGGCACACAAATATGTGTAATGTTGCTCGGGATACGTGCCTTTTCGGCTTCCAAAATCATTTTCGGATGTTTGCCCATTGATTCAACCGTTGCGCTCGTATCCTTAGAGATACTGGCCGAAACCACGACCAGCTGGGTGTCTCGAAGGGCTTTTTTGATGACCGCGCTAACCAGTTGCGTATTGTTGCGATTGAATAAAAGATCACCTTCGTCCACAATAATTGTCTTGGCAAGGTGTGCGGGAATATGTTTTTTTTGCATTAAATCCAGCACTCTGCCCGGAGTGCCAACAACAATTTGAGGCTTGGTTTTAAGCATTTTAATTTGCGTATCAATATTTGCATTTCCAAAGACCGAGACACTTCTCATGGGCATACCGCTGTTGGCAGCGAGCAACTCAATTTGGCGATGTACCTGTAGACCTAGCTCGTGTGTTGATACAAGTATGACCACTTGTAGTCCGTTTTGGATAGTCTCTTGTCTTTGAAAAATTGGAAGTAGGTATCCTAGGGTTTTTCCACTTCCCGTTTGTGAACAAGCAATTATATTTTCTCCAGCAAGTATGCCAGAGAACATTTTATCTTGTATTCCAATGGTTTCAGTAATACCTTGTTTATTTAGGCCTGCGATAAGTTCAGGCCTTAGACCGAGCGTTTCAAAATTCATATTGTTCCCCTTGCTTTTTTATCCCTTAATTGGCTTCAAGATGGGTAAAAGGTAAAGCGTTTTAATTATACCCATCCTCTAGCATACAAAATACTTTTAACGTCTTGTTACAAACCCATCTTCAATCTTTGTGGCTCTAATCATTTAGCAAGTGGTACAATGGGTTAATAGACATTTTTATATGCTTACTTTCTCAGCTTTAAACTGTACAATATGTTATTATATATCCGAATAGTAGTCATGGCAATAGATAGAGAAGAGACTGATTTGCTAGGAAGGAAGCTCTGAGGAAAAAGATATATCCAATGCTAGTAGTATGTGAAGAATCACAAGCTGATTTTGTCTACCCGCTATGTCTTGTGTTTTTTTAATTTCAGATCTTGCTATCTACATTACTTTAAGTGAAAAATATTAATAAAGCATGTAGCTGCCGATAGGACCCCAATTATATGTCTTATCATATGTAGCAGTTTCAGAAATGAAGTGAATAAAAATAGGGGCACTATCTAAGTCGGAATATTTTTCAAATAAAAATCTGTCCCCATGTCGCAATGCTTTTAGAGCTGTAGGCATTTCGGTAATAAAAATGCTATTTCTAACTTCGGCATTACCGGTTACACCTTCTCCGTCGATAATAACTGAGCCCATTAGTAAAAGTCCTCTTTCGGATTGTACCCAACTTATTTTTACATCATCATGCATATGGGTAACTTGATCTTCGGCATAATTAGTTGCAATAAATACAAATAATTCTCCTGTTATATCGGAATGGGTAATGGTATATTTTCTATCTATAACAGGTTCATAAGGTTTAGTACTGTCTCGGTATTGTACAAACACTTTCTGTGCATTAAGTTCTCGCACGTTTGTCACCTTCAAATTAAGACTTTATATATTTTAATCCTCAAAGAAAAAATTGTTCTTTAAAAATAATAGCAGATAGTTCAGATGTGACGGCTAAAATAAATTCTCCAAATCCTGCTATTGGTATAAATGAAAGAGGTTTCTAATGAAAACATTAATTTTTAATGGTTCTCCTAGAAAAAATGGCGACACCGCATTTCTTATAGAAAAATTAAGGAACGCTCTAGTGGGAAACGTAAAAATAGTCAACTCCTACTATTCTTCAATACAGCCATGTACGGACTGTAGATATTGTTGGAAGTCAGTTGGCTGTTGTATTAATGATGATATGCAGCAAATATATCACGACATTAAGGAAGCAGATTGCATCATTATTGCATCGCCTCTGTATTTTTCTGAATTAACGGGTTCTTTACTCAATTTGTTAAGTCGTCTGCAAACATTTTACGCGTCCAAACGCTTCTTAAATATACCACAAATAGAAAAGCCTAAAATTGGTGCATTAATATTATGTGGTGGTGGCAATGGAGGCCCCAGTAAGGCGGAGGAAACAGCACAAATATTATTTAAGTCTATGAATGCCAACAGATGTAAGACAATTTATTCTCTAAAAACAGACACGATACCGAGTAAAGATGATACGCAAGCGATACACGAAATTGAAGCATTGGCTAAATATTTAAATGATAGCCTAGCTTAATATGCAAAATTTAAATAGCCATGATGTTTTTTATAAACATCATGGCTATTTAAATTTAATGACTCATACACAATCCTTTAGCAATCCATGTTTTTCATAATTGGATTTTCGAACAACGCGGTTATTACTATCCACAAAGACAACATTGGGGCTATGATTTTTTGCTTCTTCTGGTGTAAGCTGTGCATAAGCCATTATAATGATCTGATCGTTAACCTGTACACATCTTGCGGCTGCGCCATTCAGGCAGATTAAGCCGGAACCGCGTTCTCCCGCAATCGTATATGTCTCAAAACGTTGACCGTTATTAATATCTACAATACATACCATTTCATATTCTAAGATCCCGGCAGCATTCAACAGATCTTCATCCACAGTAATGCTTCCAACATAATCGAGTTCTGCCTGAACTACTTTTGCACGATGTATTTTTCCCTTTAACATTGTAATATTCATCGTTATTATTAATCCCCACTTTGTTGTATAATTTTTTTATTATTCATCTTGAAAATTGAAAGTAAAATTATCAATTAATCTTGTTTTCCCTACAAATACTGCCATTGCAATTAAAACTGTCCTGTCCAGTTTTTCTACTTGGGTCATGGACATTGCATCTACCGCTTTGAGATAATCAATTTTTGCCAAAGGTTCTTTTTCAATCAATTCCTTCATTGCTTTAATTAAGACAGCCGTATTTCTTTCTCCATCTTGAATCAATTGCTTTCCAAGTTGGACGCTGCTGTATAAAACCAGTGCTGCTTTTCTTTCATCTGCATTAAGATAAGTATTACGAGAACTCTTCGCTAGCCCGTCTGGTTCACGAATGATAGGGCAGCCAATCACTTCTACATTTATATTCAAATCCCTAACCATACGTTTTATAATAGCAAGCTGCTGTGCATCTTTCTCTCCGAAATAGGCTGTATCCGGTGTTATGATATTGAATAGCTTTAGAACAACGGTACAAACGCCTCGAAAATGTACGGGCCTGCTTAACCCGCAGAGTTCTTCTGTAAGGATTGACATGTCCACATAAGAACAAAAGTCTGGTTTATACATTTCTTCTGGCTCGGGATAAAAAACCAAGTCAACCCCATTTTGCTCACATAACATTCTGTCGTGCTCCAAGTCACGCGGATAACTTGCCAGATCCTCTTTTGGCCCAAACTGCATAGGGTTAACGAAAATGCTTACGACTGTCTTGTCATTCTCAGCAGCACGTTTAATTAAGCTTTGATGCCCTTCATGCAAATATCCCATTGTGGGTACAAAGCCAATGCTTAATCCTTGTTTTCTCCACTCGCTTACACATGCGCGAACTTCTTCCACCGTTTTGACTATTTTCATACCTGTATCTCCTTATGCTATATCTGAATACAATCTATCGATGACTTCGTCTGTCATATTAAAGACATGCTCTTCTCCCGGAAAAATACCAGCCTTTGTTTCTTTAATATACTGCTTAAAAGCAGCTGTCATCATTTCTCCTACATTAGAAAAGCACTTAACGAACTTTGGTTTGATAGTACTATACATGGATAACATATCCTGATAAACCAAAACCTGCCCATCGCATCCCGCACCAGCTCCAATTCCGATGGTAGGAATATTGATGGATTCTGTTATTAAGACAGCAAGTTTATCCGGCACACATTCCAATACAACTGCAAATGCGCCTGCTTTCTCTACGGCTTTTGCATCACGGATTAGCTGCCTTGCCGCTTCTTCATTTTTCCCCTGGACTTTATATCCACCAAGCGAATTTACCGACTGCGGTGTCAATCCTATGTGTGCTACAACAGGAATCGAGGCTTCTACGATTGCTTTAATCTGAGGGCACATTTTCTCACCGCCCTCTAGTTTTATAGCATGTGCACGCCCTTCCTTCATAAGGCGCCCTGCATTATATACAGCATCATAAACAGATGTCTGATACGACATGAATGGCATGTCTGCAACGATGAGTGCATTTTTGCAGCCCCGTGCAACGGCCGCAGTATGATGGATCATATCCTCCATGGTTACGGATAATGTGTCCTCGTATCCAAGCATGACCATTCCTAAGGAGTCACCGACTAATATGCAATTAACGCCCGCTTCATCGATTAATTTACCGGTAGAATAATCATATGCTGTCAGCATTGTTATTTTATCTTTCTTTTTCTTTTGTTCTAGTATTGTAGATACTGTATTTTTCATCAGCAATCTAGCTCCTTTTCCAATTCCATAAAGTTCTTATCAGGATGTTTGCTTTTAGCAATTTCCAATAACACTTTTGAAAGTTCTACATAAATCTTAAGATCTCTTCCAGAAAGGCATTCTAGATGTTTCTTTATCGTTTCTATATCATTACGCTCCACTGGTCCCGTCAACGCTTCTTTTGTTCCTAGGGTTACCATATTCCCAACATTACCAAGCATTAGCGATTTAAGCATTGTTCTAGCGTCTGTCTCTGATATGCCGCAGCTTTCAAGCAGCTTTATTCCGATTTCAGCCAATGCGATAACTTGGTTACTGACCATAACTGCTGCAGCATGATATTTCATTTTTGACAATGTATCGATGATCTGTGTTTTGTTTCCTAGTTTCTTTATAAACGCGTCCATCTGTTTGATATGCTTAATACTGCCTTCAATCGTAAACATTGCGTCATTAAGATGCTGATAGGACGAATGCTTATCACTAATGGCGTAGAGGGGATGTACCGAATAGGCATATGCTTCACATTCATCAATTCCTGAAAATATTGAAGAGGATAGCGATCCGCTGCAATGACAGATCATTTTCCCCTTAAGCGTAAAAGCTTTGATACGGTTCCAAACTTCTTCTATTGAACCATCTGTAACGGTAAGAAACAGGATATCACTCTCATCTATGAGATTCTCTAAATCACTGTATGCTTTTGTTTTTGTAAACAAAGCTGCTTCTCTAGCCGACTCCATATTTCGACTTGAATATCCGATAACTTCGATACCATGCTCAACAAAATATCTGCCAAGCGAAAACCCTACTTTACCCGCGCCTACAAATCCTGTTTTAATGAGAACACCTCCAAAACTCATAAATGCAGCAGGTTTTGGTTACACAAAAAAAGGCGCTTGTTTGTGCAATAGAATAATCTATTGCATAGCAAACAAGCGCTCATATCGAACTAATTATAGTTTTATCCAATTCATCGTAAAATGGAATAATTTTAGTTCCTGCCGCTTTGTTTACGTGGTCAAGACTATACGATTATCATATTCCTATTACTTTCTAGGGACGCGATTCATGTACATGCACTAAGTGCTGATACTCTTCTATTTTTATCTACCATCTGCAAGTCATACAGTACAGCGATAATAAGATAAAGTTCAGCTTTTAATAGTACATTTACTTACTTACTATAACTGATCTTATTTAGTTAATCAAGAGTTATATTTATACAGAAGCTATCATCATAACAAGAACTTTATTTTTGAAAAGGGTTTGTGTTGATTTGTTAGTTCGTATATAATATGGTAAAATATTTCTTTCCAAAAGAGTAACGTGTACCTAAATGGCATTACAGCAGTGTTTGTTTGCAAAAAGAGGGGTGATTTATCTGTTGCAGAGTCATAAAGTTAATAGTTTCTGCTTTCCTAAACTTTTAAAAGGCCAGCTTGATCAAATATTTAATTACCCTCTTATTCTAGTTGAGGCACCTTCGGGATTTGGAAAAACCACGGCCTTAAAAGCTTATCTGAAATCAGATACATCACAAGCAGCAAATGTTTATTGGTATACATGTCTTGGGGAGCCTGTTCACAAGGCGTGGGAGAGCATTTGTAATATTCTTTCTTCTGTAGATAACGATACTGTTTTAACAATGCAAAGTCTTGGAGTACCCTGTAAAAACAATGTATATGAATTGATAGAACTGATCAGAAAAATTCCAATCCAGCAGGAAACCGTATTAGTCATTGACAATTATCAGCTGATTCGAAACGAGTATTTTGACGCGCTTGGCAATGCTTTTTTTTATGGGTTCAATCCGAATTTTCACATTGTTGTCATCACCCAGCCGCCTAAAAGGAAAAGCATTGGCAATACTCTGCACCATGCGTACCGGCTTTTGATTGACCGTACATATCTTTTCTTTTCTAAGGAAGACACAAACCTGTTTTTTAGGCAATCGGGTATACGCCTCTCTGATGAGGAATTAAGCCGCATCTGGCAAAATACAGAAGGGTGGGTTGCGGCGCTTTGCCTGCAAAAAAAGAACTATGAGCTCAGGGGAGATTTTGGGAATGCAGTGGGTATTGACGGGCTGCTGGAAACGGCTATCTGGAGTAGACTGAGCACTCAGGAGCAGGACTTCTTGCTTTCCTTATCGCTTTTTGACCACTTTTCATTACAACAGGCGCTGATTATGCTTGATGCAGACGTACTACCGGACTTCGCCAATGACCTGCTGACACTAAACGATTTTATTCGGTATGACGAACATACTCGCTCCTATTATTATCATAGCCTACTGCACGATTATCTTAAAAAGCATCTGGAAAAAAGAAAGGCAACGGCATTTGGCAAAAATGTTTACCTTAGGGCTGGCACCGCCTATGCGGCGACTTTGCAAAATTATAAGGCCGCTCTGTGCTATTACGAAATAAAGGAATTCGAACCGCTGCTTTCTTTGCCTTTTAAGTGCAGCGACTTGGATGAGTGGGTTGGCTTGGGAAGTGATTTGCTGGTTGCGGAGATACTAAAGCATTGTCCCGAAGAAGTATTGTTAAGGTGCCCTAAGACTTTAATCATTTTTGCTTTTGAAATGTTTATGCTGAGCCAGTATGAGCTTTTTGATGAACTTTGCTGCATTATCACACGGGCGATTACCAAAGAAAATAAGAATTTGCATCCTGGCGAATTTGAACAGCTATCCGGTGAATATGCCTTGATGACCTCGCTGACAAAGTTTAATAATATTATGCTAATGAGCGAAGAGCAAAAGAAGGCATACCGTCTGTTAGGGGGTGTGTCAAAACTGCTGACCTTTACAGATGGATGGACAATGGATGCACCTTCGGTCGTCTATCTTTTTTGGCGGGAAAGCGGCGCATTGCAACAAGAACTTCAATGTATGGATGAATGCATGCCCTATTATTACATGGTTTCAAATAATCACGGCATGGGCGGGGAGACCGTTATGCATGCTGAGGCGCTACTGCTTTCAGGCGATGATGCTGGCGCAGAAATACTCTGCCACAAAGCGCTGTATGTAGCTGAAATTAAAGCGCAAAGCAGCGTCTGCTTTTGTGCTGAAATGTGCCTGCTTAGAATTGCCCTTCTTCGCGGTGATGTGGTGTTGTTTGAGCAGATTATCGCGAGCATGGAGAAACGAACACTATCCGTGGGCAATACACGTTCTCGATATATTCAGGCGCTTATAAAAGGTTTTATATTTGTTGGGCTTGATCTTGCCGACGCGGTTGAAAGTTGGCTGTTTGAACCGCTAGAGCATGAAAGACTTTTATATACAGCAGCCGTACCATTTGGACAGATGATTTATGCCGGTTATTTGATAGAGAGCGGGCAATATGCCAAACTGATTGGTCTATCCGAACTGTTCATAGACCGGGCAGAGGCACAGGGCCTTTTGTTGGCGCGAATTTATCAGCACATCTATTTGTCAATAGCGTATCAGAACACGAAACAAACTGCAAAGGCGCGTGAACAGCTCAATCTGGCGCTGAGTTTTGCCCTGCCGGATGCAGTCTATCTACCGTTTGCCGAAAATGCTAAGCTGTTGGGCCCTTTGTTAATTTCATCGCTACCTACAGCGCATCAGGATGCAACTGAAAAACTTCAAAGCCTTGTTTGCAGGCAGAACGCTGGCAGAGAAAAAATTAAAAAGTATTTGGAAGCTGGTAGCTTCGGGTTAACCCCTAGAGAAAAAGAAATTGCGCTGTTGGCCAAGGAGGGGAAAACCAATAAGGAGATTGGCGCGCGCTTATTTATATCCGCTGAAACAGTTAAAATGACACTGAAAAAAATCTACAAAAAGCTTGGAATTCATTCTAGGGTTCAGCTTGAAGCCACTGCATTTAAATAAATACCCGATGGGGAATATGATTATACAACGAACTACCATATGCTAAATATGGCGGTTCGTTTTTTTGACGAGAGGAGGTTTTGAGCGGATTGGAGAAGTATTTTTACAGGCGGGTATTCCGTAGCGTAACACCGTTACCTGATTATCAGTTGAAAATTGAAATGGAAACTGGCAACGCAATTCTGTTCGATTTTACCAGCCGACTGCGTTCAGTACGCTATGGCATGCTTCAGGACAAAGAGGTTTTTAACAGCGTTCGTACGGACGGCGACACCCTGATTTTCGGTATTAACGACAATGCGCTTGTGACCATTACGGCGGATGATTTTATGGATCTATTGATGATTGACCGAACACAATAAAAACTGGAGGGATTTTGATGACCTTATCTGAGCTAGAAAAACTAAGAAAAAGCGCGAAACTTTTATTTATGCTAAACATGGCCATTGTCATTTTAGCAACACCTTTTTGGCCATCGCCTTTGAGCTTTGCTCTACTTGTCGGTGGCGGAATATTATTCTTTGCAGTGGTTCACAAAAAAATGAAGGATTATAAACTTGCATTTAAAAATAATATTGTAAAAGCAAGCTTGTCAGAGGTATTCTCGGAGCTTTTCTATGAACCAGACCGGGGTGTAGATATAGAAGAGGTTGAAAACTCGGCTCTAATTCAGTTTCGCGATGAATATCATAGCAATGATTTAATCAAAGCCACCTATGGCAAGGTTAAATTCAAGCAAGCAGATATTGTTATTATGGAAAAAATCCACCGAGTCGGAAAGGATGGGATGTCGACGAATGAGGATACAAAGACATGTTTTACAGGCAGATTTCTTGTCTTTAACTTTTTAAAGCAGACCAAAGCACCAGTTAGGGTTATGGGCAAAAGCTTTAACCCTGATGGGTTTAATCAAGGCATTGTTAGCGCTGTTAAAACCCACTTTGCAGAATCACAGAATCAGGTGTTTATGGAGTCAGAACAGTTTAACAAGAATTTTAATGTCTTTTGCACCGACGGTCAGGCTGCTTTTTATATTTTGACACCCCAGATTGTAGAGGCAATAACCATGCTTTCAGATCAATATCAGGGTAAAATCGCGCTGTGCTTCAGGGACGAAAAGCTATATGTGGCAATTAGCAGCAAAAATGATTCGCTAGAAGCAAATCTGTTTGCCAACCGTACCATCTGGAAGGAACAGCAGTTGGTATTAAAGGACATAAAGGTTATTACTGATTTTATAACCCTAATGAACCTCGAAAATAATTCGCTGGTGACAACATCCAATAACTAAAAATAGAAAAAGGAGACAAAACTTATGCCTTATATTATCGCATTAGTAGCAGTCATTTTAATTCCGTTAATCTGGTGGATCGCAACAGGCAACAGATTTAAGCAGCTGCTTGTAAAAGTTGATGAGGCCAGCTCGGGCATTGATGTCGCACTGACAAAACGTTATGACACCCTAACAAAGCTCCTCGATATAACAAAGGAATATGCTAAGCACGAAGTAGAGACATTTGAAAAAGTTATTCACCTGCGAAAGGGCATGACGGTGTCAGAAAAGAATGATGCCAACCAACAGCTTGACAACATGCGCGATCACATCAGCGTGCTTGCTGAGAATTATCCAGAGCTTAGATCAAGCGATAATTTCAAACAACTGCAAATATCAGCGGCAGATGTTGAGGAACATCTGCAAGCGTCCCGACGCTTATATAACGCCAATGTTTCTTTGCTCAACCAATTGATTGTCGCCTTCCCCAGCAGTGTGGTTGCAAATTCGATGCAACTCTCAAAGCATGACTTTTTTGTTGCGGATGAAATAAAAAAGGCTGATGTGATTATGAAACTGTAATTGGGCAGAGGAGAATTACATGAACAAAACGTTAAAAACAGTTCTTATCACACTGGGTGTAACCTTTGTCGTGCTCTTTGCTGTGGTCATGATTTTTGGCGAGGACAATTCTGCCGCCGCCGGAAATATTGAGCCCACCTCGAAAGAAAACGTCTCAGCGTCACAAGTGGTCCCTTCTGAAGTGGTGCCAGCAAGCGAAGCCGCTCCAGTCGCAGCAAGTCAATCCGCAATACTACCTTCGGAGCCCCCCACCGTCGAGCTGACTGAAGAAATGTTGAAAACAGCCTTGGAATATGACATCTTTAGCTGGAATGCGACGGACGCACAGGGCAAAATCGAAATAGTACGCGATATTATGCGCGTTTGGGACGCAGGCGGCATTTACTACGATATACCTGAAGAAGGGCTGGTTGAATACATAGGTCAGAATCTTTACGATCAGGCAAATATCTTTGAAGTGGCTTGTACGGCTGCGCAAATTGATCCGCTTCCTTTTTTTGATTTATTAAAATAATCTGGCGTTACATCGGGTGTATAACAAAACCAAAGGGCAATTTCCCCTTTGGTTTTGCTGCTCTTTATAGGTTTGGATCAATACGATTTAAGAGGTGTTTATTATGAGAAAATTATTTGGCATCATCATGTCGTTTCTAATTGTAATGGTCAGCATTGGAAACGTTTTTATTGTTCGAATATCAGCGTTATCTCCCGAACAGGTCATAGTCTTTCAAAAAGCTTATACAAAAGATGGTAGGTTTGTGATGCCTGTTGCAATAGGCGCAGGCGGAACGGTATCGGCAACGCTGACTGATTCAAACGGGAATGTGTTAGAGACCTTTACAACCATGCTGGTAGAAAGCGGGACAACAATGACCTATAGACGATCATTTTCAGGGGTTAAATCAGGTACTTACTACTTAAATGTCAACTTTGTTTATGCCGCTTATTATGGTTTGGGGGAGAAAGCAATTGCCCGAAAGATGAAAATAACCCACAATGGCCCGGCACCCAAAGTGGGTTTCTCCAAGACCTATCAAATCTATAGCGATTCGGGCGATCTCCTCCAGGTTTTCAAACTGGATTATTCAAACGCTAAAGGCAAGAAAATTAATTTTGAGGTCTATGACGCTTATGGCACGCAGTTTTATAAAACCAGCTTCGTTACAAACTATGTCAATGGCAACTGTACTCGGAGCTGGAACTACTATCCAAGCAAAGGCGGACTGAGAGCCAGTAATGGCACCTATGTGCTTAAATACTGGATTGATGGGCAAACACCTAAACAGATCAACTTTGAAGTCGAACTGGCGGAGGGATAGAATATGCAAAAGTATATAAAAGCCATGCGTTTATTGATGGTTGCTACGCTGTCACTGTTGTTATGTTTACCTGTTTATGCTGCAACGCCAGCGGAGTGGACCACAGTGAAGGGCACTTACGCCAGAGAGGAAAGCATTCAAAGCGGCACACTATCACTGATGTACCTAGACAATGATGTCGTAATGTTTGAGTTTTTTATTTCGGAAAGTACCAGCGACTATTTAAAAAATAAGAATTTCTGTCTTGCTGGAGCATTTTATTTGGATGATAACGGAGTTGGAATCTATGAGAATCCCAAAACGGGAAATGTTCAGTTGAGGTTTGAATTATCCGGTAATACGGTAACCATCAAACAATCTGGTGTGCTGCCAATGAATGTTGGCGGAAAATATCGCTTTGTTAACAGTGGCATCAAGGTGACGGACGCCGCCGCCACAGAGATATTGGAACAGCTGCCCACTGCGGCGACAAGCTTAAACCACAACAATGGGGAATATAAGCTTTCAATGTCACAAGAAATGGTAGACGGCTGGTTCTATGATGTAAAAGCAAATTTTGTTGACACCAACGCACTGATTGCCGAATTCTATATCGCTGGGGATATGAGCGCCGTGTATAGGGTGGATACTGAAACGCCGATTCTTATCTGGGGTTCGGCACAGCCTATGCTTGATGCAGTTTATCCAATAAACGCCGAATCGCTTTTAGGCACGACTTCGGCCACTGGGGATGAGCGATCTTCTGAAAGCGCTGATCAGGTTTTGAAAGCATACTATGTCTCGGCACTTCCCCAGAGCGAAGCGATTGCCGTCGGCAATAGCACGCCGATTATTGTCACAGTTCCAGGTGAGATTGGGCATACCATGCAATGTTTTTCATCCAGTCCTAAGGTTGTAAAAGTTGACGATAAGGGCGTTATCACGGCTGTTTCAGCAGGAGAAACGGCTATAAACGTTACAGTAACCATTGACGACGCCAAAAAATCTTTTACGTTTACAGTACGCACATTTGATAAATAGGTTTGCCCCTAAAAGCATTCACGCAGCTTTAATATTCTTGCCCTATAAAATTCTGGAGGAATTATTTTGAAGCAGTATAAAATTATTTTTGTCCTTTTTTTAACCGTTTGTATGATGGTTGGGTGTTCAACCCAAAAGGTTTCAGCCGAAAGCAAAGGGGCGTTGTCATCGCAGGTATCATCTGAAGAACAACTTGTTCAGATAACAGATGAAAAGCCTGAGCAAAACAAAGGCACCCAATCCTATCTTTTTGAGGCGAAGGGTATGGAGTCAATCCAACTGACAGGTCAGGAAATTATCGAAGGTAAAGAAGCCAATATGAGTGTAAAAATTTCCGAAACCGTCAATATGGATTTTCATATTGGAATAGACCATCCAAACGGTGTGCAGCTATACGTAATTTATGATTCAATTGCCTATAATCTGGCGGTAAATTATACAAGTCCTGAAATGTTTGATAATGACGAGGCTATTCCTGAGTATAGCTATCAGCTTTGCTGCTATGACTTTAATAAGGATGGTACAAAAGAGGTTGTAGTAGCCGGCGGAGATAATGATGATAATCTATTCATTTCTGTTTTTTATGTTGACATTGATTCACCGTCAAATTTTATTTGCTATCCCCAAAACTATATATTGGGCTATAAGAACGCTTATGTTAACGAAAGCAATGAAATTTGCGTCCCCTCACCAAACGGTGTAAAAATTTATCAGTATAATATTAAAGCCGAAGATGCTGACTATGCAAAGCTTTCAGGCCCTACGAAGATATCTGTGGACTATGTATCGCCAAAAGAGCTGGGACAGTATAAAACGTCCGAAAAGTTTGTTAAAGACGAGGGCGCTCCCGGCTTAATAATTGCTTTGAAAGAAACACTCAAAAATGTTTCTATCTGCGCGATTAATTACGACCCGGACACAGATAAGCATTACATCACACAAGAGCTATATAGCACGGCAGCGCTGACACCCGAAAATCCCCTGATCTTTCAGGCGTATTTGCCAGATTTGCCTGCTTATGCAATCTCATATATAGATCAATCCGGTACAGAACAAGTATGTGGTATTAACGAAAGTCTTCAAGATGGCACTATCCATCTGTTTGAAATGGGCATAGCACGCGGTTAACCTTACAGTACGGGATTATGAGTAGATTGAGCGGAATTTAAAGTTGCGCTCAATCTTCTTTTATTTAGAATTGTAAACTAATATTAATTTTAGGTTGACAATTCACTTAATGTTGTCATATAATTTGGGAAAATACTTAAACAACTTATTGGTGTGACAATTTGGGAGGTCAATAATGAAAAGGTTAACAGCACGAGAAATTTCATTTATAGGACTATTTACGGCCTTGATAGCGGCAGGGGCTTTTATTCGAATACCTGTTCCGGTTGTGCCATTTACATTACAGTTTTTATTTACCATGCTTGCAGGACTACTGCTCGGTGGACGACTTGGTGCAATTAGCGTGGGCTCATATATCGTATTGGGGCTTATTGGACTTCCGGTCTTTGCTTCAGGTGGTGGAATCGGTTATATTCTCACCCCCACATTTGGATATTTGATCGGCTTTTGTGTAGGGGCATTCGTCACTGGCAAAATAGCAAACGTCCAGACTGTACCCTCATTCAAAAGGATACTTTTCGCCAATTTTATTGGCCTAGGAATTGTCTATTTGTTTGGGATGGTTTACTACTACATTATGAGCAATTTTTATTTGAATTCACCTATCGGTCTATGGCCACTATTTTTGTACTGCTTTTTACTGGCGGTTCCCGGCGATATTTTACTTTGCTTTTTGACGGCAATCATGGCAAAAAGGCTGATTCCTCTTACAAGAAAGGTTAAAACGATATGAGCATAATAAATGAATTAAAAGATCAGGTAATTGCAGGTGGCAAAATTTCAAAGCAGCAAGCAATTTCTCTATATCATGAAGAATTAAGCCAGCTTTGCAGTGCTGCAAACCATATTAGACAGCATTTTTGCGGCAACATTTTTGATATTTGCACAATCATTAATGCAAAAAGTGGACGTTGTTCTGAAAATTGCAAATACTGTGCTCAGTCGGCACATTACAAGACAGAATGTCATGAATACCCACTGCTCTCACAGCAGGAAATTGTGGATGGTGCAAACTATAATGCAAAGCAAGGTGTTTTGCGATACTCTCTCGTCACTTCCGGCAGAAATCTTTCAGATACTGAAGTTGATGCGGTTTGTAAAGCTGTTGTGCAGATAAAAAGTATGGTTCCCATTCAGGTGTGCGGTTCGTTTGGGCTGCTGACCGAGCCACAGTATCGACGATTATTTGAGGCCGGGCTTACACGCATACATAACAACCTTGAAACATCAGAATCGCATTTTGCCAATATGTGTACGACGCACACTTTTAATGATAAATTAGATGCAATCAAAAGTGCAAAAACTGCGGGAATGAGTGTTTGCAGTGGAGGAATTTTTGGCATTGGCGAAAGTGTCGATGACAGAATAGCACTTGCGTTTTCTATAAAAGAACTGGGCATAAAGAGTGTGCCGATCAATTTGCTTAATCCTGTGAAGGGGACACCCTATCAAAATAATGTTCCGCTGACTTTGGAAGAATTATGCCGTATTGTTGCAGTTTATCGCTTTATTATGCCTGATGCTTTTATCCGCCTTGCGGGTGGGCGCGGATTACTTGCGGACAAAGGGAAAGCAGCTTTTATATCGGGTGCCAATGCCGCCATTTCAGGGGACATGTTGACAACATCGGGAATTACGGTGGAAACGGATTTGGCGATGTTCAAAGAGCTAGGTTTTGAGGTGAAGCTTCGAGATGAGTAAGGGACTATTTATAACAGGTACAGGAACTGACGTAGGTAAAACTTACGTAACCGCATCGCTTGTAAAAGCGCTTCGAGAAGGCGGCATCGACTGCGGATACTATAAAGCGGCCATTAGTGGGGCTGACAATATAAAAACAAGCGATGCGGGATATGTAAACAACGCAGCTCAGATAAATCAGCAGGAGGATACCCTTGTTTCATATATTTATAAAACTGCTGTATCTCCGCACCTTGCAGCAAACATGGAGGGAAATTTGGTTTGCCTTGAGAAGGTGAAAAGCGACTACACAAAGGTGTGTGATAAATACGACTATATTGCTGTTGAGGGTAGCGGCGGAATAGTCTGCCCGCTTCGTCATGATGAGAGCCAAACCATTATGCTCACCGATATTGTAAAACTGCTCGATATTCCTGTACTCATCATTGCAGATGCAGGACTTGGAACAATCAATGCCACTGTTTTGACGATAGAATATCTAAAAAAAGAGCATATCCCAATATGCGGCGTCATTCTTAATCGGTTTGACGGCAGTCAGATGCAACGTGACAATAAATACATGATCGAATTATTAACCGGTATAAAGGTTATTGGGACAGTAAGTGAAAACAGCCGAAACCTAGGAATTGAAGCAGAGGATATAGCCAAGCTGTTCGCTTAGGAGGATATTATGAATTTACAAGAGCGAGATTTAAAGCATATTTGGCACCCGTGCTCACAGATGAAGGATTACGAAGCGTTGCCGCCTATAGTCATTGATCATGCCAAAGGGGTTTACCTGTATGACACTGACGGCAAGGAATATATTGATATTGTGAGCTCATGGTGGTGTAATCTGTTAGGGCACTGCAATCCACAGATAAACCAAGGTATTAAAGCGCAGTTAGATCAATTAGAGCACGTTATCTTTGCAAACTTTACCCACGAGGGTGCTATCAAACTGTGTGAGGAACTGGTGGAAATTTTGCCAAAAGGACTGGTAAAATTCAATTTTTCCGATAATGGTTCCGCCGCGGTAGAATGTGCTCTGAAAATGGCGTTTCAGTATCAGTATCAGATTGGAAAGCCGCAAAAAAAACGCTTTTTTTGCTTGTCTGGCGGTTATCACGGTGAAACGATGGGTGCTTTGTCTGTTGGTGCAATGGATCTGTATGCAAAAATATATAAGCCAATGCTGATGGATACCATACAAATTGAAGCACCGGACTGCTACCGATGCCCGTATAATAAAAATCGAAATGATTGTAACTGTGAATGCTTTGAAAAAGCCGAGATTGCGTTTGAAGAAAATGCACATCAAGCGGCTGCCATTATTATTGAGCCGCTTTTGCAGGGCAGTGCTGGGATGAGAATCTATCCGCCGCTTTACCTGAAAAAGCTGCGCAAGCTGTGCGGCCTCTATGATGTATTACTAATTGCGGATGAAATTGCGACTGGATTTGGCAGAACGGGTAAACTGTTCGCCTGTGACCATGCGGAAATCTCTCCCGATATCATCTGTTTATCAAAAGGGCTTACCGGCGGCTATATGCCTATGGCGATTACTGTTACCACTCAAAAGATTTATAATGCGTTTTATGCAAATTACAGCGAGGGTAAGGCCTTTATGCACAGCCATACATACAGTGGCAATCCCTTAGGATGTGCCGCAGCGCTAACAGTGCTTAATATTTTGAAAAAGCAAAATGTGTTGGTAAAGGCCCATAAAAACGCTATATATCTTAACACTCGTATGAAAGAAGCATTCGAGTCGCACGAAAATATTGGCGAAATTCGTTCTATCGGGCTTATTAATGCTGTTGAACTGGTTAAGGATAAAAAGTATAAAGAAGGCTTTGATAGCGAGCTTCGCATGGGATATCAGATTTACAAAGAGGCTCTGAAGCTGGGCCTTGTTTTACGACCGCTTGGAAATGTGCTTTATTTTAATCCGCCGTTGACAATTACACAAGACGAGATTGATCAGGCGGTAGAAATAGCAAGCTTAGCGGTGAATAAATTTCTTAAGTAACGCTGATTGGAAATTATAAACATAAATAGATGTGGTTATATGGTTATTTAGACTATAGAAATAAAGATATTGTTTATATGTATAAATATAATATTAATAATTTATGGAAAATGCACCTTGTAAAACTTGGTAGTTCGGAATATAGTTTTAGCAGAGATTCGTTCTATTCCACCAAATTTATCAAGTAAAGGAGTATTTTTATGAGTACCAACCAAACTGCGTCCCACAGCGTATCGGAAGAAGGCGCACTTGCGATCAAAAAGCTGACTTTTTGGGAAGCAGCACTGATCGTCGTTGGCGCAAACATCGGTTCGGGCATTTTGGGCCTCGCTTATTCAGCACGCAAGGCCGGGTGGCCCATCCTGCTGCTCTGGCTCATCATAGCCGGCATCTGCACCACAATCTCCATGCTTTATGTCGCCGAGACGACGCTGCGCACCAAAAAGCCGCTGCAGTTACCGGGATTAGCTGAAAGATACGTTGGTAAGCTTGGTGCGGTACTCGTATTCATCTCGGTGTGCGCCAACTCTATCGGCTGCATGATCGCCTACACAAACGGCAGCGGCAATATCCTGTCGCAGTTACTTGGCATCTCTCGTCCGCTGGGGAGTCTTCTCTTTACCATTCCGGCTGTTCTGGTTGTCTGGTTTGGCCTGAAGGCAACCGGCGTCGCTGAAAAGTTCATAAGCTCCGGCATGATTGTTTTGCTTGCAGTTATCATTGGTTTCTCGTTCTTGTCAGGCAAGGCCGATATTAGCCGTGCGATCTACACAAATTGGACTTACGCCGTTCCTGTTTTCAATATTGCCATCTTCTGCTATATCGCACAGTATGCGGTTCCCGAACTGGCACGCGGCCTGCGCCATGAGCCGCTTTCTTTGCCTAAGGCGGTCGTTATCGGCATGACCATCACCGGCGTTCTGCTTGCTCTGGTGCCTTTGGCAGTTATTTCACTGACTGGAGCTGAGAATGTCACCGAAGTTGCGACTCTTGCATGGGGCCAGGCGCTTGGCAGCTGGGCACTTTATGCTGCAAACCTTTTCGCACTCTGCGCAATGATGAGCTCCTATTGGGCGGTGGGCGGTTCTATGTTGACTAACATTGTTGACATGTTCAAGTTCAGAAACGAGCATGACACCAAGACCCGTTTAGTCGCGATATTGTCCGTTGGTCTGCCTCCTTTCATCCTTGCATACAGCGGTTTGATCGGCTTTGTGGATGCAATCTACCTCGCCGGAACCTTTGGAGGCGTTATCATGTCGATCTTGCCCGCGCTAATGGTTAACAGTGCCCGTAAGAATGGTGATGTGGAGCCTGACTGGAAGTGCGGCTGGTACGCGCAGCGCTGGGTGCAGATTGTTATCATCGTTCTCTTCTGCTCCGCTGCATTTTATGCCATCTTCGATCTACTCGGCATTTTACCTTCAGCATGGTAACAGGCATAGTTGAAAGGAGTATTTTGCATGCGCGTCATTCCAAAGGATAAGGTTATTTTCAGCTTTAATTCCAAGAATAAGGCCTTTTATGAAGTGGAAAACGGAGAAACTTTCTGGGTGGAGACCGATGACTGCTACAGTGGCCAGATCAAAAATTCCTCGATTAAGCGCCCCGATATTGACATATCCATCATGGATTGCTCGGTTGGTCCGATTGACATTAAGGACGCAATGCCTGGCGATACACTCTGCGTTGAGGTGCTCGCCATCGAATTTGCGCCGCAGGGTGTTATGGTGACCTCCAGAGGCCTTGGCGTTCTGGGCGACAAGATTACCGAGCCGGATACCAAGGTTATTCCAATCAAGGATGGGTTTGCACATTTTTCTGATGAGATTCGCCTTCCGCTGACTCCAATGATCGGCGTATGCGGCGTAGCGCCCAAGCCCGGTTTGGATATCCACTGTGCCATCCCGGGAGACCATGGCTCCAACATGGATACCAAGATGGTCAAGGTCGGATCAAAAGTTTACTTACCGGTTTCCGTTGAGGGTGCCGGACTGGCAGTCGGAGATCTGCACGCCTGCATGGGAGATGGCGAACTCTCCGGCACTGGAATCGAGACGGCAGGTCGAATCTGCATCAAAACGACTGTCTACAAAAATCGTCCGGTGCAGCGCCCTGTCATCGAGACCCGCGATAGTCTCTATTTTGTCGCTTCTGATAAAACACTTGAAGCGGCAACCAAGATTGCAGTCAATGATACGGTGTCCTTCCTGATGAAAAAACTCACGCTTTCTTTCCCTGACGCATACCGGCTGCTTTCCGCAACCTGCGATATTCAGATCAGCCAGGTGGTAAATGACCTGCTGACCGTTCGTGTTCACTGCCCTAAATTCGATACCAGAATCGATACGTTTTAAGCCGTAAATAGAACAAAAATTGCTCCGGTTGAACCAATCGGGGCAATTTTGCTTTATCCCATACTTGCAGAGCGTGACCCTTTGTTTTAAAATAAAAAAAGACTGTCGCTTCCACGGAAAGGGGGCTGCGAGGATGCCAAAAAAACTACGGACATATTTTCCCTGTCGCTGGCAGGACACTGTGCTGTTGCTGATCGTCATGGTGGCGGCGCTTGATTTGTGCTTGCTGCTGCGACCGCTAGGAATCGCCGGGCTTCATGTGCCACTTGTGTTCGTACTGGCGGTGATGATTGTTTCGGGCTGCACCAAGGGATATCTGTATGGCCTTTTAGCGAGCATCATTGCGGTTTTGGGCGTAAATTTTGCCTTCACCTATTCAGCTGATTCTTATGCAATGCTTCTGACAGGATATCCTCTGACGTTTTTAACGTTGTTTTCTGTGTCGATTATGACGAGCACCTTTACTACAAGAAACCGTGATCAGGAACGAATCCGCACCGACGCGGAACGTGAAAAGATGCGTGCTAATCTACTGCGGGGAATCGGTCACGACCTGCGTACACCGCTTACATCCATTATTGCCGCCTCAAATCTCCTTCTTGAAGAAGAACAGCATATCGACACACAGCAAAGAAGAGAACTGCTTCTCAATATGCGGAATCAGTCGGAATGGCTAATTCGTATGGTGGAGAATCTGCTTTCGATCACACGAGTAGGCGGCGAAGCTGCTAACCTGACCCGTGTCCCCGCGGCGGCGGAGGAACTGATTGGCGAGGTGGCCGCGAATTTTCAGAAACTCTATCCCGCTGTTCGTGTCGACGCAATTAGCCCGGAAAAGCTGGTGATGGTTTCGGTGGATGTTGTTTTAATCGAACAGGTGCTCTTTAATTTGATGGAAAATGCCGTGCAGCATGGCAAAGCCACCGAAATTGTGATTTCAGTCGTCCCATCTGGGAAAAAAGTTCAGTTTTATGTGGATGACAACGGCAGTGGCATTGACGAAGCTCTGCTACCGCATCTGTTTGAAGATTATGTTTATCAGATTACGAAAGAATCGAGCCATGACATGAAGCAAAACCTTGGTATCGGTCTGTCCGTATGCATGGCAATCCTCAAGGCACACAACAGCGCCTTGCATGCAAGGAACAAAGCGGACGGCGGTGCACAATTCAGTTTTACACTTTCCTAAAAGGAGGAAGCAGCATGGAGGAGAACAAGCGAATTCTGATTGTTGAGGATGATCAAATTATCCGCAATATGATTGCAACCGCACTAACTGCAAATGGTTATTCCATATACACCACTGGAAGCGGCCTTGAAGCCTGCACAATCATCATGAACAAGAAGCCGGATTTGGTAATCCTCGATATTGGATTACCAGATATTGATGGCTTCGAAATCATCCGACAAGTTCGCTCCTGGAATACGATGCCGGTGGTAGTCGTGTCTGCGCGTGTGCACGAGCTTGACAAGATTGAGGCACTAGATATGGGCGCAGACGACTATCTTACAAAACCTTTTGGAACCGGAGAACTGCTTGCGCGGGTGCGCACCGCATTGCGCCACGCGAAAGCCGGACAGTCCCAGAGTGACGAAAACGATATGTCTTATCGAAAAGACGGTCTAAACATTGATTTCAAAAAACGCTTTGTTACCGTGGATAATGTTGAGGTGCACCTTACCCAGACAGAGTACAAGATCATTGCCCTGCTTGCACAAAACTCTGGCAGGGTGCTAACCTATGAAGCGATCATGAAGGAATTGCGCGGCGGTGCCTCAAAATGCGACACCCAGACGTTGCGCGTGAACATGGCGAACATCCGCAGAAAGATTGAAAAGAATCCGGCACGCCCTTCTTATATCTTTACTGAGGTCAACATCGGTTACCGAATGGCGGAAAGCGAGATTTGAATACGCATGTTTGTTTGTGTGACGAACAGGCAAAACAGCGAGGTGTTTTCAATAAAAAACTTAGCGAACATAATAACGATCACTCGCCTCATTTGTGCAGCGGCCCTGATTGGTCTTGTGCCTTTTTCACCTCTATTTTGGGCATTGTATGTATATTGTGGTGTAAGCGATTTTTTAGATGGGCTAATTGCCAGAAGCATGATGCAACAAAGCGAGTTAGGTGCGAAACTCGATAGCGTAGCAGATGTGACTTTCTTTTTTGCCGTTTTATTTTCAGTAGTTTCGTCTAGTACGATCCCGTCATGGGTTTTGATTTGCGCGATTGTCATTATGCTGATTCGTGTTTTAGCATATATGATTGGTTATAAAAAGTACCGCACGTTTTCTGCTTTGCACACCTTTGCCAACAAAATTACAGGTGGATTTCTGTTTGGGGCGCCGATATTATATTATGTTTTTGGCGTGTCTACAACAGCAATTATACTGTGCATTTTGTCTACATTTTCATCGTGTGAAGAACTATTGATTACGGTGCTTTCAAAAGATTTGGATAGAAATCGTAAGAGCATATTTGTACGGTAGATTTAATGATGCTTTCTAAAAATCAGAAAAGCATGCTGTTGATAGATGGGTATTATGGGTTATATAAAAGAGTTATAAAGGCAGATGAGTTTAACTCATCTGCCTTTATAATAGCTATTATTAGACACAGCTGTAAATGTTCTGACATCGTGATTTTATGCTGATAGATAAAACGCCACAACAATAGTAAGATATGGTGCAAAAGTGCGGTAAAATGCGTAAATTATATCGTCTCAGGTACCTTTAGAATAGCGCCTTTGTCTGCTGATGTGACAAGTGCCGCATATTTTGCCAGCGCCGGTGTGCGTGGCTTTATAAGAGGTTTAACCTTTGCTAGGCGTTCCGCCAGTACTTCCGGGGGGACATCTAGGTCAAGACGACGGTTGGGAATGTCAATAATAATTCTATCGCCTTCTTCAACGGCTGCAATTGGGCCGCCGGCAGCCGCCTCCGGTGAGATGTGTCCAATGCATGGCCCTCGCGTAGAGCCTGAGAAGCGCCCGTCCGTTACCAACGCACAGCTTTCGTCCATGCCTCTTCCTACTAGCAGCGAGGTCACCATATGCATCTCGCGCATACCGGGGCCGCCCTTGGGGCCTTCGTAGCGGATGACGACGACATCACCTTCATGGATGTGTCCACCGGAGACCGCATCACTGGCGTCCTCCATTGAGTTAAACACGCGGGCTCTGCCCGTAAATTGATACATGGAGGGTTTGACACCGGATTTTTTGACTACAGCACCGTCTGGGGCCAGACTGCCGTATAAAACCGCAATGCCGCCTTCCGAATTCTTCGGAGCGCTGAGCGGAAAAATTACATCATTTTCCACCAGTTGAACGTTCTCAATATTTTCGTGAATCGTTTTGCCTGTTACAGTTAGGTGGTTCGGGTCCAGCTTGCTTTCAATGGCCTTTAAGACCGCAGGCACGCCGCCGTTTTCGTGCAGCACAGACAACGGATATTTGCCCGAAGGTTTGATGTTGCAAATATAAGGCACACTGCGGCTGATTACATCAAAATCGGTAAGATCCAGCGGTATTTTAGCTTCATTTGCAATCGACATAAGGTGAAGAACAGTATTTGTAGATGCGCCCACGGCCATGACGGCACGGATTCCATTGAGCACCGCTTCACGCGTCAGAATTTTGTTGACAGTCAGGTTCTCCTTAATCATCTCAACAATTCGGACGCCCGATTGTTTGGCGAAACGCCGCTTCTCAGAAGAAATAGCGAGTGCGGTGCTGCAATGGGGGAGGGTAAAGCCGAGAATTTCGGTCAGGCATCCCATAGAATTAGCTGTGCCCATCATCGAGCAGGTTCCATAGGTTGGTAAAGCGCGCTTCTCAATTTCTAAAAGATCTTCCAACGAAATTTTACCGGTCTGATATCGTCCGATTAGTTCGCGCATGTCCGAAAGCGTAATGACCTCAATATCCTTGTAACTACCCGCCATCATAGGGCCGGCGGGTACAATAATAGTAGGGATATTGACGCGCGCAGCTGCCATGAGCATACCCGGTACGATTTTATCACATCCGGGCAACATAACCATCGCGTCAAATTGATGCGCTTCAATCATCATTTCGATTGCGTCAGCTATGTTTTCACGGCTGGGCAGCGGATAACTCATGCCGCGATGGCCTTGACACAGGCCGTCGCATAACGCGATTGTGTTAAACTCGCGAGGAATACCGCCTGCCTGATAGATGCCCTGCTTGACATAATCGACAAGTTCCCTGAGATGAATGTGTCCAGGAACTACCTCGGTAAAAGAATTGACCACTGCGACCAGCGGTTTGCGTAGATCATCGGTATTTAAGCCCATGCTGTAAAACAGCGCACGATGGGCCGAGCGCTCAATTCCGTTGGTCAATATGCCGCTTTTATAATCACTGAAATGCAGCTTGTTGTCATCCATATGTATAGCCTCCCTCATCTTGTTTATAGGTCCACTATAGCTTAAATGTAAAACAATATCAAACAAGTATATATTTAATTAGAACAATAAAATTCTTGTAATTATTAACGCGTTTTGATACTATAAAGACATCAATTCATAAGAAGCGTGGGAATGATATGCAGATTAATCAGGAAATATTTATGCTTGTCGCTGAAGAAATGAGTATTAGCCGCGCTGCTCAACGGGCTTGCGTTACGCAGCAGTGCGTCAGCGACCATATCAAGCGTCTGGAGCAACAGCACAACGTCAAGTTATTCACCCGCCGCCCACGTTTTCAGCTTACCGAGGCGGGGAAAACCATGCTGCGTACATTGCGCAACATGCAGGCCATGGAACGCGCGATGAATGACAATCTTAAACGTTGGGCAGAAGGGAACAAAGGGCATCTAACGCTGGGTATCGGTACTTCGCGCGCCCGCGCTATTCTGCCGATAGTTCTGCCTGACTACGCGCAGAAGTATCCGGAGGTGGAAATTGATGTGGTAATGGACGATACGGTTGTATTAGCCGAGAAGCTTCGGCAGGGGAAGGTGGATTTTTTTATAGGGGTCAATCCCGCCCATGATGAGGATTTTGAGTTTGAGCCAATATGTGATGACGAAATCTGCTTGATCATTTCCGATGAGTTACTGCGAAGTGCATTCCCAGAAAATTGCCAGGAGATTTTGCAACAGAAGGTTGATTTGACGCAATGGTCACATGTGCCCTTCTCACAGAATTTCAGTACCAGCACGGCTAGCAAAATGCTGATTTCTCATTTGGATAGAACTCATACCACGCTAAAGATTCCCTATCGCATCAGCGATACTGAAACACAAATTTCGCTTTGCGCGGCTGGAATGTGTGCAGCCTTCTGCCCGCGAATGTTGCTTTCTGGTGTGCGTAAACACAACCTGCACTGTTCGCCAGAACAATTGATTCACATCATTTCCATAAAGGGGTTTCATGAACGTTTGAGCATTGAAGCGGTATCTTTAAAATCTGCCGAAATCCCCAACTATATGGTGGAATTTACTCACATTCTTCGCCAGAGGGTTTTAAAGTCTATTTACGGCAGTGAATCATAAGGATTGCCGAAACCATGTATATAACATTTGTTTAATTATTAATGGGAATGCTATCGATTTATGAGATCCATATATTGTAATCGAAAACATAATGAACAAACGCGTCGCACCAGGCCAAAAATCTGGTGCGACGCGTTTTGTTTTTAACTGAGGCATGAACTTAGAATTCTGATAAGAGCCGTCTAAAGCTCATTCCAAGGGCTCATTTAATACTTATTGTGAAAATCTTCTACAAAAGTGCTAGCCATTCCGTGAATTACAGCATCTGAAAAAAATGCGGTGTTGTTGGGATCATTTCCGTCTATGTCAGTCAACTTAAAGTTTCCGACCTCACGCTGTAGCGTTTGAGCCTGTGCAGACAATTCTTCGCTGGCCGCACTGCTTTGCTCGGCAGTGGCAGCGTTGGTTTGAACTACGGAACTCACCTGAGCCAATCCGTCAGTAATTTGTTCAATAGCCTGTGCCTGTTGTGTTGAAGCAGCATTAATATCATGAATAGACTGCTCCATCAGCTGAGCCTTTGCGGCGACATCTTTAAGAATCTCTGCCGTCTGGGCGGACAATTTTTGGCCTTCCAAAATAGTCTCAACTGAATTTTGAATCAGTTCCCCGGTCTGCTTGGCCGCCTCGGCAGATTTAGCCGCCAGAGTACGGACTTCGTCAGCAACCACTGCAAAGCCTTTACCAGCTTCGCCAGCACGAGCCGCTTCAATTGCGGCGTTCAGCGCGAGAATGTTTGTTTGGAATGCGATATCCTCTATCAGCTTGGTGATGTTAGAAATTTTTTCAGACGCAGTGGCAATCTTATTCATGGCGTTATCCAGCATATGCATGTGCGCGTTGCTGTTATCAATACCATTTCCGGCCTGTGCGACGTATTCGGAGGCCTTCATCACATTTGCAACATTTTGCTCGGCCTGACCGGCAACACCAGCTATAGATGCGCTTAACTGCTGAATGGTGGCGGCTTGTTCGGTGGCTCCGGCAGCCAGTGCCTGTGCACCCGAAGAGACTTGATCAGCACCGGAGCTCACCTGATCGGCCGATATTTTAATAAGATTCAGCGTTTTGTTTAAGGCGTTTGATATATTATCAAACGCATCCTTAATCGACTTGAATTCGCCATCATAAGTTTGTTTAAGTGAGATGCGCATATCTCCTTGCGCCATCGATTCCAACGTCTGTGTGGTTTCATGAATATAATTGATGTATTGGTTAAGCTGGGTTACTGTGCGATTAATGGCTTGTGCCATCTGACCAATTTCGTCGCGTGTCGTGACCTCTGCGGAAATATCCAGCTTGCCGTCAGCGATTAAGTTTGCCGTTTCGGTAAGCTTTTTCACAGGTTTGATGATGCTTTTTGCAATAATCAGCATGATCGCTACCAGCAAAATAACCGCTACAGCAAACATCAGTAAGATGGTCGTCGTCAAATTGTTAAATTGCTGGTAAAACTCTTTGTCAGGCAGTCCTGTGGCTACATTCCAACCCAAATTGCTAATGGGACATACATAGCCTTGCGCATAAACGCCTTGAGAATTATAGCTGATATTGCCCTCTACAGAGGATAACAACGCTGTCTTAATATTTTCCGAAAGATCGATATCATTAACATTAAGGTTAACGAGCGTATTATCGGGGTGGTAAATGACCTGCCCAGCGGTAGAAGTCAAAATATAAAACCCAGTTTCGCCAAGCTTATAGCTGCCAATTTCTTGCGTAAGACCTGTCAACGAGAAGTCGTACCCGACCGCACCAATCAATTTGGTCGTATTTGGCGCATAAACCGGTGCAATAATACTGACAATTTGTACCTTTGTAGTAAAATCCTCGTAAGGCTCAGTCACAACAATGCTTCCCGCTTCAATAAGTAGTTTGTACCATGGACGTTGGGTTACAACATAGTTTTCAGCAACAGTACCGTTTGCAAGCATAAGCTGGCTACTGTCAATGTCACACGCCCACACGTCTACAATTGATTGCGTATTAGTCGCTTGGCTTATTGCTAATGTTTTGCTAATATCGGTATATTCCGCAGCACTTCGAATATCGGTGCCGGGCTGTAAATTGGTAAAAAAACGTCTAAACTGTTCAATATCTGAAAGCTGGGCGACCCGGTTACGATATTGATCAAAATAGCTCTCAATGCTTTTGGACGCATTTTGAGATTTTATAGCTAGTTCCCGCTGTGTCATTTCTTCAATATTGACTCGGACAAGATTTAAAGTGAAAATACCCACTAAAGTCGCCGTTAAAAAGACCGGAAGACCTATAAAAATCAGAATTCTGGTCAACAGACTTTTGGGACCTTTTCTTTTTGAGACAGGTGAAACGAGTATGCTTGATTCTTGTTGCATCTTGCGTTTTAACATAAAAATGCCTCCTCTTGCCAAATCGGTTAAAAATGCGATGGAAATGTGTGCCCAGAGAGTACTTTTTCTGATCAACTCCTTGCTTTACGGATGTTAAAAAAATTAAGAAAGAATCTTATTTATATTTTATATTAACACTGAATTAATGTCAAACTTTACTTATATAGTCACTATTTTGTATTATAATGTAAAAATAACACATTATCTTAATGGTTCAAATAATTTATGGAAATTATTTTTTCATTTGTTTGAAATATGAGAAATTTTTGATAGAATAGAATATAAAGAACTAATCGAAAGTGAAAATTTGATTGTTTTGTTTGCGAAACAAAAATGCTATCGCTTTAAGATGCAAAGGCGCATTTTGAGAGTATTTTGCCCTGGATAAGCGATAACGGCCTGACTAGTTTTTTGAAGTAACTTTCAGCGCCGCTGGTTAAGGGGAGGGAAAATATGGAGGCACGCAAAATAATTCTGGTTGTTGATGACAGCAGTATCAACCGACAAATCCTTTGCAAAATTCTTATTGATGATTATGAAATTTTGCAAGCGGAAAACGGCAAAACAGCATTAGCGTTGCTTGAACAGCACGGCGGGCATATTGCTGTTATTTTACTTGATATTACGATGCCCGTCATGAATGGTTATGAGTTTTTAGATAAGGTTCAAGCACTGCCCAGATTTTCAGGTATTCCCATTATTGTGATGACCCAGCATGAGGGTGAAGAGACAGAAATTGCGGCTCTATCTCTCGGCGCGTCGGATTTTTTAACAAAGCCATACCGCCCCACAATTATTCGGCAAAGGATTGCCAATATTATTAAACTGCGCGAAACCGCCTCTGTTGTTAACGCTGCCGAACGTGATTTGATTACGGGCGTCTACAATAGGGACGAATTTTATCGGCGTGCGGATGAGATGCTTTCAAGGAATTTGGAGAGAGAATTTTATATCATATCGGTTGACCTTGAGCGGTTTAAACTGGTCAATGATCTTTTTGGCGCAGATGAAGGGGACAGACTGCTCAAATATATTGCCAAGCTGTTGCAGATGAGTATTCCTGAGGATGGCATTTGCGGCAAATTGAGCGGAGACATCTTTATTGCGTTAATTCCCAAAGATTGTCGCGAGAACCTTAGACAGCAAATATTTGGGTTTTTATCGAATGCTATAAAGGATTACCCATTAAATATAAGCCTCTCATTAAAATACGGTATTTATCGTGTTAAAAATCGCAGCGTACCCATTAATGTGATGTGTGATCGCGCAAAACTGGCAGCTGATTCCATTAAGGGCAAATATGATGTTGATTTTGCTTACTATGAGGAGTCGCTGCGGGATGTGCTACTGGCGGAGCAGCAGATGATCAATGATATGAAGACTGCGCTGCGCAACAAAGAATTTGTCGTATACTTTCAGCCAATCTTTGACTTGACAACCGAAACTATGACCAGTGCAGAGGCACTGGTCAGATGGATACATCCGCAAAAGGGGCTGATTGCTCCCAGCCAATTTATACCGTTGTTTGAAAAAAACGGGTTCATAACCGATCTAGATTTTTATGTGTGGGATTACACCTGTAGGGCTATACGTGAATGGATCGACAACGGCTACACGGTAGTGCCGATAGCAGTTAACGTTTCACGTATGGATATTTGCGACCCCAACCTGCCCGATATTTTGATGGGGATCATCAATAAATACGCGTTAACGCCCCAGAATATCAACTTGGAAATCACCGAAACGGCCTACACTGAAAGTCCTGTTCAGCTCATAAAGGCGGTGCATACACTCAACGAGTTGGGGTTTACCATTGAAATGGATGATTTTGGTTCAGGCTATTCCTCGTTGAATATGCTCAGTGAGTTGCCGCTGGATATGCTTAAAATTGATATGCAGTTCTTGCACAGCCACACTAACGAGAACCGGAAGGGTAATATTCTTAATTTTATTATCAGCCTGGCCAAGTGGCTGGGTCTTACAGTTATTGCTGAGGGTATTGAAACGCACGCGCATATGATGTTCTTGCGCAGTATGGGCTGTAATTACGGTCAGGGCTATTATTTTTCGCAGCCGTTGCCGGAAGCGCAGTTTTGCAACATTTTGCGGTATGGAACACATGAGGCGAAAGGGAATACCACAGAATTTAAAGACTTAGTAAAACTTGAGGAGATTTGGAACCCACTCTCGCCCTTTAATGTGGTCTTTAATAACTGCATGGGTGCCCTAGCTATTTATGAATGTGTTGGCGAGAATTATAAATTTATTCGCGGAAACGATAGTTTCTTTGAGACGTTGGGCCTCTGCCGCGAGAAATTCAGCAAAATTGCATATAAGATTACGGAGTATATTTATCATGAAGATAAGTTCGCTTTTCTGATGCAGATGGATCGTGCAAAAGCTGGCTGTGCTGATCACGAGTGCATCAGCAGATGGTATACCTCCTGTAATCGTATTGCTGTACGGTGGCTAAGCATCCGGGCTAAAGGACTTTACTGCGATGGAGATAGAGCGTTACTTTTGCTTGCCGCTTCTGATGTGACACTACATGTTCAGCTCAAAACACAGATAGTCGGTCAAAAATATGAACCGGACAGCCAACGCATGCTTTTTGAAAAACACTTCGGCAATGTTACGACTGCTATGGCGCAGTATGAATCGTGTGCGTGTTTTTCTTGTATCAATGCAAATGAAGCAATGTGCCGGTTACTGGGATTTGATGATGCGCACGAGTTTTTCGCACAGAAAAGAGGTTTTTTTGACTATGTTGCGCCAGCTTGGCAAGACAAAGTCGCAACGGAGTTATTGTGGTTGGTCAATCTGGGCGATGCTCATGCCGCAGATATGGAATATGAGCTCCTTACGCGCAATAACCAGAAGCTTTGGGTGAAAAACGCCGTTTGCGTTATAGATTTTGGTTCGACTCGGCTGATACAGTGTTCAGTTTCTCTACTGCCACAGTCGGAGTGTCATGAAAACGAAGATACGGCAACACTGGTCTAACCATTAAAAAAGCCCACAAAACGTTTTGCGTTTTGTGGGCTTTTAGTTGCTTAAAAACTCTCAATTGGACAAATGGTCTAAATCATCAGGTTTAAAAGATATGACACCATCGGAATAGTAACCATGCTGGCCATAGTGGTGATAAAGACGGACATAGTCGCATATTCGTAGTCGGTACCATTATTGCGTGCGAGAATTGACATCGCAAACAAACTGGGCAGAGCTGTTGTCAGGGTCAGTGCCATGCGTGCCATCGGGTTTAAAAAGTTACCGAGTAGACCGGTGGCCCAAAACACAAACAATGGCATAAGTACCATTTTAAAGCCGACAGTAGCGAACATCCCCCCAAGAAAAGGCGGCTTTTTGACTTCTAATGTTGCCAGTGTACCGCCGATGAAAACCATCGCAATAGTTTTAGAAGAATTGCCCACATCCAGCAGCACGTCCATAATCAGGTTTTTGGGGTGCCATTCAAAAAGAATCATAGTAAATGCGATGAAAAACGCAATTGTTGTTGGATTCATCAGAACCTTTTTCAATGAGGCCAAATTAGATGTCCGTTTTTGTTCAGCGGGATAGGACAAATTCTCGCAAACAGTCCAGAGAATGCACTGATCAATAAAGAAAATAGATGCCATATAGATACCGACACCGTCGCCCAAGGTGGTTAATATCAAAATCATGCCCATGACGCCAATATTGCCCATCACATATTGCACAACATGGACTCGGGCAGTATTTGACGGCATTTTAAATAGCTTGGCTGTTGCAACGCCACCAATCGCTAACAGCCCATACCACAATGGCAAAATCATAAGTAGCGGCAATGCCTGCAACAATGTCTCACGTGTTGTTGAGGCTGACAGCTTCGCGATTAAAAAAGCGGGCAATGTTATTTTTAGGGCAAAGGCTGACAACGTTTTTAGTCCCTCGTTAGAAAAGACGCCAATTTTAACTGCTATAAAGCCGATGGAAATAAGGACGCAAAATTTTGCTGCTTCAATAAGAACAAGCGAGACATCCAACTGCATCATGACACCTCAATAATATGTAATAGGATTATTATAGAGGGTTGCCGTAGATCGGTCAACCATTGTACATTATTAAATCCGTTAAACTGGTTAAAATAGAAACATTTGAAGTTGTTTTTACTTTACATGGATTTAACAAAAAGCTGCTTTTAGACTTTACTTGAATTTTTTAAGATAAAGACAACAAAAAACGAAAGAACAAATTAATAAAGGAGTTTTATTTAAATGAAAAAGTTAATATCGGCTGCTTTGATTTCGGCTATGGCACTTACCGCATTGGCAGGCTGTGGCACTTCCTCTACCAGCTCATCTGCGGCGCCCACGCCTTCCGCCGCGCCATCTTCCTCCCAAGCCAGCTTTGATACCACCAAAAATATTGCCGTTATCTCCCGAGAAGAAGGGTCCGGTACACGTGGCGCGTTTATTGAGCTGATCGGCATCGAACAAAAAAACGCAGAGGGAAAAAAGATCGATAACACCACCGAAGAGGCCACGATCACTAACAGCACCTCAGTTATGATGACCAGCGTTGCGGGCAATCCTTATGCTATTGGTTATATCTCGCTCGGTTCTCTCAACGATACCGTTAAGGCACTTAAAATTGACGGCGCAGAGGCGACCGCAGAAAACATTAAACTTGGCAGCTACAAGGTCGCGCGTCCCTTCAACATTGTGACTAAGGGTGATATAAGCGAGGTAGCGCAGGATTTCATGGGCTTCATCCTAAGTGCCGACGGTCAAACAGTTGTTGAGAAAAATGGCTACATCAGCGTAGACGCCACCAGCTACACCAGCAAAAAACCTTCTGGCAAGGTTGTTGTCGCGGGTTCCTCCTCGGTAACACCGGTCATGGAAAAGCTTAAAGAAGCATACGCTGCCGTAAACCCCAACGCCACTATAGAAGTACAGCAGAGCGATTCTACAACCGGTGTCAATTCGACAATTGAAGGAATCTGCGACATCGGCATGGCTTCTCGTGAGCTGAAAGATAGCGAGCTCGAAAAGGGTGCTAAACCAACCGTCATCGCAATCGACGGAATCGCAGTGGTTGTCAATAACAACAACACCGTTGATGCGCTGAGCAGCGAACAGGTACTCTCCATCTACACCGGTGAAGCCGCTAAGTGGAACGAAGTAGCCTAAATTATAAATTAGCCGTAAAAGACGCGGGAATCCCGCGTCTTGCGGCGTATCATGAATCATTTGAGAGGAAGGATTTTGTGAAGCTGAAAGAGCAGGTTATGAAGCTGGTGTTCTTGTTGGCTGCCTGTACTTCGATTGCCGCCGTGGCACTTATCTGTATATTCCTGTTTTCAAACGGTGTACCTGCTATGGGTAAAATCGGCTTTTTTAACTTTATACTGGGGCAGAAATGGAAGCCAACCAACGACATATTTGGCATTTTGCCGATGATCGCAGGCAGTATATGGGTTACGTTGGGCGCAATGGTTCTCGGGGTACCAACGGGAATTTTTACAGCTGTGTTTCTGGCGCGGTTCTCACCCAAATGGCTTTATAGGCTACTTAAACCCGCTATCGACCTGCTTGCTGGAATCCCCTCGGTCATTTACGGTTTTTTTGGCCTAGTTGTGCTGGTACCAATAATTCGCAAGGTGTTTGAGAATTCCGGCACAACGGGTAACACAATGCTGACGGCTATGCTAATGTTGGGCATGATGATTTTGCCAACGGTGATCAATGTTTCGGAAGCGGCGATCAGAGCTGTGCCGGAGAGTTATTACGAAGGGGCGCTGGCACTGGGTGCCACCAAAGAGCGCAGCGTATTTTTCGCCGTGCTGCCGGCGGCAAAATCCGGTCTGTTGGCAGCGACAATTCTTGGCGTAGGGCGCGCCATCGGGGAAACGATGGCTGTTATGATGATTGCGGGCAATCAGGCACGAATGCCGGCGGGGCTGCTTAAAGGTATCCGCACGCTGACCTCCAACATCGTGTTGGAAATTGGATATGCGGCCGATCTGCACCGAGAGGCGCTGGTGGCAACCGGTGTGGTGCTGTTTGTTTTTATTCTAATTATTAATCTTCTGTTTACACTGGTTACAGGGAGGGAGAAATGATGAAAAAGTCGAATATAGTTGCTCCGGCCGATCCACTTTCTATCGTGCTGCGCCTATTTGTCTGGCTTGCCACTTCGGTGACAGCATTGGTGTTTCTCTCTATTGTAGGATATATATTGATTAAAGGTCTTCCAAATCTCACGTCGTCGCTGTTTTCTTTTACCTATAACAGCGAGAATGTCTCCCTGTTTCCCGCGCTAATCAACACTTTTACTATCACAGCGCTGTCGCTGCTCGTAGCGGTTCCGCTCGGCATTTTCTCTGCGGTTTACACCGTGGAATATGCGCGCCGCGGCAACAAGCTGGTGAAAATTGTACGCATGACATCCGAGACACTTTCAGGCATTCCTTCCATCGTCTACGGCCTATTTGGATTTCTGTTTTTTGTATCGGCACTGGGGTGGAGCTATTCCATGCTGGCGGGTGTTTTTACACTGGCGATCATGATTCTGCCGCTTATTATGCGCACGACGGAGGAAGCGCTGCAGTCGGTACCCGACTCTTTTAGAGAGGGTAGCTTTGGGCTTGGCGCGGGCAGGCTGCGCACGGTGTTTAAAATAGTACTGCCGGCGGCACAGCCGGGCATTTTGGCGGGCGTCATTCTCTCGGTGGGCAGAATCGTCGGTGAAACAGCTGCACTGATTTATACATCCGGTACGGTTGCAAAAATACCTACCTCGCTAATGCAATCGGGCCGCACCCTCTCCGTACACATGTATGCACTGGCGAGCGAGGGGCTTTATATCGACCAGACCTATGCGACGGCGGTGGTGCTGCTGGTTATTGTGACCGGAATTAACGCCCTGTCGTCCTATCTGGCGCGCAGGCTGACACGAGAGAGGTGAATGAAAAATGGATAATAAATTTACAGTAGAAGCACTCAACCTTTATTACGGAGATTTTAAGGCGCTTAAAAGCGTCTCACTTGGAATAACACCGGGAGAAATCACGGCGTTTATAGGACCTTCTGGTTGCGGAAAATCCACACTGTTAAAAACGCTTAACCGCATGAATGATCTGGTGGAAGGCTGTCGCATCGAGGGCAAGGTTTTGCTCGACGGTCAGGATATCTACGGCAGCATGGACGTAAACCTGTTGAGAAAGCGCGTGGGCATGGTGTTTCAGAAGCCAAACCCGTTCCCGATGAGTGTTTATGATAATATTGCTTTTGGCCCCAGAACCCACGGTGTTAAAAACCGATATAAGCTTGATGAAATTGTAGAAAAATCGTTGCGCGATGCCGCCATTTGGGACGAATTAAAGGATCGCTTAAAAAAGAGCGCATTGGGGCTCTCCGGAGGCCAGCAGCAGAGGTTGTGCATTGCACGCGCGCTTGCGGTGAACCCCGAGGTTTTGCTTATGGATGAACCCACCTCGGCGCTAGACCCAATTTCCACACTCAAAATTGAGGAGCTTGCCGCAGAACTTAAAAAGAATTATACTATTGTTATCGTTACCCACAACATGCAGCAGGCGGTCAGAATTTCGGATAAAACGGCATTCTTCCTGCTAGGTGAGGTTGTGGAATATGACACCACTGACAACATATTTTCCATGCCCAAGGATAAGAGAACCGAGGATTACATCACAGGGAGGTTTGGATGATGAGAAGCCGATTCGACGATCAGCTCGAACTGTTAAACCGTGAGTTGACCCACATGGGCGCACTGTGTGAAAATGCGATAGCCAGTGCGGCAAAGGCACTTTTCGAAAGTAAGGATGGTCAAGCGCTGGCGATTAAGGCGATAGAAACCGACAGCCGAATTGACCAAAAGGAGCGCGAGATTGAATCGCTTTGCTTAAAGCTTTTGTTACATCAGCAACCGGTGGCAAAAGATTTGCGCCAGATTTCCTCCGCGCTAAAAATGATCACCGACATGGAACGCATTGGTGACCAGGCCTCAGACATCGCTGAAATTGTACGAACAGGCGGTATCAGCGCTGTCGCCGAGGATGACGACCTGCCGGTTGCCCAGATGGCACGCGCTGCTATTAAAATGGTGACCGATAGCATTGAAGCGTTTGTACAGAAAGATATTGCGCTCGCAAAGTCGGTGATAGCGGCGGACGATGTGGTGGACGATTATTTTGTACAAATTAAGAAAGCGCTGATTACGCTGATCTCAGAGCATCATCCGAAAGGTGAGTGGGCACTGGATATTTTGATGATTGTCAAATACCTCGAGCGTATCGGCGACCACGCCACCAACATTGCAGAATGGGTGGTGTTTTCTATCACCGGTGAGCATCCCAAGGATAAGGGGGAGGCCAATGATTTATTGCGTTGAAGATGATGACAGCATTCGTGAACTGGTAGTGTATACACTGCGTTCCGGCGGATATGAGGCCAAGGGGTTTTCTGACAGCAATCAGCTTGATGAAGCGCTGCGCCAGCAGACACCCGCTCTGATTCTTCTGGATGTCATGCTGCCGGGCGAGGATGGCGTGAGTATTCTGAGACGAATACGTGCCTCGGCGCGGCTGCGGCGGCTACCGGTCATTCTGGCTACTGCCAAAGGCGCAGAATACGACAAAGTGATTGGGCTTGATTCGGGCGCAGATGACTACATCGCCAAGCCGTTTGGCATGATGGAGCTGTTGTCGCGGGTCAAGGCGGTCCTGCGGCGCTGCATACCTGAGGGCGGTGCCGAAAGTCTGACGGCGGGGGAGATTCGCTTGTATTCTGATCGGCATATGGTGACGGTTTCCGGGCAGGAGATTGCCCTGACGCTCAAGGAATTTGAACTGTTGCGGCTGCTCATGAGCAGCCCTGGACGCGTGTTTACGCGGGATATGCTGATTGAAACGCTGTGGGGTTATGATTTTGACGGCGAAACGCGCACAGTGGATGTGCATGTTCGCACCCTACGCCAGAAGCTGGGCAGTGCCGCTGGCATTATTGAAACAGTGCGGGGCGTGGGATATCGATTGGGAGAAGGGCTATGACAAAACGTATTTTTTCTACCATTTGCGCCATGGTTATTCTCACCACAGTGCTGACGGCGGGTCTAGTTTCCGCGCTGCTTTACGACCGGCATCTGTCTGAAATCAAGCAGACGATTAGAGCCGAAACTGAATATATTGCCTCTTATATTTCGGGACGAACGGTGTCGGATGAGGAGCTTCAGAATCTTTCATCTATTACACAGGGACGTGTAACATGGATTGCATCGGATGGAACTGTATTGTTTGACAGCGTTAGCCAGCCCGAGACAATGGAGAACCACGCTGACCGTCAGGAGGTTATTTTAGCGCTGCAAAATGGTTCAGGAGAGGATACCCGACATTCAGCGACGCTGGGCGGATTGACCAGTCATTATTTTGCACGCCGGATGGCAGACGGCACGGTGCTGCGAGTCGCATACAGTACCCAGAGTTTATATAGCACCATGTATTCGACTTTGCTCTCACTGGTGGCGGTTATCTTCGCCGTACTTTTGATATCGGTGCTGTTGTCCCGCCGTATTACAAAAGGTATCGTTGAGCCCATCAACCGACTGGATTTATCCGATCCGCTGGCCTGTGAAAGTTATGAGGAGCTTTATCCACTGCTCTCACGCATCAACAGCCAGAATATGCAGATCAAAAGTCAGATGGATGATCTCCAAAAGATGCAAAGTGAATTCTCCACCATTATTCAAAACATGCGCGAGGGGTTGGTGTTGCTTTCAAACGATGGCAGCATTCTGTCGATCAATCCCAGTGCGGGATTGCTGCTTGGTATCCCGCTGGATAATTACGCCGGCAAGTATTTGCTAAATTTTGAGCGCGGCGAGGAGATGCGCACCGCCATTGAGCAGCTCGCACAGAAAAAAAGCACGGAATTTATCATTTCTAAGGGTGGGCGTAGCTACCGCATGCTGGCTAACCCCGTTGCAACAGGCGGTAGCTTGATGCTGATGATGGATGTAACCGAGCAGCTCGCGGCCGAACAGTTGCGGCGCGAGTTTTCAGCCAACGTCTCACACGAGCTTAAAACGCCGCTTCAGTCTATTCTGGGCTATGCTGAAATTATGAAAAACGGTATTGCTAAACCGGCAGATTTCCCACGGTTCATTGAACGTATCTATCGCGAGGCACAGCGCATGATTGCGCTGGTGGAGGATATTATATCACTTTCACATCTCGACGAAGGGGAAGATATGCCCACCGAGCGGGTTGAGCTATTATCGGTCGCGCGGGAGGCGGCCGACAGGCTGCATCAGGCGGCAAGTGACGCCGGCGTCAGTCTGAGCGTTGACGGGCAGTCCACCGAAATTATTGGTGTGCGTCGTCTAATCTCTGAAATGATCTATAATCTGTGTGATAATGCGATCAAATATAACCACAAGGGCGGAGATGCATCCATTTCGGTCGGTTGTGCGGAAGATGGCAGTGCGTTGCTTACTGTTTCTGATACCGGCTGTGGTATTCCTGAGGCGCATCAGAGTCGGGTCTTTGAAAGATTTTACCGCGTAGATAAAAGTCATTCAAAAGAGACTGGCGGCACCGGGCTGGGATTGTCGATTGTCAAACACGCTGCGGCGCGGCACAATGCAAAGATAACACTTCGGAGCAAAGAGAATGAAGGCACGACCATTACTATTCGGTTTTCTGTTAATCAGGATATAAAATAAAAAATAGTAATTGTTGTTTGTATCAAAAAAATAATGGATTTATGGGCTGCACAAAGTTTGTTAATTGTGCAGCCCATATTAAAACAAAATACGGCGTGTCGCCCGGTTGAAATTAAAACCGGGCGGCACGCCGTTAATTTAGGAAATGATAGTTGTTATAGATTTTGTTATTTTGCCGCTTCGCGCTTTTGGGCTTTTTCCTGTTTTCTGCGTGCGCGGTCTTCTTTATCAAACATCAGGTAGAAGGTGGGGATGAGCACCAGCGTGAGCACGGTCGAAAGGGTCAGACCACCGATGACAACGACAGACATGCCCTGCATCATTTCGACCTTACCGCCAATACCCAGCGCCATGGGCAATAGGCCCATAACGGTGGTCAGGGTGGACATTAGAATGGGGCGCATACGCGTGCGACCCGCAAAGATAATGGCCTCGCGCACCTCCATGCCTTGAACGCGCATGATGTTTGTAAAGTCAATAAGTACAATGGCGTTGTTTACCACGATACCGACCAGCATAACAAGACCGATCAGGGAGGTCATGCTGATAGAATTTCCAGTGACAGACAAGCCGAAAAACGCACCGGTCAGCGAGAAGGGAATGGAGATCATAACTACGAGTGAAAACGCCAGTGACTCAAACTGAATGGCCATAACTGCAAAAACGAGGAATATTGCAGTCAGCAGTGCAAAGCCGATGTTGGTAAACTCATCCTTCATCATGTCCATGTCACCGCCGGCCCGCAGTGTTATGCCATCTGGAAGGTCTAATTCCTGCATGATGGCGACAGCCTGGCTAGTCATTGCGGTGACATCCGCGCCGCTGCTCGGTGTACCCGAAACGGTTACGATATAATCGCCTTCCTCGCGTGAGATTGAGGTGGGACCCTCTTCATAAACAATTTTTGAAATGTCCATTAGCGCAATCTGACCGCGCGAGGGGGTGTCAATTATGAGACCATATAAGTCACTGATGTTCTTATAGCGGCCGGTGGGAAACTCTACTTTAACATTGTAGGTCGTGTCGCCGTCCTGATACTCCATGGCGGTGACACCCGAGATTTTGTTGGAAGCAGCAGTGAGCGCTGAATAGGGCGTCATGCCGACTGCGCTTGCCAGAATCGGGTCAACCTCAATCTTAGCGCGCGGGTCGCCGTTCGAGACACTACTGCTGGTTGTGGTGATGCCATCCATCTGAGCCAGGCGCTCTTTAACAGCAGCGGCGGCAGTTTTAAGCGCATTGTAATCAGCGCCGACGAGATCAATTTCAACATCGGTACCGCTGCTAAAGGACATGGCGCTTTCAGCGGTGGTAGTGATGCTACAATTTTGGATATGCGCCGTTTTTTCGCGAATCTGGTTGACAAAATCATCGGTGGAAGTGTTGCGATTATCCTTAAGCGAAATAGAAATTGAACCGCTGCCCGAAGAGCCACCACCAAACATGCCGCCTCCGCTACTGCCAGCACTTAGCGAGTAGGATTCGACATCCGGCTCATCTTTGATGATATTTTCTATTTCCGTCATAATGTTGTTTGTTGCTTCAAGACTGAGGCCGGATTTTGTTTGGACCGAAAGGTTCACATCGCCACGGTCCATCTTGGGCATCATTTCCATTTTAATTTGGCTAAACATCAGCCCCGCAACAACAAGGCAGGAGATCGCTACGAGCACAACGGTTTTTCGGGCATTAACCGCCCTTCTGAGCAATCTGGTGTAATATTTATCGATGAATTTGAGTAGCCGATTTGAGACGGATTCCATTTTTTCTCGTGGCTTCATTTTTACAAATAAAAGCGGAACGAGCGTCAGCGCGCTAATGAGAGAGGCCGTAATTGAAAACACGATAGTGAAACCGGTATCTTTAAATAGCTGGCCTGCCATTCCATCCATCAGCGAAATAGGCAAAAACACAACAACGGTGGTGGCGGTAGAAGCGATAACCGAACCAGCGACAAGGTTTGCACCTGTTGCAACGCTTTCTTTAAAGGTGCGCTCTTCGGTTCGGGCTCTAAAACAGCTTTCAATGACCACGATAGAGTTATCTACCATCATACCGATGCCCACAACAAGGCCGCCCAGCGACATCATATTGATTGTCATGTCAAAGGCCGACATCATCACGAGTGCAGCTAAAACCGAAATTGGCATGGATAAGCCAACTATTAACGAAGCACGCCATTCGCCAAAGAAAAAGTACAGCACCAGAATGGAAATAATCAGACCCATAATCAGAGATGAAACAACGCTTTTTATGTTATTCATAATGGTTTCGCCACTGTTGGAGCTGATTTTGATATTCAGGCCAAGACTATCGTTTGCGTTAAACTTATCCACCAAGTCAGATATTTGGTTGCACAGTTGAATGGTGTTGGCACTTTGCTCCTTGGTAACCGAAATGCTGATGTTTTCGTAGCCATTTCGCCGACTGTAAGAAGAACGTTCCTGCTCAGCCATATAAACGTTAGCAACATCAGAAATATGCAAAATATCGCCGGATTTTAATGAAATCGGAATGTCTGCCAATGCCTGATAAGTGTCATATTCAGCATTTCCGATCATGCTCAGCTCTATGTCGCCACGGTTAGCTGCGCCCAAAGTTATCTCAAACTCGGCGGAAGAAATAGCTTTGGAAATATCGCTCATGGTCAGGCCGTACTGAGTCAGGCGATCTTCCATGAGTTCGACACTAATATATTTGTTTCGACCGCCGCGCACGCTAACCTCGCCGACACCTTCTATTTTTTCAATCTCTGGTACAACATTGTCTTCAATATAGTCGGTAACACTGGTTGAGTCGCCATCTGAAGTGATGGACAAGCGCATGACCGAGTTGTTCATGTTGGCGGTACTCATCTTAATGATGGTGGGGTCTCCGGCATCGTCCGGCAGCTTAATTCTTGACAAGGCCGATGTAACGTCCTGGTATTTGTCATCCATGTCGTCGTTGTATGAAAACTCCAGCATAACGCGGGAGCTTCCCTCGCTAGACGTTGAAGACATGCTCTTAACGCCACTGACAGCAGAAAGTGCTCCTTCTATTCGCTCTGTTATTGCCTGATCCACCTCGTCGGGGGAAGCCCCGCTGTAACGCGTCATGACAATCATCATCGGCATATCCATTTCAGGCGTCGATTCAATCGGCATGCCTAAGATAGACCCTGCACCGAACAAAAACAGCGCAAGAATGCAAACAAGAATGCAAACAGGTCGTTTGACCGCAAAGTTTGGGAGAGAAAACATGTGCTATCCCTCCTTCTTTACGGGAGCTTTATTGAGCTGTTCGCCGTCCTGCGGCGCGACCTCAGATGATGCGTTGTCGCCGTCAAGCTGTTTATTAGACACCTTGGCTCCATCTTTTAGGCTGGGGTGCCAGGTGGTGATGATGGCATCATTTGCACTTATCCCAGAAGTGACGGATACCTTGTCGACGGTTGTCATGCCTACAGTGATATCCACACGTTTTGCGGCGCCGTTATCATATATGTAAAGATAAGGCTGGTTACCTTCGTAGTAGATGTTGTCAATTGAAACGGTAAGGGTATTCTTTTCCTGTGCCGTAACAGCCATAACTTTGACTACGGCGCCTGAACGGGTGACGTCGCCCATGCTTTCGGTGAATTGAGCCTTGGCAGGGTAGAGGCCTGTGGAAGAATCCGCCTCAGGAGAAAGCTCAATGACCTCGGCGTTATATTCTTTGCCATTGTAGGTTACCACAACAGGCGCGCCTAGGGTCATAGCGGATGCGCCACCTTCTGAAAGGTTAAAACTGACGGTAGGAAGTCCTTCCTGAGAAATGATATAGCTGCTGGTCTGAGCAGAAATGACGTTATAGTCGCTGATATTCTTGGCCGCGATGACGCCTGAGACAGGTGCATAAACTTTGTGGTCATTCAAGGTTTTTTGAGCATCCTGATAGGTCAGCTCAGCCTGAGAGCGGGTAATATCACGCGCAGCGGCATTTTCGCCTGTGGTCATGCTTTTGTAGATATCGTATTTATCCAAGGCAGTGAGATAATCATCATATGTTGTTTCGAACTTGGTAATTAATGTCTTATAATTAGTGTAACTGGCGTAGTCGTCCAGCATGTCATTATAGTCTTTCATGGCCTTATTATAGGCTTCCCAATTCTCAGCTGACTGATCGTCGTCATATGCTTCCTCGGCATTTTTTAGGTTTTTACGGTAACGCTTAAAATCAACAAGGTCAAAATCGTCACCGGTAGCAACCTCCAGATTGTCCCGCGCGTTTTCATAGGAATTTTGCGCCGCTGTGATTGCGTTTTGATATTGGAGCTCAGTCAATGCATTTGCGGATCCGGATTCCGCCGATGCGATGTCGGCCAGCGTTTTTTGGTAAGCGAGTTCCGCTTTCTTAAGAGCTGTTTGTGCATCGCCATCGTTGAGTTCAAACAACAGGTCTCCCTTTTTAACGGTATCACCGGCGTTAAAATAGGTTTTGGCAACGGTTCCACCGACCTCGGGGTAAACCTTGACGCTTTGTGCAGCTGCTAACTTACCGGCAAATTCGGTTTGGCGTTCCAGCGTTTCGGTTTCGGGGTAGGTGATCTGAACCGCAATCGCGCTGCTTTTCTTTGCGCCTGAGGGGGCACCCCCCTGTTTTATAGCCGGTGTGCTCTTATTGCATCCGGCAAAACAGGCGACCAAAGCTGTGGAAAGTGCCAGCAGCACAAGTTGTCTGCCCATTTTTGAAAATTTTGAACCCATGTTGTCAACTCCTAAACATTATTAGAATTTTACAATTTAAAATTCTAACATCTGTTTATCAACTGAAGTTAAACTACATCAGAAAGTTATGAAAAAACTGGGATAATTCAAAAAAGTTTACAATGAGTTCATTTGGAAATGTTATTCTTTACCTACAGATGAGAAATACATTCTATATAACTCTACTTGCGTTTGCAGGAAACATTTTGTGCTATAAATACTGACAAGTGTAGGGGTATCTGAGTGTGCATTTAGAAGGGCTTTAATGAAGTGCTAGTATTAGTGGGGGTGGGCGAATGTTTCATATTTTGGTTGTGGAAGATGATTCAAAGCTGCGTCAGCTTTTATGTACGGTATTAATAAAAAACGGGTATCGGGCTACAGGTGCAATAGATGGTCAGCAAGCTTTAGCAGCTCTGGAACGTGAGTATGTCGACTTAATGATCTGCGACATTCTGATGCCCAATATGGATGGCTGTGAGTTGACGCGGTTGCTCCGCGAGTCTGGATACACACTCCCTGTGCTGATGGTGACAGCCTGCGAGACTTTTTTTGATAAGCAGCGCGGTTTTTTAGCGGGAACTGACGATTATATGGTTAAGCCGATAGATGTCAATGAAATGCTGCTTCGGGTAGGGGCGCTACTGCGGCGCGCCAAAATCATCAGTGAGCGCAAGATCGTTTGCGGAAGCCTGACGCTTAATTATGACGCACTGACTGTCAGCGGTGATGGCCTTAACGAACTTCTGCCACAAAAAGAATTTTATTTACTGTATAAACTGTTGGCTTATGCTGGCAAGATTTTTACCCGCCAACAGCTAATGGACGAAATATGGGGTATGGATTCCTCCAGCGACGTCCGGACGGTTGATGTGCATATTAACCGACTGCGTGAGCGATTCAGAGATAATGGTAATTTTGAAATTATTACGGTGCGTGGGCTGGGATATAAGGCGGAGAAGCATAATGAAGATTAAAGGGAACATAACGCTTTGGGGAAGTTTCGTTATTTCAGTCTTTCTAATTATGAGCTTTTCTGCCTTTACCACCACCGGTATTTTTGTTATGATGGCTAGGCGGGGGTGGATCGTGATGGGAAGACGAAACCCCTTCATTCCACTAATCAGTTTTTTATTCACCGCTGTGGTGGTTGGAACTGTTGTATCAATACTGGTCGGGCATAAGATTACACGGCCAATTAAGCAATTGAGCGAAGCACTCAAGGAAATTGCCCGCGGCAATTTTAGCGTACGTATGTCGATGGATAAATGGTTACCCGAAGGGCGCGAAATGATGCGCAACTTTAACGTGATGGCTCAGGAGTTAAGCAGCATAGAAACACTGAGGAACGACTTTGTTGTCAATGTTTCACACGAGTTTAAAACGCCCATTGCCGCTATTGAGGGTTATGCAACTCTGCTGCAAAATGCTAGTCTGACCGATTCAGACCGTGAGGAATATACACGATTAATTATAGAGAGCACACAGAAGCTTTCTATGCTCACCAGTAATATTCTTAGACTTTCAAAGCTTGAAAATCAGGAGATTATCCCCAGTAAAACACATTTTTCGCTGGATGAGCAGCTGCGACAGGCGCTACTTTTGCTGGAGGGACAGTGGACAAAAAAGGCCATTGAGTTGGATATTGAGCTGATGCCAGTGAAGTTCTACGGCAGCGAAGAACTGCTGCAACAGGTTTGGTTGAACATCTTGGATAACGCGATTAAGTATACCCCGCGCTACGGCACCGTTTCTGTGCGGCTTTTTGAACGGGCCGGGCAAGTGACAGTTACAGTATCAGACACCGGAATCGGAATTTCTCCAGAGATGCAAACTCATATTTTTGAAAAGTTTTATCAGGGTGACCATACTCGGGCTGCTGAGGGGAACGGCCTGGGACTGGCACTGGTTAAGCGCATTGTCACACTATGTGGCGGCGATATCTCGGTTAAAAGCGATACTGGGGAGGGTGCGTGCTTTACGGTAAAGCTGCCCAACCAAGAATAATTACTTATAAAAGAAGGGAAGTACAGTTATGAAACAGCCGATTATTACCATCAGCCGAGAGTTTGGCAGCGGGGGCAGGCAGATAGGTGAGCAGGTTGCGAAAACATTGGGGCTACCATTCTACGACAGGACACTCATTGACATCGTGGCACAGAAAAGTGGTTATTCACTGGAATTCGTCGCTGAAAATGACCAGCGCATTACAAAGAGCATGTTATTTCAATTTGCAATTAGCGGTAGCGTACCCCCTTGGCTTAACGGTGGCAAGGACATCACGAACCGCGATACGCTTTTTACAGCACAGAGCAAAGTGATACGTGAACTGGCTTCGCAGGGGGGCTGCGTCATTGTAGGGCGTTGCGCAAATTATGTCCTGCGTGATATACCTGGGCATCTCTCAGTATTTATCAGTGGAAAATTGAATGATAAGGTCAAGCGCTGCACGGCCGAATATGGTATCCATCCGGATGCTGCCGAGGCCGAGATGATTGAGCGCGACCGTAACCGCGCCAATTACTATTCTCGGTTTGCTGGCGAAGTTTGGGGTGAGGCTAAGAATTACGATCTAGCCCTCAATAGCAGCAAATTCGGAATTGAAGGCGCGACACAGATTATTCTGACGGCGGCACAAAAGCTATAATTTTGGCTGTATTTCTTTGCCGCAAAGCGCTATAATGAAATATTGCAGAAGGCAATAAAAAGAAGCGCCCGAAGCGCTTCTTTTTATTTGTATTCAGAACCATAACGATAATTTGGAGGGTCCGCTATGAAAAGGTCTGCCAGATACACCCTGTTGGATGCAATGAGGGGTATATCATTGCTGAGCATGATCTGCTATCATGCCACCTATGATCTTGTTGCTATCTATGGCGTTCAATTGCCGTGGTATTTTGATACGCCGGGTTATCTCTGGCAGCAGTCCATTTGCTGGAGCTTTATTTTGCTTTCGGGCATCAGCTGGCATTTTGGTCGTAGCCCATTGAAAAAGGGGCTTGTGATTTCGGCCTGCGGTCTGCTTATCACACTGACAACGGCAATTTTTATGCCGTCCCAGATTATCATCATGGGTGTGCTAAGCTTTATTGGTGCGGCCACTCTGCTGATGATTCCGGTGAGCCGTCTGTTTGAAAATATAGACCCGCGTCTTGCTGCGGGCGTCAGCGCTGCGCTATTTTTTGCATCTCGAAATATCAGTCGTGGTGCACTTGGGTTCGAAGGCTTAACTTTTATGCGGATACCAAGACCTCTTTATACTCTACCGGGCGGTTTTATTATGGGCCTTCCGCAAGCAGGTTTTTATTCCAGCGATTATTTTGCAATTGTGCCATGGTTTTTTCTGTTTTCGCTCGGGTATTTTTTGTGGCGCTGCATAGAACCAAACAGCCATGTGCAGGCTGCAATGCGATTTGATCTACCACCGTTGAGCATGCTGGGCCGCAGAAGCCTTATCATATATTTACTGCATCAGCCAGTGATTATGCTGGTATTGACGTTGGTAATGCGTCAGCATTAGTTCGGCAATATATTTTTGGTCTGCCTAATTCACTCAGGTTTAGCGGGCTCCAATTGGATTCCGCAATTGATTTAACAGGGGGTTTAGGCTATAATTAAATATAAGTCTTTTTTTGCAATAAAATGCGGCATAATGGCGCGATTGGAGAATTAGCACATGATGAAGATTGTGGTTATTGGAGACGGCAAGGTAGGCCATACCCTGACCAAGATATTATCTGGGGAGGGGCACGACGTCACCATTATCGATAATAACCTTGATACACTACAGGAGACACAGGAGAGCCTTGATGTTGCTGTTGTCGAAGGGAACGGTGCCCTTGTCGACGTGCAAATTGCTGCCGGTGTACAACATAGCGACCTTTTAATTGCAGCAACCTCCGGTGATGAGATAAATTTGTTTTGCTGCTTTGTGGCAAGAAAGCTCGGCTGCAAAAACACGGTTGCCCGTGTGCGTAACCCTGAATATGACCAGCAGCTTGGATTTTTAAAGGAAGATTTAGGGTTGTCGTTTTCAATCAACCCTGAAAAGGCAGCAGCCAAAGAGATATTTAGCCTTTTACAGTTCCCGTCATTTTTAAAGCGCGATTCCTTTGCAAAGGGATTAGTGGAACTGGTAGAGATGCGCTTAAAACCAGATAACATTCTGGTGGGACGTAGGTTAGATAATATGTCCGATATCTGGAATATGAACGCACTGATATGCGCTGTTGAACGTAACAATGAGGCGTATATTCCTTCGGGCAGCTTTTGCCTTCAGGCTGAGGATAAGATTACCGTTGCTGCCGAAACAGCGCAGCTAGTTGAATTGATTAATGCTTTAAAAGTGAGTCATAAAAAAATACGCCAGGTTATGATTATCGGCGGAAGCCGCATTGCGGCTTATCTGGCAGCCAGACTCATTAAAGCAAATGTTAGTGTGAGAATTATTGAAGAAAAGAAAGAGCGCTGCAAAGAGCTTTCAGAGCAGCTGCCCAAGGCGTTGATCATCAACGGAAATGGTGCTGAGGAAAACGTTCTTTATGCTGAGGGTATACGTGAAATGGACGCCGTAGTAACGCTGACCGGCATAGATGAAGAAAATTTGGTGATCTCTATGCTGGCCAACCATATCGGTGTTCCAAAGACGATCACTAAAATGAATCGGCTGGAGTTTATCGAGTCGTTTTCAAATATTGGGATCGATACTATTGTCCGGCCCAAACTGCTGACAGCTAACGAAATTGTACGCTATGTGCGTGCGGTCGGGGCGACCGAGAGTGGCAGTGTTGATACACTCTATCGCATAGCAGATGGTCGGGTAGAGGCGCTCGGCTTTACCGTGCCGGAGAAAGCCAGCTATCTTAACATTTCACTTGCAAATTTGAAGCTCAAACCCAACACGCTGATTGCCAGCATTATTCGCGGGAACCATGTGATCATCCCCAACGGTACCACCTGCATTAAAGCAGGGGATAATGTTGTTGTGGTGATGCGGGCCCAGCCTACAGCAGTTTCGAGCCTGAATGATGTATTTGCTGTGCAATATGGAAACACAGCAATTGATATAAAGTGAGGACTTTTAACAATGAACTTGCGCGCTATAGCCATCTACATAGGGCATATTTTAAAGCTCGAGGGCCTTTTTATGATCCCTGCGCTGGTGATAGCACTGGGCTGTGGCGAAAAGCCGGCTATCCGGGCGTTTGTTGTAACAATATTACTGCTACAGATTTTAGGCTTTCTTCTGACGCGGGTTTCGGTTAGCATCAAAAGCATTTATGCTCGAGAAGGCTTTGTCACCGTTGCGTTGGGCTGGATTGCTATTTCTTTTTTTGGTGCTCTGCCGTTTTTTATTAGCGGCAGCATACCCAATTTTATGGATTGTTGGTTTGAAACGGTATCGGGTTTTACTACAACGGGTGCCAGTATTCTTGCCGAAATTGAATCATTACCCAAGAGCATTTTATACTGGCGTAGCTTTACTAACTGGCTTGGCGGTATGGGTGTGCTGGTGTTTATGTTGGCGGTAGTGCCTCACAGCCAAGGTAGCGGTGAAACACTGCATCTGTTCCGTGCCGAGAGCCCTGGTCCGACAGTGGGCAAGCTCTCTCCCACCATCCGTGTTACCACGCGCATTCTTTACGGTATTTATCTTGTTTTAACCGTTATCGAAATCGTGTTATTACTAGCGGGTGGAATGCCTTTGTTCGACGCCCTTACACACGCCTTTGCCACAGCAGGAACCGGTGGTTTCTCCATTATGAATAGCAGTGTTGCCGCCTATGACAGCGCCTACATTCAAGCTGTCATTGGCATTTTTATGGTGCTATTCGGGGTGAACTTTAATATTTTTTATCTGGTGATTATAGGAAAAGTAGGACTTGCATTTAAAAATGAGGAGTTTCGCGCCTATCTGGGCATATTCACCATCGCAGTAATTATCATAGCCTTTGATATACGTTCATTGTACGCTGGATTTGGCAAGGCCTTTCTGGATTCATTTTTTCAGGTTTCCTCCATTATGACAACCACCGGATTTGCTACGGCGGACTTTAACCTTTGGCCACAGCTTTCACGTTATATTCTGGTTGGTCTTATGATCATTGGTGCATCAGCGGGTTCTACTGGTGGTGGAATTAAGGTGATGCGCTTGCTTATTCTGGGCAAGTCGGCCAAGAGCGAGATCCTGACACTGGCACATCCCCGAGCAGTGCGCCCGCCGCGTATGGACGGTAAAAAAATTGAGGACGGCGTCGTGCGAGGCACCTATGCGTTTATGACGGTTTATGGAATTATTTGTGTGGTGTCAATGGGCATTATAACGCTGGATAATTTCAGCATGGAGACCACCTTTACCTCGGTTATGGCCTGTATCAATAATATAGGCCCAGGCTTGGATGTTGTCGGGCCAATGGGTAACTATTCGAGTCTATCGATGCTTTCAAAAGCGGTTCTGACACTTGATATGCTTTTTGGTAGATTGGAGATTTTCCCTATGATTATGCTTTTTTCAAAAGAGAATTGGAAACATTAATGCGAATGCTTACGACAGCAGCATTTTAAGGTCTACTCCTATTAGACGCCACTTCGTTTCTTGATTCAATGTTACGTGACCTTGGTGCTGCCGTATTAAACCAGTCACGGTGCAGTTATACGGATACAGATTCCGGTTTCATCATGTAAATGCAAAATAAAAATTCGGCAGGTGTTTTAATGCAGTTTATCAGCAAGTATCGAGAAAATAGACTTTTTTACAAAATATTTATTATATTGATGTCCATGTCGCTCTTAATGTTTGCGGTGGTCTATTATTTTGTGTACGGATATCTTTATCAGATATTTCAGCAGCGCTCCGTCGAGATTCAAAGGCAGATTCTTAGCACAGCCAGCACACAAATTGATTATACTTTAAACGAAATCAGCTCAACTATGGAACAAATTCTATATAATGAGGATGTCGTTTCTTTGATGCTGCTGCCTGAAGATGCTGATTACCTTAAACGTTCATCAATCGCCAAAATGCTGGGGAATCTTGAGAGAAATAATGACATGGTAGCTTCCGCACACTTAGTGGTAAACACGCAAGGCGCTGTGTATAGTTCCAATGGCAGTGTTTATAACCTTACTAACTTCGTTTATGGCTCATTTTTGCAGCGCGATGTTGCCAAACAAATTCACCTTAAAGAAGTAGGCATGCACGGTTCAACACTGGTCACGATTAATGGCCAGGCGGCGCTGTTTCAGCAGTTTCCTACCCCTGAAAATAATGGCGGCATTTTGGTTATGCTCGATATGTATGAGCTGTTTATGCCTATCATTCAGTTTGATGCTGACACCGTTCAAGTTGTTTCATCAGATTATTATCCGCTTTTTCCGCTTTTTGAGGAAGACGAACGCCCTGTTATTTTCCAGCCGTTTACGCTTTCTTTTACATCGCCGATAACCTCTTGGAGCTATCGTTTTACAGGCCCGATTAAGACGGAAGGTTTTGGCGTGGGCAGAGCAATCGTTATGACAGCCCCGCTTGCTATTGTTTTTATTCTGACGAGCATTTTTTTGGCAACCAATGTCACCTATCATATATATCGACCGATCAGCCGACTATTCCAGATGGTTATGAACAGCGACGTTTCTCCTGGCTCTATGAAAGGGCAGGACGAGCTTTCAGTGGTACAAACTGCTTACACGAATGCGATGCAGCAGCGAAATGCCTTGTCGGAGCAGTTGGCCAGTATTGCACCCACCATTCGTGAAAAGCTTTATAAGAACCTTCTGTTTGGGCGCGAAATTGACGACATATATATCCATGAAACATTGGCTTTTGCTAACTGCCCTTTTGACTATGATGATTTGTATATGGTTATGGCCTTGTCCGCTACCACGCTGCAGGGGGAGGACTGTTCCGAACTTGAAGTCAATCTGATCTATCAAGCGCTTGAAAACGTGAGCACTTCGCTTATGGATAATCTTCACTTTGACTGGTTGGTCACAGACAACAATCATTTTATCTATATCATCGGTTTTGATCCGGAAATGTCTGTTGTTACGGTTAAAAATATGGTGCTCGGACTTGAAAAAGAAATTTTAAACTGCATTAAGGAGACGGGATTCAGGCTTTTTGCTGGACTTTCGAAGCCAACGCTTGGAATCTCCAACCTCTTTTATTGCTATGAACTGGCTGAGAAGGACTTAAATTACCAACGTTACCAGTGTTTTGAAGACAGTGTTTCAGCCGAAAGTGAGTGGTCGGAGCGCTTTGGCGATCAGGAACAACAAAACGAAATTATTGATTTAGTGCTAGATGGCAACCGACGACTTGCTGATGCCGCTCTGGAGAATTTTATTCGTCTCGCACATTCAGAATCGGCGGATATCGGTGTGCTCAAGCTGCGTTTTGACCGGATGCTTGACGCGATGACCGAGCGACTGGTGGCGTTTCGTGCTACTGAGCAGGAAATGGAGGCGTTTGAGCCGTATTATGCACTTAAGCCCCCTTATAAAGAGGACGTGTTAAGCGAGACATTTTTGGCTGCGGCACAGACAGCGCTGACTACGCTTGGGGTTTATGGCCAGAAAAGCAAGAACCGCTATATACGTCAAGCCAAAGAATATATTTCGCAGCATTGCTCCGACAGTGATTTATCCCTTTCAAAAGTTGCAGCGTATATCGGTATCAACCCGAACTATCTAAGTCGTCTGTTCTATTCGAGTGGGGAGGAGAATTTTATCGATACTTTGAATCTCTACCGTATCGAAAATGCCAAGCTACTTTTGCGCCAAACCGGTATTCCTATTAAGGAAATTGGCTTTAAAACAGGATTTAATTCAATGCAAAGCTTTAATCGCGTATTTAAAAAGTTTGCGGGCACAACGCCCAGCCAGTACCGCAAGGAGAAGGAGAAAGAGTCATGAGACGCATTTTTGCAGTGTTGCTGACTTCTTTGGCGCTGCTTTGCGGTTGCATGAGGGCATCTGATCTCCCTTCTTTTGAACCGCCGGTTGAAGAGATTTCGCAGCCTTCTGCCAAAGAAAAACAAGCGACCTACCAGTTCTCGGTTGCCTTTAACGGAAACAGTTACTCAAAAAAGGTCTATCAAGCTGCAGCAAACATTGAAAAGCGTACGAACGGCGACATGAAGTTGGTGATTTTTCCTGATGCACAAATGGGGACCACCAACGAGATGATACGCGCGGTTCAGAATGGAACGCTTAGCATTACTGTCACCAATACTTCCAGTTTTCAGTCTCTGGTACCGCAGGCAGCCGTCATCAATATTCCTGCCTGCTACACGCAGTATGTGCAGCCTTATATTTCTTACGATGGAGAGTTTTACAGCCAATTTAATAAATGCTTTAACAAGGCGGGTTTTGAATTGCTTGTTCAGGAATCAAGCGGGTACCGCCTGTTGACCAGCGCGTCGTCAATCACCTCGCTTGAACAGCTAAAGGGGCTGCGCATTCGTACGTTGGATAATCGCTTTCACGTCAGACTTTGGGAGCTGCTCGGCGCGCAACCTTATCAGAACATTGAGTGGAACGATCTGTACTATGCATTGCAAGAAGGGGTGGTCGAGGCGCAGGATAATCCTCTGGAAATAATTCGTATGGGCAGATTACAAGACATTCATCCTTACGCTTTAAATGGACCATTTTTTGTAACGTACAATTCTTTGGCGATGAATAAAAAGGCTTATGATTTGCTACCGACCGATTATCAAAAAATCCTCAAAGAGGAGCTTTATACGGCGATGGCGGAAAACACAACGCGAATGCGTAAAAACCCAATCGAAGTGTATGGGCTGACCATCAACAGTTTGTCAAAAGATGATCAGGAACTCCTTAAAACCCTATTATTACCAATGCTTGACGAGATTGAGAAAGAGGCCGGCAGCGATTTGACACAGGCGCTAATTGCTGAAAACCAATTGAAAAGCTGATAGATTGTCTCGATATTTATGAAATTGATAAAAACGGCTGTAATGAAACAGCCGTTTTTATATTAGCGGTAAGTTATGGCGTACCGCATCACTCATCACTAAACAGGGTCTGCCTATTCGGGAGATGATAGTTCACGCATATAATAAAAGGCTTGCAGGAGATTTAAAGAGCCAAAACCCCATTGTGGATTTGGATAATCCAGTTCATTACTGCGGTTACATCCTCGTATTAGATAGGCTCTGATAGAAGGAGTACTAAACCCAAAATCATGGCCATCAATAATGGCCCACTGCAACATTAGCGCACATGCACCGGAAGTAATGGCAGCCGCAATACTGGTGCCACTCATTAAACCGTATCCTGTGGGATAGATACCGCCGACCTGGTATCCCGGCGCCACAAGGTCTGGTGCAACCGGATCAATTTTTGTGGGCCCCCAAGAGGTCAAAGGATAAAGAGTTTGACTATTTGAATCAGTGGCGCCACAGCGTATTGTTCCAACCATACCCGTGGCGGGGAAGGTTATCGTGTAGTAAGGGTCTGAGGTCAGGAATTCCACGCTGGGCGAAACAAACCCTGTCATTGGCAGCCAGGCCTGCACCGTTCCGTTGAGAATGATATCGCCATATACAGTGATGGTCCAAATGCCTGGGGTTGGATCACGTATTTTAACAAGAGTTACCTGATCGCCACTGCCTTCAACTGGAAAGTGGTAGGATATGTTGACTTCTGCGCGTTCCAGTACCAGGTGAGTGGTCAATGAGTATGCAGCTTTGGCTGGCACTCGTTCAATCAGCTCACCGGTGGGGGAACGCATCGATACCGAAAGGCGATCACTAAATCTATTTGAAATAACGAGAAAAATATCTCCAGCATCTTCTCCAGCGCGCACATCAATATCTATGGGCTCTTTATCTGGCGAAAAACGTTTATAAAAATGACGTTTAGATTGACTCTCATTTCCAACCGAGGTGCATATACACATTCCAGGAATGGCACCAATTGTATACAGATATTCCTCACAAGGGCTATAGCCATCGTGACTATCATAATTTGAACCTAAGCCGATGCAAATTACAACCGGGCGATGTAATTCGTTCGCTTTTTGTGTAATGTATTCTATTCCCATCATAAGAAAAGAGGCTTCAAAAGCGTTCTCTTGTTCTTTGGGCACCATAAACCGATCAAGATAAATAGGATAAGCCTTTTTAAGCTTAACCATAATAATTTCTGAGCCAGGAGCGGCGCCAATGACGTCATCGGTGGGGGTGGCGGTCGCAACCGAAGCTAAAAAAGTACCGTGCCCCACTTCATCCCTGTGCGGGACGATTTCGTATGGATTGTCTGACGCCAGTGCAGCGTTAATTTGTTCGTTAGTATATTCTGTTCCCAAAGGCAGGCCATTTGGCGGTGTGCCAGGAATGGTTTGGTCATAAATGTATCGAATTTTGCTGGTGCCATCCGGGTGCTTAAAAACCGGTTGAGTATAGTCAATTCCGGTATCAACAAAACCAACCAGCACACCTGTTCCATCCAAATTAAGATAGGGCTGTTGCTGAAGCTGAATGATACCTGCTGATTCCAGACTAGGCCGAATGGTTAGCCCCATAACTGTTGGCACGCTGTTGATGAAATCTGTACCCATGAATGACGTTAATTCTTCATAGTCTTTAACGCGGGCAAAACAGATAATGTAGGTGCCTTTGACGATATAACTTGTAATTAACCCGGGGTGATTTAAAATCATTTTATCGTAGTAAGCATCTTTTCTGATTATAAAGTCGACAATATCTGGTGCGTACAGTGTGTCTTTATCCAAAAAAGAGCCTCCCTTCTGACGGTCTGAATTTGGGTTGAATTTTTAGCTGCTTCAATCATAGCTCATAGCTCTCGCATATAGTAAAAAGTTCGAGTTAGGTTTAACATTCCAAATCCCCACTGGTTATTGGGATAAATCATCAGTTCATTTCGATTGCAGCCCCTGACGAGATAAGCTCTGATAACCGGTGTACAAAAACCGTAGTCATTTCCTTTTACAATACCCCATTGCATAAGTAGTGCGCTTGCACCTGCAGTAATGGCAGCAGCACAACTTGTGCCGCTCATATAGCCAAAGCCGTTTGGGTATATTCCGCTGATTTGATAACCGGGCGCCAGCAGGTCAGGTACATCATTTTGTATTCGAGTCGGTCCCCAGGAGGATGGCGGATAGAGAATATTGCGTACGCTGTTGTATGCGCCACAACATATAGGACCCAGTCCGGTCGCCGGAAAAGTGATCGTGTTGTAAGGCGTCGATGACAAAAATTCGACATTCGGAGAAACAAAACCGGTCATGGGTAGCCAAGCGCGAATAGAGCCGTCTATTATAAAATCAGCATAGGCGGTAATGGTCCACAAACCAGGGGTCGCATTGCGTATTTTGACAAGCGTTACTTGATCACCACTGCCACCAATCGGAAAGAAGTAAGAGACGCTGACCTCTGCTTCTTCCAGCACGAGTTTTGTAACTTGAGTAAACATAGGTTTGGCTGGTACCCTTTTTACTAATTCACCAGTTGGGGAACGCACCGACACCGAAATTACATCAGACAGACGGTTCGTGATGTTGACCAAAATGTTACCTGCGTTTTGACCTACTTGAATATCAATGTTCTCAGGTGTTTTATCGCGCGAAAAACGGTTGAAATAGTGATGCTTTGACTGACTTTCATTTCCGGCTGCCACGCAGATGCAGATTCCTGGAATATTCGCTAGATCAAACAAATAATCTTCGAGCGGACTGCTGCCATCATGACTTCCATAATTAGAGCCTAACCCTACACATATGACTGCTGGACATTTGAGCTCTTTCGCTTTTCTTACAATATACTCTGCGCCCAGCACGACTGAAGTAGATTCGAAGGCATGTTTCTGGGCTTCTGGAACAAACAAATGTTCACGAATAAAAGGGTTAGCAGTTTTTAGTTTAACCATAATAATGCCCGATTCCGGGGCGGCACCGATAAAATCTTCCTGGGAAGAGCCCGCGGCAACGGATGCCAGAAAAGTACCATGGCCGATTTCATCAACATGGGGTACAACGGTCTGGGGATTCTCTGAGACCAGTGCAGCATTGATCTGATCTTTGGTGTATTCAACTCCAATAGGAAACCCTTCCGGCGGCGTTCCCATAATAGATTGGTCGTAAATAAACTCAATTCTGCTGGTGCCATCACTGTTCTTAAAAACGTCTTTGGTATAATCAATGCCTGTATCTAAAAAACCCAGCAGAACACCTCGCCCCTTTAGGTCGAGATAGGGCTGCTGCTGAATCTGGATAATGCCGGACGCTTCAAGCTCCGAACGGCCCAATAGGCCAAGAACATTTGGTAATCCGGTTTCCACCCCCATATAGCGAACCATCTCTTTATATCCATCAAGAGTGGCGTAACAAATTGTATAGGTATCGTTAATCGTATGGCTAGTGATAAACCCAGGATGTTCGAATATATAACGCTCAAAATAGGCTCCTGTTCTAATAAAAAAGTCTACAATGTTATCTGAATATAATTTGCTGTTATCCAAAATGTACGCCTCCCGAAAACATTTTCAGCACGGGGCTTATTAATGCATATAACCGCTTACATAATACGTCTTAATTTCATATTGAGATTATATTTAAAATCTATGAAAAATATGAAGGGCCAATGCAGTCTTGCTTGATCCCTTGCGTAATGCGCTGGTTGGTAGCAATAATTGTTTTATACACTGCCACTAAGAAAGATTCTGAACTTGCTTTCTGAGATAGGGAAGATGAAAACACGATAGCTGAAAAATGCAGCTTAATATAAAATAAAATTCAATACATCAAAATTTATTTAACTTTTAAGCCTATATTGAGTATAAAATTAACGAAAAATGAATTTGGGTATTGCAATTATGTCACATGTGTATTATAGTGATCCCAAGGTTTAAAGCGGTGTCAGACATCTGGCAACGTGTAGAACGCTTTTGGATGAAGCAAAGACGCTGTCCTCTTTGGGGGATAGCGTCTTTCTTTTTATATTTTATTTAGGAGGAATGTTTTATGGATCAGATCTTTGAAGCCGTAAACGGGGTAGTGTTCCCAATATGGTTCCTAATCGGCGCAGCGTTAGTATTTTTTATGCAGGGCGGTTTTGCCATGGTAGAAACCGGATTTACCCGTGCGAAAAATGCCGGAAATATCATTATGAAAAACCTCATGGATTTTTGTATTGGTACTGTGGTTTTTGTATTTCTTGGCTTTTCATTAATGATGTCTGAAAATTATCTGTTCGGGGTTATTGGCATTCCCAATCTGCAAATTTTTACGAACTTTGCAGAGTTCAACTTTTCCAGTTTTGTTTTTAACCTTGTATTCTGTGCTACTGCTGCCACTATCGTTTCTGGTGCTATGGCAGAGCGTACAAAATTTTCCGCTTATTGCATCTATAGCGCGATCATTAGCATGCTGGTCTACCCAATAGAGGCCGGATGGGTCTGGAACAGTCAGGGCTGGCTTTTTAAAATGGGGTATATTGACTTTGCAGGTTCCTCTGCAATACATATGGTGGGTGGTATTACAGCGTTTATTGGTGCATCCATTCTCGGCCCACGTATAGGCAAGTATGTCATTGATTCTGCAACTGGCAAAAAAGTTTCTCGTGCAATTCCCGGGCACTCTATTACGCTTGGCGCACTCGGCGTGTTCATTCTCTGGTTTGGCTGGTATGGCTTTAACGGTGCCGCAGCCACCAGTGTGGCACAGCTTGGCGCTATATTTCTGACCACCACTGTGGCGCCTGGGGTAGCGACTGTTGTCACCATGATCTATACTTGGGTTAAGAATGGAAAGCCGGACGTTTCTATGTCGCTTAACGGCTCGCTCGCTGGCTTGGTGGCGATTACCGCGCCCTGCGCCAACGTTGACGCCTTTGGTGCAGTCATTATTGGCGCTGTGGCTGGTATTCTCGTTGTTGTAGCTGTTGAGTTTATTGATATGAAGCTCCACATTGACGACCCGGTTGGCGCTGTGGCGGTTCATGGGGTTAACGGCACGTGGGGGACACTGGCAGTCGGTCTGTTCGCTACCGATACAGCGCCTGGCGCATCAGCTAAGGGTTTGTTCTATGGCGGTGGTTTTACCCAGCTCGGTATTCAGGCACTCGGTGTATTTGCTATTGCAATATGGACTATTGTGGTGATGACACTTGTTTTCTTAATAATTAAAAAAACCAACGGTCTGCGTGTTTCTGCCGAAGAAGAAGTTCAGGGACTTGATCTGCCCGAGCATGGTCTGGTCAGCAGCTATGCAGACTTTATGATTACCGTTCCCACGCTTGATTTTGGTGGAGCGGCTCTACAGACACCTGCTATGGCGGTTCCACCTGAGGTTGCTGTGACGGTTAAAAACACTGCGCATCCTAACGCCAAAATGACCAAGGTGACCATCGTAACCAGCCAAAACAAGTTTGGAGGTTTGCAAAAGGCGCTAGATGGCATTGGTATAACCGGCATAACTGTGACAAATGTGCTAGGTTACGGTATGCAGAAGGGGTATCCGCAACTTTACAGAGGTGTTCCGGTTGAAGCGAAGCTGTTGCCTAAGATTCAAATTGATATTGTTATTAGCAAAATCCCTACAGAAGTGCTTGTAAATACTGTCAAGAAGGCTCTCTACACCGGCAATGTAGGGGATGGCAAAATCTTTATCTATGATGTAGAAAACGTAATCAAGGTCAGAACTGGCGAAGAAGGTTACGATGCGCTTCAGGATGAAGAATAGTAGATTATATCAATTGCAGGTTTAAAGCAACGATATCTCATTCCTTTTTCTTCACATATAAAAAATCCAACGCCAGCACGATAAGTGTTGGCGTTGGATAATTAGGTCTAAAAATATCAGCTGTTTTCGCAGGTTTCACAGTTTTCGCAGTGGTGGGGATCCTCCATAATTTTGCCCACGATTGGCTCGGGGTCCACACCCTGTCGGCGATAATAGTCTGCAAGCGCGGCACGCACCGCTTGCTCGGCAAGCACCGAGCAATGAACCTTGACAGGGGGCAGACCGTCAAGCGCTGTGATAACCGCCTTGTTTGAGAGTTGCAACGCTTCGTCAACGGTTTTGCCCTTGATGAGCTCGGTGGCCATTGAGCTGGTGGCGATAGCTGCACCACAACCGAAAGTCTTGAATCTAACGTCCTTGATGATACCCTCATCAATCTTCAGGTACATCTTCATAATATCGCCACACACGGCGTTGCCAACCTCGCCGACGCCGTTGGCGTCAGACAGCTCGCCTACGTTGCGAGGATTGGAAAAATGGTCTAATACCTTTTCAGAATACATCATATCTATCACACATCCTTATTTAATGAAACATTACTTTTCTTCAGCCATTAGCTTTTCCCATACTGGAGACATTGCACGAAGGCGTGAAAGGATAGGCGGCAGCTCAGTCAGAATATAGTCGACATCCTCCATGGTGTTTTCGTCGCTTAGAGAAAGTCGCAAAGAGCCGTGTGCAATTTCATGCGGCAAGCCGATGGCCAGCAGCACATGGCTAGGATCAAGCGAACCTGAGGTGCAGGCGGAGCCGGAAGAAGCACAGATTCCCTTCATATCAAGCATCAACAGCATCGATTCGCCCTCGATACCCTCAAAAGAGATATTCAGGCTGCCAGGCAGACGGTGTTCGCGGTTGCCGTTCAGGCGGCAGCGGGGAATTTCATTTAAAATACCGTCAATCAGGCGGTCACGCATTTCCTGTTTGCGGGTGTTGCGGGCTTCCATATCGGTCGTGGCTATTTCAATGGCGGTACCAAGCGCCACAATGGAAGCGAGGTTTTCGGTACCGGCGCGACGGCTGCGCTCCTGCGCACCACCGTCCATAAAAGTGTCGATGACAATGCCGTTTCTGACATACAGCACACCGACGCCTTTGGGCGCGTGGATCTTATGCCCAGACAACGATAGCATATCAATGTTCTGCGACACAACGTCGATCGGCACATTACCAACCGCTTGCACAGCGTCGGTATGGAACGGAACCTTAGCAGCACGACAGACAGCACCGATTTCGGCAATGGGCAGTACAGTAGCAATTTCGTTGTTGGCATACATGATGCTTACAAGCGCAGTATCAGGCCGGATGGCGGCCTTAACCTGCTCGGCAGAAATTAATCCCTCGCTGTCTACCGGAAGATATGTCACTTCAAAGCCTTGTTTTTCAAGCGCTTGAAAGGAATGCAGCACAGCGTGATGCTCAAAATTAGTGGTGATAAGATGTTTTTTGCCTTTTTTTGCGCCAACGGTGGCAGCACCTTTTATAGCCCAGTTATCAGACTCGGTACCGCAAGAGGTGAAAAAGATTTCATTGACCTTGGCGTTTAAAGCCTTGGCAACCTTTTCACGAGCAGCGTCAAGCCCGGACTTGGCCTCGCGACCCTTGGAATAAACACTCGAAGGATTGCCGTAATGCTCAGTCAAATAAGGTAACATAGCATCCAACACAGGTTTGGACACTGCGGTTGTAGCGGAATTATCCGCGTAAACAAAACGTTTCTCCATGATAAATCCTCCAAAAGCAAAATTGCTATCATAACTGCCGGTCACCTAGCCGGTGTGGCTTGAAAGACACGGCGCTTATAAAATAACGATCATAAATATAAGAATGCCAAAAAACAGAGAAGCTATACTTTTTTGGTCGACTTTATTGTATACCTAAATTGTATGAAATGCAATAGCTTTGTCTAACATTTTCAAAACTTTTTACTCTCGGCTACTGCAAGCCGATCACATCGTTCGTTCTCAGGGTGTTCATTATGCCCTTTTATCCAAAGGAAGTGTACATTGTGTTGCTCCAGAAGTTCAAGCAGCTGCTGCCAGAGGTCGACGTTTAATGCCGGCTTTTTGTCGGCCTTGACCCAACCGCGTGCGCGCCAGCCACGTGCCCAACCTTTTTCAACGGCATCAATGACATACTTTGAGTCGCTATAAATGGTAACATCACAGGGCTCTTTGAGTGCTGTGAGCGCCTGTATTACGGCTGTGAGTTCCATACGGTTATTAGTCGTTTCCCGTTCCCCGCCCGAAAGCTCTCGCTCAACGGTGCCGTAGCGCAGAATAGCTCCCCAACCACCCGGACCAGGGTTTCCGGAACATGCGCCGTCAGTAAATATTGAAACCTTCTTTTGCGGTATCGACATAAAGCCCTCCAGAAATTGTGCTATTTTTAAATAAAGTTTTGCATCTATTATATTACACCTATACTCCGTACACAATAGTAATGTGCCGCTTAAAGGCGGTTGCTTGACAAATTTGAGGGCAACACATATAATAATTAAATTGTAAAACTATATTGTTTATAGTTTAGCGGCAGGAGCCGTTTTTATGTTGATTTGTTTTTTTTCGTCGTTGACCGGAAATGGCGGCGAAACTTACATAATAATTTATGAAAATAGAATATGGAGGATTATTTGTGCCTGAAACAAAAGATAAAACGTCCGCTGAGGGAAAAAACACTTTCTCCCGGCGCTCGAGATTTGCGCCTAAAAACCGCCAGCAAGTATCTGAAAATGTCGTTATGACTGAGACCGGATTATATGGTAAGGTGGATTTGGACGCACCAATGGCTGCGACACCAAAGCAGAAGCAGGAGCAGCCCCCAAAAAAGCAGGCTGAAGGGGCGCACAGACCCAGAAAGCCGCTTTCTAAAAAAGAAGTACTTGAACAAAAGGCAGATAACCGTGTTGAACAGCCTGCCGTGTCGCCCCAGGTTCAGCAGCAAAAAACTACTGTGCCTGCCCCGACCCAGCAGCAGCCAAAACCCGCGGGGCACCACCGCGGCCGACCGAGAAAACCTTCTGCGGCACAGACTATAAATGAAGGTACACCACTTGCCGCTGCACCGACCGAGGGCAAGAAGCCTAAAAACCGCCGTAACCAAAAGAAGGACGCGCCGGACAAAACGCCGGTTCGTATTATTCCGCTTGGTGGATTGGGCGAAATTGGTAAGAACATGACAGCGATCGAATACAAAAATGATATGGTCATTATCGATTGCGGCTTGGCTTTTCCAGATGACGACATGCCTGGCATTGATCTTGTCATTCCGGATTTTTCGTATGTGGTCAAAAATAAGGAAAAGGTGCGCGGCGTCTTTTTGACCCACGGTCATGAGGACCATATCGGCGCCCTGAGCTATCTATTAAAAGAGATTAACGTGCCTGTTTATTCGGCGCGGCTGACCATCGGATTGGTGGAAGGCAAACTCAAAGAGGCTGGCATCCTAAACAGTGCTAAACTCAACGTTCAAAAAGCTGGGGATGTTGTCAAGATGGGCGCCATTTCGGTGGAGTTCATTTCGGTCAACCACTCCATTCCTGATGCCTGCGGTTTTGCAATCTCGACGCCTGTCGGCACCCTTGTGCACACCGGCGACTTTAAAATTGATTACACGCCGGTTGATGGCCAGATGATTGATCTTGCGCGCTTCGGCGAGCTGGGCCGTCATGGCGTACTCGCGCTGATGTCTGACTCAACTAATGCAGAGCGCCCCGGCATGACGCCAAGTGAGCGCCGTGTAGGCGAATCGTTTGAGATGCTGTTTAAAAAGGCGGGAGATCGCCGAATTATTGTCGCTTCGTTTTCCTCTAATGTGCATCGCATACAGCAGGTTATTGACACCGCTGTGCGCCACGGCCGCAAGGTCGTCGTTTCCGGGCGCAGCATGGAGAATGTAACCTCTAAGGCGATGGAGTTAGGCTACCTCAAGGCCCCGAAGGATACCGTCATCGACTTGGATCATATGCGGGGAATTCCAGACGAAAAAATTGTCATCATGACCACCGGCAGCCAGGGCGAGCCGATGAGTGCGCTCACGCGAATGGCACGCGGCGACCACCGGAAGATCAGCGTTACCGGGCATGATTTCATTATTATCTCTGCTACACCGATTCCTGGAAACGAAAAGCTGGTTGGCAAGGTTATCAATGACCTTATGGTGCTTGGTGCTGAAGTAATCTACGAAAGCACCATGGGCATTCATGTGTCGGGTCACGCCTGCCGTGAGGAAATTCGTACTATTTTAGGGCTAACCAAGCCAAAGTTCTTTATACCGGTGCATGGTGAATACAAGCATTTGGTTAAAAACCGAGAATTAGCCATTGAAATGGGTGTAGACCCAGACCATATCGTCGTAAGCGAAACCGGACGCGTTATCGAGTTGACCAGCGATTCAGTCAAGGCCGTCACGACGGTTCAGTCCGGCGCCGTCATGGTAGACGGAAGCGGCATTGGCGATGTCGGCAGCATCGTCCTGCGGGACCGCAGACTCTTGGCTGAAGAGGGATTGATTATTGCGGTTGCGGCGATTGACGCCAAAACCGGTGCCATTATTTCCGGCCCAGATATCGTCTCGCGCGGTTTTGTGTATGTGCGCGAGTCTGAGGAACTGTTGACCGGTGCTAAGCAAGTTTGCAAGCAGGCCCTTAGCACAACGGCTGCCAATCCACAGAGCGGTGGCAGGGAATGGTCTAACCTTAAACAGGCCGTCCGAGATCAGCTTGGTGGTTTTCTCTATAATAAGACCAAGCGCAGACCGATGATTTTACCCATTATTCAGGAAATACAGGTGCCGTAGTCTGGCCTTACCCATATTCGGTCTGCCGAAAGTTGTTTTTTGGCAGACCGATTTTGTTTTTGCCATTTAAGAACAAAAGTGTTATAATTAATCAGCACGTCACCTGTTAACTACGTTTAGATTTTGACATAGGAGAATGTGATGAGACAGAAAAGTAGGCTCTATCGACCTGTCTTTTATCTGATGCTAATGGAGATGGCTGCGGTTTCGCTGGCGGCGTTGTATTTTGATATTACTTTTTTTTATACCGTGGTAGCCATATCCTTGATTTCGCTCGGCCTGACGCTATTTTACATAGTTCGAGCCGACCGTGAAGTTGATCGTTTTGTCGCGCAACTCGGTGATCAGATAAGCAAGATGCAGACTGACACGCTCGTTTCTCTGCCCATGCCGGTTATGGTGGCAGACGATAAGGGCGAGCTGCTTTGGTATAACGACTGTTGCCGCACGAAGCTTTTTTATGATGGCGAACGCTTTGGCCACCCTATCAGCGAAATTCTCGGTGAGATAAACGGCGGCGAGGCGGATAGTTTTTCTATCGAGTTTAAAGACCGTTCCTACACCGTTTATTCGGCTCGAGGCATGCGTGATAACAGCAAAAACGCAGATGTAGAGACCGAACGCGCGATGTTTATTTATTACCTGTGCGACGATACAGACTTAAAACGTGATGCAGAACAGTACTGGGCTTCACGCCCCTCAATGCTGGCCATCATGATAGATAGTCTTGACGAAGCATTACAGGATGCCAAGGAAAATGAGCGCTCTCAGTTAATGGCACAGGTGGAATATGTTATTGAGCAGTTTGTGGGCGACCACGATGGCTTTGTTATAAAAACTGATCGTGATCGTTTTTTTGCGGTTATTGAAGAACGCCACATGCCAGGTATTGTTGAAAAGCGTTTTGCACTGCTTGACCGCGTGCGCGCGCTTTCAAGTGTGGATAAAATCCCGGTGACGCTGTCCATTGGCGTTGCAAGAAATGTTGCTTCTTACCCCGAGGGTGAGCAGGCGGCTCGCCAGGCGTTGGATATGGCCCAGGGACGCGGCGGTGACCAAGCCGCTGTTAAGACCCCCAATGGCTATGATTTTTACGGTGGCGTCTCAAAGGGTATAGAAAAGCGCACCAAGGTTAAGACTCGCATTGTTGCAACCGCACTGGCTGAGCTGATCGATTCAAGCTCTAATGTCATTATAATGGGACACAAGTTTGCAGATTTGGACAGCCTGGGTGCTGCGGTTGGATTGCTGCGACCGATTCGGCAGATGGGCAAGCATGCCGTTATCGCAATTAACCGCTCGCGCAATCTCGTTAAAACTCTAATTGATCGGCTGGAGAAGAATGGCTATGAAAATAGTTTTTTAGACCCGTTCGATATTATGAATACCATTACGCCCAACACGCTGCTCATCATTGTGGACACGCATTTGGAGCATGTGCTGGAGTCTGTAGAACTTTACCGAGCTTGCAAAAATGTTGCGATCATTGATCATCACCGCCGAATGGTGGGTTACATCGACAACGCGGTTATTTTCTATCACGAACCTTATGCGTCATCTGCTTCAGAAATGGTTACCGAACTGATACAGTATTTTGGCGATAAGCACCGTATTACCCGCGCGGAGGCAGAAGCGCTTCTGGCCGGAATTATGCTGGATACTCGAAACTTTGTCATCCGAACCGGTGTGCGAACCTTTGAGGCGGCAGCCTATCTGCGGCGTCAGGGCGCGGATACTGTTGAGGTACGCAAGCTGTTCTCCTCATCAATGGAATTCTACCAGCGGCGGGCTCGGGTGGTTTCCTCGGCGGAGATATATCATCGCTGTGCCATTGCCACAGCAACCGCAATGAATGAAAATATTAAGCTTGTCGCGCCGCAGGCAGCTGATGAACTGTTAAACATTAGCGATGTGGATGCCTCGTTTGTGCTTTATGAATATGATGACGGCATCTCGATTTCGGCACGTTCGATGGGAAAGATGAACGTTCAGGTTATCATGGAGACGCTTGGCGGCGGTGGGCACCAGACCATGGCTGCGACCCAGATTCCGACCATTTCGATGGAGGATGCACGACAGAAGCTGCTTGAGGCCATTGAAGAATACACACAGCAAAACCATATAGCCTAACTTGCTGTTTAAACTTAAACGCTGGAGGTACACTTAAATGAAGGTAATTTTATTAGCTGATGTCAAGGGAACCGGTAAAAAGGGCGAACTCCACGAGGTATCAGATGGATACGCCCGCAATTTTTTGATGCCTAAAAAATTGGCACAACCCGCTACCGCACAGGCGGTGGGCGAAATGAAGGCCAAGCAGGATTCGGCAGCGCACCGCGCAGAAGTTGAGCGTCAGAATGCTGAAGCGTTGGCTACAAAGCTAAACGCCATGACGGTCAAGGTGCACGCTAAGGCAGGCACAGGTGGAAAATTGTTTGGCGCTGTTACCACCAAGGAGATTGCAGACGCTATGACTGAACAGCTCGGAACAGCGATTGATAAGAAAAAGGTTTCAATCGACGGAGATATCAAAGCTTACGGCGAGTATGAAGCGGTCGTCAAACTGCATCCGGGCATCGCGGCAAAAACCAAAGTTGTTGTTTGCGAGTAGGCATAATTGCCCATTATAATCGCTGCGCGGTTTATTTTCTGCCGGCGGTCAATTTCTGATGCGCTATTTGAGTCATACAGGCACGGGAGGTCTTGGGGTGGAAAATAAATTTGAGAACTATTTCGGCGCGACGCCGCAGGAACTTCCATATAATCTTGAGGCGGAACAGTCGGTGCTTGGCGCTGTTCTCATCGATTCTCAATGCGTGCCGGAGGTTCTTAAATATCTAAAGCCTGAAAGTTTTTATCGCCAGCAGCACCGAGACATTTTCTCGATTGTTATGCGAATGTTTATCGCCTCAGAGACGATAGACTTTATCACGATTCTAGACCAGGTCTGCCGCGAGGATGTTTTTCCTACCGATCAGGATGCCAAGATATATCTAACACAGTTGGCGCAGGTGGTGCCAACTGCCGGCAATGTTGAGGCTTACGCTCGCATCGTTCGCGAAAAATATTATCTGCGCAGCCTTATTTCCACCTTTGAGCAGGTTATTGGCGCTTCCCGCGAGGGCAACACCGACGCAAATTTGCTTATGGATATGGCTGAGCAGGGAATCTATGATTTGCGACAGGGACGAGATTCTTCGGGCTTCACGCATATCAAGGACGTCATTGCGGGAACCTATGACCGTTTGCAGCGCTTGAGCGGCGAGGACCGCGAACAGTATGTGGGCATTCCAACCGGATACCCGCTGCTCGATAACGTCATTATGGGCCTGAATAAATCTGACCTTATTGTGTTGGCAGCTCGACCGGGTATGGGCAAGACTGCCTTTGCTTTGAACATTGCGATGAATGTTGCCAAGCAAAAGCGCAAAGTCGCTATATTCTCATTGGAAATGAGCAACGAGCAGCTCGTTGAACGTCTGATTTCCTCCGAGGGGCTTATCGCCTCAGAAAACCTGCACCGCGGAAATATTTCGTTGGAGGATTGGGAGAAAATTGCGGTCGCCACACAAAAGTTGACCCCGCTGCCTATCTATCTGGATGACACGGCGGGCATACATATTGGCGAAATGAAGGGCAAGCTGCGCAGACTGCGCGACGTTTCGCTGGTTGTAATCGATTATCTTCAGCTCATGACCGGTGGCGACGGCTCCAAACGCCGTAGCGAAAACCGCGTTCAAGAGGTTTCGGAGATGACGCGTTCTCTGAAAATCATGGCAAAAGAGTTTAATGTACCGGTCATCGTACTGTCACAGCTTTCGCGTGGACCTGAAACGCGTACCGACCGAAGGCCGATGCTGTCGGATTTGCGTGAATCCGGCTCTATCGAACAGGATGCCGATATCGTTATGATGCTTTATCGCGCGGCCTACTATGCCAAAAATGATCCCAACGTGCCACAGGGCGAAGCGGAATGTATCGTGGCTAAAAACCGTCACGGCACAACCGGCAGTGTTAAATTTGGCTGGGATGGCGCGCACACGACTTTCACAACACCGGAGCTTGCACGTGATGAAGGATAGCGTTTTAAAAACGATTCAGTTACACCAAATGCTTAAGCAGGGCGAAAACGTCATTGTCGGGCTTTCCGGCGGGGCGGATTCGGTTGCCCTGCTTTGCGTTTTATATTCGCTTAAAGACGAACTAAACATTGCGCTTTCAGCCTGCCATGTTAACCACAATCTGCGCGGGGAAGAAAGCCTTCGCGACGAGTACTTTTGTCAGGCGCTTTGCAGCCGGTTGGGGGTTTCGCTTGTCGTAAAAAGTGTCGATGTGCTGTCTTATTGTGCCCAAAACAAATACGCCACCGAAGAGGGGGCGCGAAACCTACGTTATCAGGCACTGAAAGAGCTTGACCCTTACGCTAAAATTGCGACTGCGCACACGCTGTCGGACAATGCTGAAACGCTGTTGTTAAATTTAACGCGCGGCGCGGCGCTGGAAGGTTTATGTGGCATTCCGCCTGTGAGAGATAACATTATTCGTCCGCTGATCAACTGCACCCGCGAGGAGGTGGAGGGTTATCTAAAATCTCTGGGGCAGGACTTTGTCACCGATTCAACCAACCTTTCAGATGATTATAAACGCAATCGCATTCGTCATACACTAATGCCATTGCTAAAAGCGATCAATCCATCTTTTGAGCAAGCGGTACGCCGCACTGTTGATGCCTTACAGACGGATAAGGCACTTCTGGGTCAGATGACGGCGCGGGCTATGGCTGAGGCATCACTGCCAGAAGCACCTCTGATGCTGCCGGATTGGGCCAAACGTCTGATTCCGTTTATGCCGAGGCGAAAAAGTTGGTCACGTGCGGTGCTGCTAAGCCACCCCAAACCGGTTCGACTGCGCTGTTACAAAGAAATACTGCTTTTGGCGAGCCAGCGCTACAACGCCGACCGACTGGTACTTGTCGATGATTTGGTAACGGCCGGCAGCGGCGCCATATCACTTGATGGTTGCAACACGCTTCACTGTGACGGCAAAATCCTTTTTCTTGAGACACCATCCATTCCGCCAGAGATAGAAAAGAGGCAAATTTCACTTTCAGAAGCGGAAATTACAGGGAAAGTTGCGTTATATGGTTCAACTTTTCTTGAAATTTGCGAAATTGATAAAACAGAGATAAAATTTTTTGTAAATAACCGCAGTTTGCAATTTAAAAACGCTATTGACTGTGATAGAATAAATAAGATTATCACCCTGCGTTCACGCGCGGCAGGTGATAGAATCGCGCTTGTGGGGCATAATTGCACACAATCGCTAAAAAAGTTGCTTAATGCAATGGCTGTTCCTGCGCCGCTCAGAGACGCTTTGGCTGTCTTGAGCGATGAAGAGGGCCCTGTATGGATTGAAGGGCTCGGCGTCAGTGAACGAGCCGCTATTTCACAGAATACCCGGCGCGCAGTGCTGATCACAATACAGGAGGAATGACAAAAAGTGCAAAACGATATTCAAAAGGTCCTTATTTCCGAAGATGAATTGAGAAATAAGGTTGCGGAGCTAGGACGCCAGATTTCAGAGGACTATAAGGACAAAAACCTGATGTTGGTCAGCGTGCTCAAGGGCTCGGTGGTTTTTATGGCAGATCTGATGCGCGCCATCACCATTCCGGCCTCCATTGATTTTATGTCTGTATCCAGCTATGGCAGTGGTGTTAAAACCACCGGTGTTGTAAAAATCATCAAAGACCTTGATGAGGTGCTCACCGGCAAGGATATTTTGATTGTCGAGGATATTCTCGACTCGGGTATGACGCTTGCCTATCTTAAAGAGCATATCGGAGCCAAGGACGCCAAAAGCATTCGCATTGCGACCCTTCTAGATAAGCCTGAGCGCCGCCGTGTCAACATTGTGCCTGACTACAAAGGCTTTGTTGTGCCGGATGAATTCGTAGTCGGATACGGCCTAGACTTCGATGAAAAATATCGCAATCTACCGTATGTGGGCATTCTCAAGCCCTGCGTCTATGAAAAGTAAATTTAGCAGGGAGTGTAATGATTGAATAATTCTAACCAGCCGAATAAAAACCCAAATCAGGGTCCTGGGCAGAATCCGCGCAACAGCTTCAACCCAAAAAACAACCGCGGTATCATTATTTATGTTGCCGTGCTGATTGCGCTTGTGCTCATTGCCAGCAGTACGTTTGGATTAAACAAAAAAGAGAGCACCTATAAATATTCCGAAGTCGTTGCGTTTTTTGACGATAATAAAATTCAGGAATATACCTTTGATCTCGGCACCGGCGAGCTGAAATTCAAGCTCAAGGACGATACCACAGAAAAAACCTATACTGTGCCCAATACCAATTTGTTCATCAACACGGTTCAGGAGAAGGTTGAGGAATATAACCGCGCAAACCCCGAGAGCCGTGTTCCTTATAATCTGATACCGATCGCAACGATGCCGTTTTGGGTTTCCTATCTGCCAACATTGCTGCTTATTGTTGCCATGGGCGCATTATGGTGGTTTACCATCAAGCAGTCGCGCGGCGGCGGCAATATCTCAGGCTTTGGCAAGGCCAAGGCGCGCACCCCTGATCAGGGGCGACGCGTCACCTTTGCTGATGTTGCCGGTGCGGATGAAGAAAAGGCCGAACTGGTTGAGGTTGTTGAGTTTTTAAAGTCGCCAGAGCGGTTTAATACGCTTGGCGCACGCATTCCCAAGGGCGTTTTGCTTGTCGGCCCTCCCGGAACCGGTAAAACCCTGTTGGCTCGCGCTGTTGCCGGTGAGGCGGGCGCACCGTTCTTTTCAATTTCTGGTTCCGACTTTGTCGAAATGTTTGTCGGCGTTGGCGCTTCGCGTGTTCGCGACCTGTTCGAGCAGGCAAAAAAGAGCGCACCCGCCATTATCTTTATCGATGAGATTGATGCCGTTGGCCGTCAACGTGGCGCTGGCTTAGGCGGCGGTCATGACGAGCGTGAACAGACCTTAAACCAGTTGCTGGTTGAGATGGATGGCTTCGGTTCTAACACTGGTGTCATTGTCATTGCTGCAACCAACCGTCGCGATATCCTTGATCCGGCGCTGCTGCGCCCAGGTCGTTTTGACCGACAGATTGTGGTTGGTTATCCTGATATCAAGGGCCGCGAAGAAATTCTAAAGGTTCATTCCAAGAATAAGCCTCTTGGCCCCGACGTCAACTTGAAAACCATTGCCTCCACTACCGCGGGCTTCACTGGCGCGGATCTTGAAAATATTCTTAATGAGGCGGCGCTGCTGGCTGCCAGAAAGAACCTCAAGGCCATCACAATGGAAACCGTTGAAGAAGCGACCATCAAGGTGATTGCGGGTCCTGAGAAAAAATCACGCCTCATCACTGAAAAAGACAAGAAGCTCACCGCTTATCACGAGGCGGGCCACGCAGTGGTCACTTATTATATGGATACCGCCGACAAAGTGCATCAGGTGTCGATCATTCCCCGCGGTATGGCGGGTGGGTTTACCATGAGCCTGCCGACCGAGGATAAGAGCTACCATACCCGCAAGGAGATGAAGGAGAACATCATCACCCTGCTGGGCGGTCGTGTGGCTGAGGCGCTGGTACTTGACGACATTTCGACGGGTGCTTCCAATGATATCGAACGCGCCACTAACATTGCTCGTGCGATGGTTACCCGCTATGGCTTTTCTGAAAAGCTGGGCCCTGTCGTTTACGGTCACGACCAGAGTGAAGTTTTCTTAGGGCGTGACTTCAATCAGTCCCGTAACTATTCTGAGGAGGTCGCCTCCGAAATCGATAACGAAATCCGCGATATGGTTGAAGAGGGCTTTGAGCTGGCTAAAAAGACCCTTGTCGAGCATATGGATCAGCTGGTGCTAATTGCTGAAACGCTTATCCGTTGCGAGAAGATTGATGCAGAGGATTTTGCAAGCCTAATGACCACGGGCGAAATGTCTAAGGCCAAAAAGAACACCACTGCGCCTGTTGCTGCTGACGGCAACACAAACGAAACAGTGGCTGTGGATGCGGGCGAGGTTTCTGCTCCAGTTGAGACCGCTTCCGAGCCTTCGCCAGTCGAAGAGGTTGAGTCGACCGACGACATTCCACCCCACGCATAAGCTGATTATAGGCTGCGCCGCTGAATGATTTTCGATCATTTTGCGGCGCAGCTTTTCTTTGTGCATTCCAACGTGACTTTTGGTGCAGACTAATGCTGGAAAAGTTCATAAATCTGTGTTACAATGACACAATGTAAATTTATTGAAATAAGACATGAAAAGGTTGGAGAGGTATTGATGACGACAAATCTGATTCGTACCGCGCTCTCGCGCGGCGTTAACCTGTCAGTGTTAAGTGATCCCAAATTTAAGCATAACCGGATTTCTATTAACCTGATTGTGCCGCTTGACGCGCAGACGGTGAGCTGCTATGCCATATTGCCGTTTCTCCTGCGCAAGGGTAGCCAAAGCTGCAAGGATTTTACGCAACTTAACCGCCGCCTTGACGCGATGTACGGTGCCTCGCTCGCTTCGGATGTCAGTAAAAGCGGGGGCAACCAGATTGTCACGTTGGGGATCAAGACGCTGGACGATCGTTTTACCCTTGGTCAGGAAGCGATGGTGCAGCAAGCAGCCATGTTGTTGCGTGAGCTGTTGATGGAGCCGCTGATTGAAGATGGTGTTTTTGATCGAAAAGAATTTTTCTTAGAGCGGCAGAACATGATTGATACAATAGAGAGCCTTATAAACGACAAACGTAGCTATGCACTTTCACAGTGCCGCATACTCATGGGGCGCTCTGACCCTGCTGCGCTGCAAAAATACGGCACGGTGGAGCAGGCTCAAAAGCTTACCCCGAAAGAGGCGGCAGAAGCGTATCGCAGGCTTATAGACAACGCAACCGTCGAGATTATGTTTGTTGGTTCCGGCGATCCTTCAGCTGCCTCCGAGGTCATGAAAAAAGCATTTGCCGGCATGGCAAGAGAGCCGCAGCCTTTTACAAACGCAAAAGTCTGCGCGGCGGGCGACGAGACGCTTAAAAAGGTGGAGTATCTTGACGTGGCACAGTCCAAGATGGTGCTGGGCTTCCGCAGTGATAAGCGCGGCGATATGGCTGAACAGTCGGCCATGCGTTTGATGACTGCGCTTTATGGTGGCACGCCGTCTTCAAAGCTGTTTTTGAACGTACGTGAAAAATTATCGCTCTGTTACTATTGTGCGGCGCGATATGATCGCAGTTCAGCTATCATGCTGGTCGATTGTGGCGTGGAAAAAGAGAATATCGAAAGTGCCAAAAAAGAAATACTCATACAACTTGATGAGATTAGAAACGGTAATTTCGATGACGAAACACTTGAAAATACCCGCCTTCAAATAAAAAACAGCTTGCGTGCTGTGTCGGATTATCCTGGCACTTTGGAAGAATGGTATCTCTCACGCATTTTATCTGACGAGATTGCCTCTCCCGATGAGGAAATGCGTGCGATTGACGCCGTGACGCGCGAACAGGTGATTGACGCTGCAAAAAATATTCGTTTAGATGCTATTTATCTGCTCACTTCAAAGGAGGATTCGGTAGATGCTTAGTGAAACTGTTGCTTGCCGCCGCTTAGAGGAGAGCTATACTCGAATTGAACACCCCAGCGGCCTGACGCTGATGCTTTGCCCGATGAAGGGCTTTTCGGGCGCGCATGCGTTGTTTGCTACCCGCTGTGGATCGATAGATGATTCGTTTGCCATCGGTGACGAGGAATATACGACTGTGCCCAACGGTATCGCACACTTTTTAGAGCACAAGCTCTTTGAAAGTGAAGAGGGCGACGCCTTTGAGCAGTATGCCAAGACGGGCGCTTCGGCCAACGCCTATACCTCGTTTGACCGCACGGCCTATCTCTTTGGCTGCACCGATAAGTTTGATGAGTCGATTGAAATTCTGCTCAACCTTGTCTCTAAGCCCTACTTCACCGAAAAGACGGTGCAGAAGGAACAGGGGATTATCGGGCAGGAAATCAGAATGTACGACGACGACCCCGAGTGGCGCGTGTATTTTAACCTACTGGGGGCGCTGTATCACAATCATCCAATTCGGGTGGATATTGCCGGAACGGTGGAGTCGATTTCTGAGATCACGTCTGAGCTGCTTTATCGCTGCTACAATGCATTTTATAACTTGAACAATATGGTGCTATCGGTCGCTGGTAACTTTGACATTGATACGGTGATAAAGGCTTGTGATAAAATTTTGTTGCCTGCCGCACCGGTGACAGTGCGCACACGCGAAATTGACGAACCCCAATCAGTACGAGAGCGCCGAGTCGAACAGAAGCTTGAGGTTGCAACCCCGCTATTCCAGATCGGTTTTAAAGGTACACCTAGAAGCTACCGGGAGAATATTCTCGCACAGGTAACCGGCGAGATTGTCTGCGACCTTGTTGCAGGTGAATCGACTGAGCTTTATCGCGCACTTTATGACGAGGGGCTGATTAATTCCAGCTTCGGCACCGAAGTGATGGCGGGACCCAATTATCTTGTGAACCTTTTCTCAGGCGAGTCAAGAAACCCTGACGAGGTGTTTGCGCGCCTTATAAAAGGTGTGGAAGATTTGCAGCAAAACGGTATTTCGGCTGAAGCATTTGAACGCGCGCGCCGCGCTGCCTATGGCCGCTATGCCGGTGTTTACAGCTCCGTTGAGGCGATGGCGGGCATGATGGTGCTGGCTTCTTTGGCGGGCTTTGGTGCCTATGAGCCGCTGGAGCTGATTGACGAGCTGACCTTAAATGACGCGCAGGCTTTTCTGCGTGAAAATTTTGATCCAGCGCGCTGCGCACTCTCCGTAGTGCGGGATTAGACAGAAAAGGGGCGACGAATATGGACCCATTTATCCATTTGCCCAGTGCGGAGACCGCCGCCAAGCTGGTTTTTCCCGGTTTGGGCTTGGATTTTTCGATCTCACGGGTGGCCATTTTTATTGGGCCGTTCACTATTTACTGGTATGGAATCATCGTGGTAACCGGTATTGCACTTGGGGTGATTTATGCCACTTGGCGTGCCGCTCAATTCGGTGTTGACAAAGAGAAGCTTAGCGATGTTTTTCTCTATGCAATTATTGCAGGTATGTTGGGAGCAAGAGCCTACTATGTTGCCTTTTCGTGGGATTATTACAAGTTGCACCCCGAGGAGATTGTGCAGATATGGAAGGGCGGTATCGCCTTCTATGGCGGTATTCTTGCGGCGATTCTCTGCGGCTATCTGCTGTGTCGCCGTTGGAAGCTTCCGGTGGTGCGCGCGTTAGATGCCTCTCTGGGTGGCTTGCTTTTAGGGCAGTCTATCGGACGTTGGGGCAATTTTGTGAATATCGAGGCGTTCGGCGGCTATTTTGATGGGCGGTGGCGCATGGTTAGCCCGGTTATCGACAGCTATTTCCACATGCACCCTGACCTGCTGCCCGGCTTTACACCCGACCAGGTTTTGCAGATGAGCGACATACCGGTGCATCCCACTTTCTTTTATGAATCGGCATGGACAATGTTGGGCTTTTTATTTATCGTGTGGTACACCAAGTATCGTAAATTCAACGGCGAACTGACACTTTTGTACTTTTTCATTAACGGTATGGGTCGCGCGGTGATTGAGGGCCTGCGTACCGACAGTCTGACTGCGGGCAGCATACGTGTTTCTCAGGTTTTGGCGGGTTGCATGGTGGCACTTGCTGCGTTGCTCTGGTTTGTAGCACGTAAGAAGCTGGCCGATGGCACTGCTCCAGCGTGGATGTTGCTGACGGTTCCCGAAATAGAGAATGCGGAAAAAGCGGAATACAACACTACTCAGACTGCTACCACTGATCAATTGCTATCTGGCGACACAATACCCAAAGAGAATGGCTCAGAGGACGCAGATCAAACAGGCAGTCAGGATTAACACAAATCCTACAATGTATGCTAAACGCACATAAAGTATTTTGCAGCCATTGTGATTGAGTTACAGTGTTTTTTCGTGAAATTTGATAGCATGATACCCATGAGGTGATTGCTATGAAAATTTTTATTTATACAATTGGTGCAGTTTTAGGCGCTTTAGCTGGTTACTTGTATTATCGCTTTGTTGGCTGCGCATCGGGGCGCTGTATGATCACATCTAATCCGTGGAGTTCCACAATCTATGGTGTCATGCTGGGCGTCATGATTGCGAGTTCTTTTGTTAAGTGAGAAACTTTTAAGTTGTAGCAAAAAGCAGAAAAATGCCTTGACAAAGCCAAAAGGCTATGTTATCATAATTTTTGCCGCATGTTTCGGGCTATAAGTGCGCCTTTTTTAACCAAGGCGACGCCCAAAAGCAGCGAGACTGAACAGATAAGCAGGTGTAACATGTACGCAGTATTCATTACCGGCGGAAAGCAGTACCGTGTCGCTCAGGGCGACGTGATTTTCGTCGAAAAGCTCGACGTTGAGGCCGACCAGACCATCGAGTTCGACAACGTTCTTGTTGTTGGCAAAGATGACAGCGCTGTTGTGGGCACCCCCACCGTAGCGGGAGCCAAGGTTGTTGCCAAGGCTCTGAAGAACGGTAAGGGCAAGAAGATCACCGTCTTCACCTACCGCTCCAAGAAGGATTCCAAGCGCAAGATGGGTCACAGACAGCCCTATACCAAGCTTGAAATCACCGCGATTAACGCTTAAAGAAATCTAAACCATTTATTTACTGGAGGTGCAAAACCAATGGCACATAAGAAGGGCGTAGGCTCAACTAAAAATGGCCGCGACTCCGAAGCCAAACGGCTAGGCGTCAAGCGTGCCGACGGTCAGTTTGTAAAGGCTGGCAATATTCTGGTTCGTCAGAGAGGCACCCACATCCATCCCGGCGAGAATGTCGGCATCGGTTCGGATGACACTCTGTTCGCGCTTACTGACGGAACGCTCCGTTTTGAGCGCCTCGGTCGTGACCGCAAGAAGGCTTCGGTCTACGCGGCAGAGAACTAAGCTTACGAACAAAAATCCCGAGCGTTCGCTCGGGATTTTTCTGTGTTGTGGCCCTGTGACGCGTTTTACTGGGCGCAACTGTCATAATAAGAACAGATTTATACGTTTTGACAGTAGGTTGTTTTAAAAAGCAAAGTGCAAAACGACAGTAGACGGACTTTGGTGTCCACCAGTCTGTCTGCCAAAAAGTTGTGCGGCTTGCTCATTTTCTGCACGACCGCTGTGAACAGGATAACCCGCACCCAATGGGTCAAACTATTGATGTGCGCCCCCAAAAAGGAGGGAAAAGCATGTTTATTGATAAGGCATTTATTAAGATAAAAGGCGGCAAAGGCGGCGACGGAAATGTGTCGTTCCACCGCGAAAAATATGTCGCAGCAGGCGGCCCGGACGGCGGCGATGGTGGACGCGGCGGCAATGTTGTGTTTGTGGCCGATACCAACAAAACCACGCTGATGGAATTTAAATACAAGACCCGTTATTTTGCTCCCGAGGGTGAACCGGGTGGCCGCCGTCAGTGCAGCGGCAAAAATGCCGAGGATCTCATCATCCGTGTACCGATGGGTACGCTGATACGCGAGCGTGAATCGGGAAGGCTGTTGGCGGATATTTCGGATGATGCGCCGGTGGTTATCGCCCGCGGCGGTCGCGGCGGTTGGGGCAATCAGCATTTCGCTACGCCTACGCGGCAGATACCGCGTTTTGCAAAGCCAGGCATACCAGGCGAGGAGTTTGATGTTCAGCTTGAATTAAAGCTGTTGGCCGACGTCGGTCTGGTTGGCTTCCCAAATGTGGGTAAGTCTACGCTGATTTCGATGGTGAGTGAGGCTAAGCCTAAAATTGCCAACTACCATTTTACTACTCTAACTCCGGTGTTGGGCGTTGTGCGGGTGGATGCCGAAAAAAGCTATGTCATGGCGGATATTCCCGGACTGATTGAGGGCGCTTCAGAGGGCGTGGGCCTTGGTCATGAATTTTTACGTCATGTTGAACGCTGCCGCCTGATGGTTCATGTTGTAGATGTCTCCGGCTGCGAGGGACGAGAACCCCTCGAAGATTTTGATTTGATCAACCGTGAACTGGCTAATTTTTCAGAAGCATTGGCTGAGCGGCCGATGCTGGTGGCCGCTAATAAGTGCGATATTGCGTCGCCAGAGCAGGTTGATAACTTTACAAGGGCTCTGGAACAACGCGGCTATCGGGTATTCCCAATCTCTGCAGCGACCAATCAGGGCATAGAACCACTGATGAATGCAGTGGCTGCTGAGCTGGATCAGCTGCCACCAGTGCTGCGCTATGAGCCCGATCCACTGCCACAAATGGATATGGATTCTGTCGGACAGCGTCAGTTTGAGATTACTCGGGGCGACGATGGGATATACTATATTACAGCGAAATGGCTGCCGTATATTCTTAACTCGGTCAATATGGACGACTATGAATCACTCCAGTACCTTCAGCGTTCGCTGCGCAGCAGCGGCATCATTGACAAGTTAGAGGAAATGGGGATCAATGAGGGCGATACCGTCGACATCGACGGTTTTGAATTCGATTACCTGAGATAAGGAGCTGCTATATGCTTAATGCAGAAAAAACGCCCGACCTCAGGCTGATTAACCCCCTGACACTGGCCTTTGTCGGAGATGGTGTGTATGAGATGTTGGTGCGTGAAGAGATTGTCAACCGCTATACCAGCCTTTCGGCAAACAAGCTGCACACGCTTGCAGTGGAGATGGTACGGGCTACGGCACAGGCACGCGGATTTGCAGTAATTGCGCCCGCCCTGACTGAAGCAGAGATGGCGGTATTCAAACGTGGCCGCAACGCAAATGGTGTGACGCCACCGCGTCACACTTCTGCTGGAGAATATCGCACTGCAACAGGCCTTGAAGCGCTGTTTGGCTGGTTATATCTCGGCGGAAATCAGCAGCGCATTCGCGCGTTATTTAAAATGATTTTGGACGGGGATTCGCATGAAGCAAAGCAGAGCCCCGACAGCGATGGTGTGGCAATACCTCAAAACTGAATTTATTACCGAAACCGCCGCCGCAGCGCTGTTGGCGTTGGGAATATGCGTATTCTCGGCACCCAACCGCATTGTTGGCGGCGGTCTTTCCGGTATTGCGTCGGTGCTTTTCATTTTGTTTGGCTTGCCTATTGGAACGGTCAGCCTTGCTTTGAATATTCCGTTGCTCCTTCTGGGGTGGCGGAAACTTGGGCACCGTTTCATCCTGCGTACGCTCCGAATTACAGTGATTATGTCTGTTATTATGGATGCAACAACAGCACTGGTGCCGCCTTATACCGGAGAGTTGCTTTTGGCGGCGGTGTTCGGTGGGGTTTTTACAGGCGCGGGCCTTGGCATTATTCTTATGCACGGTGATTCGACCGGTGGTACTGATATCATCGTTATGTTAATTAAGAAAAAATACCCGCACCTTTCGTTTGGCTTTATTGTTCTAATAACTGACTGTGCTGTTGTGCTGATGGCAGCGATTGCCTATCGAAGCATGGATACCATCCTGTATGGTACGGTGATGATCTATGCCTCAACGGTGGTCATCGATCGCATCATTGACGGTGCGGATGCAAGAAAACTCGTTCTGATTATTACGCATGAAGAACAAGCAGTCACCCAATCGCTACTCTCTGGGTTGGGGCGCGGCGTCACTGTGCTTTCTGCGCAGGGTGGGTATAGCCGCGCACAAATTTCGGTACTACTTTGCGTTGTAGACAAGAGACAGATATTTCAATTAAAGGCGTTGGTACGCAAAAACGACGGCAGTGCCTTTGTAATTATCGCTCACGCTACTGAGACACTGGGCACTGGCTTTAAACAGCTTTTGGACTAGCCTCGCTAATATTATAAATAAAGCATAACGTCGACAACATATGCATTGCTATTTTTGATATCCTCAGTTATGATGAGAAAATAGATGCAGATATAGAAAGGAAGAAGAAACATGAAACTGACCAAGAGGCAGCTTGTTTTTGGTGCAAAGGGTTTCGCGCTGGACGCTGCCGCCTCGACTTTTTGGGCAATCGGTATTAAGATGTTTGCAGTTCCCAACAAGATAGCGCCAAGTGGTTTTACCGGTATCACAGTGCTTATCAACTATCTCACTGGTTTGCCGATTGGTTCAATGAGCCTGCTGATGAATATCCCGTTTTTGATTATTTGCTGGCGGGTTATTGGCAAAGATTTTGTTTTGCAAACGGTGCGCGTGTTAATTATTTTTTCACTCTTGATGGATTGGGTGTTCATCGCACCGCCAGTCTACGCGGGAGATCCCCTTCTGGCGGCCCTGTTCGGGGGTCTCTTTTCCGGAATAGGTGGAGGAATTGTGTTTTCTCAGGGTTCGTCGGGCGGCGGAACGGATCTGATTGTTAAGCTTATCCGCAAGAAATATCCTTACGTTTCCACCGGGCAGCTGGTTGTTGGAATCAATGGCATGATTATGATTTTGGCTGCGGTAGTTTACGGCAATATTGAGGCGGGACTTTACGGCTTGATTATGTCCTTTACTTCCGGCAAAGTTGTGGATACCATTTTAAATGGCGCTGATTCTGCTATGAGCGTCATGATTGTATCTAATCAGCCGAAACTAATCTCTAACAGCATTATTAACCAGTTGCATCGAAGCGCGACAATCATCAGCGGAACGGGTGCTTATAACAACGAAGATACATATATGTTATTGTGCGTCGTGCGCAAAACCGAGTTTTTTAAGCTGAAACGTCTTATCCGTGAAGCGGATCAGTATGCGTTTGTTATTGTCAACGAAGCCAGTCAAATTCTTGGTAAGGGCTTCCGAGCCATTGATTCATCTGATTCTTGAATTGTGATTTACGCCAGCAAAAGGCTGGTATTTAAGCACGGCATCCAACAATTCTTGTTGGATGCCGTGCTCGTTAAAGAAGCCCCGCTGCTCCAATGGAACAGCGGGGCTTAAGTATTTATTACTGCTTTGAACGGATGTGCGCGGCAACCTTGACATCCTCCCGCTTGATGTGGCTGATCAACCAGCCAGCAACAGCGGTGTTTACTTTACCGACCAAGACGATATTGGGACCCTGTGTCTCAAGTTGATCCATCAGGTCGCGAACCGTCTTTTTAAATGTCTCGTGGTATTGTTTGTGGTTAGCATAATCTGGGTATTGGCTGGCAAGTTGAAGTTTTTCTTCATCCGCGAAATGTTTTGAGGTGTAATCGTAAAGAAAAGAAGTGGTTTCTTTTAGTGCGTCACGGCCTTTACCCTTAGAACATGCCTCCAACAAGTTGTTAATTGCGACGAACAGTTGCTTATGCTGTTCATCAATTTTAGCATTACCGGTCTCCAAATCTGTAGTCCAGCTATATGCCATAATAACCACTCCTTTTCATTTTGTCAATTATTAAGTAAGAAGAGAATTAGTTAAAATATCTCTTCAATAGACCCTCAAAACCACGTCCATGTCGGGCTTCATCCTTACACATCTCATGTACGGTATCGTGAATAGCATCATAACCAAGCTCTTTTGCGCGGGAGGCAATCTGCTTTTTACCAGCACAGGCGCCGTGCTCGGCTGCAGTGCGAAGCTCAAGATTTTTCTTAGTGTCGGCAAAAACTACCTCACCAAGCAATTCGGCAAATTTAGCGGCATGCTCCGCTTCTTCAAAAGCATATTTGGCAAAAGCGGCAGCTATTTCGGGGTATCCTTCACGGTCAGCCTGACGGCTCATTGCGAGATACATGCCAACCTCGGTGCATTCGCCGGTGAAGTTATTCCGCAACCCCTCAAGAATTTCAGGGTCGCAATCTTTGGCAACGCCAATCTTATGTTCGTCAGCGAAGACAAGGCCCTCATTTTTAAGTTCATTGAATTTGCTGGCGGGAACTTTACACTGTGGACAGAACTCTGGGGGCTGGTCACCTTCATGGACATATCCGCAAACGCTACAGACAAATTTTTTCATTTTTTGTTCCTCCATTATTATATATTTGTTTTTTGTTTATTGCAATAAGTATTTGTTGATATAAGCATACCATTATGGTGTGCTAAATTCAATGGGTAAAAATAACTGAAAAATTAGCGAATATATGATATTTTTTTGAAATAGAAGAAAATTGGATGTATAAAGGTTTCTTATAAACAGATAATAAGAACAAAAGTGAGGTGAAAAGAAATGAACAACAACACAAACAGCAATAACACAACAAGAGGCGCACAAAGCAGCAATCCGAACACTCAAAGCAATACCCAGAGTTCCAACAAAACTAACTATCAATCTTCCAACCAGAACAATAACTCCACCAACAATACCAGCAAGAGCAATTATCAGTCATCCACACAGACTGGTAACCCCAAGAGTAGCAACTACAAAAACGGCGAAAGCTGCAAATAAGTAATCATACGCATAAAAATGCCGCAAAGCGTTTAGACTTGCGGCATTTTTATTTTAGTTGTAAACTTTATATACAATTGAAGACGCATCGGGAAAACATAGTGAGGTTTTCCCGATGCATTTTTTGGTTATCTTATTTGTTACTTTAGGCTACAGACTTTAAAAACGACATTGATTATTTATTGCTGTTCATGATGCGGTATGCTAAAATAACAATATTAGGATGTATTTATTATAAGGAGGCAACAAAAATGGGCTTTAGTTTTGACCGCATAGATATGGATGCTTTCGCTAAGGATCTGATTTCGATACGGCGCGATCTCCATCGACATCCCGAATCAGCATGGACTGAATACCGAACGACCGTAAAGGTCATAGAGCAACTTACCGCACTTGGCTTGAAAGTGACGTTTGGTAAAAGCATACATACCCCAGAACACATGTATGGAATGCCCTCCAATGAATATTTAAAGCAGTGCGAAGCACGTGCTGTTGCAGAAAGCGGCAGGGAAGACCTTATTTCCCAAATGAGCGGCGGTTTTACTGGCTGTGTTACTGAGATTGAAGGCGCTCAACCTGGCCCAACTGTTGGTTTTAGGGTCGACATTGATTGCAATGATGTGGATGAATCAACCGATGGCGATCATCTTCCCTTTAAAGATGGGTATGCCTCTACCCATGCAAATCTGATGCACGCCTGTGGGCATGATGGGCACGCAGCAATCGGTATCGGTGCGCTGCGACTGCTGCTGGCTTATCGCGATCAGATCAAGGGGAAGATTGTTTTTGTGTTTCAACCGTCAGAAGAGGGGCTGCGCGGTGCCAACTCGATTGCACAGTCCGGCGCACTTGATAAGGTTGACTATATGATTGGCGGACATCTCGGCCTTAAAAAGTGGCCTCTTGGAACTATTGCTACTGGTACGCACGGTTTTTTGGCCAGTACAAAATTCGACGTAACATTTAAAGGAAAAGCCTCCCACGCGGGTGCAAGCCCTGAGCAAGGTCATAATGCGTTGGCTGCCGCTGCAACAGCCACGCTCAATCTTCTGGCTATTCCACGGCACAGCGAGGGCAGCAGCCGTATCAACATCGGCACCCTTAATGCTGGGACTGGTCGCAACGTTATCCCCGAAACCGCGATGATGACAGTTGAAACTCGAGGCCTCACCACCGACATCAACGAATATATGGCAGAAAAGGCAGAACGTGTTTGTCGCGCATCTGCCGATATGTATGAGTGCAGTTATGAAAGCCGCTTTATGGGCGCAGCAGGCAGCGCTGTCTGTGACAAAGAACTGGTGGATAGGGTTTCAGAATCTATCAGTGAACTGCCTGGCGTCAAGGAAATTCACAAGGATGTCGATTTCGGCGGCGGTGAGGACTTTACCTATATGATGAGCAAAGTGCAATCCCACGGCGGCCAGGCGACTGAAATGATTTTTGGTACGCCCTTGAAAGCGCCGCATCACAACGGCCGGTTTGATTTTGATGAGGCGGTGCTGCCGTTGGCGGCACAGATTTTCGCTAAAATTGCGCTGGATATCTGCAAATAGCCGACGTTAGATTTTTGTTTACAAAGAAGGCCACAAGATGCCCAACGGCATTTTGTGGCCTTCTTTGCGCCATGTAAAAAAGGCAGTCCGGCGGCATTTATTGTTTCAGCCTACGCACTGGTATCCAAATTTCGCTTTTATAATCTGGTCTGCTGGTGTCGGGTGATTCATGCCACAAAAGCTCCGGGCCTTCGGTCGATTCAAAGCCTGACGAAGGGAACCATTCAGCATAGATGCTGGCCCATGTTTCTTGCAGGGTATTCGGAAAAGGTCCAATCGCCTTAAAAACTGCCCAAGTGGATGCTGCAACAGGTAGAACGTCATAGCAACCGTCGTAGGGCTGCGCGGTAGCAACACCAATATACTGATCTAGCTCAGAGCCTTCTTCAGTGCGGTCTTCGAAGTCTGTCGAGACACTAAGCATGCCCTTAGGCTCAATGTTACACAGGCTCTTCAGCTCAGTAATAATCTCAGGCGTCAGCTTTTGAACAACTTCGTCCATCTGCGCGTTAACGCCTTTAGACTGCATAGTAATTCTCTTTTTAAATCCTACAATATAAAAAGACTCTTTTTCAATAATTCGATAATCCATTTCTGTACCTCCTTTAATGGTCAGTTGAAAGGTCAAGGGGGAAAAAGTCTTGAGCACAGCATGCGCCTTTTTAGCCTGCGACGGTGTAATGCCATGCATTGCATAAAAGGCTTTGCTAAAGGCCTCAGGTGATTCATATCCCAGCTGCAACGCAAGATCGATAATTTTGATCTGCTCCGATTGCAGCAGCGCCCCCGCCAGCGACAGCCTTCTGCGGCGGATGTATTCGCCCAGCGGCATGCCGGAAATGAAGGAAAACATCCTTCGAAAGTGGTATTCGGAACATCCGGCTATTTGTGAAAGTTGATGCGGTTCAATCATCTTAAGCAGATTATTTTCAATATAGGCCATCGCTTCATTGAACTGTACAAGCATATTCATGCTGTTACCTCCTTACAGACTTATCATACATTAAACAGAAGACGGACGCCTGATATTTTTGTTGCGGATTTTAACAGATTTAAAGTGTACAGACAATTAATATACCTAGGATTTCCTAAATCGCCAAATGGCGGCGAATAGCATAGACGCCAATCGGCAAGATTAGCGATTATCAACATAAAGCTATTATTTATCGCACAGATGTGCTATACTATTACTTAATAGTACTTTGTATAGATTGCCTTGTAGTGTGCGATATTTGAGCCACTACAAGAGAAAAACAGAAAAAAGGAAAAAACCGACTCAATGACATTTAAAGAACTGAATTTAATTACACCTATTCTCACTGCGCTTCAAACGCAAGGCTATGATAAGCCTACACCGATACAGCAGCAAGCAATTACCCCTGCCTTGGAAGGGAAGGATCTGCTTGGCTGTGCGCAGACCGGAACTGGTAAAACTGCGGCCTTTTCGCTGCCCATTTTACAGCGGCTTAACGCTGCCGGCGCTTCTAACAACAAGCGCAGAGTGCGTGCGCTGATACTCACGCCGACTCGCGAACTGGCTTTGCAGATACACGAGAGTATGATCGCTTACGGCAAACAGTTGTCTCTTAAAAGCGCCGTGATCTTCGGCGGCGTTTCTCAAACCCCACAGACTGAGCAGCTCGCACGCGGCATTGACATCCTAATTGCTACCCCGGGGCGGCTGATCGACCTTATTAATCAGGGGTTTGTTGATCTTTCGGGTTTGGAAATTTTCGTTTTGGATGAAGCAGACCGTATGCTGGATATGGGCTTTATTAACGATGTTAGAAAAGTTGTGGCCCGCCTGCCGCAAAAACGGCAAACAATGCTGTTTTCTGCTACGATGCCCGCCGAAATTGAGCAGCTTGCAAACAGCATGTTGACAAACCCTGTCAAAGTGGCGGTAGCGCCCCCAGCCACAACGGTGGAACTGATCGAACAATCCGTCTATCTGACCGACAAAGTCAATAAACGAGAGCTGCTTACATGGATTTTAAAAAACCATTCAATATACTCGGCGTTGGTGTTCACCCGCACAAAGCACGGCGCGGATCGTGTAGCTAAAGCTCTTAACGGGGCTAAGATTTCCGCGATGTCAATTCATGGTGACAAGTCACAGGGCGCGCGCCAGTTGGCACTGAGTAATTTTAAAAGTGGTCGGGTTCAGGTACTGGTGGCGACCGATATTGCCGCCCGCGGTATCGATATCGACCAGCTTTCGCATGTTATCAATTTTGATTTGCCCAATGAGCCTGACACCTATGTGCATCGTATCGGAAGAACGGGTCGAGCCGGGGCTGACGGTGTTGCAATGTCATTTTGCGACTTTGACGAATTGGAATATCTTAAGGATATTGAGAAATTAATCCGAAAGAAAATTAGGGTAGAACAGGAAAATCCCTATCCTATGCAGGTGTTCGAGCCTGCGCCGAAAAAGCCTGCTAACGCGCACAAAAGTAGCGATAAGACCAGAGAGCAAGCAACCCGCACCCCGAAACCCGCTGTTCAAAAGGCCTCAAAGACCAACGCTGCTGAAAAGCACGCTAGCCAGAGTTCTGCACCAAAGCGCGCTGGTTTTTCATCTCGCAAAAAACACCGCCCCACTTCAAAAATGCATCAAGACTGATGCATTAAACACTTAAATATCAAGGCTGTCAGGAGGAATTGTGCGTGTCCAGCAATCAAGAAGATCAGATTATCCCCACAAATGACCCTAACATTGCTGAAGCTCAAATGAATTTACTTTCGCCAAAAGAGCAGCAAGTAATCGACGATTTCGCACAGAAAATTGATCTCACCAATTCAAACATTGTACTGCAATATGGCACCGCACTGCAAAAAAAGATTGCTGGTTTTTCGGAGACAGCGCTTGAGAATGTACGCACCAAGGATTTGGGCGAAACGGGCGGTATGATAGCTGATTTGATTGCCACGCTCAAGGGATTTTCTACTGAAGAAGAAAAACCCAAGGGTTTGATGGGGCTATTTAAAAAGGGCCAAAATCGTATTGAGACACTTAAAACCGGCTATAACAAGGCCGAACAGAATGTTGAAAAGATTGCGTCTATGCTTGAGCAACACCAATTAATGCTGCTCAAGGATATATCAACACTGGACAAGCTCTATGATATGAATCTTTCATATTTTAAGGAGCTTTCTATGTATATTTTGGCGGGGAAAAAGAAACTGGTGCATGCGCGTGGGACCACACTGATGGCGCTTTTAGATAAGGCAAAGCTTTCGAATTTGCCCGAGGATGCGCAGTCTGCCAATGACTTTGGAAACCTTTGTGACCGCTTTGAAAAGAAGATTTCCGACCTTGAGCTGACCCGGATGGTGTCTATTCAGATGGCGCCGCAAATCCGACTGCTTCAAAATAATAATACACTAATGGCGGAAAAAATTCAGTCCACCATCGTCAATACTATTCCGCTGTGGAAGAGTCAGATGGTATTAGCATTAGGCCTTGCTCATTCTCAGCAGGCTATGCAGGCTCAGCGTGCGGTATCGGATATGACCAACGAATTATTACGTAGAAATGCCGAGATGCTTAAAGCCGGCACGCTAGAAACTGCGCGCGAGGCCGAACGTGGTATTGTCGACCTTGAAACGCTCCAAAATACCAACACGATGTTGATCAGCACCCTTGATGAGGTACAGCAGATTCAGGCACAGGGTAGAGAAAAGCGCCGCGCAATCGAAGCGGAGCTATTTGGCCTTGAAAGTCAATTAAAGCAAAAGCTGCTGGATTTAAAGGGCTGATGTCGTATTATCAGGGGGGACGCCACATGATGAAGCACTGCCAAAAGCTTTTAAAACTACCCGTTATTGCCATACTGTTCGTGTTGCTGCTACAACCCTGTGCGTTGGCAGCGGAGAGTGGGGCAGTTGAGCCGAATGGGGATATCTATGTGAGCGATTTGGCTAATGTGCTGTCTGATGAGGTTGAAGCGTCTATAAACGAAAATAGTGCTGCATTAGATGCGCTGACCGGTGCACAGCTGGTTGTGGTCACCGTCGATTTCCTGGGCGGCGAGAGTATTCGGGACTATGCAGATGATTTATTTAATCGCCTTCAAATTGGAGATGCGGACAAGAATAACGGCCTGTTGTTGCTGTTAGCAACCGGTGAGGAGAACTATTATGCCTTGCAGGGCAAGGGCTTAGAGGATGCTCTATCGGATTCATCGTTGGAAACGCTGTTGCAGCAGTATCTGGAATCTGATTTTGCTGTCGAAAATTATGAGGCTGGCGTACAAAAAACATATGCTGGTCTTTTAGGTGCGCTTGAAAAACTATATGGTATCAATGATCAGGGCGTTCTAGTGGCCGCTGCTAACGCAAAGTCTGCAAAGATTAAAATTGAAAAGATCAACAAGCAAAAACAGGGCTTGTTGGTAGCTGTCGGAATCGTTCTTCTTATTTTGCTGCCAGCAGTGTTGGTGGCTTCATCGGCGAGCCATGCTGCTCGTCGACGTAAAAGGCGTTGAGAAGTAGTAAGAGAACAGACAACTGACAATTGATGGATAGAATGTCATGGGTTGCATTTTACGTCGAAAAGTTAGTTGATTTTAATTATGGAAATTAGATAAAATTCAGCTAAACATTGACATTTATGATTGGTATTTTCAGCTATTAGTTCGGTAAATAACAAACATCCCTTGACTTTTTAGTCAAAAAGCGATAAAAATAGTATGTGAGTCTTGCATGATTTAAATAATATAAGCAGTTTTTTTACTGTTGATCTATAAAACGGGGAGCAAAAGCAAGAATGCGAAAACTAAAAAGTTTCATAATCATTGTCATTGTGCTTTGTTTCATCGTGATGATTGGATGCACAGGCCCACAAGGTCAGACAGAAGATGACTCGGCCGCTGGCATAGAGTTTGTCATGAACACTTGTGTCGAGCAGCGCTGGCATGGTAAAAATGCACAAAAAACTTATGACGAGGTTTTAGCCGCCCTAAAAAAGCTAGAAAGTCAGCTTTCTCTTTACGACGAAAACAGCGAAATTTCACGTCTAAATTCAGCGGCGGGACTACGCCCCGTCGCCCTTTCGCATGACACTTATCAGTTTCTGCGCCAGGCGACCGACTATTGTGTGCAGGCAGATGGGCTGTTTGATATCACCATTGCACCGCTGACGCTGGCCTGGAATGTTACCAGCGAGAACCCGCGTGTTCCCTCTGAGGAAGAGATTAAAGCGGCGCAGAAGCTGGTAGATTATCGCCGTATCATATTTGACGACACAAAAGAGACTGTTATGCTCGCCGACGAAGGGATGCGCATTGACCTTGGCGGTATTGCCAAAGGGCTGGCTGCAACACTGATGCGGCAGTATGCCGTCAAAAATAATGTTGAAGGTTATCTGTCTATCGGTGGCAACATGATGGTTCAAGGCAAAAAGGCGGATAAATCGGAATATGTGATAGGCGTTCGTGATCCGCGCGGCGATGCTTCAGAATTTATTGCTTCGCTGTCGCTCGACGGGCTGACCATGGCAACCACCGGCGATTATGAACGCTATTTTGAACAGGATGGCAAACGTTATCATCATGTTATTGACCCCTTTACGGGCTATCCTTCTACGACTGACTTGATTTCGGTGACTGTGGTGTCGGATAACGGCACATTGGGAGACTATCTTTCCACCTTAATTTTTATGAGGGGTAGCGCTGCGCTTTCTGAATATATGAATCGCGACGATTGCATGGTTTTGGCCGTGACAAAAGATTTTGAGGTGTATGCCTCAAAGCCGCTTCAGGAGCGGCTAACTATCAATAAACAAAAAACTGCTTATAAATATAATTTTTAAGATAATATCGAGAGGAGAGAATGCCGGTGACGCCAAAACACCGAGCCGCTTATAAAGTGGCCGTTCCCGGTCTGATGCTGGCGTTGGCGCTGGTACTTTCTCTCTTTGAATCAATGCTACCTGCGCTGCCATTTTTACCAGTTGGTGTTAAGCTAGGGCTCTCAAACATTGTGACGATGTATTGCTTGCTTTTTTTGGGTGCTAAAACGGCGTTTGCAGTCGCAGTGCTTAAAGCATTGTTCGTTTTGCTCACCCGCGGTGCAATCGGCGCCGCGCTAAGTCTTTCCGGTGGTCTGTGCTCGGTTTGTCTTATGCTTCTTTTTAAACGCATGCCGGGGCTGGGAGATCGCCTTATCAGCGTTGTTGGTGCAATTTCGCACAACATTGGCCAGTTGATTTTAGCGAGCATTATTTTAAAATCCATTTATACTTTTTATTATCTACCCGTCATGATTCTATCCGGTGTGGGTATGGGTCTTATTACGGGAATATTACTTCGGTTAGTTATGCCCTATCTGAAAAACGTCAATAGGGTAATCAAATAACAACACTTTTAAGTATTGGGGGAAACATCAGTGTCTATTAAAAGACTGAGCGGTGTCCATGCGCCTCACCACAAGAACACCGAAGAGTGCGCACCGCAGCGCATTCCGACTCCCGACAAGGTCATTATTCCGATGAACATGCACATCGGAGCGCCATGTACACCTGTAGTCAAGGCGGGCGATCTTGTTAAAGTCGGTCAGGTAATCGGTGAAGCCGCGGGGTTTGTCAGCGTGCCCGTTCATGCCAGTGTATCCGGAAAGGTTGTTAAGATTGACGAGTTGCTGATGGGCAACGGTGCGAAGGCAAAGGCTGTCGTCATCGAAACCGATGGCTTGCAAGAAGTTGCCGAGACAGTCGTTCCGCCCGTGGTGGAGAACACCGAGCAATTTTTAGCTGCCGTGCGCGCAAGCGGACTGGTTGGCTTAGGCGGCGCGGGCTTTCCAACGGTGGTCAAGCTATCGGTCAAGAATCCGAATTCTGTCGATTATCTTCTCATCAATGGTGCGGAGTGTGAGCCTTACATAACCTCCGATCTGCGCACGATGGTTGATGACTATGACCACATTCTCAAGGGTGCTGCTCTTATTAAAAAGTTTGTTGGCCAGAAAAAGACCATTATTGGTATCGAGGACAACAAGCCCGAAGCCATCAAGCTTTTCCAGGAAAAGACTGCCAATGACCCCGATTTTGAGGTTATGGCCATGCCTTCTCTCTACCCGCAGGGCGGTGAAAAGGTGCTCATTCACAACGCCACAGGTCGCGACGTGCCCGAAGGCAAGCTGCCGCTGGATGTGGGCTGCATCGTCATCAACGTTACGACATTAGCCTTTATTTCTAAGTATATTGAAACCGGCATGCCTCTAATTGAAAAGTGCCTGACTGTCGACGGTTCTGCTGTTGCCAAGCCGGGTAACGTCATTGCGCCCATCGGTACCCCCATTGCTAAGATTTTCGAATTCTGTGGCGGTTACAAGGCTGAGCCCAGAAAGATTCTCTACGGCGGCCCGATGATGGGCATTGCGGTGCCTAACGATGAGGTTCCGCTGCTTAAAAACAACAACGCCGTGCTGGCCTTTGCAGAAAAGGAAGCCACTCTGGCACCCACCACCGCCTGCATTAAGTGCGGACGATGCGTTGCAGCTTGCCCGGTTGGCCTGATGCCAGCGACCATTGAGCACGCTTTCAAAATTAAGAATGTTGATATGCTCAATGAGCTTAAGGTCATGCTCTGCATGGAGTGCGGCTGCTGCTCTTTCGTATGTCCGGCGAAACGCGAACTCGTTCTGACCAATAAGCTGGCTAAGGCGATGGTTAGAGATGCTTCGCAGAAAAAGTAAGGGGTGAAAACAGTGAGTAATCCAATGATCGTAACCTGTTCTCCGCACATTCGTCACCAAGATACCACCAAGTCGATCATGCGCGATGTGCTTATTGCACTTGCTCCTGCACTGTTGGTTTCTGTTTTTGTATTTGGTGTGCGTGCACTGATTCTCGTTGCCGTCTGCGTGGCTTTTGCTGTCGGCGCTGAGTATGTCTTTGAAAAGGGCTGCCGCCGTCCTATTACCATCGGCGATTATTCTGCCGCTGTTACGGGCGTACTGCTTGCCTATAACCTGCCGGTTGGCCTTCCGCTGTGGATGGCTGCATTCGGCTCCATTGTAGCCATCATCGTTGTCAAGCAACTGTTTGGTGGCATTGGCCAGAACTTTGCGAACCCTGCCATCACCGCGCGTATCGTGCTGCTGATCTCTTTCACAGGCCCGATGACCGACTGGGTGACTGGCTATCCTGATGCCGTTGCCGGCGCGACACCACTGACGCTGATGGCTACCGGCCAAACAGACAAGCTGCCCTCCATCGCTCAGATGGCGCTGGGTCAGATCGGCGGCTGCATCGGTGAAGTCAGTGCGGTTGCACTGCTCTTAGGCTTTGCCTATTTGCTCTACCGCAAGGTCATTACTTGGCACATCACCGTTTCTTTTATTGCCACTGTCGCGGTACTCACTGCAGTTTTGGGTCAGAACCCGCTTTATCACATGCTGGCTGGTGGCCTGATGCTGGGCGCTATCTTTATGGCGACCGACTATAGCACCTCGCCCCAGACACCTAAGGGTCGTGTTATTTTCGGTATTGGCTGCGGCATCTTGACTGTGCTAATCCGTGTATTCGGCAACTATCCCGAGGGCGTTTCCTTTGCAATTTTGCTTATGAACATCTTGGCTCCGCACATTTCTAATCTCACCCGGAACAAAGCTTTGGGAGGTGCCGCGAAATGAGCAACGCAAAAAATGATTTCGTACTGCCGATAGTTGTTCTTACCGTTATCTGCTTGGTTATTACGACTGCGCTGGCATATACAGAGCAGGCAACCACTCCGATTATTAATGCAACTGAAAAGGCAAACGCTGAGGCTGCTAGAAAAGAAGTGCTGCCCGCTGCTGACGGCTTTGAGCTGCTTGAACTTTCTGATCTGCCCGAAGGTGTTACCGAAGTTTACAACGCCACCAATGGTGCTGGTACAGTTGTCATGGCCGAAGGCAAAGGCTACGGCGGCGTGATGAAGATCATCGTTGGTATTGATGCTGATGGCAAAATCACTGGTACCAAGACTCTCTCACATGGCGAAACTGCGGGCTTAGGCTCAAAAACGGCTGAGCCGAAATTCCAGAGCCAGTTCCCAGGTCAAGATGAGAGCCTTTCCGGCGTTTCTACGATCAGCGGTGCGACCATTTCCTCCAAGTGCTTTATTGGCGCGGTTGAAAAGGCGTTTGAAGCGCAGAAGATTGCGCAGGGAGGCGCTGTTGAGAGCCCGCTGCAAACCAAGATGGCTCAGTACTACCCAGGCGCCGAGTTTAAAGAGGTAACGGGTGGTATTCAGTGTGGCACAGCTGGTAATGTTGTGCTTGCAACTGAAAAGGGCTACGGCGGCGATCTGACCCTTGCTGTGTTCTTTGACGGCAGCGACAAGGTCATTGATGTGGTCGTCGTAAAGAGCTCTGAAACTGAGGGCCTTGGCAGCAGAGTTTCGGAGGAAGCCTTTACTTCGCAGTTCGTTGGCAAAACTTCTGCCGATGGCATAGACAATATTGCGGGTGCAACTATTTCGTCAAAGGCCTTTAAAGCGGCTTTTAACGCGGCAGTTGCAAACCTCGCCGCAGTAAAGGGGGCTTAAAACAATGAATAAACTTTCTAACCTCACCAGAGGTATCATTAAAGAAAACCCCGTTCTGGTGCTGTTGCTGGGTACCTGCCCGACGCTGGCCACCAGTACGCAGGCTAAAAATGCGATTGGCATGGGTCTTGCCGCCACGGTGGTTTTGATTTGCTCTAACATCGCGATTTCAGCGCTGCGCAAAATTATCCCCGATAAGGTTCGTATTCCGTCCTACATCGTTGTTATTGCGGGCTTTGTTACCATCGTTCAGATGGTTGTTAAGGCCTATGCGCCCGCACTGGATAAGTCGTTGGGTATTTATCTGCCTTTGATCGTTGTTAACTGCATCATTCTCGGCCGCGCTGAGATGTTCGCTTCCAAGAATGGTGTACTTGATTCGGCGCTTGATGGCGTTGGCATGGGCATTGGTTTTACGCTGGCGCTGCTGCTGATGGCCACCATCCGCGAAATTTTTGGCGCTGGCAGCTGGATGGGCATCCGACTCGTTTCTGAGGAGGCGCGCACCATCTCGATCATGGGCCTTGCGCCCGGCGGCTTCTTTGTTTTTGGCGCGCTGATTGCGCTGGTCAACAAGCTCAGTAAGGGCAAGGCGATCAAGAAGAAAGAATTCGGTTGTGCAGGCTGCGGTTCTGAAGAAGCATGCGGCGAAGATGCGAAGGGAGCGTGCTAACCGATGAAGGAATTTGCTATTATCATTATGAGCGCTGTGCTCGTCAATAACTATGTTCTGGCCAAGTTCCTTGGCATTTGCCCCTTTTTGGGCGTTTCCAAGAAACTTGACTCGGCTGTCGGCATGTCGATTGCTGTTATCTTTGTTATGTTGATGGCCACCGCCGTTACTTATCCGATTCAGATTTTCTTGCTGGATGCAAACGGTCTGGGCTATTTGCAGACCATCGTATTTATTTTAGTTATCGCGGCGCTGGTGCAGCTGGTTGAGATCATTCTCAAAAAATATGTACCCGCTTTGCACAAAGCACTGGGCGTTTACCTCCCGCTGATTACCACCAACTGCGCAGTGCTCGGCGTTACCATTTTAAACATTGATAGCGGATATAACTTTGCGCAGTCAATGGCGAACTCCTTCGGTTCAGGCCTTGGCTTTATGCTGGCTATGGTGCTGTTCTCTGGCGTTCGTTCAAGAATAGAAGGTTGTGACGCGCCCGAATCATTTCAGGGAATCCCGATTACACTGGTTGCTGCTTCCATTACTTCGGTCTCCTTCATGGGATTCGTGGGCGTGGTTGAAAACCTGTTCCGATAATTAGAGAATGGAGATGAGACTATGAATGGAATCGTTTTGGCGATTATAGCTGTTTCAGCTATCGGACTGATTTCCGCTGTCGTTTTGTCGGTTGCGTCCAAAGTTATGGCTGTACCGGTTGACGAGCGTTTTGGCCCTGTTCGCGAATGTCTTCCTGGTGCCAACTGCGGCGCCTGTGGCTATGCTGGCTGCGATGCTTATGCGCAGGCCCTGATTTCCGGCGAATGCACAAGCGCCACCCTTTGCGTACCTGGTGGTGCTGATGCGGCTAAAGGCATTGGTACTGTACTTGGCCTTGCTGTTGGCGATGTAAAGCCGATGGTGGCTGCTGTCAAGTGCAATGGCACCTGCGGCAACACTTCTGACAAGTTAGAATATGCAAGTGCTAAGACCTGTAAGGGTGCTAAGCTGTTTTTTGGTGGCAAGGGAAGCTGCACCTATGGCTGTATGGGCCTGGGCGACTGTGCCGACGTGTGCCCTGTACATGCGATTGATATGGTTGATGGCATCGCCCACATCGATACCGATCTTTGCATCGGCTGCGGATTGTGCGCTAAGACTTGCCCGAACAATGTCATCGAAATTATTCCCTTTGATTACAAAATTCATGTCAACTGCAACTCCAAGGATAAGGGCGCGGTTGTCATGAAGAATTGTAAAGTCGGTTGTATCGGCTGTATGAAGTGCCAGAAGGCCTGCCAGTTCGATGCAATTACGGTTGTCGATAACCTTGCGCATATCGATCAGGAAAAGTGCACCGCTTGTGGTGCCTGTGTTGAGCAGTGCCCGAAACAGTGCATTCACATCACAAAAAAATAGGTGCGATAGCCCAATAAAAAATCAGGTCATCCTAACGGATGACCTGATTTTTTATTGGGCACAGTGCATTTGATTAACGATATTTATCATAAAAGAGGGAGCTCTTCAATTTCAAGATTTTCAGCTTCAGATTCTTCAGCCTGGAGCTCTTCAGGTCCAAAAAGTATTTTAGGAACTATCTCGGTTAGATCGTATAATCGCAGTGCTGATGCGGCGAGTACCAGAAATGATGCCATTAAATTCACTTTTGCTGAAAGGTAATCGCAAGGTGTATCTGCTTCTTTTAACGTTTCTACAGATAAGAGAAAATAATAAATGAGTGCCACAAAAACAAGAATAGCAACGGCTATTCTTATTTGTAGCAACGAATACTCTTCACAATCGTCCAAAGTTATGTTTCCTGCAAGGTCTTCTCGAAGAATACAGGAGACAGCCATCGCGATAATACCAGCGATAAGGCCAATTGCCTGAAAAGTCAGGGAGGTGTCAGCCACTTCAACATCTTCACTTAAGCGAATACGTGGAAAAATTGGCACAACTTATCTCCCCTCTGCGTACTGCTATCATTATATCATACTCTTAATTCGGTTTTAACGTCACGATGACAGTAAAAAAGTGCCGAAGCAGATGCCCCAGCACTTGAAAGTTTACTGCATTGTTATTTGGTCGATGATGAAATGTGGACGGTGCTTGGCCTCTTGATATACACGACCGACATATTCGCCGATGATGCCGAGGCTTAACAACTGTATACCACCCAGCAGCCAGATTGACCCCATGAGCGTAGTCCAGCCTTGTACGGTATAGCCCAACAGCTTTTGTAACAATAAAACCAGTAGAGTTATGACGCTGGCAAAAAAGATTAGCGCTCCTGTTGTGGTGACCAGACGAATCGGCTTGATTGAAAAAGCAGTGATGCCATCAAAGGCGAATAGTAACATCTTTTTCAGTGGATATTTGCTTTCGCCCGCAAAACGTTCGTGTCGCTCATAGGTTACAATTGCGTGCCGATAACCAATCAGCGGTACGATACCACGTAAGAAGAGATTGGCCTCGTTAAACTGCATTAGCCCTTCTAAGGCGCGGCGAGACAGCAGTCGATAATCAGCGTGGTTGTCGACAATGTCGACGCCCAGCGCCTGCATTAACTTATAGAAACCCTCGGCCGTTGTTCGTTTGAATATCGTGTCAGTTTCGCGTTTAGAGCGTACACCATAGACAACGTCGCAACCACTCTGAAAATGTTCGACCATTTCATCAATAGCATTGACGTCATCCTGCAAATCGGCGTCTAAGCTTATGGCAGCGTCACAATGATCTTTTGCCACCGTTAAACCAGCCAGCAATGCATTCTGGTGGCCTTTGTTGCGCGAAAGCTTGACACCGCCAAAGTGTACATTCTGCCGAGACAAATCCTCAATTATCTGCCAAGTGTCATCACGGCTTCCGTCATCCACAAAAAGGATTCGGCTCTTGTTGTCAATCTTTCCTGATTGCATTAAGGTTGTCAGCTTTGAGAGCAGGCGAGAAGAGGTTTCAGGCAGCACTTCCTGTTCGTTATAGCATGGAACAACAAGATAGAGCACGGTTGTCATGGGGCATCCTCCTCCTCGATGTCAGTTGGAACATAAGGCAGCTCGTCGAGTGTTTCAAGATAATCCTCCAGGGAACGCGGGCGCTGAGTTGGGGGCGTTTCCGGCGGAGGGATTGGTGCGGTGTAAGAAGTAACCGGATGACGCTTTTGAAGAAGTTGTGCTATCAGCAGATAGAGCGCCAGTATTGCGAGCGCAGACAGCGTTATTTTGATACCGAGCGCAAGCCCTGGGGTGAGGTAATCAAAACGGATGGTTGCTTCGCCAGCGGGTACACGTACAGCCATAAAACCAACGTTAGCTTTTTCGATCAAGGCGGGCGCACCATTGACGGTAGCCTGCCAGCCTTGATCATAGGGCACTGAAAAGAACATTAGGCGTTCCTGTGGTAGGTTGGCCGTAGCAGTAAAGCCGCGGTTATCTCTAACAAAGCTATTGGCCGAAAGTGCAGATCGCGCCTCAATGGCGTCCTGTAACCCATCCTCTGAAATAGCACTGTAATCTACTTCTGGCAGCTCCTCGATGATGTCAAAGTTTCGGGTAATGGCAGCATCTGAGAGCTCGAGTGCATGCAGCATGTGCCGCACCTTCTGCTCGCCTGAAAAAGACTTCATAGCCTCTTCATTGACGGCGAACTCATAAGCGAAGCCCATGGGGAGATAATCGCCGTTCTCATATATTTTATAGCCGAGTTGTTCATCAAAAAAGGAATAGTTGGGCATTGGAGCCTGCTCTTTGTTGTCAGCAGCAATAAAGAGCCAGCGAACCGAAAGAAGCGAACGCAGCGCTGTATAATCGGTTGGAGGCTTAGAAGAAACGTCGCGCTTGATGCCGACATACGGGTAAAACTCCATAATAGAAGTCGGCACAATTGAGTGAAAAGCTTGTATATTGGGTAGCCCCCAGAACATGCCAAGGTTGTCCATACAATCGTATAAATCGCTGCGGGCAAAAGGCTCGTCCGGTACGTTCATCGTCTTTCTGCCGTTTATTGCCACATCCACGAACCAATCGTCGCGCGATTTACTGCTTTTTCCGCTGATGAGATAACCGGTTGTGAACGCCACAATAATAAACGAAAGAAAAATGCAGGTGACGCGCTGAAATACCCTGCTCTCATGCAACAAAAATAGCAGAATCGCCGATAGCAACAAGCAGAGCATGGCGGCAAAAACAATCAGCCAAAAACCAGCCGCATTATCATATAGCCCAAAGGTGAAGTGACCCTCTTTGTCTGCGACAGGGGAAAAGGCCACGGCAGCAGAAATGACAAAAATAAAGCCTGCCGTCCATCGCCAGCCGCTGATCCAGCCTAGACGCATCGTATTGTCGTCGCGCTCCTCCAGCGCGGTTGCGGTCGCCACGCACATCATGAGAACCGGCATATAAAACCATCGTGCGTAATAAGAGTGGTTAAACAATACAAAAGTAGCATTAAAAACTGGCACGAGCGCCATAATCATCGAGAGAATTATCATCCGTTTGTGAAAATTGTGCCGCTTGGCTACACAAAACGCAATGACACCTGTAGTCGAAAACAATGGCAGCCATGCCGAAAGTGATGCCCATTTGGCGCCCATATCGGGGAAAAAGTTCGGGCGTGAGGGCAGCTCCGGCGGAAAGAAAAAGCTTTGAATGATAGCAGGCAAACGCTGATTAAAGCCATACACCCACATCAGCCAGCCGTTGATCAGGTTGTCCGCTCCAGTACGAGGATTTCCCATTAGCGCCAACACTGAGGGGATGAGGCAGATTGCCGCCAGTGCAACGCCAAGCACTGCCTCGAACGCTAAGCATATAAACTTGGTGATGCTACAGCCCCAGCCGCCAGTAGCGATTCGCACAAAAACATAAAGTATGACAAAGACAACTTCGCCAATGAAAAACCAGTAATTGATTAAGCAGTTTACGGCCACCATAGCTGCAAAAAAACCTCGGCGGCCATTGGTAACAAGTTCTTCAAGCGCAACTAACAGCAACGGAAAAAAGACACAAACGTCATGAAAATGATTAAAGAAGATGTTGAATGTCATGAAACCTGAAAAGGCATATAAAACTGCGCCTACAACGGCCCAGTTTACGTCGCGTACAAAACGCTTGATATATAAGTACGCAGTTAGTGAAGCACAGGCAGTTTTAAGCATCAGTAGCGGCGCCATGAGATGTGGTACAAAATCTGTAGGGAAGGGAAGTGTCAGCCAAAAAAAAGGCGAAAAGAGCAGATAAAAGCTGTAAGATCCAATAAAATTTGCACCTAGATCGGTGTTCCAGTTCCAAAAGATATTCCCGGAACGAACCATTTCATGAGCCAATCTATAAAAAGGTATTTGTTGGACGTTAAAATCGCCCAAAAAAATAAAATAGCCCCTATTGTATATCATAAGCGGCGCAAAAATAGCGAAGGAAAGCCCCAGCGCCCATAGGAATGCCTTTGCCTTTCCATTTTGGTTATCAGATTGTGTTCTAAAAGCCACCGACTCACCTCATTAAAAGAAATTACTCAATAACATAGTATACCACAAAACCAAGATTTTCATATTAAAAATTATTTAAAATAGAAAAAATCTTACATAAATAAACACAATATCGTCATTAACCGTGTTTTATGTTACAATAGGAAGGCGATTAGCAATGAACAATATTGGGTGAAATAGAATTTAGGCTTGTTTGATGTAAATGATTATTTTTTAATAAAACACTTGTATCCTTATGACTTAATGTCGATTTAGTGCATGAATGAAATGAAGGGGATGATCATCAATATGTGCGGCTTTTTTGCTATGATATCTCGTATGAAATATATAAATCGTTGGGGACTTATGCGCTGTACACGCAACGAGACGCTTGCAGAGCACACTTTGGAGACCGCTATGCTTACCCATGCGCTTGTTGAAATTGGCAATGTGCGATTTATGCGTTCGCTTGATGCGGGGCGGGCGGTACTCATTGCTATGTATCACGACTGTGCCGAGATTATTACGGGGGACTTGCCCACGCCGGTAAAGTACCACGACCTGAGCATTCGCGTAGCCTACCATTCGATAGAGCGCCAAGCGACGAAGAGGTTGATGGCTATGCTGCCGGAATCGCTTCTTCCAGCATTTGCGCCCTGTTTGGAGCCGGTGCAAACAGACAAGGAAGTCTACGGCCCATATATCAAGGCCGCAGACAAACTTTCAGCACTGATAAAATGCACTGAAGAGCTTAAAGCTGGTAACATGGAATTTCAGGCCGCTTACAAGACGATTTCTGAACATCCCGCACTGCAATTGCCTGAGGCGCAGCTTTTTATTAAGGAATACCTACCAGCCTACGCTCTGTCCCTAGATGAAGTCGAGCACTTTGGAAAAATTGAAAAAGCAACTGATTAAGTTGTCTTTATTCGGGCGGATTCCTAGTCAAATGCTGCTAAAAACGGTTGCACATAAAAATGCTACTTGAAAAGAGCCTGACTTTGCCTTAATTGGCAGGGTCAGGCTCTTTATCTGTAAACAAACCGAGAAAAGAGAGACAGCAGTTTCCGTATGAAATCTTCCTCAACAGGGAACATTCTCATGGGCGTATTTTAAGAGCATTAAAGCTCTCGCCCACAAAGCTCCCGCAGCACCGCCTTAATGGCAGCTGCTGTATTGATGCTAAACGCTTCATAAGGCCAGATCGGACGGTAGAGCTCGCTCCAGTATTGCTTAGCATAACCCTCGAAAATTCCGCCGTAGTCTTCACCTTGTTCGAACAGGCGTTGGATTAAGGCAGCAGATTGGGTGATTGCTGCCCGAGATTTAGCCAGATAAACAGCGCTTTGCTCGATTGAGAGCGGTGTCTGTGTATGCGAAAGAATAAATTGGCGTTTACCCAAGGCCTCAATACGATCCACTGAGTCAAGCGCGGCCTGATAACTGCTTAAAAAGCAAGGCTGCACCCGACCGTCGGGGCGGGGAACACCAAGCGTTTCACATAACCATGTGGTGCTCTCTGAAGGAAAATCAACCGAGAGGGAATCTTTGGTATGTCCCGGCGTAAAGATTACTCGGAAAACGCTGTTATCAAAAGGAAACTCCTGACCATCGGTAAGCGGTATGATATCGCTCAGTTCAGCGTCGTCAAAGGAGCCGCCTGTAAAACCTGCGCCATAAAGCTGCTGGGCATTTTGGCACATCTTGTGGATCGTGGCCAATGCGTTTGGCTTTGAAAATACCTCTTGCACATAAGGGTGTGCATAAACCGGCGTTTTAGGGAAAGCACGCCGCAGCCAGGGCAACCCAGCAGCATGATCATAGTGGGAGTGGGAAAGAATAATAGCATCCAGCGGTCTGTTATTTAAGTGCATTTTTATATTTTTCACCGTCTCAGGCGCACAAAACGAAACCGTACAGTCTAGCAGTATGGTAGAACGTTCTCCGATGATCAGTTGACAATTCCCAGCGGGGTGCGCTGAGATAAAAAAGGATTGAAGCATGCGGGTCCTTCCTTTAAGCAGAGATTTATTACCTGACTATTATGGCATATTTTTGGGGAAAATAAAAGTGTGTTTGACCAAGTGTTGTGAAACTCGTGTTGAGTGGGATATATAAAATAAAAGTTGAAATTAAAAATCACAGAATCTTATTTTACTATTGGCAATTTTTTGCAGGATGTATAAAAATGGAATTGCAGATTTTTCCGACATAATTGTATGTTCATTATAGCAAAAGTAAAAATTATTAAAATTTTTACAATTCTTAAAAATGAAACTATACCATATAATTGATGCAAATTTTATGGAAAAATTAATTTCATATGCTAAAATATGAATCAAAACAAATGTTTCCGTCAAAACTTCGATTATAAAATAACAAACGGCAAAAATGCGTGAAAACGGCTTAACTAAGCGTAAATAAGCCTATTGACGCATCAAAATTAATGGGGTATGATGTAAGCATTATCGCACCAATATCATTAATATTTCGGGAGGATATAACCATTATGAAGTGCTTAATTATTGACGCTGTGCATGAAGCTATTGCGCAGGAACTTGGAAAACATATGCAGGTAGACCACAAGATGCTGCCCACTCAGGCGGAGCTTGTTTCGCTGATTCCCGACTATGATGTCTTAATTATGCGTGTTGATCCTGCAATAAATAAAGAAATCCTCGATGCTGCCAAGAACCTTAAGGTAATTGGTGTTTGCTCTGTTGGCCTCAACCACATTGATATGGAGGCAGCTAAGGCAAAGGGCGTTCAGGTGTTTAATGCTCCCGGTCTCAATGCTAATGCTGTTGCTGAGTTGACCCTTTCGAAGATGCTTGATCTTGCCCGTAACACCATGGAAGCAAACCATGATGTTAAAGTTCTCAAGCAGTGGGATAAGTATAAATTTGTTGGTCGTGAACTGCGTGGCCGCACCCTTGGCGTTGTTGGTTTTGGTCGTATAGGCCGCCGTGTCGCTGAGCTTGGACGTGCATTCGGCATGACGACTGTTGCGTATGATCCTTTCCTCAAGCCTGAGGATTTCCAAAAAGAAAACACCACTGGCATGGAAGTTGAGGAGCTGCTGAAGGTTTCCGATTTCATTTCTATCCATGTTCCTCTTACCCCTGAGACACGCGATCTGGTATCCAAGAAGCAGATTGCTTTCATGAAAAATGATGCTGTTGTACTCAATATGAGCCGTGGCGGCATTGTCAATGAGAAGGATGCCTATGAGGCGCTTAAGAACGGCCAGCTTGGTGGATTTGGCACCGACGTTTTGGAGAACGAATTGGCTGATGGTGGCCTCACTGAGGGCGCGGGCTTCGATTCGCCACTTTTTGGCCTTAATAACTTTGTCGTATCACCCCATATTGGTGCGCAATCCGTTGACGCTTCTAGAGACATCGGTGCACATATTATCGCCAAGGTCAAAGAAGCTTTGTCCCTGTAATCTAACTGTTTATCAATTTTTTCACTTTCAGATAAAAGGCCGCAGCATAACGCTGCGGCCTTTTATCTCGTATAGTACTATTTAAGGATACTTGATACAGCAACAATATAGATCCAATTTATTGCGACTTCACAAGAATGCTTTCTAAACAAATCCCAGGTTTTATTACACCATCTGTAAAGGCAAATCAATAAAAAGAAACTAATTATTTTGTCTTTGAGTCGAGACAAATCAATTAATAACTTTGTATAAATAAAGAATATTTAGTCATTGAATATTAATAATACCGCAATCAAATGACCTTTATTTTTAATTTAATTTAAATAAAAGGTCGAAAAATCACTGTACAAAAAAATTACAAATATAAAAAATATTGCGAAATGAGCTTTCTCGTCTTGCCGATAAATACACTTTAATAGCAAAAATAGAACAAATATTGACTTCGCAAAATAAAACAACACTCAATTTGATATAAAAATGCATGCTTTAGTTGTGCAAAATGACAAGTTACTTATCAAAGTATTTAAAATAGTATGATTTTTTTTAAGTATTATGACATATATATAATTATTGCTTAAAAATTAAGTTTATGTTAATATTTATATGTATTCTTTCATCGATTTGTTTTTGTATCGTGGACAGCGCGGAACTTGTAGTTGTACATGTGATGAAAGAAACGGAAAGGAGATTGAGAGAACTAGCGTTAGAGGGATTATCCATAGGAATGTATTCTGACAGAACAATGGTTTTCGTATTGTTTGCACTTGTTATACATAGCCTGCTTTTCAGACAATATGACACTTTGGACTTGTCAGAAAAAATTGAATAGGAGTGACCAATATAATGAAGAAATTTTCTGTAATCGCAATGGCATTGACCATGGTTCTCATGGCAACCGCTTGTGGCGGTACGTCCAGCAAGGCGCCTGCGGGTTCTTCCGCACCCGCGTCCTCTGCAGCTCCTACAGCATCGTCTGCACCGGCTGCTGGTAAAACCACTATCCTGACAATCGGTACTGCTGATACTGGCGGCACGATGTACCCCGTGGGCTGCACCATTGCCAAAGTTATCAACGATAATGTTGCTGGCGTTAAGGTAAATGCTGAGACCTCTGCAGGATCCCCCGCAAACACTGTTAATCTTCAGGCTGGCGAAATTGACCTTGGCATGATCGCGGGCGACGTTGCTTATCAGGCATTTACCGGAACTGGTAAGTTTGAGGGTAAAGCTTGCGCCGACATCCGCGCGCTTGCAGCTTGCTATCCTTCTCTTTCCAACTGGATCGTTCTCGATACTTCAAATTTGAAGAACATTGAGGACCTTGCTGGCAAGAAGCTTGCAATCGGACCGTCTGCTTCCGCAACTGCTATTGCTGCCAATGCAGGCCTTGAGGCTGCTGGTGTTACTCCCAGCGCTGCTGAGTACCTTGGCCTGACCGAGGGTGCTGACTCTGTTGGCGATGGTGTTCACGACGCTGCGCACGCATTTGCTGGTATTCCTGTCGGCGGTTTCCTTAACCTGACCAATATCAAGGCTGCTCATTTGCTCGCTTACAAGGAAGAGACCCTTGATAAGGTTATTGCTGCTAACGGCTCTTACTACAAGGCTGTTATCCCTGCTGGCACCTATAACAATCAGACTGAGGACATCCCCACCTTTGGCGTTAAGTGCCTTGTAGCGGTTAATGCTTCGATGGACGCTGAGCTTGTTGGCAAAATGGCTGAGGCTCTGCACACCCATCCCGATGATCTGGTTGCCGGACATGCTTCCATGACCGCTATGACCGACGCTGGCTTCATGTGCAATGACCTTCCCATTCCGCTGCATCCCGGCGCTGAAGCATACTACAAGAGCGCTGGCCTTATCAAGTAAGCTTTTCGCAACCCTAAAAATCTGAATAATATTTCCGAATTAAGTCAGATGCCGTCCGGAGCGATGCGCTTCGGACGGCATTAACAAAGTCCCCTATTAGTTGAGAATTGAGGATTAAGGAGATTTTTATGGCGAAAAAAGAAGATGTCAATGTAAACGAAATTGACATAGCCAGTTTGGACAGCGATCTTGCTGTGATGAAAGCTGTTGAAGAGGGCAGCACGAATCCGTTTATAAAAGCGGCTTCAGTGATTGCTGTTCTGATGAGCCTATTCCACCTTTATACAGCGCAGTTTGGTTTATTAGATGCAATCGGTCAGCGCGGCACCCATATGTGTTTTGCCATTACCATATTGCTGCTTACCATGCCGCTCGCTGATCATAATATTTTTAGTAAAGTTTTGAAAGACAACAAAGCATACCGTGCAACTTGCCGTTTTATTGATCTTGCGTTGATTGCGCTCGTGTGGTTTGCTACTTACATGTGCCGTGTCGAAAGCCTTGCCCAGAACGATAACATGGGTATTGTATCTATTTGGGCTTCAATCTCCGGTGGTATACTTTATGTAATTGTTATTGAGGCTTCACGTCGTTCCCTTGGTTGGATTTTGCCCAGCTTAGCGCTGATCTTTACTGCTTATGCGCTGGCAGGACCTTATCTGCCGTTGGCTATTGCGCATCGCGGCTACAGCTTCAAACGTATTTTTGAGTTTCTAGCAGTAGCAGGTGACGGTCTGTTTGGCCAGTGCCTGACTGTTTCTGCTACGGTTATCTTTATGTTCGTCATGTTCGGTTCTTTCCTCGAGGCTTCTGGCTGCTCTGGCTTTATCAACGATATTGCCATCTCGCTGACCGGACGCATCAAGAGCGGCCCAGCGCTGTCAGCTGTTATGGCGTCTGCGCTGATGGGAACTATCAACGGTTCTGCTGTTGCCAACGTGGTTGGCACCGGTACATTCACCATTCCGTTGATGAAATCCAGAGGCTATAAGTCAGAATTTGCTGGCGGCGTTGAGGCGGTTGCTTCGACCGGTGGACAGATTCTTCCTCCCGTTATGGGCTCAGGCGCATTTTTGATGGTTGCATTCACTGCAGAGTCCTACATGACTATTGTTAAGTGTGCAACACTGCCCGCTATTTGCTACTTTGTAGGTTGTGCCTTCTCGGTTATTGCGCAGGCAGAACGCGGTGGAATTGAACCCACTCCTGAGGATCAGATTCCTAACACCAAAAAGGTTCTTAAAGATGGCTGGATTTATCTGTTGATCATCGCTATCCTTGTTTATTGCCTGCTTGGCGCACAGCTGTCGCCCTCGCGCGCGGCGTTGTTTGCCATCTATAGCGTACCGCTCATCATGTTTCTGGATAAGAAGAAGCGCTTTACCTTCAAAGAGATTATCCCTTCTTTGAAAAAATCGGGCTTCAACTCCATGTCCATCGTTCTCGGCTGCGCTTGCGCTGGTATTGTTGTTTCGATGGTTTCACTGACCGGTATCGGTGTCGTATTCGGCGATATGATGATCTCTGCTTCGGGCGGTAGCCTGTTTATGTCTCTGGTATTTACCGCTATGGCTTGTATCGTACTTGGTATGGGCCTGCCCACGACGGCTGCCTATGTTATTGCAGCGTCAATTTTGGCTCCTGCGCTCGTTAAGTTAGGCCTGGCAATGTTGACTGCGCATCTGTTTGTATTCTACTTTGCTTGCCTGTCGGCTATTACGCCTCCTGTTGCTCTGGCTGCGTATGCGGGTGCCGGTATTGCCAAGTGCAGTCCTATGACCACTGCTGTCGAAGCCTGCAAGGTTGGATTTGCCGGATTTATCGTGCCTTTCGTATTCTGCTATACTCCAGCTTTTATGATGCAGGGTTCAAGCGTTGAGGTCCTTTATGTTTTTGCAACAGCGCTACTCGGCACCATTGCAATGTCTATGGGCTTCCAGGGATGGTATTTCAAGAATCTAAACATACTCGAAAGAGTCTTGCTGCTGGCTGGTGGTTTAGGCTTGGTTCTACCGGACACACCTACCAACCTGATTGGCGTTGGCATCATGGTGGCCATGTTCTTATATGCCAAGACCTATAACAAGAAAAGGGTTGCAGCATAAGGCTAATTAAACTTTACCAAACGCCCCGACAAATGTCGGGGCGTTTCTGTAGTTAAATTTCAAATTTTAAAAAAAGCAATCAAGCGCGGTTTTACCTCTAAACGTGTAAGTTGAGGGCCACCGCCAGACCGCTTATACGACCTGAGTTCCTGCTCCGGCTCTCAACACTTACACAATCTCCCTAATGTTAGCTATAACGAAATCTATTTCTTGGACATCCTAAAACGCCCCGACAAATTGTCGGGGCGTTACTATAATTTTGGTGCAACTAATCCATTATTTAGTTTGACGTGAAGTTTAACTTATAATAGCGCAAACTTTTCTGCCGTATCTGCCAGTACAGCTAATGCAGCGATAAATGTTGGATCGTTGGTTTTACCGGCTAATTCAATATCCACTAATAGATTGCCACCGGGCATGGACTGAGAACGGATATTGGTTATATTGACCTCTGCGGCAGCCAGAGGAGAAAGGTAACGGCTTAGAGCCCCTGGTTTATCTTGTAATATAGCACGAACTGATGCACCACCTACGTCAGTGGGCACAGAGATGTTCTTTGGGGATTGTTCATATTCGTGGAACTTATAAATATCCATCAAAATGCCATACAGCAACTTTAAGCCGCTCTGCATCATGGCGTCGGAACCAACCAAGTCTCCGACACGCTTTAATACCTGTTGCTCTCGGTCGGGCGCAAACACTGGCAGGTTGTGTTCTTTTTTATAACTTATGACATTTGAAATAAGAGCTCGGCGTTTTAGAATCAGAGACAGTATCTGACTATCTACGCCATCAATTTCTGCGCGCAATTCCTCCAGGTCCACAACTACACCTCTTTACTGCGATTTTATTCTTCCGTCCGCTTCAATACTCGAAGTTACCTTATGTTAATATTATAAAATTTGTGCAAGTTGATTGTCAATTGATAAAACCACTGGTATTGAAATAACAAAAGGTGCAAAAAACAGTACTGTTGACGAACAACAATTGCAATTAGCTTTTATTATTGTAAATTCAAAAGATCAAAAGCGCTATGCACTTCCAAAAAATATTAATTTGTTAGATGAAAAACATCAGGATACATGGGAATAATGAGACAGCATTTAATTTTAATCAAGGAGCGATTTACTTTGCGTAAGACTATAGCAGAGTATTTAATTATATACACGATGGGTGCAATGGGCTACGGTTTGTTGGAGACACTCTGGCGTGGATATACCCATTGGAGCATGACTATAGCTGGCGGACTTTGTTTTATGTTGGTTTACTGTATCAATGCGAGGCATAAGGGATGGCATATGTGGAAAAAGTGTCTGGCAGGGGCGATTACAGTTACAACCGTTGAATTTATAATAGGCTGTATTGTAAACATAATTTTAGGGTGGCATGTTTGGGACTATTCCGATATGCCCTTTTCGGTTATGGGACAGATATGCCTAGGCTTTTGTGGACTGTGGTTTTTGCTCTGCATTCCAATTATAAGTCTTTCGGAGATTCTGCAAAAGAAAATTTTTGGATATCGTTAAAGCAGTTTGACTAAATAAAAACATCCCGGGCGACCAAAAAATTGGTGCCTGGGATGTTGATTATATTTTAGTAACTATGTGGTAAGCACTGATCTAACGATTAATACGCAGGTGAGCAGAGCAGAGAACAAACCGCATACACTTAAATATGCAATGCGTAGCCGAGTACTCTTAATATTTAATGAGATAACGCCTAGCAACACGCAGGTCAGTGTTAAAACACACAGGTTAATTCCTATCCATGCAGTCACTACCGTGACGTGCAGCAATTTAGCGATAGGAGCACTTAACCAAAGACCTGAAATATGTCCGGCAGGAACTAATAAGAGCGGCAGCATCGCAATACTCCAGCCGCTTTTTTTCCCAGTTTTAAGCGACATAAACGACATTATAAGAATGACAAGAATGATAGCGCTGCACTCAAAAACCATGGCGCGGCTCCTTTTCACTCACAGAAGTTATTTTAGAGAATCGTTGAACAAATTTTGAGTCGTGACATTATTATCGGAAACAACAAACAAAAGGTAATTGCCATTGGTTTCTATTAAGGCGTTCTCCAGACGAAACTTTTCGTCTGGGCGATAATTTTCATAGCTGGAAATTTGGTCTGAAATTCTTGCTTCTACCGCTGTTTTCGCAGATTTTAACGCTGCATCACTGCTGCATTTAAACACTGCAAACTCACTTGCGGTCGCACCGGAAGATGAAATATATATACGATATTCATCTAGTCCTTGAAAAGAAAGATCGTAATAGTCCGAGACCACTTTATCCGACAGCAAGATTAGTTCGTCATTAAAGTTTCCTTTTGAAAGAACTTCTTTTGAAAAAGCATCCATGTCCAAAACTTTTTTGGACGAACCACATCCGGTTAATACAAGCAATAATAGCATTAAGCAGCACAAAGCTGCAGAAATAAATCTTTTCATCGGGGAATTTCTCCTTTTTTATTAAACATTATAAGTTATGATATTGCATGAGTTTTAAGATAGTCGAACCAGACAATATATTGTGAGGAAATAATGTGCATACCATCGGGCGTGTTGCTTTCAGGCATTGCGTTATTAGAATCTTTAAACGCCGAAGCTACATCGAGGAAATAGACGCCTTTTTTTTCCGCCATGGCACAAAGCATCTTGTTGAAACGGTCGATATCCGCGTTTGTAGTGGTATTAGGCGCATATTTGACATGAAAAAGAGGTTCATTGATTGGCAAAACAGATTGTACATAGACGATTGTGCCATCACCCGTGCGTTTTAACACCTCATCGACCAAACGTCCATACTGTTCAATTAGGTAATCATAGTTTGACATCAGGCTGTTAGCACCAAGCATTATATACACTTTTTTTGCGGGGTGCTGAGCGAGAGCGTCCAAGATGGTCAGCGTTTGCCCATCTTGTTTTATAGCCTGCTTGGTGAATATATTTTCAAGCCCGATGCCGGTAGCGGCGAAGACGGTTGTGTTGCTCATAACATCATAATGCTTGATGCCGACAGTTAACGAATCGCCGACAAAAACGGCATCGTCAAAATAACTGCTGGTTACACGTGTCTGCTCTGGTAACGCTTGATTTTGTGGGGAGGGACGTGCCGAAGAGGGAATAGCATCAGATGAAGCAGGGGAATTGCCATCTGCAATTGAAGAATCTGAGGATGAGGTGCTATTGTCATCTGTTTTTGAAGAAGTTGCAGCGCTGCTGGATACAGGCTGCTCAGTGGATGAAATAACCTGTGAAGAAGCAGTCGAGGAATATTGACCTGTAATGGAAGGATCAAGAACAAGTGGCGAAAGAACTTCAATCTTAGGTGAATTTAGCTGCCAGATTCCTGCCAATAAAGCAGAAAAAGCGACAGCCGATGAAACGATAATAAGCGGTACCACGGCACTCTTTTTGCGCCTGGACCGCTGAATTTTTTTGCTGCTCACAGTATTCTCCTTGTAACAGTATAATTGAGTATCGTTATTATACTACGTTTACTCGTTTTTGCAAAGTGTAACATTTTTAATAACATGCAAATATTCCTTTTATACAATGATATACTTAAAGTAATTAACAGTTTCAACAGAGTTTTCAACAAAAGTATAGGTTTTTGGCTTTTCTATCATGTTGAGAACATTAGTTTTTCACATAAGCCAGATAAAAAGTTCGATTTCATACATTTTAATAGTTGATTATATGCGGTTGGATGAGAATCTATACAGAGGGTCATTTTGCTTGCTACCAATTTGAAGTTTTATTGCATTTTCCTTTTGTCTATGAGGAAATTTGACTTTTTTAAAATTTTGTAAAAAAAGGCCGAAAATTATTGTATAAATCCATTGACATTTCTCAAGATGTTTGCTACAATAATACTCGCCGCTGAAAACGGCGGACAAATATGCGGTAGTGCTGGAATCGGCAGACAGGCACGTTTGAGGGGCGTGTGTCCTAGACGTATGGGTTCAAGTCCCATCTACCGCACCATAAAAAAGCGCTTTGGAATGCGATTTCAAAGCGCTTTTTTCATGCTCTGACCACACTTTTGACCACACTGATCATATTGACCACATCTATTGGTTGTCGTCGACTTTTTCCTCATTGAGAATCGCCGTCCAAATCTCGTTTGATTTTTCAGCGGTCTTTCTGCGCATATCGTCGTATACATGACCGTATGTGCCGAAGCTGTCCATGTTGGCCGTATGGCCAACCAGTTTTTGCAACATACCTTCAGGCATTTCGGCGGAGACAGATACAAATGTGTGGCGCAGCTCATATGGTGTCGTTTTAGTCATGCCGTTGTGTGCGCAGTATTTGCGCCAACGCTGCCCATACATCACTTGTGTGATATCGCCAAATACGCGCCCGAACATGTTTATAGAACGCTGTTCTTTTAGGACATCGGCGGCAATATCGCTTAATGCGAATATTCGGTTAGCTGATTTGTTTTTTCCTTTTGTGGTTTCACCATATTTGTTAATGGAGCGCTGAATATGAACAAGCTTGTTTTCAAGATCAATGTCAGGCCATTCCAAGCCTAGTAGTTCACCTGGGCGCAGTCCGGTGAGTACCTGAAAGCGAAAGGCATATATAAGATCTTCTTCAATTTCTTTACCCCGCAAATAAGTTTTGCTGCTGGAAAACAGCTTTTTGAGATCGTCGGGCATTAAAATATTTTTGATCTTAAATTCCGCATCCTTAGGAATGATGATATTTTCGGGCAATAGGGTAGTATATTTGCACTTTCTACAATACTTAATAAATGAGCCAAGATCGGCGCGGAGATTCATAAGCGTTTTTCGAGATTTCCCAGCAGCATATGCGCTGTTAATAATTCTTTGTAGATGCTGCTCGGTGAGGCTTTCTATTCTTATGTTGCCGATTATTGGTTCTATCCACGTTGTATATCGGGAATTAAGAGGCAAATACATGCCTTGTGAGTATACCTTCTTTTGTTCAGCAAGATATTCATTATAAATTTTACATATTCTTTCGTTACTTCTGGTAACGTTCTCATCCAGCCAGGCGTCGGCCTTGGCATTTGCTTCGCGCTGACCAGTGCGCCCGGGCTTGGAACTGTAAAAACTTTTGCGCTCGCCGTCTTTTTGAACATTGATTCTCCAACGATTCTGATTTTCGATCCATTGCGCAGTGTTCGTGCGTTTACCCATAAAAATAAACCTCCTCAAGGTATGCTTGCGCAAGCCCTGCAGAGGTGTTATAATTTACCTTGCAGAGCGGCTTTCGTCAATGTTGGCTGCTTGTATTGCGTCCCGTTCGGTGTTGGTAGCACCGGGCGGGATTTTTTTTGTTTAGACTAGCTGCGAGGATGGCACCTGCCGCAGGGCTCAAACCCGGCAGCCTTTGCTTCTTCCAGTGTTACCTGATGCGGGCCGTTCATATTGCTGCAAGTCGACGATGTGTGATATTTTGTACCGCCCTTAGTAGGAATCCAAACCATGTATGCTTCTGGTTCGCTCGCGTATACAGGAGCATCTGATTCCGTTCTTGAACTGGTCGATGCATTTGATTGGCTGTTTGGTTGATCAACGGACTCCTGCGAGCTTGGTGTTAGTATTGCGGCTGCTGCGGCGGGGACTATTGCTTCAGAGGAAGAGGGCGACTCCTTTTCGGAAGCTGGCGTGTCTTTTGATTGCTGGGGGGCATCTGACGATGCGCTTACGCTATTGACCTCCGAACTGGAAACGGCAACCTCTTTAGTTTGCTGAGTGGCCTCTGACGCTGATGATGCGCTAATGCTATCGGTCTCTGAACTGGAAACTGCCGCATTAATAGTATCTGTCGTGGATGTGTTGGGCGTGCTTTCAGAAATGGGATTAAAAGAGGGGGCAGTTTGCGAAGAAGAAACTGCGATTTTTTGACCAGCATTATTTGCCGGTGCTACTGGCGCGGTACTGTTACTATTTATAACGGCGCTAAGAAACAAAAATGCACTAAGTGCCGAGACTGCTATTTTAACAGGCTTTTTCCACTCAGTTTTGCGCCAAGCAAGATATATCCCAAAGGGAGCAATAAACAACAGCATTAAGAGAATAAACCACGTGCGCTGTGTTAGCGGTTTTTTGAAAGTGACATTTGAATTTACGTAATTCGCTGTATTACTATTAACAGCTGAATTGTCGCCTATTTTACTTGTACTGCGGTATGAAAGCCCTGTCCCAGGAATGCCAACAGATTTAGTAACGGTGCCCTTGGTGTTAAAGGAAACACCAAGTCCCTTCATTCCAATGCGCAGACCGGCAGATTTTTTTCCGAGATTAAGAGAGAGACCTTTGCACAGTTTTATTCGTCTGTTAAATCTGAATCCCATGATGTACGTCCTTTCTGTCAATGAAGTAAAAGTGTGCAGAATTTGCACTGACTATAACTTCCAAATACTCAAACAAACGCAAACTAAGCCGGAAGCAAGTTCCTGCTATGCTGGACGGCTAACCAGTGCCGAACTTTCTCTTTACGTTATTACAAAAAGTGGCCTGTACTCTATATTGTGCCAGATCGCGATTCACACCCATTGCACAGGCGATTTGATCCAAGGTACAATCTTGCAATTCAATGATCTCATCATCAGAATATAGCAAAGAAACCGCAAAGCGATTTGCTTCTGTTTCATAGCGGCTGGTAACAAAAAAGGTACGCGAGTCTAAAAACAGGCGGTTCAACTTTTTGTGCATAAACCAGTGCCCTAACTCGTGTGCGCATACCAGCCGGGTTTGGTGATCGCTCAAACTTTCATTGATGTATATAAATTTGTTGCGTTTTAGCTGCTGATAGAATCCCCGGACGCCGACCAGAGGAACATAAATTATGTCAAATCCAAGAGATTCTGCAATGTCAAAGGGGTTGCGCGTCTTAAAACGCTTGACCGCCTTTTCTGCAAAGCTCTTGGCATCAAGCATTATTGTTTTCCTTTCTGAATTTTTTAGGCGTGTACCTTTCTTTGTTTTTTACCTTGGCCATTTCCAATCCTATTTTCATGGCAGCAAGAATAGACTCTTTGGCCTCGTCGCTCAAAGGATCGCCGTCGAACATTAAGCCCTCGCCGCTCTCTAAGTTCTGGCGCAGGCGCTCCATGTCCTTGGCTATATCGCGCTCGTCTCTCGTATTGAGAGCGGGCGCATTTTCTTTTTGATCTTCTTTGCCAAGGAGATAGTCTACAGATACATTAAAATAACCCGATAGCTTTGAAAGCGTGGAAGTTGAAAGCTCTTTTGTTCGGCCCATTTTAAACTCAGACATTATAGCGCGGCTAATCTTAGCTTCTTTACACATTGTTGTAATGTCTACGCTACGACTTTTGCATAGGGTTTCAATCTTTTTGTAAATATCATTCATGACATGACCGCCTTTTTGTGCAATTGGCCGATATTACAGTGCACTGAAATAAACCATTGACAATTACAGCAAGCGGTAATATACTTGAGTCAATGATTACAGCGAATTGTAATACAGATTATTGTATGACAACAAAACTATATTACAATTATCCGTAATTGTCAACACGCAAGGAGGTGAAATAGTGGGTAATGCTAAATTTTGTCAATATGGTAAAGACATTAAGAAACGCCTTGTTGATATTGACAAACCACAGGTGTGGCTTATCGATCAAGTCCATAAAGATACGGGACTATATTTTGATGATTCCTACCTTTATAAGGTCATGGTCGGCAAAAACAATAATCCTAAAATAAAAGCCAGCATTGACAAATTGCTGAATATGGCGGGGGAGGAGGGAGAAGATGCCCGCATTAGTTAAAGGCAAATACACTGAAATCCGCAAACTTATGTATGGCTACCAAATAGACCAGACATACCTCGGTGAGAAGATTGGACGCAGCCAAAAGTACATATCGGACAGGCTAACAGGGAAAAGAGCGTGGGATACCAATGACGTTTACGCCATTATGCAGCTGTTTAATATCAACCCATCGGAGTTTCCGCTCTACTTCCCTCAAGCCGGACAACCTAACCAAGAAAGGATGAAAGACAGTGGGAATACTGGCGGGAGGACTTATAGGACGCGCGACGTTTATCCTTGCGCACTCAGCAAGGAGAGCAGCTGATTGGCTTGAGGTAATATGCTGCTTAATTATCGCGGTCTGGCTTTTGGCCCAAAAATAAACATAGTTGTGGTGAAGGCCAACATCGCGGGGGTTGCTAGCTTGTTGGGGCTGGCAGCGTCGACTACCAGAAATATTTTATAATACAACGCCAATAAGACGGAAAACACAAGTAAGACTTTAAGCACCCCAAGCAGAAGCCCTGGTAACGAATAAAGTAAAAACCGCATTTTTGCTTTATTGCCTGTGCCAAGGTGACCGATCACCCATCTGTCTTTCCAAGGCCTGATTGGAATTCCTATTGTTCGGCAAAGGCCCCTGTATTCATTTTCTAAATGGTAACAAAGTTGGTCGTAAACTCTTTGGTTAGGCATGTGCGTACTCATTGCCTGGTCTAAGAACATTCGAAGAACCCCTCCGGCCATTAAAGGTTCACTCTCAACAAGCTTGACTGCATCCGCTAAAGCGCCTTTTACTCCAGGTTCATAAACACTGCAAAACAAATAAGGAGATAGCGTCTCGAACACAGGGGAAATAATTTTCTCTAATCGCTCTTTGGCTATGGTTGTGTTGTATTGTCTTCGCGAAATCAAGTACGCAACACATGCAGAGATGATTACGGCTCCAATTTGTGAATCTAAGCTAATTTGAAAACCCATCATTATCGCGCTCCCTTCGACTAAATTCTACCACTGGCGACAGGGGGAAAGCAATAAAGGAGGAACTCAAAACGTTAATTAAACCCACAACCCCTACATACCGCGACCTACGCGCATCACTTAAAGCTCCGTTTATTCTTCGCCGAATAAAAGCGGACAAGCATTTTAGAGGCAAAGTTTTAACCGCTATATGCTGGGTGGTGTGTGGACTTATCCTACTGTGGGCGGCTGCGCATTGGCCGCACTATTATTCGCCCGGCGGAGCTGTATTTTTATCTTGCTGTGCATTCGGCTTCTTTTGGCAGGCGTGCGAGTGTTTGGATGGTGATTCGCATGAGTGAACTATATAACCAGCTGTTAAAAGAAATTGCTTACGCCAAATCCAGCTTATATCCGCGCGAATTGCTCTATAAGGCACACGGTGCAATCAAGATGGCACATCAGCTAAGGGCGATATCTACCGCCGAATACCTTGCATTGGAAACTGATTGCGTCAAAGATGGTATCAACAATCCAAAGTATTTTTAGAGGAGGTGTAAAATGCTTAGATTTTTAAAAGGTTTGTTCGGTTTTTGCCAGGTTAAAGGCTGCAAAAATCGCGCCGCTTGTGTCTGCGAAATAAAGCATGATGACAAGCGCGTTTCAAAGGAAAAGCTTTGCTGCAACTGCGCGATTAAAAAAATCTACGAGATATAAGGGGGAATCAACCGTGTCAGAAAACCAGGCACTGCCTAAGTTGCACATGACAGAATCGGAAATATGCGCCGCTTATCGGCAAGCAAAAAACAAAAATGAGCAGGTGAAGATCCTCGCAGATCGCAACCTGGTATCGGCAAACGTCATAGTTGGCGTGCTGTCAGCGAACGGTTACATAACCGGCTTACCCGGAAACAAAACTGCCCAGGCAGAAGCGGCAAAAGTGGAGGCTAAAGCAGCAGATCCTAAAGCGCCGGCAGAGCCTTTCCGCAAATATCAGCTTATTGAGATGGCAGACAAGGGCATGACGATCACTGAGGCAGCCGAGGCGCTAAAACAGCCTTATAAGACCGTCTATAACGCCGCTGCTCGCTACGGCATCCGCTTTGCTGGGCAAAGAAAATCCGCCCCCTCGACGGCAATCGAGAAGGCGGAAAAGGTTGCTAAGAAAACTACTTGTAAAAAGAATACCACACCCGCACCTGAAACGCAAGCCCCGAAGGCTGCCATCGCGCCGGAAACCGTCAGCGCGTGCGCTGATCCGTCCGGCTTGCCGCCTGTCAACTGGGTGGCGACGCTGCAACTGATGCTCACCAGCGTTATTCATGAGCTGCTAGGCATTGATGCCGAACCGCTGGAATGTGGGGCTATGCCGGACATGGCGGTCGTCATCGCTGAGTATGCTGGTTGTCGTTACCGTCTGGAATTGAGTGAGGAGGAAAACAAGTGAAAGTTTTGTATTACGCTATCGGCAAAGAGCCGGAAGCTATTGAAATTGCCCCCACGCTAAAAGCGATGCAGGAAACTGTTGGCGGCTACATAGAAACGCTTACCCTGCCGAAGGGTGTAGTGGTTGTCTGCAACGAAGAAGGAAAGCTGCTGGATCTTCCACTAAACCGGACCGTCTTTTTCTCGCCGAGAAGCGCCGAGGCGATCATGGGAAACTTCTTTGTCTGTGAAGCTGGTGATGGAGATTTCAAGGATATTTCGCCTAAAGGCATTGAGTACGCGAAAGAGGTGATCATGTGAAACAGTTTGCACGTAATATCGACGACCTCGGCCGTGTTGTACTTCCAAAAGAGATCCGCAGAGCGAACAATATCGATACCGGCGATCTGCTGGCGATTGAGGTTGTACCTGCCGGCATTTTACTTACACCTATGAAGGCCTGCTGCGTGATCTGCGGCAGTACAAACAATCTGGTGACCGTCCACGACACCGCGATATGCCGCGATTGTATCGACGCAGCAGGAAAGGAGCCTGTCAATGAAAATCAACTTTAAGCTTCGCAATGAGACCAAGACCTGTTACCGCTTCGAGAGTCGGGAAGGCGACACCCTCATGACTCTGTATTTGAAAAAAGCGCAAGTAGACGCTGAGGGGATCGACCCCAAAGCGGGAATCACCGTCACGGTGGAACAGCGCCATGAGTAAACCCCGAAAACCGCTTCCTGATGTTGTCTGCTGCCACTGTGGCGGCATCATTCGGGAAGCGGACAGGCCGGACGCCTATTCATCTAAAACCAAATCCAGACCCGCTAAAACCTTATGGATACACAAAACTTGCTATCAGGAGGAATTAAAGCAATGGAAGCAACCTTGAAGATCGTCATTGAACCCTCGTCGGAATTTCTGGCCGCACTCTGGTCGATTTCGGCAGCTATGTTAGGGCAGAAACCCACCATCTCGGCGCCGGAAGTCAAGGCGCAGCCCGTTCAGACAGCAGTTGTCCCCGCCGCAGTTATGCCGCAAGTATCAACGCCCGCGCCGGTGGCAATCACACCCGCGCCGCAACAGTTTGCATCCGCCGCGCCGATGGCGCCCGCACCCACAGCTGTACCAGTTCCATCGCCAATACCCGCAGCCGTGCCGGTAGCAACCGCGCCCGGCTACACCTTGGATCAGCTTGGCAAGGCCGGGGCGGCGTTGGTGGATGCCGGCAAGCGCGACCAGCTCATTGGGCTGCTGCAGCGCCGAGGCATCCAGACGCTCAGTCAACTTGATCCGTCCCAGTACGGCGCGTTTGCCACTGAGCTGCGCGGACTGGGGGCGCAGATCTGATGGCGCCGGAAAAACACGCGCTGCTGTCGGCGTCTTCCTCGCACCGGTGGCTGAACTGTACCCGATGCGCACGCCTCGAGGAAACGCTGCCCGAATCGACGAGCAGCTACGCCGAGGAGGGGCGACTGGCACACGCGATTGCAGAACTCAAAGTCCGGAAGGCGTTCGTTGAACCGATAGGGCCGAAAAAGTTTGCCGCCGTCATGAAGAAGCTGACCGAGAACCCGATGTATTCGCCCGAAATGCAGAGCCACGCCGATACATACCTTGAACATATCACCGAGCTGGCCATGCGCTATCCGGTTAAGCCCTACGTCGCCATAGAACAGGAAGTCCACTTTGAGCGCTTCGTGCCGGAGGCCTTTGGCACTGTGGACTGCGTGCTGATCGGCGGGCATACCCTGCACATTGTCGACTACAAATATGGCCAGGGCGTGCCGGTTTTGGCAGATGAAAACTCCCAAATGATGCTCTATGCGCTGGGTGCGCTGGAAGCATACGACTTCCTTTACAGCATCGATACAATCTGCCTTTCCATCGTGCAGCCGCGGCTAAATTCCATCAGCGAATGGAGCTGTACCCGTGAGAAGCTGCTGGACTGGGGCGTGTTCGTGGCCAAGCCTAAAGCGCAGATCGCTTTTGCCGGGGAAGGCGAATTCGCCGCCGGGGACTGGTGCCGGTTCTGCCGGGCACGGGCGTTATGCAAATCCCGCGCCGCCGCAAACCTCGCGCTAGAAGATTTCTGCCAGCGCTCGCCCGATTTGATGACCAATGCGGAAGTCGGTTCGGCGCTAAGACAGGCACAAGATTTGGTGCGCTGGGCAAATGACGTCGAGGAGTGGGCGCTTGCCGAAGTGCTTCGCGGCGGTGAAGTCCCAGGCTGGAAAGCCGTCGAAGGGCGCAGCAATCGCGCCTTTACCGATACTGATAAAGCTTTTGAAATCTGCCGCCAGCACGGCATCGAGGACGCACTGCTGTATGTGCGCAAGCCGGTGTCGCTTACCGGGGTCGAGGGTCTGCTGGGCAAGAAGGAATTTAAAAATCTATTGTCCGATTACGTGATTAAGCCCCCCGGTAAGCCCACGCTGGCGCCTGAAAGCGACAAGCGCACGCCTTATCATCCGGTGGATGCCGCCGCGGATTTCGCAGAACAACCAACATCGATATAAAAGGAGAAAACAAAATGGCTAACAACAATCCCGCACACATCGTCACAGGGAGGGCGCGGCTTTCCTACACCCACCTGTTTGAACCCTACGCCAACAACCCCGGGCAGGAGGCGAAGTATTCCGCCACTATTCTGGTACCCAAGACCGACGCGGCCGCCAAGCAGCGCATCGATGCCGCCATCAACGCCGCTATTCAGGCCGGTATCTCAAAGCGGTGGGACGGCAAGCGACCGCCGGTGCTGTCGATCTGCGTCCACGACGGTGACGGCCCCAGACCTTCGGACGGTGAGCCGTTCGGCGAAGAGTGCAAGGGCTGCTGGGTGTTCACAGCGTCGTCCAAGCAACCGCCGCAGGTTGTCGATATGGGGCTGAACCCGATCATCAACCAGTCTGAAATGTACTCCGGCGTCTGGGCGCGTGTCGGCGTGACCTTCTTCGCGTATAACTCGAACGGCAAGAAGGGCATCGGCTGCGGTCTTGAAACGGTGCAGAAGCTGGAGGATGGCGAGCCGCTTGGCGGTAGAGCCAGCGCGGCGGACGACTTTGCCGATGTGTCATACACTGCACCCGCACCTGCACCGGCAGCTTATCAGCAACCCGTCTATGCGCAGCCGCAGGCATACCCCGCACAGCCGGTATATCCGCAGCAGGGATACCAGCAGCCGACCGCGCAGCGCATCGATCCCATCACCGGGCTACCGTTCTAATGCGCCATGGTACATCATCTCTCGATCGACATTGAAACTTTTTCTTCGGTGGACATAAAAAAGGCGGGCCTGTACAGATATGCACAGGCCCCCGACTTTCAGATATTGCTTTTCGCTTATTCGCTGGATGGCACGCCGGTCGAGGTTCTGCAGCTTTGCGCGCCCGGTGGCGATTATGGCAAGTGTGCCGACTTCATGCCGCTGTGGCTGATCGACGCGCTCAAAAGCCCCGACTACATCAAGCACGCCTACAATGCCGCGTTTGAGTGGTATTGTCTCTGTCGGCATTTCGGATGGAATCCAATGCAGGAGGGAGCGCGGATGTTGTCACAGTGGCGCTGCACACAGCTGCAGGGATTATACTGCGGCTACCCGATGGGGCTTTCCGCTGTGGGTACGGCGCTGGGATTACCTGCCGACAAGCGCAAGCAGGCGACCGGCTCGGCGCTGATCCGCTACTTCTGCACACCCTGCAAACCAAGTCGCGTCAACGGCGGCCGCACGCGGAATCTGCCACATCACGACCCTGAGAAGTGGCGGCTGTTCGTCGAATACAACCGGCAGGACGTCGTTACCGAAATGGAAGTCGCGCAGCGTTTCACTCCTTGGCCGGTACCACCCGCGCTGCAAAAGCAGTGGGAAACCGACCAGATCATCAATGCCCGCGGCGTCGCAGTCGATCTTGACCTAATGGACGGCGCGATCCAGATCGGGGAGAGTACCGCGGCGACACTTCGTGCGGAGGCTGTCGCCATATCGGGCTTAGATAACCCGAACAGCATCGCGCAGCTTTCCAAGTGGCTGTCCAAAGAAATGGATCAGGAGATCGGCGACGTGCGCAAGGATACGGTTAAGGAACTGTTGGCCACCGGCGTCGAAAGCGACAAGGCGCGCCGCATGCTGGAGATCCGGCAGGAGCTGGGCAAGACCAGCACCAAGAAATACAACGCGATGGAAACCGCCGTCTGCGAGGACGATCGTGTGCGCGGGCTGCTGCAGTTCTACGGCGCCAACCGAACAGGCCGCTGGGCGGGGCGTCTGGTACAGGTGCAGAACCTGCCGCGAACCTATATCGAGCCGCTGCCGCTGGCGCGCGAACTGGTGAAAGGCCGCAAGGCCGACGCGCTGGAGATCATTTACGGCAGCATCCCAGATACACTGTCGCAGCTTATCCGCACGGCGCTAATACCGTCGCCCGGCAACACTTTCATTGATGCGGATTTCTCGGCCATTGAGGCGCGTGTCATTGCTTGGCTGGCGGGTGAAAGCTGGGTACTCGACGTCTTTCGCACCCACGGCAAGATCTATGAAGCGACCGCTTCGCAGATGTTCGGCGTCCCGATCGAGCGCATCAAAAAGGGCACCCCCGACTACGCGCTCCGGCAAAAGGGCAAGGTGGCGACGCTGGCGCTTGGCTACCAGGGCGGCGTGAACGCGCTGATCGCGATGGGCGCACTGACTATGGGGCTTACCGAGGAAGAGCTCCCCGAAATCGTTTCGCGCTGGCGGCAGTCCAACCGGCGCATCGTTGAGTTCTGGTATGCGCTTGAGCGCGCGGCCGTGTCGGTGATCCAGTCCGGGCGACCCTGCGGCGTCGGGCGGCTGATGATGGCGCTGGAATGCAGCCCCGATGGCGCGCTGCGCTTTCTGACGGTGACGCTTCCCAACGGACGCAAGCTGTTCTATGCAAATCCGTTTCTTGGCCCCAACCGCTTCGGTGGGGAGAGCATCCACTATTTCGGCATGAATCAGACCTCGAAGAAGTGGAAGGAGCTTGAAACCTACGGCGGCAAGCTGGCCGAGAATATCACACAGGCGACGGCGCGGGACTGCCTCGCCGAGGCGGTGGAACGGCTGGAAGCGCGGGGCTTTCCGGTGGTGTTCCATGTACATGATGAAGTGGTAATAGACGCAAAAAAGCCCGACCTCGACGCTGTGTGCAGCATCATGGCCGAGCCGGTGCCCTGGGCTATTGATTTACCTCTGAACGCTGACGGGTGGATGGATCTGTTTTATAAGAAGGATTAGGGGTGCGCTCTGGCGGGGAGGTAACAATTACTCGTGGGTATATTCGATTCTTGGGAAGGCAAACGACTGTGAGCTGTACATGTTGGCGATAGCATGTTCCGGTTACGTCTTGAAAACGCACGTAAAACTCGCCGGTTATATCATCATCCCCAGAAAAGGCTTTTGCCTTATGTATGTCATTGATATCAACTAAAACTGCAAGAAGTCTGCCCTCGTCTCTACGAATACTAAATTGAGGCAAGGGTTCATCTAACATTACATTTATTGCTCCACCCAAGCCCACATTTCTAATTGATAAAAAAAACATATAGTTCGATTCGCCTGAATTTTCTAGTTCATCTAATTCCTGCATGGAACCATAAACAAATTCAAAAGGTGCTTCATAGTCTCTTCCAATGAGGTTCAAACCATAGATTTCTGTAATTGAGTCACGGTTAACTTTGGTAGCCTCCGATATGTCCAGAATTGGTAGTAAATCCAGTCTCTTTTGCTCCGAAATTTGATTAAGAGTCTCTTCATGTCTGATTTTATCAAGGCTTTGATTCTCTTCATAGCGTTTATCATCCTCATCCGCTCGCATCATAGTAATCATAATACTTAACGAAACACCTAAATACCCGCCAAAGAATGACATAATTTCACTGGATGTTAAACTGCCACTTCCAAAATATTGATGTATACAAAGAACAATGAGCAATCCTACAACTAGTAGTGCGAATAGTAGTGAAATTGCCTTTAAAACTCTCTTTATTGAAAAATGCGACTTATTTTTCATTAACCAATCCCCAATCTTTGTAATTTACAACATAATACCCCACAATTTCCCAAAAGTAAAGGAGTAATCCTCCATGCTGATAAATGACCGGCAAATAACAATCTCAGCAGGAGCCAGCCGCAAGGCGACAAAATGGCTGCCGCAAACGCTATATCTTTCGGAGCTGTACGACAGGCTGAAAACGCCGGCCAGAAGCACCGAGCGACTGGACGAGTACCTGCGCCTGTCCAAGAATAAGCAGGACGAACTGAAGGACGTGGGCGGCTTCGTGGCTGGTACCCTCAATGGTGGACGCCGCAAAGGCGATGCCGTCACAGGGCGCGACGTGCTGGCGCTAGATCTCGACCACATACCCGCAGGCAGCACCAACGATGTGCTGCGCCGCATCGACGGCCTCGGCTGCGGGTATTGCGTCTACTCAACGCGCAAGCATTCCCCCGCGGCGCCGCGATTGCGTGTGCTGCTGCCGCTGGACCGCGCCGCGACTGCGGACGAATACGAGCCGCTGGCGCGCAAGGCGGGCGAGATCATCGGCATTAAGCTGTGCGACCCGTCCACTTTCGAGGCGTCGCGGCTGATGTACTGGCCATCCTGCTGTGCCGACAGCGAATACATATTCACTCTCGCAGATAAGCCACTGCTGTCGGCGGACGGCATGCTGGCGCTTTACACCGACTGGCGCAATGCGACAAGCTGGCCACAGGTACCGGGCACCGAGCAGGCGCACCAGAAGCTTGCATCCAGACAAGAAGACCCGACCGCGAAGCCGGGTGTCGTCGGCGCGTTCTGCCGGACTTATGATATCTACCGCACCATGCAGGAGCTGCTACCGAGCGTGTATGATCCGGTCGACAACGACAGCACCCGCTTCACCTACACCGGCGGTTCGACAACCGGCGGCGCGGTGGTGTACGACAATGGCGCGTTTTTGTTCTCCCACCATGCGACCGACCCGGCAGGCGGAAAGCTTTGCAATGCGTTTGATCTGGTGCGCCTGCACCGCTTCGGCGAGCTGGACGACGACGCGAAGCCGGACACCCCAGCCAACCGTCTGCCGAGCTTCGTCGCGATGTGCGAACTGGCTGTTGCGGACGCTTCGGTGTCGCACCTGATGCTGACCGAACGATATGGCCAGATGGCAGAGGACTTCGCAGCACCCGCGGATGGCGACGAGAACTGGCTGCACACGCTGGCCATCGGCAAGGGCGGCGCAATCGACAAGACCGCCGACAACATCCTCATTATTCTGCGCAACCAGCCGGAGCTGCGCGGACGGATCCTCCTGGATGACTTCGCCAAGCGCGGCGTGGCCGTCGGACCTTTCCCGTGGGATGCCCGCCCAGGGCGTCGCGTCTGGGGCGACAACGACGACGCGGGCGTCCGGTGGTTTCTTGAAAAGCACTTCGAGCTGACCGGCAAAGAGAAGATCATGGACGCGCTGTCACTCTGCGCCCGTGAGCACGCTTTTGACCCGGTGCAGCAATATCTATTATCACTGCATTGGGATGGTGTCGCCCGACTGGATCGGCTGTTCATTGACTACCTCGGCGCGGCCGATACCGAGTATACCCGCGCCATAACCCGCAAAGCCTTTTGTGCGGCCGTGGCGCGCGCCATGGTACCTGGCACGAAGTTTGACCCGATGACGATTCTGTCAGGCGCGCAGGGACTGGGCAAATCCACGCTGCTGCGCAAGATGGGCAAAAGCTGGTTTTCTGACAGCCTTACAACTTTCATCGGCAAGGAGGCGCGCGAGCTGGTGCAGGGCGTCTGGATCATAGAGATCGGCGAACTGTCGGCGCTCTCCAAGGCCGAGAACGAGCAGGCCAAGCAGTTTTTAAGCCAGTGTGAAGATATATTTCGCGTGCCGTATGGGCGGCGCACAGAGGTTTATCCGCGGCGCTGCGTGTTCTTTGGCACCTCCAACAGCAGCGAATTCCTGCGCGACAAGACCGGCAACCGGCGATTCTGGCCGGTAGATGTCGGCGTGCAGCCGGTGATCAAAAGCGTGTTCACGCAGTTGGACGCCGAGGTCGACCAACTGTGGGCGGAGGCGTTCGTGCGCTGGCAGGCCGGAGAGCCGCTGTATCTGTCGGGTGCAGTCGAGGAAGCCGCCAGAGCGGAGCAGGAAGGCCACCGCGAGCAGTCGCCGCGCGAGGGCATCATTCGGGATTTCGTCGAACGTGAGGTGCCGCTGGACTGGCGCAAATGGGATTTGCAGCGCAGAAAATCATATTGGCAGGGCAACGCCGGAAAGGATATTCCCACAGAACCCCGGACGCGTATCTGCGCCATGGAAGTTTGGTGTGAGGCGCTGGACAGCGATCCGAAGTTCATGCAATACCGTGACGCAACAGAAATTAATGGTGTGCTGGCACAAATGGACGGCTGGAAGCGGACAAAAAACGGTGTGCGTTTTGGGTACTGTGGATTTCAAAAAGGCTTTGAAAAAGTGATACTTTCGGGTGATACTTTATAAAATTTTGATACTTTGGCCGATACTTTGATACTTTGGTGATACTTTTGAAAGTATCGGGATAAACCCGCATTACGAAGACAAAAAACCGCTGTTGATACTTTGATACTTTTACTCTAATAGAGATATATAAATAGGTAATTAGGCATACGCCTATACGCCTAATACGCCTAACGCGTATATGTATAGGGAAATGGGGTCTCAAAGTTTCAAATGCAAAAAGGAGATAAGACGTTGAACGAAAAGACAATAGAGGCGACCCTGCGGGATCGGATCAAAGGGCTGGGCGGCCGGGCGTATAAATTTGAATCGCCGGGTAATGCAGGCGTGCCGGACAGGCTGATCTGTTTGCCAGGGGGCAGGGTTGTATTCGCCGAGACAAAAACCACCGGCAAAAAGCCGACCGCGTTGCAGCAGGCCAAGCACCGTGAGCTGGAAGCACTGGGCTTTCACGTATTCGGATGCGTTGACAGCATGCTACAGGTGGACTGCTGCGTGAGCTATTGCAGAGGATTGATCGGGGGCGAGGAGCATGAGGTTTGAGCCACACGGCTATCAGCAATACTGCATCGGACGGATACTCACTGACGCGGCTATCGGGCTCTTTCTAGATATGGGATTGGGTAAAACAGTGATCACTCTGACAGCCATCGCTGCACTGCGCTTCGATTACTTCGCCGTTTCCCGCGTGCTGGTAGTGGCGCCGAAGAAGGTTGCCGAAGCCACCTGGAGCAAGGAGGCACAGAAGTGGGAGCACTTGCAATCACTGCGAATCAGGCCGGTGCTGGGGAGTTCATCGCAGCGCATCCGGGCGCTGGCCACACCGGCGGATGTCTACGTGATTAACCGCGAGAATGTGCCTTGGCTGGTGGATTACTACCGCAACGACTGGCCGTTCGATATGGTGATTTTGGACGAGAGCAGCAGCTTCAAGAATTGGCAGTCTAAACGATTCAAGGCGTTGAAGTTGGTGCGACCGCGAATCCGGCGCATTGTGGAGCTGACCGGCACACCGGCGCCGAACTCGCTGCTGGATCTATGGGCGCAGGTGTTCCTGTTGGATGGCGGCGACCGACTGGGCAAGACAATCGGCGGCTTCCGAGAACGGTACTTCAATCCCGATCAGCGCAGCCGCGACAGGGTTTTTACATACGCGCCGAAGCCGGACGCCGAGGACGCGATCAAGCAGCTGATTGGCGATATCTGCGTCAGCATGAAGGCGGAGGATTATCTGCAGCTGCCGGACTGTGTGCGGGTGACTGCACCAGTACCGCTGGATAAAAAGGCACAGGCAGCCTACGACCGGCTGGAACGCGAGATGCTGCTGGAAGTGGACGAGCAGACCATCGATGCAGGCAGCGCGGCCGCTTTGCAAAATAAGCTGCTTCAGCTTTGCAACGGCGCCGTGTACGATTCAACGGGCGCGGTTGCCGAGGTTCACGACTGCAAGTTGGAAGTGCTGCGCGAAACGGTGGAGGCCCTTTGCGGAGCGCACGCGCTGGTGTTTTACAGCTTCCGCCATGATGTGCCAAGGATCAAAGCCACATTGGAGCCGCTGCACCTGCGCATCCGGGAGTACACCGGCCCCGCTGACGCTGACGACTGGAACGCCGGGAAGATCGACATCCTGTTGGCGCATCCGGCATCTACGGCCTACGGGCTTAATCTTCAACAAGGCGGGTATCATGTGATCTGGTTCGGGTTGAACTGGAGTCTGGAACTCTACCAGCAGGCGAACGCGAGACTGCATAGGCAGGGTCAGACACACCCGGTGATCATCCACCATCTAGCGGTGGAAGGCGGTGCGGATGAGGACGTGCTGCGAGCACTGGATGAAAAAAACACCTCGCAGGAAGCGCTATTACAGGCGCTTAAAGCGAGGATTGAGAAGGCGAAAGCAATAGAATAATAAAACCCATTGCAAAGCAACGGGCTTTAAAAGCAAGATTATCGATAATTTCTGGATGGCCTGTCCAAAAACGCCCAGATGGCTGCAACAACTAATACAGGGATAAGTGCAAGCCAGAAAAGATACTTTGCAAAGTAACCAAGAAGAACGATAGAAATCAGGCTATAAGCAACAATCAGAATTACGTGGAGTAAAGTTAAGTTTATACTTTCAAAATAGCTGTATTGATATGATTCGATCGCTTTTTTAATAATAATTCCGACACGATACAAAAAGCCAGAAAGAAGAGCTATACCAATCAATACGCAATAAAAATTTGCAAAGTACATAGCAGAACTATTCGTCATGTAGTTCCAAAAAACGTCAATGCTTTCTGGTTTAGGGATTTTTTCACACAAATAGACGGCTATGGAGCTAACCAAAAAAGACAATAAGCCAATTCCGATTAACCAGTTGCGATCGTTTGTACTTATTTCAGCGATTTCAGCATTCAATTTCATATTTACACCTCCAAGACAGTTTATTTTCTTTTGAGTAGTTACTACTTTTAAGAATTCTACATCTAAATTATGAATAATATTACTCGTTTTAATAGAAAAATAGTAAAATTAGTAAAATAAGAGAATATTTTGAAAGGAGAAATCTGTTTGACTAACAGTGAAAAGAAAGCTTTTCTTCGCCGTTACGGCGATAATGAACGAGAGATTAAGCGCCTCGAGGAGGAGATCGCCCGATGGGAATCACGGGCTGAGAAGGTCACGGCCAGCTACAGTCTGGCGCCGGCGCACGGGGCCGATGGCGATAAGGTACAGGTCGCAGTTGACAATATTGCCGAGGTTAAGGCGATGCTGTATGACCGGCTGACCGATGCCACCGAACTGCGGCGCAGTATTCAGGCGGCGATTGGCACGGTGGAGGATGCGCGACTGCGGAATCTGCTTGAATACAGGTACATAGAGGGTATGACGTTTGAGCGAATTGCAGTTGAGATGGATGTCACTTATGTACATACCTGCCGATTGCACGGAAACGCATTAAATCTTCTAAATGTTATAGAATGTTATACTTGATCTGTGATATTGTGTACTTGTAGAATAATCAAAAGCGCGTTCCGACTCGTCGGGCGCGCTTTTCCTATGCCTGAAAGGAGGGCGGTCATGCCTACGATAAGCGATCTTAAAAATTACCGAGGCGTTATTTTGGAAATTAAAAGCCTTGAAACATCCCGGCCCGATTGGGAAGCGGACTCTCAGAAAGCGCCCATCATCTCTCGTGAGCTTGACCGCTTGCGCACCCAGAGAGACGCCATCGAGTCGGTAGTGCAGGCGATGTCGGACGCCCGTCTGCGCGGGATTGTTCGAGCAAAATACATGTGCGGTGATACGTGGGAAAACATAGCTGCTGCACTGAATTTAGACTACCGCTGGACGCTTAGGCTCGGCGAGAGAGCGGCGAAGATGTTTGCAGCGGTTTCTCAGAAAATAGCTGCGTAATATTTGGCGCTTAAGAAAGGAGTGTAGCCGGATGGCAAAGTTAACCCCTGCGCAGCAGCGGTTCGCGGATGAATACCTGATTGACTTGAATGCTACACGCGCTTATAAGGCGGCATATCCCAGCGTGAAAAAAGATAATGTGGCAAGCGCTGCAGCGACACGATTGTTAGGAAATGTTAAGGTCAAGGAGTATATCGACGAAAAATTGGCAGACATGAGCTCCTCCAAGATTGCCGATGCAAAAGAGGTCATGGAATATCTGTCTTCGGTAATGCGGCGCGAATATAAAGAAAATGTTGTTGTGACACTTTCGGAAGAGTGCTCTGCTTATGCGCCCGATGAAAATGGTACGATGCGAAAGCAGACGGTGAAGCGAGAGACACCGCAAATTGTCGAGATACCGGCTAAGCTCTCTGACGCAAATAAGGCTGCGGAGCTGCTGGGCAAACGCTACAGTCTGTTCACCGATAACGTCAACCTCACCGGTGCAACCCCCGTCCAGATCATTAACGATATCCCGAAGGGTGATAACGATGGCAGTTAAGCTGACCGATGTTATTGCCCCTTCTTTTTACCCGCTGCATCATGATATCGCAGAGGGCAAGCATACACACTATTGGCTGGCAGGTGGGCGTGGTTCGACGAAATCATCCTTCGTGAGCATTGAGATCGTACTGTCACTCATTGCGGATGCTGTCGCCAGACGACACACCCACGCGCTGGTGCTGCGTCGATACTCCAACACACTGCGCGAATCGGTGTATGCGCAGATTCAGTGGGCGATTAATGCACTCGGCATGGCGGATTTATGGCGTGCCAGTGTCAGCCCTATGCGATTTACTTTCATTCCGAGCGGGCAAAGCATCCTGTTCCGTGGCGTAGATGACGCGACTAAGATTAAATCTGTGAAGGTTGATCGTGGCTATATCAAATATGCCTGGTTCGAAGAAGCAAACGAGTTTGAGAACGCTGAGAAAATCCGCAATGTGCTGCAATCGGTCAACCGCGGCGGCGCGCAGTTCGTGAACTTCTATTCCTTCAACCCGCCGAAAGCCGCACGAAACTGGGTTAACCGTGAGGTCGTTGAGGCCGCGCTTCGTAGTGGCACGCTCGTGCATCATTCAGACTACCGCACCGTGCCGCCCGAATGGTTAGGCGACCAATTTCTAACCGAGGCGGAACACCTCAAGACGGTCAAGCCCGAAGCGTACCGCCACGAATACCTGGGCGAAGTCACTGGCACAGGCGGCGAGGTGTTCGATAACGTCACGATCAGAGCTATCACAGACAAGGAAATCGACCACTTTGACAATCACCGACGCGGCATCGACTGGGGCTATGCCGCGGATCCGTTCGCTTATAATGCCTGCCACTACGATAAGACGCGGCGCAGGCTGTATATTTTCTTCGAGATCCACAAGGTGCGGCTGTCCAACAGGGCGGCCGCGCTGCTCGTTAAAGCGGAAGCCAAGACCGCCAGAATTACCTGTGATTCCGCCGAGCCGAAAAGCATTGACGAAGTTAAGGGCTACGGCCTGCGCGTTGTGGGTGCCAAGAAAGGTCCCGACAGCGTGGAATATGGCATTAAGTGGCTGCAAGACCTTGAGGAGATCATCATAGACTCGACCCGCTGTCCTGAAACAGCGCGGGAATTTTCATCCTACGAGCTAGACCGCGATAGGGAAGGCAACTTCAAAGCCGGATTCCCTGACCACGACAATCACCACATCGACGCCGTGCGCTACGCCTGTGAGGACGATATGCAGCGCCGCGGCGTGAGAATTTAAGGAGCGAACAACATGCCGGACAATCTACTGCAAACATTACTGGATGCCACCGAGGAGGCGCACGGCCGCTTTACCAAGGCAGCCGAGACCGGTCAGCGCTATTATGATAACGTCAGCGGCATCTGTGGCACCGGCGCGGCGGCGATCTTTGAGGTCAACGACTATCTGCGCAAGCTGGGGAAGAACCCGCTGAAGTCGGCGGATAATCGTATCCCGACCAACTGGCACCGCATCATCACCGATCAGAAAGCGGGCTACCTGTTTACATACCCGCCGCAGTTTGACGCCAAGGATAGCACTGAACTGGCAAAGATGATCACCGACACGCTCGGTCAGGATTATCCCAAGGTCATCAAGCAGCTTTGCATTGACGCAACCAACTGCGGCATCGGCTGGCTGGCCTATTGGTACAACCCCGGAGAGCTGTTTTCCTACTGGTACGTCGACCCCAAACAGATCCGGGTGGTGTTTGATCCGGCAAGTGTGAAGCCGAAGGTCAAATATCTCATACGCAGCTGGTGTACCACTGACGAGAACAAAAAGACGGTGCAGCATCATGAAATCTGGACAGAGCGGGACGTCACCTATTACACCGCGCAGGAGCATGGCACGCCGCAGTTTGACACCACGATGGGCAATCAGGGTGTGATGGCGCACAGCTATGGCCGCATTCCGTTTATCCCATTCCGCAACAATGCGGAGGGCAAGGACGACCTGCCGATGTATAAGCAGTTGGTGGACGCCATCGACAAGCTGGTGTCCGGCTTTGCCAACGATGTGGATGATATGCAGGAGATTATCTGGGTCATCAAGAATTACGCCGGTGAGACGGCTGAAACCGATTACGACAAGGAAGGCAACGAAATCACCCGCGAGATCGACCTGTTACAAAAGCTCAAGGCCAAAAAGATCATCAACGTTGACGGCGACGGTGGTGTGGATACGTTGCGCGGCGAAATCCCCTTTGAAGCGCGCCGAGAATTTCTCACCATCCTCAAGGATCAGCTTTACATCTCCGCAATGGCCGTCAATCCCTTTCCCGAAGCGGTGGGACAGGCGAGTGGCGTGTACATTGACTTTTTATATTCCTTGCTAGAGTTGAAAGCTGGGTTGATGGAAACCGAATTCCGTACAGCGCTTGATGAGCTGGTGCAGGTGGTGCTGGCCTACAAGGGGATGGGCGTGCAGCCGGTTGAACAGATCTGGATGCGCAACAAGCCCCGCAACGACAACGAGGTGGTGCAGATGATTGCTCAGACGCCCGACACGGTATTGTCCGATGAGACCAAGACCAAGGCGCACCCGCTGGCTGAAAACTGGCAGGAGGAGCGCAAGCGTATCGAGGCTGAGAGCAAAAAGAAGGCGCAGGAGGCTGCGGCCTTACTGGGAGACGCGCACCCGCCGGGCGGTGATGACGAATGACCTACTGGCAGCAGCGCGTAATCGATGCCGACGTCCGAAAGGAGCAGGCAATCGCCAAGGCTTTGCCGGAACTGCTCTCTCACATGCAGGACGCCCGCCGATCATTGGAAAAGGAGGTCAATGCCTTTTATACCCGGTATGCGACGAACAACAAGATCACGCTGGCCGAGGCGCAGCGAGTACTTTCTCTGTCGGAGCTGGCTGACTTCAAGGGGGATCTGAAAGCCTTTAAAAAGCTGGCAAAGCAGAGCATCGGCACGTTCAATCTGCAACTTGAGAACCTGTCCGTAAAGACACGGGTCACCCGCCTTGAGGCGCTCTTGGCGCAGTGTGATGCTGTATTGCAAAACTGCTATCAGCAGCAGAAGGCCGCCATCGAGGGCGCGGCGGGGACGCTGGCGCAGGAGCAATATCTGCATGCGCTTTACGACATTGAGCAGTACACGGGCTTTCAGTTTCCGTTTTCGCAGCTGTCGAATGCGCGCATTTCCAAGATGCTACAAATGCCGGTACAGGGCGTGGACATTTCGTCTTCACTGTGGCGGCAGGACTTCGACACCGGCTACCAGATTCGGCGCGTGCTCAACAACATGTTCACGACCGGCAGACCGCCGCAGGACTTCGCCAAGGAGCTGCAGCGCATCATCGGGCGTCGGGATGCCGAGGGCAATCTGATTGGCAAGACCTATGAGGCCTACCGGCTTTTGTATAACGAAGCGTCACATGTCTCGGAACAGGCTAAGCTGGCCGCCTACGAAGACGATGACATTGAGGAGTTGTCGATTGACACGACGCTGGACAGCAAGACCTGTTCCGATTGCAGCCCGCGCGACGGTAAGGTCATAAAGGTCAAGGATGCGGTGGAGGGCGAGACAGTGCCGCCGTATCATGTCTATTGTCGCTGCACCACGGTGCCACATATCCCGGAGGCACAGGGCGCTTTTACGAGCACCAGAGCGGCGCGCGATCCTGAGACAGGGAAAACGGTTCGAGTGAAGGCTGAAAGCTACGAAGATTGGCGGGTGGGGCTGGAAAAGCGCATTGGAGCCGACAAACTGACCGCCGCTGAAAAGATGTCCAGAAAGGAGAGCTCGGATTTTCGCCAGTATGAGAAATACAAGGAAATTCTGAGCAAGGACGCGCCGAAATCCTTTGCAAGCTTTCAGGATTTGAAGTATAATGATATTGAAAAGTGGGTTGAAGTAAAAGCTTCAAAACAGGATATCCTGAACTCTAAGGACTTTAAGGATATACAAGGGTTAAAGGGGAAGCTCGGGGACAAGGAAACGCGGATATGGTACGACGCCCACGATAAAAGAATCCCCAATTTGATCGACAGAACGCGCTCTATCGAGGAACAAGCCCGGCAGGCACACGAATTGCGCAACCTGTACCGAACCCAGGCTCGAGAACTGATGAAGAATCAGGAGCTGCGAAAAATTCTTGATGAAACCCGTCCTAACAAATCGTTTGAGGAAATGCTGGCGCATAAGATGCAAGGCAAGGGGCTCACACGGGAGCAAGCCCTTGAGGATATCGTCAAAACTGCTGCTACACCCAATAAAGAGGTTAATAAGAAATTTGGATTGGAGGACTAACGATGTACGAATATATTATTTGTAATCAGGCTGACGAAGAAATATTTCATAAGCAGTGCGCCGCTTTGGAAAAACGACTGAAAAGCATTGAGAAAATGCCAGTATTGCAAGACGTCGACGGCTCTCTTATCCAACGTTATTCTTTTGATGGGAAGACAATAATTGTATTTAACGATTTAGCTCTTGGAGCTGTCACAATTGAGTCTGAGGAAGATTTAGAACCATATTTTTCGTAAATACCGCCTGCGTAGCTGCTGGCGGTATTTTTATATCCTAAATTAATACCCGATAACAAGCTCGCTTAAAGGCGGGCTTTTGTTATACCATTTTGCCGCCTGCGGGCGTAATCGGCAGGGCAGACGTGAGGCGCGACCTCGTAAAAAAGCGTATCTGAAAGGAGATCTTATGGAAAGAAAGTTTTTAGAAGGCCTTGGCCTTGAAAAGGAAACCATCGACAAGATCATGACTGAAAACGGCAAGGACATAGAAACGCACAAGGCGGCAGTAACGGCAAAGGAAGCCGAGCTGACCACCGCGAACGATGCTTTGAAGGCCTTGCAGGAAACCGTGAAAAAGTACGACGGTAAAGACCCCGACAAGCTGGAAAGCGACCTCAAGGCGCTGCGGCAGAAATATGACGCCGACCTGAGCGCCGCGAAGCTTTCGAGCGCCGTAGATCTGGCACTGACCAGCGCGAAGGCTAAGAACCTCACGGCAGCCAGAGCACTGCTTAAGATGGACGCCATCACACAGGACGGTGGCAAGGTCATCGGTCTGGACGACCAGATCAAGGTCATCACCAAAGACAACCCGTTTCTGTTCGGAGGCGAACAACCCAACCCGCCCCCACCGGTACCCGGCAGCGGGGCACCAACTCAGCCCGCAGGCCTTTTAGGAGCCTTGCAGGCGCACTATGACAACAAGTAGAGGAGAATGAATAATGCCTATTACACTCGCACAGGCAAAGATCGGCATGGCCGACAAGGTAGACCAGGCGGTCATTGATGAATTCCGCCGCAGTTCCTTGCTGCTGGATGCGCTCACCTTTGATGACGCCGTTTCCCCCGGTACTGGCGGCAGTACGCTGACCTACGGCTATATCAAGCTGGAAACTCCCGCGACCGCCGGATTCCGTGAAATCAACAGCGAATACACCCCGAACGAGGCTAAGCGCAGAAAGGCCACCGCAGACCTGAAGATCTTCGGCGGCTCCGCACAGGTCGACCGTGTGATTCAGTCGACCAGCGGTGCGGTTAACGAAATGAACTTCCAGCTTCAGCAGAAGGTGCTCGGCGCGCGCAACCTGTTCCATCACACCGCGATCAACGGCGATGCAACCAGTGGTGAGAGCTTCGACGGTCTGGACGTTATGCTGACCGGCAGCTCCACCGAGTACAACACCGACACCGCTGTTGATCTTTCTTCGACCGACGCGCTCAACACGAACTACAACAAATTCCTCGATATGCTGGGCGAGTTCCTGTCCGGCTTGGATGGTAAACCTTCAATGCTTATGGGCAACTCCAAGCTCATTACCCGCATTCAGGGCGTCGCACGGCGCGCGGGCTATCTGACCCACGCGGAGGACGCATTCGGCCGCAAGATCACCGGCTACGACGGCATTCCGCTGCTGGACATGGGTCAGTTCTGGAACGGCACGAGCACGGTGGATGTTATTAAAAACGACGCAACCGCTGGCACGACCAGCCTGTATGCGGTGACGCTGGGGCTGGACGCCTTCCACGGTGTGTCGCCCGCGGGCGGCAAGATCATCAACACCTATCTGCCCGACCTTTCGCAGCCTGGCGCAGTGAAGAAGGTCGAGGTCGAGATGGTGGCGGCCGTCGTGCTGAAAAACACACGCAAGGCGGGCACCTTCCGTAAGATCAAGGTGGTGTAGTAATGGCGAAGTATAAGCTGATGTTCCCCGAGGATAGACCGTTCACCGGCGTTTACATGTCGGTTGCGTTTGCGGCCGGCGTGGGTGAGACCGATAACGATTATCTTGCGGGGCGCTTCCAGGAGAAGGGGTTGGCGGTAGAGACCGGAAGTACCGCAGGCAAACCGGTCAGCAAAATGACCGTCGATGAACTAAGGGCCTACGCTGCCGAAAAGGGTATTGCATTACCCGGGGACGGCAAGAAAGCCGAACTGCTGGCGGCCATTGAAGCGGCTGAGAATGGTGGTGCAAAGGATGGCAAAGACGGCGAATGATGTTCTGAACGAGCTGGTGCTGCGCGGTAAAGCGGTGGGTGATACGCCCGCCGCTTTGTCGTATATCAACCAGGCAGCGGATAGCATCAAGGCATATTGCAATCTTCCGACAGTTCCGGAGGGGCTGTTTTTCGCGTGGGTTGAGGTTGCCTCCTGCCTCATCTCATCCGGCGGGGGCGGCGGGGATAACGTGGCGTCTATCTCAGAGGGCGACACCAGCATCACCTTCCGCCCGACGTCGGAACAAAGCGATATTTTGTCCGGCTTTAAGCCGCTTTTAAACAGATACAGGAGGATGGCATGAGAATTCCACACGCAGCACAGGCCAGAGCCGCTCTCGGCGCGCTTTATGACGACCATCTGACCAACACGCGCGAGGTCGATGGCGGCAACGTCATGGATACCGTGACAATCGCCCAGTGCGTACCCTGCCATCTCTCCGTGAGCAGAAGCAAGTTGGCGCAGAGCGATACCACGGCAGCCACGGCATTTGACTATACCGTCTATCTGCCCGTTGATTCGGATATCCAGACCGGCGACGTGCTGACCGTGTGCCACAAGGAGCAGACCTTCAAAGGTGTGGCGGGGCTGCCTGTGCGTGGCAGCCTGTCGCTGGCGGTGCCGGTGACTGGCGTGGTGATCGCATGAGCGCCGGTGCTAGAAACGCCGCGGCTGTGAATGCCCGCGCGATGGTGGATTTCCGAAAACAGCTGGAGAGTCTGCTCGGTAACTTTAATGAGAGCGCAAGGCGCGTTGTTAATCGCATGGCTGCCGTGGGCTATGCTGAGACGGTAAAAAATACGCCGGTGGGTAGCTATTCAAATGTTGTAAGTTTCGTGATCAAGTCCGGGAAGCACGCGGGAGAAACAGTGACGTTTACAACTGGCATAAAAAAACAGGGTGGCACGCTCAAAAAGGCATGGATAAAAACACCCACCCGCAAGGTGGGAAACGCCTGGGTGAGCGGATATGCGAACCCGACAGCCTATGCGGTGTATGTAAACAATGGCCACCGCGTTGTTATCAAAGGCGCGACGGTCGGCTTTGTGGAAGGCAAACACATGCTGGAGATTGGCCAGCGTGCCGCTGAAAAAACGCTGCCTTCCATTGCAAACGCGGAGATTGCCAGAATTAAAAGAAAGTTGGGGTTTTAAATGCGCCCAAACATTAAACTGGATAAGTCCTTAAAGGTGAAGCTTGACGCGAGGATACTCAACGCCGCCGACTATTTTATTCTGGCGCTGGCTGACCAGCTGGCGGGGCTGTTCCCGACGGCGGTGGTGTATACCTGTGCACAGCAGCAGGGGGCGAAGCTGCCCGCCTGTTTTATCAGCATCTACCACGCAACGGCACAGGGCGCACTGGGCGGCGCGTTTGCGCTGGAATTTGAGACGGAGGTCACCTATATTACGGCGGATGCGCTGGCGCGCGACGAACAACTTTCCGCTGCGGTGGCGATGCTGGAAATGCCGGCAGAGCTGCCTTCCGACATCGGGGTGTTTGTGCTCAAAGGACGTGGCGTCAGCAATAATGACGGCATGGTTCAGCTGCTCTGCCGCACTGAGGCAGTGCTAAAATCCCCGAACACCGACGACTTAATGCAAAATCTTGAACAAGGAGTGAATGTATAAATGGCGCAGTTGACAGGCGCAACAATCAATGTCTACAGCGAAAAGACCCTCGCCATTGAAGCGGGCGCGCGCGGCGTTGCGACCATCGCGCTGCCGCTGACCTGGTATGAGGATGGCAAGCTAATTGCCTATAATTCCGACGATTCGACAGCCGCCGTCTTCGGATGCGCGCTCGATCAAATCATTCCCGTGCGGGAAATGATGAAACGCGCAGCGAAGGCGCTGGTATACCCGCTGCTTTCCGGCGGGACAAAGGCAACAGCAACACTTGCTACAAATGTGACGGCGACCGCGACCAAACAGGGGTCGGCAGGAAATAACCTTTCAGTGACGGTAACGCTTTCGGGCGATCTGTGGCGGGTGAAAACCTTTCTCGGCACTGATGTGGTGGATTCTCAGACGGTTGCCGCCGTCGCCGATTTTAAGTCCAACGCATGGGTGGCAATCAGCGGAAGCGGCAGTTTTGCCGCAGCGACACAGACGTTGACCAGTGGTACCGATGGCACACAGAGTGACACGGCGTGGGATGCGTTCCTTGAAGCGCTCAAAACGCAGGAATTCCAGACCATTGCCTATATCGGCGACGAGGTGGCTGTGAAAACCAAGATTGCCGCGTATGTTCAGACCCAGCGCGACGACGAGGACAAATTTATTCAGGCGTGTATGGGCAGCCACACGGCAGACCATGAGGGCGTCATTTCCTTTGCAAACGGTGTCGTTCTGAAGGATGGCACGGTGCTGGACGCAAATGCCGCTTCAGCGTGGCTGGCGGGTGCAACCGCGGCGGCGGCGGTGAACGAATCGTTGACCTATGACAGCTATGATGGCGCGGTGGATGTGACCGTCCGGCTGACGAAGTCTCAGCAGCTGGTATACAAAAATCAGGGGCTGGGTTGCTTTATTCTCAATAACGGCAAGGCGAAGGTGGAAAGCGACATCAATACGCTGGTCACCTACACCCAGCTCAAGCAGAAGGACTTCTGCAAAAACCGCGTACTCCGCGTCATAGACGGGGTGTGCACCGATATCAAGGCGGTATTTGATTCGTCCTTCGCCGGGCGCGAGGACAACAATCTGGCCGGGCGCAACCGCTTCAAGGCGAGCATCTGCGACTATATGACCGCTTTGCAGGCGCAGAACGCCATCGAGGAATTTATAGCCGACGACGTGAAGGTCAATGCCGGCAGCGACAAGGACACCGTAACGGTCGAGCTGTGCATCAAGCCGGTGGACAGCATGGAAAAAGCCAACATCACCGTGAAGGTTCGATAGGAGGGGTGTTTGAATGGACAAAATGAAGCTTCAGAATATTCCTTCCGGCACAAGCGGCACCGGCTATGTTGTCCTCAACGGCGAAGTGCTGGAGGCGTTTCGCATTGCGAAGGTCTCGGCCCAGCTTGAAATGACGACCGAGAGCAGGCGCTTTCTGGGCGAGATCATGACCCAAAACGCGGTGCGCGGCATGTCGGGCAAGGGCAATCTTTCGTATTACCACACGACCAGCGCACTGATTCAGGCGATGAAGGACTATCAGAACGGCGGGTCGTATCCGACCATTACGTTGCAGTACAACGCCAAAAGTCCGGAGTACGGCAACTGCGAGGTAGTGCTGCGCGACGTGATTCTGTCCACTGTGCCCTTCGGCGCGCTGGACGACGGTTCGGAGGACGCGATAATCAACGAGAGTTCGTTGACATTTGATGATTTTGATCTGGTGGAGGCGTTTGTGTTATGAATCAAAACCTGCTTGGCTTTTTAAACCCTGCCCGCAAAGAGAATCTTAAAATCGTGGTGTCGGATGCCTTTAAGGATGAGAACAAGCAGCCGCTGGTGTGGGAACTGCGGGAGCTCCCCTCGAAGGAGGCGCTGGAAATTACGCGCAATTACGCCAACAGCATTCCGGGGGAGATTCTGGCCGCGCAGATGGCGCAGGCGCTTGTGGTGCCAAACCTGCGGGATAAGGAGTTCCTCGAGGCGCTCTCGAAACGCGAGGGGAGAACCATTCTCAAGCCGCTGGACGCGTTGCTGGCGCTGCTGACCAACAGCGAGTACGCCACCCTTGCGACGGCCTACATGGAATATTGCAGCAGCGGCGCGTTTGAAAGCCAGATTGAAGAAGCAAAAAACTGATCGGGCAGGGCGGGGACGGCATGGCGTTTTACGCGCACCTCGCCCTGCAGAACCACAATATTCTGCCGTCCGACTTTATGGCTATGCCGCTGAAAGATCGGGCTTTTTTAATTGCGAGTGACTTGCTCAAGGCCAGGGCGGCCGAAGAACAGATGAAAAGGCTGAGGGGGTGAGGATTTGGCTGTCAGCAATGGCACTTTGCAGGCTGTTTTTGCTTTGCAGGACAACTACACGACGGCAATTCGAAAGATAATGCGGTCTCAGGAGAACTACGAGAAAAAGCAGCAGCAGATTGACAAGGCGACTGAGATTTTTCAGAACCGCCTTGATAATATGTCCGGCAAAGCCGACAGCGCCTCCGGGGGCATCGGTCGACTGGTCGGCAGGCTGACCGCGCTGGTCAGCGCCACCTACCTCGTTAAAAAAGGCTTTGACGCGATGTGGGGCAGCATCAACACGTCAGCTATGCAGCGCACACAGGAGATCACCTTTGGCGCGCTGCTCAACAATCGGGCGGCGGGCTCTGCGGTCTACAAATATGTTTCGGCCTATGCGCAGCAGTCAATGCTGGGGCGCGAGGATCTATCGAAGGGCATGACGACGTTTCTGACCTATTCCCGCGACATGAGCCAGCTGGAGCGCATGATGAAGATGAGCGAACGGCTGTACGCCAAGGACCCGACGCAGGGCGCGGAGGGCGCGGTGTTCGCGCTTAAGGAAATCCTCTCGGGGGATACGCTGTCGATGCGCAACCGGTTCAATATCACGGGCTTTAACGGCGAATCCATCCGCAACAAAATGAGTGCGGGGGATGTCTCGGGGGCGCTGGATGAGATTGACGCCGTCATGACGAAGTTTGGCGCATCACAGGCGGTCGTGGACGCGAACTTTAGAGGGATGACCGTGCAGATGGACATGTTCAGGACAAACCTTGTGTCGGCGTTTGGTGAGAAAGCGACGCCGGTTATGGAGCGGTTTGGCGCGATGTGGGCGAACCTGAATGAAAATTTTGCGGCGGGCAAGTATGAGCCGTTCATCAACATGATGGTCAGCGGGTTTAATGCTGTCGGCAGCGTGCTGATCTGGACGGCTGAAAACGCCAATATCCTGATACCGGTAATATCCGGCGTGATCGGGGCGATGCTGACCTTCAATGCGGTGCAGGCCGTGACAAATATGCTTCTGACCTATGGGGCTATCGCAACGAACGCGGCTGTTTTACCCTTCCTGCTGCTGACGGCTGCTATAGCCGGAATCGCGGTTGCGCTCGGCGTGGCGAACGGCGGCATGGATGGGCTGATTTCCAAGGTACAAAACGTTGCTTCACTGGATACGCTGAAGAATCAGGCAGGTTTGCAGCTTGACAAACTGCCTGTGGAGATCAGCAACACCGCGCCGATCAGCGTCAAGGGCTCTGTTGCAATTGAGGAGGAAAACCTGAAATACCTGATTGACTTTGCGGGGACAAAATGGTTTGCGCAGTTTAGCCAGACCACCGTGCAGGCACCGGTTACGATGAGCAACGTCAATATTGCGCAGACGATGGATGCGCTTAATGCCGGAGGGCTTGTGGCGGAGGGTATTGTTAATCAGTTGGCCGTAGCGCCGGAGGGATTACGTTTATGAGCTATTACGTTTCTTTAGGGGATGTTGAGTTTGAGAAAGTGACGGCTGTGACGCAGTCGGGTGAACGCGATATCTCAGTTTTTGACAGCGTGGGGGGCGGCAAATTCGCCGTTCCCCAAAACAGGGGGCTGCGCACCTGGGCGATCAAGTGCGAGATTGACGATCATGACGTCATCAAAGACCTCGACAAGATGCAGAAAAAGAAAACGCCCGTCCGCCTTGTCATCAGTTCTAATGACTACAAGGTGAGCGAGCGTGTCCTGCTGAAAAGCTATACTGCCTCGGAAGAAGAATACGCCGGGGTGTTCCCGGTGACCTTCACGGTTATTGAATATGTCAAGGCAGGTATCAAAACCGCCGCCGTGCCATATATGGCGCGGGACGGGACGCGGGTACTGGCGGCGATGGCGACGATTGGGGATGGCAAGGGCGGCACAAAAACGGCGGCGGATCTTGCGCGGGAAGCGGCCTTGCAGGCGGCCGCCGACGGAGAAACCAACGCCAAGCCGCCGATCTTTACCCGAATTGACACCGGGGCGGCAGTAAACCCCGCGACGCTGAAATCCGGGGATGTTGTCAATGTATCCTATAATCAGATTCTGGGCACGGATGAAGCGCTATATAAGAATGCTTTTTCGGAAGTGCGAAGTGCTTACGACAAAGTCGTGACGCAATCCACTTCCAACGCAAACGATCGTATTTTGAGATCCATAGCTTGGACAGAAAAAGCGGGGAATGCGGTGTCGGACGCGTGGAATAAGTTCAACGAGAATTTTAATAAACACGCTACGGGAAGGGCGTGACAGTTATTTTAGGCCTGCCTGCGCTTTTGCCACGACTTTCCCATTTTGGAATGTGACGTTTGCGTTCGCGCCAGTAGCGCCTTCACCCTCCCAGGCGACAACGACGGTTTGATAACCGGCTATCTCGCTTCGTGCCATTTCGGTACCGTAGGAACCGACAATTTTGCAGACCTCGTCATAGGTCATCCCGGTTTCAATATTCAGATATTCTGTATATGAAATTGTTTCAGCGTTGACGGGCGCGGACACGGTGGATGCGGGTGTACTTGCTTCTGCAAAAGCTGGGCTTTTTATATTGTTTTGGTTTAAACCGTACATGAGTGCCAAGAACAAGATTAGAACACCCCAAAACCAAAGCATGGTCTTTTTCGACTTGGATTCGTTTTCAGAGTATTCCGCAGGGCTATAATAAAGCGCTTTAGTTTGTTTTTTATTTTCCATATTACCGCCCCGCTAATTATTTTAGACCAAACTGCGCCTTAGCAATTTCTTTTCCATTTTGGAATGACACGGTGGCATTCGCACCGTCGGGGCCTTCACCTTTCCAACCGATAATGGTGAACTGGAACCCTTCAACTTCAGATCGCATTATCTCAGTACCGCTGGATCCGACAATTTTGCAGACCTCGTCATAGGTCATGCCCATTTCTATTTTTGTATATTCAGCATAGGAGATGGTAGGGGCGTTTCCACCGAAAGCATAGGCGGGATTAGCTAACTGGGGCCCCACAAAAATAAAAATAATAAAGCAGACCGTAATTACACCCATAGCAATATAAAAATTTACCTGTTCTTTTTTTGCTTTCGCTTCTCGCTCTTCCGTGTTAATTTCTTCCCGTGCCTTTTCTACTGGGTTTTCCTTTTCAGTTGTATGATTATATTGTGCATCTGTCTCCGCGACAGACCTACCCTGGTTTTTACCTGTTTCTTCAGGCATGGTTGGAATGTGACGTTGGGTATCCTCCAAAACATCTGGTTTAGCGGCTTTCGTTCCGCAGTACTTGCAAAAAGTGCTTTCAACATCTAATTCTTTGCCGCAGTGAGCGCACCACATAAAATCACCCCATGTCAAATATTACCTTGAATCTAACATGGAACGCGAATTTTGTAAAGACATGGAAAAAGCCGCTGTGTTTAAACAGCGGCTTTTTATTACGGATTTAAGCGGCTTTTTAGCCCATCCTGCCAAATTTCGGCTTTTGTCTCTGTGGTTATGATCTATCGAGCGAGGGAGGAAATCAACTTGACAAATGAAGAAATGGCGCTGGCCATCCAGCAAGGTGACAAGAGCCTAGTAGAGCCGCTGTGGGAACAGCTGCATGGGTTGATTGAAATGCAGGTAAGACAGTACTTCTCGCTCAAAAAAGGCCTTTGCGTCGCTGCTGGCGTCGCCGAGGAGGATCTGATTCAAACCGGATTCTTTGCCATGCTGGACGCCGTGCGCGCCTATAACCCAGCGAGAGGCTACAAACTGACCGCTTTTATGCACTATCCCATGCAGAGGCGATTTAATGCGCTCTTATGGAAAGGCACCATTGGGGCGAGAAGAGACCTGCTCAACGGCTGCGATAGTCTGGACGAGCCCCTATGCGGTGAGGACATCGACTTTACCCGCGCGGGTGCCCTGTCTGATGAAAAAGCCCAACAAGCCTTTGAGGATATCATAGAAAGCGAATGGCGCCGAGGTCTTAGAGCGGTGGAAGAGGAGATGATCGACAAACGTCTGTCAGAAAGAGAGGCGGTGGTGGTCAGGGGAACGTTTTTTGACAGCCTGACGCTTGAGTCGATAGCAAACCAGTTCGGCGTTACCTGTGAGTGGGTGCGGCAGCTTCGGGAAAAGGGCCTGCGCAAGCTCAGAACCGGGGAATCTCTGCGCAGGCTGCGCCCCTTTTTGGATGACGAATGCGGTGCGCTGGGGCTGCGCGGCACCGGACTTTCGGCATTCAGAACCGGTGGCAGTGCGACTGAGCGGGCTGTTGAAGTGCTGGAACGAATAGAACGATATTAAAGGAGTGATGCGCTTGCTCATCGTAAACGGCAACGATCTAACGCAGATCGCCTGCAACATTAAATACACCGATCAACTCAATAACGGAGCGTCCTCGCTGACATGGGAATACCCAGCGTCAAAAAGCAGAATGTTCCCCGAAGGCTCCGTTGTGACATTCTCGCACAACGGGGTCCCTGTTTTTTATGGCTTTCTCTTCACATCAAAGGCGGAGCCAAAATCCACTTCCTGCACGGCTTACGACCAGTTGCGCTACCTAAAAGCAAGCGACTTTATAAACCGCCAGAACGAAACGCTGGACGCTTTCTGTAAGCGGCTTTTTGCCCAGTTCAATGAGCGGATCAGCGTTAGCCAAATTGATGCCACCGGCGCGGTGCTGTCGGATAAGCCGCCCAAAGACATGACGTACCTCGACGCGATCTACGACGCAATCAGCGAAAGCCTATACCTCAACGGCTATTATTATGCCCTGCGGGATGAGTTTGGCGCGCTGACGCTGCGCGATGTGTACGACCTGCGGCTGGGGCTGGTGGTCGGAGATGGCAGCCTGGCCACCGATTACAGCTACGCCCGGTCGATCGACAACGACACCTACAACGCCGTTAAGATCGGGCAGGATAACGAGGCCACCGGCCAGCGCGACGTGTACCTGGCGCAGGATAGCGTCAATATCGCACAGTGGGGCAAGCTGATGCGCTATGAGAAGGTATCTGATCAGAACGAGGCGCAGCTCCAGGCACTGGCAGAGCGTATTCTGTCCGTTAAGAATCGGGTTACTGAGACGCTTTCTGTCGACTGCACCGGTGATTTGCGTGTGCGGGCAGGCGTTGGGCTGAAAGTGGCGATCTCCGGCATCGGCATTGATCTGTGGGGGCTTGTCAGTCGGGCTGTGCACAGCTTTGACGGTGCCGAACACACGATGCGCCTTGATTTGCTGTATGGGAGGTGGAGCAGTTGGACATTGTGACGGCTATTAAAATGGTGGTGCGGGATTATCTGCACAATGAAGATCTTTCGGATGTGCTGCACGCGACCTATACCGGCGCGGGGATCCGCATCGACGGCAGACCCAACGTAATACCGGCGGCGTTTGTGGATGTTCCGTTGAGTCTGCAAACCGTCGAGGCGAAGCTTTCCGGGACGTTGAAGGGCGAGGTGCTTTCTGTTGAGGGCGCGCCGGTAACCAAAATCACGCTGACTGATGCGCCGGTGACTATTACGCGAGGGCTCGTTGCGGGCGACCGGGTGACGGTGGTCAAGCAGCGCGGCGGCCAGCGGTATTCCATCATCGACAGGACAGGGGGTTAGCTATGTCGGTACTTAAAACTTATGGTGACGATACAACCGGCATCAAGCCGTCAAAGACGTATCGCCTCGCTGGTGACCGGGTAGATGGTAAGACAGACGGCAAGGCGGCGATGCAGCAGGCCATTGATCTCATGCTTTCGACTGAGAGATGGCGGCATCTCATTTATTCGGGTGACTACGGCATGGAGCTGGAGGCGCTGTTCGGAAAGTCCCGCCCGTATGTGGCGGCGGACATGAGGCGCAGGATCACCGAGGCGCTGCTGGAGGATGATCGCATCACGGCCGTGGAGGATTTTCAAATTTCTTTCTCTGGAGACACGGCGATGGTGAGCTGTACCGCTGTCACAATCTTCGGGGCCGTAAACATTGAAAGAGGCGTGAACCTTGGCTGAATGCGCTGTGATATAAACTGCGTCCCGCTGCTGAGAAGTGGCGGGGATTTTGCGAAAGAAGGAGTTGGAACATGGCAAACAGCATTGACGTATCATATTTAATAGCCCTCATTGGCTGCTTTGTGGGGCTTGCGGGCTGGCTTAAAGGCAGGGATGGTAGGCTTATCAATGACGCCGAATGGAAAGGGCAGGTAAACGCCAAACTCGATGGTATTTTAGGAATCCGCAGCGACATGGACGATCTCAGCAAACAGGTTCGGGAACACGATAAGCAGATTACTTCTGCCAGGGAACGCGCGGATTCCGCGCATAAACGAATTGACAGCATGGAGGGGAAAAGCAAATGAGTATTTTAGAAAACATCGACATTATTGAGGTGTTGCAATGGGGCGGTCTACTGTTGCTAGGTGCAGGTCTGGCCTATTATCGCACCAATGCAAAGTTACAGCAGTTTGTTGCGGGACTGATTACACAGGCCGAAACAAACTTTAACGGCACCAAGACCGGCGGTGTAAAATTCGCTTGGGTGTGCGGCAAGATTTATGATCTGGTGCCTGTGCCTCTGCGGGTGCTCATTACCAAGCAGATGATCGAAACTATTGTACAGGGTGCATTTAACGCAATGGCAGCCTATGCCAAAACGCAGCTTGATAAATTGGTGGATACGGCTATTCCGGACACGGAGCGCACGGAGGACAAGTAAATGCAAAAGCTGATAATGCCCTTTGAGAGGCAAATGATGCTCTGCGGTTATAAAACCGCGGAGTATCTTAAAGCGTGGAAATATCATCATTATGGTGTGGATATCTCGACTATTCAAGGAAACACGGGGCGTAACCCGGCGGTATATGCTCAGGGCAATGGTAAAGTGGTTACCGCTGGTTTTGATAACAGTGTGGGCAATTGCGTCATTGTGATCTACCCTGACTGCTTCAACCACAAGACCGGCGAACATTACGATTTAGTCGCGAGATATTGCCATCTCGCCTCGATTGCAGTAAAGGCGGGCAATGCGGTCAAGGCGTTGGATATTTTAGGTGTTGAGGGCAAGACACAAACCGGCGACTATCACCTGCACTTGGAGTTTGAGAAAGACATCAAATGGCCTCTCTACTCGCCTCAGGTGAGTAGCAAGGACGATCACTTGCCAGCGTCCAAGGGGAACATCCTTTTGAAGGCAAAAACGGACACAACCGTCAACCCTTCCTTTGTCATGCACGTCGGTGCAGGTCAGCAGATTGTTAAACCCACCTATAACCCGGCGTGGCTGAATCCAGAGGACTTTGTTATTCCCGCGTTGGTCACCGCACCGGTTGACACTACGGACTATAAGGCGCTGTATGAGGAAGCGCAAGCTAAGCTTGATAAAATAGCGGAAATTTTGTAGCACAAACAAGCCCGGGGAGTAATCCTCGGGCTTATTTTTATTGAATCACATTGAATTAATAAAAACTGTTCAAACTAAATCAATAATGGTTTGAGGTGCAGTGATGAAAAAGCGCAGGAATCGATTAGATCCAAAAACAATAATTGTAGGTATCGTTATTGCTACGGTGCTTTTTACAGAGCACTATCAGCAGGTACTGGTTGGGCTGGTTTTTGTATTTTTAGGCATTGCACTTTTTCTTATCTTTGATCACAAAACAATAAAGATAAGCAACGAAGATATAAAATTTGTCGATAGAATGAATGGCGTAGAGTTTGAGCGTTACGTTGCTTCTTTATTAAAAGCCAGCGGATATTCCAGAGTAAAGTGTACTCAAACATCTAACGATTATGGAGCGGACATTATAGCCTACCAAAAAGGAGAAAAGATCGCCCTCCAGTGCAAACACTATAATGGGCCGGTTGGCGTTAGCGCTGTGCAGGAAGTGCTGGGAGCAAAAAGCTACTATAAAGCACAAAAAGCAATAGTGGTGACGAATTCGAGATTTACGGTCAATGCTGTTAGATTGGCGAAAGAATCAAATGTGATAATGTGGGATAGGGATATTCTTCTCAAGCTGATGGGTACCACTAAAGGCTGCACTTGCTCTAGAGGTGACAGTTGTTCGGATGCAGACGAACGAGAAGTGTTGGGTGTGAAAAGAAAATGGATGGATGGAGGGAGTAAAGCCCACTTATAAAAGCTAAGTTGTTTAACCCGAGAACTTTGGGATACGAAGATACCCGATCCATTTGTAAGCACCGAAGACTTTAGGCGATGTATGAGAGGGGCTGCTGGCCAAGCTGAGGGCGCTGGTGGATGGGGAATAAGGTTTATAGGTATTGACGAAGGGGCTTGCTGGTTTTGGTCAGGAGGCCCTTTCGTTTTTTGTAGTATTTCAGAGAAAGTGAACTTGAAATAAGTTGTTGAGTTATATATAATAATGGTAAATAATTCTTCATTATAATTTGTGTGTATGTTTCTGAATGGCACACATAGAAACTAAAATAATAAGCGATAGTGAATGGGGGGTACTTTAATGGCTACTGACGAACTTAAGCGCGAAAGTTATAGTTGTAGTCTGATTAGTCAAGGAAGTATAAAATTTTATTCTCTTACCATGCCAAGTGAGATTTTAGCCGATACTTGTTTTGTATCTACGAGGGATGATGATCCTAAAGAAGGATTTCAACGAATGCTAGACAAAAATCGAGCTCAGGAAATTGCCGATTATATTGATTCGGGAAAAGGGTCAATTCCAACTGCTATAATATTGTCTGCTCAGAAGGATGCGGATCTGCAATATAATAGTAAAAATAAAACTATAGATTTTAACATGGTACCAAACGCTTTTTTAATTTTAGATGGTCAACACCGTATTTACGGCTTTTCACTAGCTAAAACGTCAGTTAGAGTCCCTGTGATAATCTATAACGGACTATCTCGCAAAGAAGAGACCCGCCTATTTGTTGACATTAATACTAAGCAGCGCCCAGTTCCATCTGAATTAGTGTTGGATATAAAATCTCTTGCAGAGTACGAAAATAATATTGATTCCTTTTGTCGAACAATATATGATCTTTTTAATGAGCAATCAGATAGCGTTCTTCTTGGACGTATGTCACCTGCACAGAAGGCAAGTGGTAAAATATCGCGTGTAACTTTTAATTCTGCAATTAAGCCCATATATGGAATTTTCGGAGAACGGGATGCGGAGGAGATATACAATTTCTTAAATGCGTATTTAAAGGCAATGAGTATTGGATTCCAAAAAAAAGGTATCGAATCTCTTGTTAAACCAACAATTTTTAAGGCAATTATGCAATTTTTTCCCCATGTTGCCCGCCTTACTGATGGAATCTATACAGTTGAAAAATTTTCTGAAGCGTTAACTCCACTTTTCAATGCCGTTTCGCCTACAAAAGTGATGAAAGCTACCTCAATAAAAACTATTTCTGATCTTTTTTTAGATAGCTTAAATAGAGGTTTTACATTATAATTTATGGGAATGAAAGCTATTCAGTTTGCAGATGGTGTTCGGCAACTATATATACCAAAGCTCAACACGGTGTCTGAATGGTCGACTACCGGATTGCGTGGCTGGCTGGCTGATACTGACAATTTTGTTCCTAATCAAACCGGACAATCGGATCATGTTGAACTTGCTCTGTATGATGTGACTGAATCCCTAGTTTCCTGGGCAGGAGATATTGCTCGACTTGCTTGTGCTTCGCTCGAAACAGTCAAGGGAATCACACAAACGCCGGGAAGCAAGAAATTTCTTGCATGGCAATTGGTTGAATATTATTATTCAGCGTTTTACGCTGCGCATTGTACTCTGAAAATATGCAATTTTGGCTTAATTCAACTAGATAATCGAATTATTAACAATATAAAGCGTCGTGCGAACACCTTAGGAACCATAGTCCCTAATACTTTTTGCAAGGGAATATATTGTGCAAATATTCAACCGACCTTGTCCAAGATTATTTTATATAAGGTTCAACGGTACGATGATAGCCATCGCGGGTTATGGCAAAGATATGCAGACTTTCTTAATGTTTTAAGTGGAATATCTATTGTTACAGGAACTGTTGATTCAAACTGTGTTAGAAAACGCAATTCAGCTGAAGGCCATCCGCAAAGTATCTATTCGCAGATGCCCTTACTTGATGCGCAATTACTTATCGAACGCATAGATGAAGTCAAGCGGATACTTAATAACACAGGCGATTTTAATTGGTTATCTTCGATACGAAATGCTATTAATTACAATCATTCGTTTGGTATTTGGTATCCGTATAAAGCATTTAGAAACGAATACGAGAAGTTGCTTGAAATGAATAATCTTCATTTACAAAATCCACTAGATCCAATTTTTAATTTAACTGACGAAGTCGATTTGTCTCAATTTGTAAAATGTTGTCAGCTGATTAATTCAATAAATAGGGAGCTGATCATTGACCTGTCTTCACGACATCCAGAGAGTAAATCTTTCTTGAATAGAGGCCCCCTAAAATATATTAAATTGCAAAGAACGTAGTGTTTCCGGGAAATCTATAAAGGATGCAAAACGCTCGGTTTTGCTACTCTTACACGACGAACTGACGACAAAGTTAGATTTAATGGCTTGAAAATGGACGCCTTATTAAATGGAGCCGAACTGTTTAACGCATAAATGGTAGAAGCGTTATAATAGTACCTACTTTCAGAAATTTAAAGCCAAAATTAGCTAGTCTTTGACCACACTTTTGACCACACTTTTTTGTGTTGGGATAATAATGCTGTATTCTGATTGGAATATAGATAGCACTCAAATGGCGTTATAATGCGGAAAATTCAGATGTGGTATTTATGTATTCCTAATAATTCAAGGTTCAAGTCCCATCTACCGCACCATAAGAAAAGGCTTAGGAATGCAATTCCTAAGCCTTTTTTATTTCTTAAAAATCCACCTTGTAACCCATTTTTTTATTTGTCCAAAATTGTCTTCCAAATCGTTGATTTCTCAGCGGTCTTTTTGCGCATTTTCGCTGCGCCCTTTAATTGTTACTAGATAGGCCAGATACTTATTGAGAGAACAGATTTTGTCTGCTTGCATAGTCTCACTCCTTTTGATGGGCGTATTGACTAGGGCGTATCTAAACATAATTCAAGAGCTGTTTTGAGACTAGCCCCGGGCCCAATTTTAAGTGGGCCCGGGGCTAGTCTCAAATTGCCATCAGCACATTATAATAATACTAAACAGCGATAAAGGAGAACGATTTATGGATAATCTGGATATAATCAAAAATGCAATAAAAGATAACATAAATGAAATCAATGATGCCATAGACCTTTTATACTTAACATCGAATTCATGTCATAAGAACAAATTGCTCAATCGCCTTAGGAAAAATATATCCAACATCTCAATGTTGACACAAGGAATGCAAAGCGGTGAAATCGTAGCAAATTCGCAACCTAATACCGCCAGAGTGCTTACGTTGACTGAACTATCAAGATATAACGGCAAAAATGGAAACCCGGCATATATAGCGGTAAGCGGCATAGTATATGATGTGACTAATAATGCAGCTTGGGCAGGGGCGACACATTTTGGACTAACAGCCGGCAAAGACTTAACTCAGGAATTTGCTTCATGTCATGCCGGTCAGCCAGTTCTAAGTAAATTGAAGGTGGTCGGGAAGATGGCGGAATGAATCAATCAAATTGCCCCAATTTTTTGCTAAAGCTTGAGACAACTTCAGTACTAGTAAATAAGGTGATTGAGGGGATAAGTAAAAAAACGATAAAAAAAAGAAATCTGGTATGGCTTGAACTGACAGGATGTTCAGGTAATATCATCTCCCTTCTTGATGGTGCAAATCCTGACTTTAAAAGTCTGGCTGCTCATATGGTGAACTTTGTTTATGATAACAGTTTGATGGCAGCCGAGGGCGAAGCTGCCATGAAAAAGCTATTCGATCTTATAGGTCAAGATTACATATTGGCTGTAGAGGGTGCCGTTTCAACAAAAGATAATGGTGTCTATAACATTATTGGGAGATGGAATGACCAACCGATAACAGCTTATCGGGCAATTAAAGAGCTTGGGGAACATGCATCTTATGTCATTGCGGTGGGGACCTGTGCCTCTGATGGGGGTATTTCGGCGGCAAAACCTAATCCGGCGAAGTGTGTTGGTGTACAGAGCATATTAAACAGAAAGGTTATAAAACTGCCGGGATGTCCTTGCCATCCCGATTGGTTTATGGGCACATTGGCTTATATTATGCTTTTTGGGGAACCTGAACTAGATAGCCGACAAAGGCCGTTGATGTTCTACAGCACATTAATTCACGATATATGTCCCAGAAGGCCATATTTTGATCAAGGACTTTTTGCTTCCAAGCTTGGTGAGAAATTCTGTATGTTTAAACTCGGATGCAGAGGGCCGGTCACAAGGGTAGACTGTCCACTTAGAAAATGGAACGCAGGGGTAAATTGGCCCATTGGCGATGATAGTCCTTGTATAGGGTGTGCTATGTTTGGGTTTCCAGACAAAATGGAGCCGTTTATAAGTTATGACACCACATAAGAGAGAACATTTAGGAGGTGAAAAAGACGAAAAGAGTTATTATTAATCCTGTAACACGCATAAGCGGGTTTATGGAAATTGATGCTGTTATTGATCGCAGCATTGTGATAGACGCAAAGACAGAAGGGCTGCTTTTCAGAGGCTTTGAGAAAATGCTGGAAGGAAGAAGCCCTTTTGATGCCGTGTATTTTACGCAGCGAATATGCGGAATTTGCTCAACTGCGCACTCCATGGCATCCACTTTGGCTTTGGAGGATGCAATGGGCATCACGCCTTCTGAACAGGGACGATATTTAAGAGACATCATTCACGGATGTGAATTCCTCCAAAATCACATCCGGCACATTTATCAGTATACTGCTCCCGATTTTATTAAGTTTCCCGAAGGCAACACCCTATTTGAAACGGAACACAATGACTTCAGGCTCCCAAAGCATAAAAACGACCTCATTGTACAGCACTATTTCGATTCTCTTGAATACAGCAGAAATGCACATGAAATGCTTGCGATATTAGGTGGAAAAGCACCGCATAACCATGGTGTCTTTATTGGTGGAATTACGTCGCAGGCCACCACGGAGAAGATTGCCCAGTTGCGTTCGCTTTTGCAGAAAATCCGTCAGTTCATCTGTGAAAAAATGATTCCTGATGCCTATACAATTGCAGATTATTATAATGAATACTTTAAAATTGGACGGGGTTATGATAACCTATTGAGCTTCGGTTGTTTTAATCAATATAAAAAGCTGGGCACCCTATTTGTAGATGCCCTTGAATATAGTTATGGAAAAATAAAAAAGCTTAATCCTAAAGAAATTACGGAGAATGTCTATTCTTCATGGTATAAAGCAAAAGCCGATACTTATACACCTTTCGAAGCAATTCCTGAACCGGATATAAAAAAGAGTGATGCCTATTCTTGGGTAAAAGCGCCAAGATATAAAGGGCTGCCTTATGAGGTTGGCCCGCTGGCGCGGATGTGGCTTTGCGGCGACTATCGGAACGGAATATCGACAATGGATAGAACATTAGCCAGAGCGCTGGAAGCGAAAAAAATTGCAGATATTTTGCTTATTTTACTTAACAATCTTATTCCAAACGTCTGTGTTCAAGAAGAATATGAAACCCCACAAAATGCATATGGATCAGGCTTAATTGACACCACGCGAGGCGCTTTGGGACACTGGATTAAGATTGAAAACAGTGTAATATCGCTTTACCAGATTATTACGCCATCCGCATGGAATCTTTCAACCAGAAGTCAGGATAACCTTCCGGGACCCGGCGAAAAGGCAATGATTAATACAGTTATAAAAAACATGGACGCTCCAGTCGAGCTTGGGAGAATCATCCGTTCATTTGATCCGTGCATCTCCTGTGCCACTCACGTATACACAAAAGGAAACCTGATAAAGACAATACAGGTGGTGCCATGAAAAGGGTGCTCGTCATTGGTATTGGCAGCGTTATTATGAAAGATGACGGAATTGGCGTAAAGGTTGTAGCCGCTATTGCAGATAGCCTTGGGCAACAGGGTGTTGCTTCTGCGGTTGGAGAAACGGATTTTCAGTGCTGCTTTGATGAAATTCAGCCGGATGATTTCTTGATTATAATTGATGCTATGGCTCAGGGAAAAGAAGCCGGATGCGTTGACACCATGCCTCTAAGTGACGCTTTAAAAAATCGTAGTAAGCTTCCGTCACAGCATGAGTTTAGTCTTTTCGACTTGATCGCATTGCATTATCCCAATATACAAGGCTATTTAATCGGTATTGAAGTGATTGAAATCGATTTTGGTTTTGACCTGAGTTTGCCGCTTCAAAAGCAATTTGACCAGATTTGCACCAATGTACTGAATACGATTTTAAAAATGAAGGAGGCATTAGAACATGCATGATACGCACCTGATTGAAAAGATATATCAATCCATCGTTGCGCTTTGCAGGCAGAATGGTGTCATTAAAGTTAACGATATCGTTATCGCTGTTGATGAGGGCAGCCATATTGAAGGCCCCCATCTACTTTCCCATCTGAAAGATCGGGACAGTACGATGTTCGGTGACTGGACAATCATACACGTTGAACATAAGCCATATGAAAAGCTTACAGCAGTTATAAAAAGCATAGACGGCGATGGATGTGAATGATGTAAAATGCTACTCTGTCACGCTGACAGGTATTGTTCAAGGAGTTGGATTTCGTCCCTTTGTTTACAGAATGGCAATGCGCCAAGACATCAAAGGATGGGTAGAAAATCAGGGGTCAAGAGTTGTAATGGAAATTGAGGGGAATGACAAAAATATAAAAGAATTCCTTTACATAATTCAAAATGACTACCCGCCAAATGCAAAAATCGTTAACTTAAATATCATTCAAAAAGCATTTTTCGGTTATGATAATTTTTCTATCAGAGCTAGCGGAACAGAAACCAACACCGCAAACTTTATTTCCTGCGATATTGCGGTCTGCGAAAGCTGTATGAAAGAGTTCAATACATTGGGTGACAAGCGGTTTGGATACCCGTTTATCAGTTGTACCAATTGCGGGCCGAGATACTCCATAATTAAGAGCTTACCATATGACCGAAAAAATACGGCTATGTCGGAATTTGAAATGTGCCCACTGTGCTCGGCAGAATATCGTAGTCCGAGTGACAGGAGATATCACGCCCAGACCAATTGCTGTTCCCACTGTGGCCCTGTATTGAGGCTTTTGGATGCGCATGGAAACACAGTAAACACACCTACCCCTGCCAAAATGGCAAGTGAGTTGATCTGTGAGGGCAAAATTTTTGCGGTGAAAGGCATCGGAGGTTATCATCTTTGCTGTAACGCCCAAGCACCTGAGACCATACAAAGACTTAGAAAGCTAAAAGGCAGACCGCATAAACCACTGGCAATTATGGCGCGAAATATTGATGCAGTTAAAAGGATCTGTCAGGTTTCAGACAAGGAAGAAGAAATACTGACAGGAAAAAAGAAGCCGATCTTACTGCTCCAAAAACTTGTGCCAGAATACTTGCCGCAGGACGTTGCACCAAATCAGAAGAGGCTTGGGGTTATGCTGCCTTATGCACCGCTTCATCTTCTGCTATTCAATAATCATATAGACTATCTCATCATGACCAGTGGCAATATTAGTGGTTTACCGATTTGCTATAAAGAAAACGATGCTACAAATTCTCTTGGGGACGTCGCCGACTATTTTTTGACCCACAACCGCGATATAACCGTTCCCGTGGACGATTCAGTGGTAAAAGTGGTAGATAATTGCGAGGTACTTGTCCGGTGCGGACGCGGGTATGCACCTTTAACGATTCCCATAGAATCAGAAGAAGCGATTCTAGCGGTCGGAGCGGAGCAGAAAAGCGCCATATGCATTACTCGAGATAGCTTTGCCACCGTCAGCCAGTACATTGGAGACCTGAAAACGTATCAGACCTATCAGGCGTTTACGCGGCAAATTGAACATTTCGGGCACCTGTTTCAGTTTCACTTGGATATTATTGCACATGACCTTAACTCGGACTATCTTTCGACACGTTACGCAAAAGAACAAGTGGGCCAGAAAATCGCAATACAACATCATCATGCCCATATGGCGAGCTGCATGGCGGAAAACAAATTGACGAACGATGTAATAGGGATCATATATGATGGTACAGGATTGGGTACAGACGGTGCGATATGGGGTGGAGAATTCTTCGTAGGTTCGTTATCTAAATTTAAGAGGATTGGGCACCTAAAATATGTAACGCTACAAGGCGGTGATAGTGTTGTGAAACAGCCCTGGCGGTGTGCAGCGTCCTATCTGTTCGCTCTTGGCATAGAACCCTGTGAATATTTACATCAGGTAGACTCTGCCGTTATGGATATAGTTACGGCTGCAATACGCAATAGAATTAGATGCTTCGAATCATCAAGCATGGGAAGGCTTTTTGACTGCGTTGCCGCACTCTGTGGTTTCCAAAACGAAATGACTTACGATGCGCAGGCGGCAATTGAATTAGAGAACCTTTCCGATACAGATGTCCGTGATTTTTATCACTATCGCATCTGTGAAACCAAAGATGGTTTTATCCTTGAATATGATGATATTCTAAGGGAGATACTCGAAGATATTAAATATCGGGTGTTGAATTCGATAATAGCGTCAAAGTTTCATAACACCGTGATAGCAGCCACGGCTGAATGTGCATGTAAAATTCGAAACAGCACTGGACTCAATGATATTGTACTGAGCGGCGGTGTTTTTGAAAATGTATATTTACTAGAACGACTAATTGAAAGACTACAAGCCAGCAATTTTAATGTCTATTACAATCGGGTGCTACCAACAAACGACGGCGGCATTTCCTTCGGACAGGCGGTAGCTGCCGGTGCAATTCTAAAGGAGAATGATCATGTGCCTTGCTGTTCCTGCCAAAGTTATTAAAATAAATAACGCCCATGCCGAGGTTGACATTATGGGTGTTAGAAAAGAAATTAATATTCTACTAATAGACAACTTGCATATTGGCGATAAAGTCATGGTGCATGCTGGGTTTGCAATCAATAAAATCGACGATACATACTTTGGTTTTTTAGAGGACACGCTAACTGAAATGTTGAGTGATTACACATGACGGATAATGAAATGCAACTCGTTAAAAAAACTATTTCACACATCAATGCTTCCGTTACAAGTGACATTCGAATAATGGAGATATGCGGTACACATACGCATCAGATTGCGCGGTTTGGAATCAGAAAACTCCTTACACCAAAAATCCATCTGATATCAGGTCCGGGCTGCCCTGTCTGTGTAACGGAACCGGGAAACATTGATGCATTAATCACGCTTCTAAAAAATGAAAGTATTATGATTGCCACTTTTGGAGACCTTTTAAGAGTACGCGGTTCATTAGGATGTTTAGAAGAACAAAAATCGCTAGGGAAAAAGATTGTAACGGTTTACTCACCTGAGGATGTTCTGTCACTTTCAAAGGAAAATAAAAATAGCTGCATTATATTTGCGGCAGTTGGCTTTGAAACAACAGTCCCTCTTTATGCGGTGCTAGTTCAGACGGCACAAAAAGAAAATATACATAATCTATATCTTTTGACAGCATTAAAGCGGATGGGACCGGTAATCGAATATATTCTAAGGGACGCTAAGGTGAACATTGATGGTATGCTTTGTCCGGGTCATGTTGCCGCGATAACCGGTATTAAACCGTTTTTATCTATATCCGCTGACTATCATATTCCTTCCGTGATATGTGGGTTTGAGGAGATGGATATCATTACTTCGATTAGCATTTTGTGCAAACAAATAACAGGAGAAATTCCTGTTCAATTAATCAATACATATAAAAAGTGCGTTAGTGATAATGGAAATCAAGCTGCCCTTAGTCTTATGAATGATGTGTTTAAGATATCCAATGCAAATTGGAGAGGTATTGGAAAGATAAATGATTCCGCTCTGGTGTTAAATAGCAACTATCAAGATTATGATGCTTTACAAAAATTCGGTATGAAAATCAAGTCGGATTCGCAACCCCTTCCTGTTGAATGTGCGTGTGGGCAGGTAATGATTGGAGAAACAACACCTGATATGTGTGTGAATTTTGGATGCCGATGTACCCCCCAACACCCGATTGGACCATGCATGATATCCTCGGAAGGAGCGTGCGCAGCATATTACAGATATGGGGGGGATGAATTTGGAACAAAAAATTATTCTACAGCATGGTGACGGTGGCCTACTTACAAACAGGCTTATACGTGATGTTTTTTATAAGCACTTTGAAAACGAAATACTTTCCGGATATCAGGATTCTGCTATTTTTACCATGACTTCAAAGCGGCTTGCGTTTACAACAGACAGTTTTGTGGTAAAGCCGATTTTCTTCCCCGGAGGGGATATTGGAAAGCTTGCCGCATGTGGAACGATTAACGATCTAACAGCTGCCGGAGCGGTTCCGCTATTTCTTAGTGTCGGTTTTATTATTGAGGAAGGTTTTGAAATCGAAAAGCTAGATGCCTTAGCGGCTTCCATGAGTAAGGTGTGTCAATTGGTTGGTGCAAAAATCGTGGCAGGGGATACAAAGGTGGTAGAAAAGGGACTGGTCGATGGCGTCTATATTAACACTTCTGGCATTGGAAGCGTGCATGAATACTTTTATCCGAGACAAATCGTCTCAGGCGATGAAATTATCCTGACAGGGACCATAGCGGAACACGGAACTACTATTTTACTTGAAAGATATGCACTAGGTTTACAGGGGGATTTTTCGAGTGACTGTAATCCGCTTTCTAAAATAATCTCTGCATTAGGAGAAAATATCAAGCATGTAAAGCTTATGCGGGACCCAACGCGAGGTGGTGTTGCAACAGCACTTTGCGAAATATCGGAAAGCCATCATATCGGTGCCGTCATAGAAGAATATAAACTTCAGATCAGATCATCTGTAAAAGCAGTTCATGCGCTTCTGGGAACCGATCCGCTATACTTTGCAAGCGAGGGCAGAATGATACTCGTTGTTGAAAAAGGCTACGGTAAAGAAATAGTAAATAAAATCAACAAACTGGTGTATTGCTGCAATTCAGATATTATTGGTACTTTCAATCATACATACAATAAGGTGTGTCTTCGAACATCACTCGGAGGAGAACGAATCATTAGCATGTTGGAAAATCAGATGATATCCAGAATATGCTGATTACTCTTTTAAAGGAGGGATTATCTATGGCATGTTTCTTAGCCCCGGCAGTAGAAGCTGTTGTTGTAACTATTATCAAGAAGAGGATAGAAAAGAAAGAAGCCTTAAAATTTGCTTCCAAACCAAAAGAAATCATTTCTGATAACCAGTGCGGAACAGACTTTTCTTGGAGCCACAAATTAAGTTGGTTGAAGAACCTTTTATGGGGTGGCGTTTTTCTTCTGGCCATTGAGCATATATGGCATGGTGAAGTCGTCCTATGGCCGCCGTTTTTGACCGCAATGAACAGTCCGGAAAATATTGTACCGATGCTGTGCGAAATTGCGACAGTGGGCGTTTCGATGGCTGTTTTTGTTACTGCAGTATGGTCTATTATGGTACTTGGGTCAGTTTACATATATAGAAAAGCAGCGACTACTATACCAGAGGAATAGAAAGATGTGTTTATTAATTACATTATTTGCAGCTGTCATTACTACTATCGTTTGGTATGTCCAAATTCCAAATTATCGTTATAAAATCAGTACGCTTGGCTTTATATACTGGGGCGCCTCACTTATGTGGTTAATAGATGCCTTTTTTCGCATCACTGAAGGCGAACCGTGTTTAGATATGAGTCTCAATGATGCGTTATTAGGTATAACTGTAGTTCTCTGTGGATTATTAGCATGGGCAACTATTCTATTAGTAAAAAGTAATATGTATCATTGGTTTAAAAACTGAATGGAAATTATTGTTTTATGATTTACATATACTAAAAGGTGGATACCTTCTAATTCCCAAAATGTCTTTTCTTTGCAAATTATAAACATCGATTCCATGTGAAAACCGATACTGAATTGCGTAGTTATATTCTTTATGCCGTTTTGCTGTTGTTCGCAATGTCGATCAACTATTATTTGTTAGCAGACTTGATACTAGCGTACTGGCGCATAGCTTACTGTCAAAAAACATTCTAATACAAGCAGTTTGTAAAATATGGTACATGATATTGTATTACTAAAATACCGTGTACAAATTTGCCAATATGGGCTGTGGGGGTATACAGTCCGTGTCACCGCCTTGGCAGAAAAATTTTTGGCTACAGAGCAATCTAATGCTGAATAACAAAGAGCTTGCTTTAAGTTTTAGCCGCCTCTGAAGAGGCGGCTTTTATTGTGTTACACTGCATTTATAATACCAATAAATAAGACATACAAATTCTTCACTTGCATTCAAAATGAATTTTTTCTTTTTAGCCACTCGTGTTTTTTATGATTTTCTCTGCGGCTGTTTTCGCGCATTTCATAACCATTGTTACACCATTACCTGGATGAATTGATGATCCGACGAAATATAAGTTTTTAATTTTACTATTATAAACCTGAGGTCTAAAAAAGATACTCTGCAAAATTGTATGTCCTAGCCCAAAGGCCGCCCCTAAATAGCAATTATATTTTTCTTGCAAATCTACTGGTGTAAAGACATCCTCATAAACTATTACATTTTGAATATCACGAATACCTGATATTTCAGATAATTTTGACTTTAATAGGGTTTTTAATGATTCTATGGTTACATCGTCCCATTTAAAGCTATTGTCTTTAAGATTTGGTACCCTGACCATAATGTTAATTGAACCATTTCCGTTAATAATAAAGCTTTCGTCAATTGATGATGGATAATAAAAATATATCGGTGGATTTTGCGGCAATAGCCCATGAAATAAATTCTCTATTTCCTCTTTAAAATCATTGCTTATATAGACATTGTGAACGTTGAAGTTTTCTAGCTTTTTTGATAATCCAAGTCTTAAAATAAAAACCGAACAGGACATTTTTATTCTCTTAGCCATACTTGGATTATATCTCTTTGATATGGTTTCTACCTTTATAAGATTTGAAATAGCGTAGCAATAGTCAACGTTAGAAACTATAAGGTCATATAAAATTAATTTTTCATTTGTCTTTACGCCATAAGCTTTTTGGTCTTTTATGGCTATTTCATTGATCGGCATATCGCAAAAAAGCCTACCGCCTAGGTCTTTAAAAGCCATAATTAGTGCTGTTGTATAGTCGGACATTCCACCCTTTATATGTTTAATTCCCCTTACTTGGGTAACTGCCGCCACAGAAGCATACACGTTTGCTAGTGTATATGGGGAAACACCCATATACAAGCTTAAAAAGGCGAGAAAATTACGAAGCTTCTCATTGTTAACGTAGTTGGAAATTTCACTATATGCACTTCTATAAGGCTTAAGCTTTAATGCTGCTAACAATGTTTGGCTGTTGACCATGCTTTTAACATCACAAAAAGATTGAGTCAAAAAAAAACTATCTGCTATAAGATACTTTTCATATAGTTTATTAGTAAAGGTAGCATAATTTTTAAAAGGCTCACCAAAAAAGTTTAAAAAATTCTCTTTTTGAGTATTCCCGTTTATATCAAGTTTCCATGTATTACCATTTTCAAAAAACACGGTATAAAGAACATCTAAATCAATAAAGTTAAAGTACTGTCTAGGATTTAATCCACAATCTATAAAAACAGTATCATATTCTATTGGATCAAGCGCTATTGAAGCAGTTGTATCAAATCTGAATCCATTTTTTGGGTTTGTTCCTGTTACGCCTCCGGCGGATTTTTGCTTTTCATAAATATCTACTTCAAAGCCCTCATATAACAGCCTAATTCCAGTACATAATCCACCTATTCCGCTACCAATAATTGCAACTTTCTTTTTCATATACCTAAGACCAATCTGTAAATTTTAAGATCTTGTAATTCTAATACACAAGTGTACATATTGCTATTATTGCCATAAGTGGGTCGAATAATTTAGAAAATTAGGGTATGAATACGGGTTTTAATTTTTACTTAAGCGATAATCCCTCTGATTTTAGCGTCAATCAACTGTGCAGACACAGAAATACGCCCTGACATACCCAAGTATGTAAAAATTTTACCTTCTAGGCATGGGATTTCAGAATTATATCTGGTATAATTTAGGTCAATGAGAAGGTAACAACTCCAGTAGAAATTGAGATTTGAGCGTCGTATTATGTTTACCCACGGACCAAGCCCAGAAGATAATCTTCTGGGCTTAACATAAACCAGGGTGAAGGGGAGTACCATTAAAAAGCCGGTAGGCTTCATTATATTATATATTGGATCTTTACTTAATAATTTTTTACTTTGATTTCTAAAAATAAATTATGTAAAATTTTTGGGGGTATATATATGACGTTTTGCAAATTTATAGTGCGCTCAATCGGCCCGTTGACCTTAGCATTCCTAATGGCAACATCTATTGCGATGGCAACTGAGAAAAAGGATATACAAGAGACCCAGCGTGATATACAGCAAGCTATCATACTGTCGCAGCAGTTGCAGCAAAATCTTAATTCACCCACCCCAGATTTTGATACAACTCTTGATCTTTTTAATCAGCTGGAACCAATTGGAACTGCGTCGATTGATGCACTGCTCCCGTCTGATGTGGGAGGTTTAGCGCCCTTGACTGGTACAATGGTAAATAACAACCAACAAGCAATTGGCGCAATGAATAGTATTGATTCAATTCCGACTGAGTCGCTGGCACTGATATTTGCTAAGATGAATCTGCAACTATCCCAACAAGCCCGAAACAGCGCTTTGGACGGCATCAATCAAATAAAAGATATGCAGGAGAATCAGAAAGAGGTTGCTACTTATATTGGAAAGGCGCGCTCACTGCAAAATGAAGCTAAGATCCAAAATAAAAGTACAACCATGCCAGAAGACATGGTGACCTACTTTAAAGCCCATGCTCTGCATTATGACACAAATGGCAACGACTATACACACACATCTCAACAGTGGGAAGTTGCCATTCAAAGTCTGAGCCAATACCAGGAAATGTTGGGTATGCAGATGCAGCAACTGATGGTTGAAATACAGGATTATATGGGTCAGTATAATGCCTATCTGCAGGGTGCCAATTCGGCGATACGGTCGGGAAACCAGACGTTACAAAATATCGCACGTGGTCAAAGCTTGTTTTCTGCCGAGGGCGGCAAGGTTGATGTCGCGCCTATTGCAACCAGTGTCATTGTCGGTATGATTATAGGCATGCTGACGATGTGGACAATTATGCACAAAAAAACAAAAAAACAAATGTAAGGCGGCTACATATGTTGGGGTTTCGGCTGATAGTTTCTTTGGCAGCAGTGTGTTATGGTATCGCCGCATGTGTGCGATATAAACAACCGCTGTTCTTTAAAATCATCCTTTACGGTATGGTCAGCTATTTTTTCGGCGCGCTGTTCTCCGCCAGCTATATGCTGGTGTACCAGACACAGCCTGAAGGCTTTCACGTCGGTTACTTCGGGCATGTTGGGGCATATTTCTTTTTGCTGTCATCTTATTATGGTGCGATGGACCGACTGGCTGACGGTGGCGAAAAAGAACTTTATATATACAGAATTTCTGCGCAGGCGGCCACGCTGGCTTTTTGGATACTAGTTTTGTATGGATGCCTTAACGTAGAGTCACCGCTTAATCTACCGTTGCTTTTATTTGCTGTGCCCATGGGTCTTACGTTGTATTTTGCGCTAAAGCATCTCATTATGCCCGATGTTGAATTGGGCATAATTAAGGTGATGCGTCCTTATAATGCCTGTGTTATCTTATTTTGCCTTGTCGAAATTATCTGTCAACTGCCTCAGCTACCACAGGCGATTGGAAACATAGCACTTGCCACAGCTGGCATCTTGGAGCTCATTTTGCTGCCGCTGGCCCAAAAGGGGGTGCGCCAATGGTATATATAGTTTTCCTGTGTATGACAATTCCCATGTTGCTGATGCTGCCGTTGTTAGAGACAAGGTCACGCTTCATTATAGGATTTATGCTTCTGGGCACTGTAACGGCGCTTTCGGCATATGAGATCAATACGTTGGTCTTCCCGGTGTCTGGACTGACGGCACGCGGCTTTACCGAAGTTATTCCGCCGATTATTGAGGAATGCTTAAAAGCACTGCCAGTGCTACTATATGCGCTTTTGCTGGATGACAGCCCTAAAGGTATTTTGGCTGTCGCTATGGCCGTTGGCGTAGGCTTTGCCATCTTAGAAAACACCGTCATACTGGTCAACAACCTAGGAATCGTTTCGGTAGGCTGGGCAGCCGCAAGAGGCTTTTCTGCCAGTTTAATGCATGGACTGTGCACGATGACAGTCGGCACTGGGATGACCTATGTTAAAACGCAAAAAAAGCTTTTTTATACCGGCACTTTTGGGCTATTGTCCATTGCCATTACTTTGCACGCTCTGTTCAATTTACTTATACAGTCCCCTTATGATTATTTGGGAATGGCCTTGCCGCTTGTCCTTTATGGAATGCTGTTTTTAACGCTACAGGGGAAGATTGCTGGACTGCTAGGACTTTTTTGCGAAAACAAAAGTTGAAGTGCCATCTCAGCTAACAAAAGGAGAAAAAATATGTCATCGTACGTTTTAATATCAATTTACTTTAATTATATATACGCTGCTTTAAAGGCAGTCCTTGTTGTTATGGGCATTTTCTGTTGTATAAAGTATTTAAGAAGCAAGGATTGACTTGTCTTCATATTATAGGTTTAATCAAAAATAATGCAGAGCTTAATGAGTTACCCATTAATATAACAAGCCCAAGGATACCCCTTGGGCTTGCGAACAGCAAGATAGTACGAAAAATTAAAACACAGCAGATTAGTACAATATTTTCATATGAGAATCTTAACTTGTGGCAGGGTCAATCCATTTTTTTAATACCACTATTACAGGTAAGGAAGCCATTTTTGGTTTATTGTATTGCCTTTTGAATAATAAGCATTTATTTCCATAAATCACACAATACAATTTTTTATTCTTTCTTTATCCTTATACATTTCTTGATCAGCTTTTTTGAAGATGGCTTGAAAATCATCATCTGATTTTCCGAATGCCCAACCAATCGCAACGGATAAATTATTATCACAATGGTTTTTTATCTGTTCATCAATTTCAATAGCCAGCTCTTGAATTACTTCTACATCACAAGGAGTTTGCAAAATTGCAAATTCATCGCCGCCAATGCGGTAGCATCTCGTTTTTTCATCTTCAGCAGATTTCAAGATACGGGCAGCTGTTCTGATAATTTTATCGCCCGCCATATGACCGAAACTGTCATTAATACGTTTTAGGTTGTTGACATCACACACAATAATCCCAAATGATTGATTTAGAAACGCAATCTGTTCAACATCCCGCAGATAGCTCGCTTTGTTATAAAGCCCTGTCATGCCGTCGTGCGAAGCATCATATAACAGTTGGTTCTTCATTCTATCATTTTCCTCATATAAACTTTTATAAGTTGATATTTGACTTATTGCCTCACAACTCAGGCTCATCATATTTTCGACTTCATCCATATGGACTATTCTGTATTTTTCTTGATTAGCAGAAAAGCCTATCATTTTATATTGAAACCACTTTTTCGTACTTGATATATAACCATCAAGGCGTATACTTTTTTGTTCTGAGACTGATTGTGGGCAAAAAGGGCATGGTGTCTTTCTACCGTGCAGAATTTCAAAGCAATGCCCATTGTTATTCGCTTCAGTACAGGTTGATGCCATAGCCTCACTCATATAAACAATTGAAAATGTATTTTCTTCAATTACATAAAGATAACCGATGCTCTGTTCAAGTTTTTCAAAAAACAGGTTATCCTTTTTAAACATCCGCTTTCACCTCGCAAAAATGTAGATAGCATAAGGCTAAATCGATTAATATAAAACTACCCCTTTTTTTTGATAGTCAAAATGTTTTTTTGGTTCTTGTATTCATAGTGAATATGATCCATGCTTTTTTTGACCATAAAAATGCCAAGCCCCCCGATATCACGCTCTTCTGCGGAAAGTGTTGTATCGGGGTCGCTCTTTAAAAGAGGATCATAAGGCTTGCCACTATCTATAAACTGTATCGTAACTGCAAGTGGGTCGTTCTCAATCCCACAACACACCATTACGTCTCCCTCTGAAGGGGAATAGGCATAATTGGCTATATTTACAAAAACTTCTTCCACAGCAATCGCAATTTGCATCTGCACTTTTATAGGGAAGTCGTGTGATTCAAGCTCTGCATTTATAAAATCCAGAACATCATCAAGCTTTAGGGTACTTGCAGGTACTGTTAAGTTTTTCATAGCTTCCCTCCGCTTATTCTTAGCCCAAGCATTGTGATATCATCAAACTGTGGCGCACCTTTTACAAACAGATCAATATCCGCTCTGATGGTCGGAAGTAAGTCACCTAGGGGCGCATACGCGTTCTTGTTTAAAATTTCCTGAAGTCGCGCTTCGCCGTAAAGTTCATTCATTGTATCGGTGGCCTCGGTTACGCCATCGGTATAGAGATACAAGGTGTCTCCCGCATACAATTCCATCTCGTTTTGACGATATTTGATTTCTTCCATACCGGCAAGCACAAAACCGGGTCGGCATTTCAAATATTCAAATTCTCCATCGCGGCGCTTAATAAGTGGCGGATTATGTCCGGCGTTAACATAGGTAAACTTTCCTGTGTTAATTTCCAGTACGCCCATCCATGCCGTTACAAAAAGCCCGGCTTCGTTGTTTTCGCAAAGTTGGCGATTTGCAGCCGTAAAGACATCCGCAGGAGAAAGCCCTGCTTGACAATAATTTTTTATTAAGGTTTTTGCAATAACCATAAACAGCGCTGCTGGAACGCCCTTGCCCGAAACATCAGCAATTACAACAGCAAGATGGTCGTTGTCAATTAAGAAAAAATCGTAAAAATCTCCACCAACCTCTTTTGCAGGCTGCATGGTGGCATAAATATCAAATTCTTCCCTTGAAGGGAATGCAGGGAAAATGCAGGGCAGCATACTCGACTGGATATGTGTGGCAACATCCAGCTCTGCGCCAATGCGTTCTTTTTCAGCGGTTACTTTTGTAAGATTCTGAATGTACCTATGAATTTCCTGTTCCATTGTTTTGATGGAATCAGAAAGATTTTCTATTTCATCTCCTGTTTTAATCACCAATTTTGAAATAGATGATTGCCCTTGTTTTGCAGTTTCTTCTTCGATATCCGCTACAAAAGAGCCTGTTGCCATGGCCAGTGTGTTAATGGGTCGCACAACCTTATTGTTCACAAAGTAAACAATTAGCCCAATTAAAACCATTGTTATCGTGATCAAAATAAAGCAAAGTTTTGCTAGAAAATCGCGACGATCGTTCATGACAGCATTCATCGAGACGTCGAGCATAGCATACCCTACTACTTCTGAGCGGTCATTGGTAATAGCCGCTCCCGCAGAGCAAAGCCATCCAAACTCGTCTGTGTTGGTTATATAGGCCGGAAAGCCTCTTTCCGGATTATCAAAGATTCCCTGGTTTTCCTCATAAATAACATCCCATGTACCAATAGGGCAAGCGCTTTCTGACTCATCTGAATCCATAATATAGATACCTGTCTTGCTTTGCGGGTCAATAGTTGTAACATAGAGACATAAAATATTATTTGAGCGTTTAATGTCTTTGAGCAAATTTAGCTGATTCTTATAGCTATCATCTTCAATTTCATCATATAAAGAAAGATATCTCTTTTCATCTTCAGGAGTATGTATAGAAGATGTGTCAGTTTTACGATAAATATCCAGTACTTCTTTTGAGTAGCGTTCAATGGCGGCTTTGTCCACTGTAACTGCGACGGTTTTTGCCAGATTCATCGCCTGCGTTTTAAAATAAGAATCCATTGTGTTGGCATACACACGATACCCTACTAATATGGCTGCGGCCGAAAGAACAACGGCAATTATTAACACAATACATGTCATCTTCGTTTTCAGTGACTGCCTCATTTGCGTTCCCCCTATATTCTTACCACCAGTGTGTTAAAGCCCTGATACCGTCTATAAAAAAAATCTTTGGCTTTTTTTTGGATAATAAGCATTCCCATGGCATCCACGTCAAAGTCGTAATTGTCATTTGCTTTTTCAGTATGTAATGAAAAAGGATTAAACTTTGTTTTATTATCACGGATATGCAGCTCGAAGCTTTTATCCTCTAACGCAACAAGGGTCAATTCAATGTAGCTATCTTTACTGTCAGTAGCATGGTTGAGAATTGCCAGGCAAACTTCCTCTACCACCATCGTTACAAAATAGGTCTGCTTGCTGTCCGCGTTCCACGTATTACAAAAGTGCTCCGCTTCTAATGACATAGCACCGATATCATCGCTATTACTTTCGATAATTTGGTGGTAGATTCTTTGGGCATCAAGCTGGCTCTCTTTTTCAGAATAAAAATATTGCCAAACCATAATAATCATCAGTGAAAGAATTTCAGTAATAGGATAAAGCCACCAAAGCCCCCTTATGCCGAGTGTGGCACAAAAGCATGTGACCGGCAGTAGTACTAAAGCGCCCCTAAGCATCGCAATAATATAGGCACCTTTTTCATTTTCGCAAGATTGATAATTATTACCTTTTAAGATATTGATTACAATGAAAGGAATTGCGATACAGAATATACGCAACGCGGTTTTACCAAGGGACATTTCCTCCGCCAACCCTATTCCGAAAACCTGACAAATTACATTTGGGAAAACAGCGATTATGCCTGTTGCGACCGCCGCCAAGGTATAGGCTGTCATCATTTCAAGACGTATGACATGTTTTTTTGCAGCTTCATTATGCTCGCCGCAGAAGGTGCTGATAAGCGGTTGGGCGGCTTTTGCGGCGCTGTCACAAATATAAATCACAAAGTATGACGTGTTTTGAACAACATTAAAGACAGCAATTCCTATTGCGCCCCCCGCGCGCATTAATACGTTGTTTACGACTAGAAGAAAGAACATTTGAAAAATGTAGCCGATGGACAACGAAAAGCCCAATCGAAAGCAGCGAAAAGCAAGTTTTATATTAGGCAAAATTACCTTAAACTTTAAACGGCTTTCTTTGCCCATTAAGCAGGGAAGATAAATCCCAATAGAGATCAACTGCCCTAAAACAGTAGACCAAGCAGCCCCTGCTGCCCCAAAATCAAGTATTAGAACAAACACAATATTAAGAGCAAAGTCGCATAGATTCCCTATTGTAAATCCAATGCCTGCCATCTTTGCATATTCATCATTTCGAAGGTAGTAATTTAGGAGATAAGAAATAAATAGAATGGGCATCCCCGTTATAATGATCTGAATATAAGTTTTGCTCGTTATGAATACAACACCATCAGCGGCTGTTGTGCCTAGAATCTTTAAAAGCGGAGTTAAGAATATATTTCCTAAAATTGCAAGAAGAGCGCTAATGGCAATCGCGGTCTGGATGACTTGGCGAAAGCTTTCAACGGCCTCTGCTTCGCGCCCCTCGCCCATAAGCTTTGCATAACGAATAGAGCCGCCGCTGCCAAATCCATGGACAAACACATTGATAATCATATACACAGGCAGAGCCAAGCTAATTGCTGCAAGCCCGATTGCACCCATCCTCTGGCCAACAACGACAGCATCCGCTATGTCTCCTATGGCTAGGCCTAAGTAAGAAATCATTGATGGAATCAGTAAGGCTTTAAACATTTTACCGGTAAATCGATCCTGCTGGTTCGCATTCTCATTCATGGATATTTACCTCGCCTTCAAACATCAATTCTATTTTCACTGGGCGCATAAGCTGCTTTAATGTTCTAAGTCCCTCTAGCCCCAGATCCTCTTCTCCGTTCACATAGATGTATTGTGGCGGCAATGACCGTAATAATTCTCGTCTGCCAAATACAGATAACCCTGGCAGATTGTCTTTCTGCTTGGCAATGCTAAGATCAAAGACATGTTCTGATAAGCCATATCCCCCATAAATCGCAAATGCTACGCCGTCCACATAAACCAGAATTCCTAAAATATCGAGTTCATTAGCGGCATTAAGCAAGCTTTTTGTTGCAAACGAATCTTGCAACCCGCCCTCACCGTTTTGATGTACCTTCTGCGCCCATACGTCGATTACCTCCATGACAGAGGACAACCGCTGTACAGACAGGATTTCATAATCGAGCTTATGTACGCGCATAACTTGCGCACAACTTTTTCTCATTGAAGAAAAGCGTTTGCCGGCGAGATCTATTTGTTCTTTGCGGTCATATAGATATTCATGATCACAGAGATTCTCTGTAAAACGAAACTTTCGTTTAAAAAAGGTTTCGGAAAAATCCACATCTTCCTGCCGCATATAGCAAAGGCGAAAATGCGGTTCATTGATATGCTCTGTGATAAAATTCCGCTTGGCGCTTTCGCTGCCACAGGGGAAAAACCATGCATTTTTTCCCTTCCATTTGCTTTTTACTGCAAATAGTTCTTCGGATAAAAACAAAGAAAGTCCCATATCCTTTTGCCACGCAAAAAGGGAGGCAAATGCATGGGACGCTGTTTCGTGTCCATACTGCTTTCGCAAGGATTCAATTTTATCTTTTTGGCTCAGTTCAATTGCCGCCATAATATACTTCCAACTTCCTAACCTTTTCTGCCTCAATTATGCCACCTGATACAGAAAAGCAATTTTCTGTTTTACGCGTTTGGCAAACAAATTTACCATGTACCAATGAAAATGCTTCATCTGGCAGCTTTAAAATGCACTCGAAACCATAAAACGCCCGAAGTACCAAATCAATCTGTGTGGGGTTCATATCCGGTGTAATCGTCCAATCCGCTTCGTTTGGAGTAGCCCAATATTCTCCTTTGCCCTGTGGCACTGCATGGTCATACAGTCTTTTAAAATTTGTCACAAGCTGTTCTATCATATCCGGCAAAAGTTGTCTAATTTTATCGGTAAGCAATTCCAAATTATCATTGGGAGCGACTAAAAAGGATTGTGAAAGAAGAATATCGCCCGCATCATATTCCTCGGTCAGTTTATGAATGGTCACGCCGCTCACAGGCAATTGCATTAGAATTGTTAGCGGAGTAGGCCATGCCCCCCGCCCTACGGGAAGCATGGCCGGATGTATGTTGACTATTGGAAGCGTGTGGGATGTGGGAATCTTGTGGTAATAACCTGCACAAATAACAGCCTCACATCCATTTTTTTGAAGCCTGTCTATATCGTCAGTGGTGATAGGAGAAATTTGATAAGGTATATTAAGCTTTTTTGCAAAGGCTATTACCTGAGAATTAAATTCAAATTCATTATCAACTTCACAGGTGAATATCTCCATGACTTCGCTGAACTTATGTAACGCACAAAGGGCATCATAGAATACATCAAAGCCAATGTAAGCAGTTTTCACTTTAGCCACCTTGTTTTTATAACCATAAATCTGCCTTATTGAATGGATAGGATGTCAACAAAACCTGTCACTTCAAACACTTCCATAATAGTTTCATTGACATGCTTAATCACCATCTTGCCCTGCTTATTCATGGTTTTTTGTGTTGAGAGAATCACACGGAGCCCAGCGGAAGATAGGTACTCTAGCGCTTCAAAATCCAGAGTTAATAGAGTGATTCCTACAACAGTAGCATTTATTTCCGCTTCCAGTTGCGGCGCAGTCGTTGTATCTAGACGACCTGTCAGGGTAAGTACACATTCCGTTCCGTTTACATTTTTGTTAATAGTCATAACATGTTCCTCCAATATTCTGTGGTCTATATATCTTTATTATATCAAAATTGTTAATAAAAAAATATAATTTTTGACAAAATAACATATTCTTGTATAAAAATCGCTCCCTGATATATTAGTCAGGTGAGCGATTCTAAAGGCAAATAAAGCTGCCTTTGCGGATTTTCAATTGAGAACATACATTAAGATCAAATACTAAATTTTATAACTTTACAAAATAAAAAACCTAAAATGTAAATACAACCTTATTATCGCCTGATGTAGGCAGATATTGACTTTTTGTAATATTCCCCAAAATCATTAATCCTGTATAGTTAGTCATGGAGGTGACATCTGAATCTAGATCTGTAGAATCATACATATCAGAGTTATCGCGTATTATAAGCTCAATTCCCTTATTCAAATTTAATGTACACTCTATAATAATTTTTTTAAATATGTTTTTTTCCACCGTTAGCATACATTGCTCTTCCACAACGAGAATCACCTTTAGAATTCGTTTGTGGTCAAATTTCTTTGAGACCAAAATACTTTCAATCTGATCTCTTAACTCCATGATGCTTTCTTGGGTAGCCATGATGTCGAACGAAAAAATCTGTTCGTCCATTCTTTTATCAATTAGCAGTGGAACTGTAAGTCCGTTACTCATTATCTTTCCGAGCAATGGAATTAATAATATCGTTAATATTTCTCCGACTACAATGCCGATCCAAACTCCGGTAAGATCAAATAATCTTCCAAAAAGAAACGCAGACAAAATTCGAAAAATAAAATTACTGAATGCAGTTATCGTTATAGCTAACCCGATTTTTTCGATATATAGATAATAAGAAGTAAACAGTAGAACGATGCTCGTTAGAATGGTACTAATTGAAACAATTCTGATGGCGACGACGGTTTGTTTTATCAGTTCATAATCGCTGATACCAAAGCTTCTTACAATGTATTTTGCAAAAATCATCATAATAGCCATAATCACTGCGCCTTCAATTAAGGAGGTTGTAAAGGCCACCTTCATGGTCTTTTTGATTCCCTTGGTGTTATTCTCGCCGTAATAAATATTGATAAGGGATTGTATGGATTGTCCTATTCCGTCGAATCCCATCAGTAGAAAAGTTAGAACATTTAAAACTACTGTAAAAATAATTATGGCGTTTTCTCCAAAATTACGCAGCAAAAACAGATTGATAATCAATGTTGCAGAACCAACAAACAAATAGGTCGTTGCATCATTTAAGCTAAACTTAAATATGGCAAAAACCTTTTTATAATCAAAATGCCAACCGAATTTTAACTGATTACTTTTTTGACGAAAATGAAGAAGCACAATTAAAAATGCAAGCACATTGGATACAATAGTTCCCAACGCAACACCTGAGATGCCTAACCATTGGCATAAAAGAAAAGACACCATCACATTTATAATCATTTGAAACAGGATCACAAACGAGGTTAGCTTTACATTCCCCTCACTTAAAATAACCAAAAACATCGTGCTGCTTATTGGTTGAATCAAAGGCATTAAAATTAAAATACTAAAGTATGCTTCCGCATACATATAAGCGCTTGATGTAACACCAAGCAAGTGCAGTATTTGATGCTTAAATGCGATAGACAGCATGGTGGAAATAATTCCCACCATCAATGATAAGATAACACCTTGACTAAAATATTGGTTTGCAGTTTTTCTGCTGCCTTTTCCAATTTCTATCGTCATTAAAATGGGTGTTCCAACAGAAACTAACATCCGCAGGAAAATGCAAAATGTAAAATACGGCATTACCAAGGTGACTGCGGAAAGAGCTTCTTCACCCAGCACATTTCCCACAATGATGTTATCTACTAAAATCACAAGGTACTCAAGTACCATACTTAAAGTTGAAACAAAAAGTAAGGCCTTGAATTTCTTTTCTGCATAGGTCATACTTTGCAATTCTCCTTGCAAAACGTTTCTAACTGGCTAATGCTTATATCCGGTTCTTGATATTTGTTAAAAGCAAATAACGTGAGCACAGAAAAAGTCAGGCAGATCAGTCCGGAACAGTAGAGCCCCACCTTACTTACATTAGAGCCAGAAGCGGCCCCAATTCTTATAGTGAAAGGTAAAACTACAAATGCAAAAGTTTGCGAAAACTTAAACGAAAAATTTTGGAACGCACAATGGAATCCAGAACGGTGCTTTTGATTCACCTTTCTGTCATATTCAGCAATATCCGCAAAAATAACATAAGGAAAAACCGAGTAAGTAGCGTAAGGATATACCAAGCATCCATAATAAATAATGAGTAGCACCGTTCCACTTATGAAGTTTAACAAAATAGGCGCCAGCAAAATATTGATAAAGGCTAAACAACACAAAACAGCCGCAATACACATCTGCTTTTTCACGCTAGTTCGGCCCGCTATATAAACCGCAAAAAAGATTGTAGCAGTTGCTATAATATAATAAATGCTCTGTGCCATTGAAAAAGCTTCTTCCGGCAAAGAAAATAATATGGTGATGTAGTATAGGTCTAACGAATCAATGGCAAAGGTTAATATATTAAGCGCAAAAAAACCGATAAACGCCCATCTGAATTGTTCAATTGAAAATATTTCTTTTATGGTTTGTTTAATCGATAGGTGATAATCATCGGATACAAAATAATCCGTTTCTTTAACAACAGTCATAGGCAGCCAGGCAGCCAAACCAGCCAACAAGCTCAGAGCCAAAACCACGATCTTCCACGAGGTCATTACAGAAAAGTTTAAATCCACCAATATACTTTTAAATTCAGGAAGGAGAATGACCATAATTGTTCCGAAAAAATAGGTGATTGCCGACACTAAATATGTATAGGTTCGTTTCTTGCCTGCTGGAACAACCTCTTGTTCCAACGCATAATAAGAAACATAGTAAAGTGAAAATGACATATAGTAAACTATTAAAAAGAAGCCGAGCCAAAGAGCATTCCAAACAGTAGGTTCTTTATAAGGAACAAAAAAAATGAGAGACGTCGACAAAATCAATGCAATCAAACTACTTCTCATAATGGGAATTCGTCTGCCTGCCTTACCAGATTTTCTACTATCTAAAAATTTTGAAATAAATATATCTATGAAAAGGTCGAAAACAAATCCAACTGCTTTTACTATGCTAAAACTCAATGCGGCCCGAGGCAATAAGGTGATGAGTCCCGAGTCCTCAGATGGCAAAAAATAATACATTAGATAGGAAGCTATGATTCCAGTGAAGATAGCATCTGAAAAGTCGATCAGCGAAAGAATAAAAATCTTAACTTTAGATATTTCCCTCATATTTTTCCTTTTTCAAATTATTTTTTTATATACTTTTATTTTAAAATCCTCCCTGTGTTTCTAAATGTCACATGTATATTTTAGAGCTAAATTAATCCATATTATGTTATTATTCATCATTATATCTTCAAATAGCGACAAGCGCAATACTCAGAGTAAGATAGTCATAACGTGTGATGAAGTTTGTGACTTTAACACACAAGAAAATCCTTTGAAACGATATCTACTTAGTAAACGGACAACAGTTCGTCCCTCATAAAAAAATAAAGGAATAGGCGTCAGATTTGTTAAAGGCGATGCGGAGATTCTTTAGCATAAAGGATAAGAGGATTGTGAGCAAGCATAGGCAATATAATTGAATTGCGACCCGTGTTAACCCAAGGGACAAGCCCGGTAGGTGACCTGAGCGCGTGGTTTAGTTAGTGAGTTAACAAGCCTCATAGTATTATTTATAAAATGCAGCAAGAATGCCAGCCGTCTGTTGATAACGGCTGGCAACAGGTACACGGTAGTTAAAACACGTTCGAGTAGAATGAATTCAGCAATCAAAAGCTGAATGAAGCTGCGTCTAAAATTGCACTGCTAGAGCTATAGCTTAAGTCAAAAGAAAATGGGGAAGCAACTCAGACACAGGATTAAAAACTATGTACTTTGCTTTTGCGTCAAAAGTAAAGTGCCTTGAAATATGATGTAGACTTTTTACTTAATTATTAGGGTAGTAGCGTTCTAGCCAACTTAGCTCGTGACGACCTTTATTAGGTGCAGACCATCCATCATCAAAGAGGCGGTAAACACGTTGGAAATATTCTTCATACATTTTACCTATACGTTCCATAGTGTAGTTTCTTTCTGCCCACTCACGGCATTTTCTTGGGTTTATATTAGAAATATTATTCACTGCCCAACAAAATTCTTCAAAAACTCTACAACGATAGCCGGTGACGCCATGCAGAACTGTTTCTGTAAAAGCACCCCAGTCAGTCGTAATGACAGGCGTTCCACAAAGCTGTGCCTCTACGTTAACGCCTCCAAACGGTTCCAGATAATAGGTGGGCATTAAAACAGCTTTGGCGTTTCCCAATAGTTCAGCTATTTCTTCTGGACCAACGGCCGGCTTGTATATAATATGCTTTTCTGTGCTTAGATTCAGGCGCTCAATAGGGTTATCTAAAGAACCTTGACCTACAACATATAACTTATGTCCAGTTGCTTTAGCAACATCAGAAGCAACTTGAACGCCTTTTCGGCTAACGATTCGTCTAAAATACAGCAAATAATCTTGCTTGTTAAGTAGAGAAGATATTATATTGAAAGATTTGGTGAATTTTGGTATAATAAGCCGACAAATAAGTTAATTACCGTTAGAAGAGGAATTAGTTCATTTGTTCCGCGTGTTTTATAACCTGAAAATGATTAAGAAAAATTACGAGAACTGGATGGATACTATATGCTCCGACTGGCAGTATGTGATGATGAAGATATTCATAGGAAAATTTTAAAAGATAAGATAATAGCTTATTCTTTGCAATATGGTATTGAATTTTCTTTACAAGAGTTTATAACGGCTAATGAGTTGCTGGTTGCCCCATGTAATTATGATATTCTATTTTTAGATATTAAATTGGAAAACGGAATTAATGGCATAGACGTTGGTTGTCAATTAAGAAATCAAGGTAATGACTGCATTATCATTCTGGTTACCTCACTTGAACAATATGCTAGACAAGGATATTATGCAGATGTTTTTCGTTATATAGTAAAACCAATTTTGCAGAATGAATTAAATGAAGCTTTAAATGCTGGAATACAAAAAATAAGGAGAAGTAAAGCAAGAATACAAGTAAAATGTTTGGAAGCTATTCACTATTTTAATGTGGATGATATTATTCTTATCGAATCTTATAACAGGAAAAGGAGTATATACTATAAAGATCAGTGTTACGAAACATGGGAAAATTTAAATATATTATTTCAAAAACTACCATTTAATCAATTCGCATATCCTAATCAAAGCTATATCGTCAATTTTGATTATATTCAGTGTGAAAAAAACAATATCATTACTATGGAAAATGGTAAAGAAATAGTGATATCAAGAAATTATTTGCAAAGCTTTATGACTGAGTTACATAGATATGTGAGTATTAAATGATTCAATAGGAAGTGTAATTATGCAAATTATTGAACTAGGACATTGTGTAGTTGAATTTATAATCTTATTACAATTTTCAGGATATTACTTAACCAAAAAAAGAACCAGCCGTTTATCATATTGGCTAGCCATTTTTCTAGTATCTTGCGTTTTATTTGGTGTAAACAGTTTTAAAATACCTGGATTCAATACAATTATGAGTATTATTAGTGGAACATTACTCTTACATTATTTATTTCAAGGATCCTTATTTGCGAAGGCTGGCTTGATGTCATTTTTTATTGTGATAATGGTTTTTGTATCATTTATAACAGGATTTTTACTATCCAGCCTTTTGAATAAGCCCATTGAGCAAATACTTCTACATACTTCGGACCGCATCATCGGAATAGTAATTAGTAGAATAGCGCTAATATTGATATTGCGTATTATTGCAACGTTATATAATTGTAAAGGTAAATACTACAAGCATAATAGAATTGGCGTAAATACTTCTCTCCTGCTTACTCTTCCTGTGGTAAGCCTCATCACTGTCTATATATTATTGTACGTTGAGCAGTGGATACCCTATACAAAATTAAATACGGTTTTACTTTCAAGCATATGCCTTGGTTTACTTATAGTCAATCTAATTGTGTTCAATGTTTATGACTCTAAAATGGAAAATGCGGAGCTTAAAAGTCAGTTATCATTGGCTCAGAAATATCAGAACTATCAGGATGAGGCGTACCGCAAGCAAGAACAGAGCTTATTGGAAATGGAGCACATGGCACATGATTTTAAGCATTATCTTGCTAGCATTGAAGGAATGGTGAATGAATCTGATGCCGATTTATCCCAGTATATTGGTACCCTTGGTAAAGAAATAGATCAGAAGTTTATGCAACCATTCGGTTTTTCAACCAATAGAGCGCTTAACGTTATTCTTTATCAAAAGCAGCGCGAATGTGAGAAATCCGGCATAGAATTTCAAATTAACATAGGTTTTGGAGATTTATCTTTTATAAACTACTCTGATACATGTGCAATTTTTGGAAATGCGTTAGATAATGCGACAACAGCCTGCCAAGAAATTTCGGATAGTAAAAACCAGAAATATATAAAGCTGAATATTCATAAGCACAAGGATATGCTATTAATCAGCATAGAAAATTCAAAAAATCCCCAACAACAGCTAATAGAAATTAACGATACAATTAGGTCTACAAAACTGGATGAGGGATACCATGGTTTTGGTCTGACCAATTTAAGAACTGCCGTCTTAAATTATGAAGGCAATGTTGTTTTTAGTTACAACGATAATTCTTTCATTCTAATGGTAAATATTATGCTGAAAAATGAATATTTTGTTAATAAATTGCTGGATAAGCAAGAAAACTCGTCAATTTTGCAATCTCAAAACAACTAAGCCAGTTTTGTGCTATATTAAAATAAAGTTTTGGACATGTATTTGAAAGGAGTTTTAATGATGAAAAGCAAATTTTTTTCGTACGCAGTTAGAATGTGCACCGCTTTCGCCATGGCCTTAGCAATACTGAATGTCAATGCTGCCTGTATGGACATATTCCACCAGGCAAAAATTCCGGACGCTCTTTTGAAGTATAAAAGGTAATGTATAGAAAAGCAGCAGAAAAGCTAGCGGAAGTCGCCATCAACAAGCAGATCATTGCTTCAGACGATAAAGAGATGTACATATATGCTTATGAAGCCATGTTTGCTCGGATCCTTGGTTGGGGCACGTTGCTGTTATTGGGGATCGTTTTTCAATGCTTACCAGGGACATTAGCATTTTTTATAGTGTTTTTCCCACTACGGATTTTTGCCGGTGGGTATCATGCACGAAATTATGAAAGATGTTATTTGACGTCGACAATTACGTTTGCCTTTCTGACAATTGGTTGTCGGTTTTTGGTATCAGATATTAACCCGTTAATATTGGTTATTATCGTAGTTGTCTGCTTGACAACGATACTCATGCTGGCACCGGTTGGCGATGAAAACAAGCCGCTGGATCAATTTGAGCAAATTAAATATGGAATAATCTCGAAGGTGATTGCTACAGTTGAAGCGATAGTAATTATCTTGATGGTATTCGAGGGATTGAATCGAGAAATTGTGTTGTTTTCAATTTCTGCTTTATCACTTGAAGCAGCGCTTTTGTTGGCTGCAAAATGTAAAACAATTTATGCTTAAATTTGGTTTGTTTCCATTAGAACTACAGAGTAAGACGGAATTTTTTATGTTCTTAATCATGTATTCAATTTGGGGTAGTCAAGCTTACAGTGAAATACTTGAACGCTTAATAAGATGAGATATCTTTTGTAAGATCATAAGATATCAAAAGGTAAGTTCAAGGAGGCTGTTTTGGCAGCTTTCTTGAACTTGCTTGTCAGTAGAGGTGTGAACAGTTATATAATTGTTGTATGCAGTTTCGTCCAATATACACCGAATGCAAAACTCTGAACCATCTTTAATATATAATAGAAAAGATACTACAGGCATTGCAGTTGCTTGGCAGCATATTTTATTACCGAGAAAATATTTATTTAATTCGAATTCAACTCTTCCTAGTGAGGTTGAAGATATAACCACATTAATACCGCGTTCTTAAGTGAATAACTTCTATTTTCCATTCCTCTTCTACAACGGGGCGTAATAGTCACACCAAGTGACTCTTACGCCTTTGTTGTCATTTTATTATTAGCGCTAACAACTTCTAAAATAGGCAGAGAGAGGGAAGGTTATGGTTGTCACGAAATTGTGCTAAAAGATCTGCTATCCTAAGAGATAAGTGTTTCATTTTCATATCATAATAAAAGAAGAAGCATCTTTGACCATCGCTGCATTAGTACAAAGCCTTTTGCAGCCATACGCTCATAAGATGCTTCTAGTTTTAATGTATCATGGGACCTGAGTAGTTTTGTTAATACTAATATTTGTCGTTTACGTTTATATTCTCATAATCCTCTTCTGGCTCATCAAGGTAATCTTGGCCCAATTCAGTTCTATTTTCTAATCTAAATTTGCTGACAAGCGATTTCATAGTAAGGGCTTGTCCGGATAATTCTTCGCTTGCCGCAGCACTCTCTTCTGCTGTTGCAGAGTTCGTTTGTACGACCGAAGAAATTTGATCAACGCCCAGTGTTATCTGGCTGATTGCCACTGATTGTTGTTTTGAAGCTTGAGAAATTAACTCAACAATATCCGACGCAGACTTGATATTTTCTACAACATGAAGAAGCGATTTGGCAGTCGAATTCGCAATCTTTGTGCCGCTTTCCACTTGCTTTATAGAATTTTCTATCAATGCGGTGGTGTTTTTTGCAGCTTCCGCACTTTTGCTTGCCAGATTTCTAACTTCATCTGCAACTACAGCAAAGCCTTTACCTGCGGTGCCAGCTCTTGCTGCTTCAACCGCTGCATTCAGCGCAAGAATATTAGTCTGGAAAGCGATATCCTCAATTGTTTTTATTATTTTTCCAATCTCACTGGACGAACTATTAATTTGGGACATGGCATTTAACATCTCTGTCATGTGCTTGTTGCTTATTTCGATTTCGGATCTCACTTGCTTTACATTTTCATTTGCATTAGCAGCGTGATCTGAATTCTTATTTACCTGCTCAGATATTTCAGCAATTGTAGCAGAAAGTTCCTGAATTGAGCTTGCTTGTTCGGTCGCACCCTGTGCCAAGGCTTGTGCGCCGTCCGACACCTGTTCAGATCCACTTGAAACTTGATCCGAAGCTTGACTAATATCCGATAAGACAGAATTAAGCGAATCAGTGATAGAAACTAGAGACTCCTTGATAGGGGCAAAGTCACCCTCAAAATTTCCTTGGATCTGCACAAGCATGTTTCCCTGTGCAATTTCATGTAGAGTCTCGGTTATGTCAGTAATATAATTGCGCAGAGAATGGACTGTTTTATCGAGTGAAGTAGCCAGAATGCCAGTTTCGTCCTTTGCATTCACTGTTACGGTATCCGTTTTTAAATCGCCATCCGCTAAAAGTTCCAATCTGCGACAAACAAGTGAAATTGGATTTGCGATAGTATTTGCTATTAATAACGCGAAAACTATTCCCAATATAATGCACAATATAGACGAAATACCAAGACCGGCAACGGTATACCAAATTGTCGAAGTCATTTCCGAAATGGGCGCGACCACTCCGTATGACAACCCGTCAGTATTATTAATAGGTGCATAATAGCAAATTCTGTCCCCTGCTGCATATGCGTAAGTTTCTACGCCGCTTTTACCATCAATCATATTTTTGTATACAACCGCAGCGGTTGCAAAAGAGGGGTCGGTAGCTGCCTTCTCGATAAAATTTGTTCTGTTGTTTATCAAATCTGCGTTCTTGCTCGCTATCATAGCACCTTCTTTGTCAAGCATAAACACATTTCCGGTTTTTCCAACTACAATGTTTCTTACAATGTCAGTGTAAAACTGGGGATCAAGGGTGGCCAACACGGCACCTACATAGTGATTGGAATTAGAGACTGGCGTGCAAGCGATGATACATAGGTTTCCATTAACATCATAGGTAGTTGAAGATATATACGTTTCACCAGCCAGTGCTTTTTTGAAATACTCCTGATCTAGAATATTTTTGCCGTTTAGATCCGCGTTGCTGCTAATAATCTTACCGGTTCTGTCTACGATGCTTAAAGATTGATAGCCCAGCACTTCTTTTTGCTCATCAAGTATTCTTAGCATATCTGATTCAGGTGCATTAAACTTTCCGATACTATCTAATTTTGCTATTGACTGAACGCCTAACCTTATGTTGCTTAAGGAACTCGAGATAGCGACTTCAGCAGTCTGCCCAATAGAGCGGAGATCACTTTGCACATTTTGTGTGATGCTTTTTTTGCTAGCAAAAATACCAACAAATAAATTAAGGCTTGCAGTTAAGAAAACAATGGCGGTGATAATTACGATTAGTTTCGTCCTGAGAGATTTAAATTTGTTCATATTTTTCCCTTCTTCGAATCGCCAAAATTAGTAAGTAAAGAACAAAATTTTACATACTATTACATATTATAGCATATTCTTCTAGATAATGAAAGAAATATAACTTTTTAGTGTAAATGTAAATTACTACTGTTGGTAACCTTTTTTGCACTTGGACCAAATGTCTTCGTAGTAGTGTAGTAAAACTTTTTGCGTGAAAAATCTTTGCTGTCTGCATAAAAATTGATTTAAGTAGCCAACCACGCCGAAAGCTCTAAAGTAAAAATGCTTGTCTATCAATTAATTGTAAATATGGATTTATGATGTTATAATTAGACAAATTTCAAAATAATACCATATTAAATGAGGTATCATAATGATTCTTGAAAGGCGAAGCTTAATTATTGAAAAAATTAAACAAGAGAGAATGGTCAAAGTTGCAGAGTTAATTGCACAATTTGGCGTTTCTATTGAAACTGTTCGCAGAGATCTTGAATATCTGGAGAAACAAGGAATATTGAAGCGTGTTTATGGCGGTGCCGTTATAGCGGGTCTGTATGGTGAAGAACCTACATACTCGCACCGTGAGGTCATCAATTTTGAAGAAAAAAAGGCTATAGGCATAAAGGCTTCCCAGTTTATAGATGATGGTGATACTGTTTTTATTGATGTAGGTACTACGACACGAGAGGTTGCTAAAAATTTATTAGGAAAACAGAATCTAACAGTAATTACAAATGCTACACTTATTGCGCACGAGCTGATTAAAAATGAGAGTTGCCGCGTCATCCTGCTTGGTGGTGAATTAAGAAAAGGGGAACTATCAGTCGCAGGCTTTTTAACAGATAAGTGCATTGAGTATTTTAACGCAAATAAACTAATTATTGGAGTGGGTGGCATAACGCTATCTCATGGAATTACAGATTATAACATAGAAGAAGCGAATACTAGAAGAATGATGATTAAGCGAGCTGACAAAATTATAGCTGTTGCAGACTATAGTAAATTTGGCGTAACAGCGATGAATAATGTTTGCGCCCTACGAGATGTTGATACACTTGTAACCGACTGGTCAGTATCACAGAAGACAATATCTGAAATTAAATTATCAGGCATCAATGTGGCTATAGCTGCACAGCCATAAATTTTAAAACGTCGTTGTTGGAGAGATACCAACAGCGACGTTTTTTCATAGTACAGCTCTAACATGTGGATTTATGTGGATTTATTATTGGAATTTTAAGATATATTGTTAAAACGCCTTAAAAATCCACTTAAATTTTATGAATAATATTGATATTGACACTAAAATTTGGTAATGTTATGATAATACTATCAAGATTACAACAAAACACAACAAAAGCTGGCAGAGCGTTCAATTTATGCATACTCCTTGTTCATCAGTCTCAGACAAGAGACTTAAATAATAAAAACAGGAGGTATTCACATGTCATTTAGCCAAATAATTATGTGGGTGATGGCGATTGGCGCAATTGTAGGAGGTCTAGACCGGATTTTTGGAAACAAGCTTGGATTAGGCGAAAAGTTTGAAGAAGGATTCAATTCGATGGGTCCCCTGGCGTTGGGTATGGTTGGTATCGTCTGTTTATCTCCCGTAATTTCTAAGTACTTGGGACCGGTTATTATCCCGGGACTAACTGCTATTGGTGCAGATCCCGCAATTTTTGGCTCATTACTGCCAAATGATACGGGTGGTTTCCCATTAGCGATGGAGCTGGCACAAAATGAACAGGCAGGTCTGTTTTCTGGTTTGATCGTTGCATCTATGCTTGGCTGTACAATCGTTTTTTCTATTCCAGTTGGCTTGGGTTTAATAGAGAAAAAAGATCAGCCTTACTTTGCCAAAGGTCTTTTAATTGGACTCATTACTGTTCCTGTTGGTTCAATAATTGGCGGTGCAATTGCAGGATATGATATGGGAATGGTCTTGATTAATTCTGTTCCGGTTATTGTAATCTCAATTCTTTTAGCGATAGGACTTAAATTTATTCCAAACGGCATGATTAAGGGCTGCATTGTCTTTGGAAAATTTATTGTTGTTGTCATTACCATTGGCCTTGCTGCCGCCGCCTTTGAAGCGATGACAAAGGTTGTGATCATACCCGGCATGTCTCCAATAGGCGATGCACTTGGAATTATTGGCAGCATAGGTGTTGTATTGCTTGGTACATTCCCCGTCTTGTCCATTCTTACAAAGGTGTTAGATAAGCCGCTTACAGCAATCGGAAGAAAACTTGGTATGGATTCAACCTCAACTGCTGGTTTAATTTTTACCTTAGCAAACTCTATCCCTGTATATAAAATGATGAAAGATATGAACTCAAGAGGCAAGATCATTAACACTGCCTGGCTTGTTCCAGCAACAGCCGCTTTAGGTGATCATTTAGGCTTTACAGCCGGTGTACATCCGCAAGCGATTACCGCTGTTGTGGTTTCTAAGATTGTCGCAGGTATTCTTGCAGTTGCGCTGGCTATGATGCTCACAAGAAGTACCGCATCGGAGGATGAGCAGAGTGAACTTCTTGAGCGGCAGGAAGCAATCAAAGCAAACGCTTAAGTTGGGATGTCTTTTTAGATAGAAAGGGGAAAGAAAATGGCAAGAAAGTTTTACTTGGGTTTAGATCAAGGCACCACTGGGACAACTGCGCTCATCCTAGATGAAAACTGGAACGTTGTTGCCAGAGGGTACAAAGAACATTCTCAAATATACCCAAACCCCAGTTGGGTCGAACACGACCCTATGGAGATATGGAACAGCATGCTGGAATCTATTGATATGGCGCTAAAAGGGGCGGGAGTAGACCCCCATGAAATTGCCTGCATTGGACTGGATAATCAGGGTGAGACCTGTATGGTTTGGGATAAAAACACAGGAAAACCTGTTTATAACGCCATTGTTTGGCAGGATAGACGTACCGCTCGTTATGCTGATAAGCTTGCAGAGCAGGCGGGGGATATGATTAGACAAAAAACGGGTCTTGTAATTGATGCTTATTTTAGCGCGACAAAAATTAAATGGATTCTTGATAATGTTGAAGGCGCAATGGAGAAAGCAAAAGCCGGTGAACTCATTGCCGGTACACTGGATACTTGGATGATCTGGAAACTGACTCACGGTGGCGTTCATGTTACAGACTACTCTACCGCCTCCAGAACCATGCTGCTCAACATACATACAGGAGAATGGGATTCTGAAATATTGGATGTTGTTGGCATCCCAAGAAAAATACTCCCTGAAATTTGTAACAGCGCAGAAATCTATGGATACACAGATCCATTAGACTTCTTTGGGGTAAAGATTCCTATTTCAGGTTCGGTGGTCGATCAACAAGCGGCACTTTTTGGTCAGGCATGTTACACCCCGGGCAGTGTCAAGACAACCTATGGCACAGGCTGCTTTATGCTGATGAATACAGGTGATACGCCTGTTTACTCGCAAAATGGTCTGCTGACAACTGTGGGTTGGGGCTTGGATAAAAAAATGACCTTTGCGTTGGATGGCGGCATTTATATTGCAGGGGCAGCAGTTCAATGGCTTCGCGATAAATTACATCTTATCGATAAATCTAGTGAAACGGAGGCGATGGCTTATAGTGCTAAAAGCACCGGTGGGGTATTCTTTGTGCCGGCTTTTGCAGGGTTAGCGGCACCACACTGGGACCAGTATGCCAGAGGCACAATCGTCGGAATTACCGGTGGCACTACCAAGGAGCAGCTTGTTCGTGCCACATTGGAAAGTGTTGCTTATCAGGTAAAGGATAACCTTGATGTCATGATTAAGGATTCAAAAATACCAATTGATATTATGCGCGTGGATGGCGGCATGGTGGCTAACAGATTCCTTATGCAATTTCAGGCGGATATCCTAGGTATACCCGTTGATGTCCCAGTTATTACAGAGACCACCGCACTTGGTGCGGCATATCTTGCTGCTTTTGGAATTGGCGAATATGAAGACCTTCACGAATTAAGCTCTAAATGGAAGCTTGCAGAACGATTTGAGCCTAAAATGAGCACAGATCAAAGAGATACCCTTCTTTATAACTGGCATAGAGCAGTAGAGAGATCAAAGGCTTGGGAAGAGAATTAATCTGATTTAAAGTTATTAAGAATGGCAGGGTAATGAGGTTCTACCCTGCCATTCTAACGAGATAATTTTGAAAGGAACAACTTATATGATAAAGACTGATGTACTCGTAATCGGAGCAGGCGCTGTAGGCTGCGCGGTTGCCAGAGAATTGACAAAATACAAGCTCAATGTGCTTGTTGTAGATAAAAATGAGGATGTCGGCGGCGATGCCTCAAAATCTAATAGTGCCATTATTCACACAGGATATGATGCGTCACCGGGGACCCTTGAGTCTGAACTCGTCGTGGCAGCCAACCCGATGTATGATGAGCTAACCAAGGATTTAGATGTGCCGTTTTCCAGAATAGGTGGTATTTTACCGGCGTTTACAGATGAGCAATTTGAAAAGCTTCCATCCTTGAAAGAAAAGGCATTCAAAAACAGGGTTTATGATGTTGAATACCTCACCGGAGAGCAGCTTTTAGAAAGAGAGCCAAATCTAAACCCGAGTGTTAAGGCGGGCTTGTTTATTCCAAGGGAAAGCATTATAGATCCATTTTTATATGTAGTTGCCCTTGCGGAAAATGCCCAGCAGAATGGCGCGAGCTTTCTTCTAAAAACAAAGGTAACAGGAATAATTGTGGAGAACAAAAAAGTAGTGGGTGCCAATACCACTGCGGGCGATATTCAAGCAAAATATATTATTAATGCAGCGGGTTTGTACTGTGATGAAATTGCAAGAATGGTCGGAAAGAATGACTACTATGTTAATCCTCGCAAGGGGCAGTTCTTTATTCTTGACAAGAATACCTCGTGCAAAGTAAATCATATTGTGCTGCCTATTCCGACAAAGCTTACAAAGGGCAAACTGATGTGTCCCACGATTCATGGGAATATGTTGGTTGGGCCTACCGCAGAGGATCTTACCGATAAATTAGATAAGTCTACCAATGCGGAAGGTTTGGCGAGCATTGAGGAAGATGTAAGAAGACTGATTCCAAACGTAAACCTTCGAGACACGATCACGCAATATTCTGGCTTAAGACCCAATCGGAATCCAGAGGGCTTGCATGTTGATACATATGAGGATGTACAAAATTATGTCAACTTGTCAGGTGTTCGCTCTACGGGCCTCACCGCTTCTGTTGCGCTTGGCAAGTATGTGGCGCAAACACTGATTAATATTGGAATGCCGGTCGAGTTTAAATTAAACTTTAACCCCAAACGGAAGGGAATTGTGCGTTTCCATGAACTATCCAATGAGGAAAAGGATAAGCTTATAAAGGCTAATCCGTTATATGGAAACGTAATATGTCGCTGTGAGACCATTACCGAGGGAGAAATTGTGGATGCTATTCACCGCCCAATACCCGCACGATCAATGGATGCTATCAAGCGTAGATTAAGAGCGGGGATGGGAAGGTGTCAAGGCGGGTTCTGCGGGCCAAGGGTGCTTGAGATAATAGCCCGAGAGTCAGCGCTCAGTTGCACAGAAATCAATAAGAATCAAACAGGATCTTATATGGTTGTTGGCAACGTAAAGTAGCAGAAGGGGGAATGAATGATGTATCAAATAAACTGTGAAGTAGCAGTAATCGGCGCTGGACCTGCAGGTCTGGCAGCGGCTATAGCAGCAAAAAAGCAAGGCGCGTCGAAGGTTATTATAATAGAAAGAGATAATGCCCTTGGGGGTATCCTGCAGCAATGTATTCACCCGGGGTTTGGTCTTACATATTTTAAGCAGGAGCTAACGGGGCCGGAGTATGCCAACAAATTTGTTGCAGAAGCAAAAGCATTAGGTGTGCAAGTGCTTTTGAATACGATGGTTCTGGAAGTGCATGAACAAGGCCACGCAATTTGTGTAAATTCTGAAACGGGTATCACAAAAGTATCGGCAAGCAGCATGATATTGGCCATGGGTTGCAGGGAACGCACAAGAGGAAATATTCAGATACCGGGTACACGTCCTGCCGGTGTTTACACGGCGGGTGCTGCACAACGCTTGATAAACAGGCAAAATCGCATGGTTGGCAAAGAGGTTGTCATTCTTGGCTCGGGTGATATTGGAATGATTATGGCGCGCAGAATGACCTTGGAGGGTGCCAAAGTCGTTGCAGTGGTAGAAATTATGGATTATCTGGCAGGGCTAAGAAGAAATAAAGTACAGTGTTTAGACGATTTTGACATTCCTGTTATGTTTTCTCATACCATCACCAAAATTGAGGGAAATGAGCGTGTCGAGGGAGTCTGGGTTGCCAAAGTCGACGAACACAGAAAACCGATTAAGGAAACAGAACAGTTTTATAAATGTGATACCTTGCTGCTTTCCGTAGGCCTTATCCCAGAAAATGAGCTTAGCCGCACGGCTAAAGTTGCAATCGACAGCATAACCAACGGACCGGTTGTTAACCAGTATATGCAGACGTCTATACCGTCTATTTTTGCTTGTGGAAATGTGGTTCATGTAAACGACCTTGCAGATAACGTTTCCATGGAGAGTGAAAAAGCAGGTCAATGTGCAGCGTTGTATGCGCTGGGCCAGTTGAAAGCTGCGAAGAAAAACCTGCTGACAGTAAAAGGAAACAACATTCGTTACATTTGCCCACAATCCATTGCTGTTTCTGACGAGGATGATAAAGTCTGCTTATATTTCCGTGTGTTACATCCTGAACTAAACGTTAGGATTACGGCTACAAGCGCGGGCAAGATCATCGCAAGCAAAAAGGCGATTAAGGTCAACCCTGGCGAAATAGAGCATCTAACAGTCTCCACAACAGATTTGTGCAACGATGGCGTAACTATAGATGTAGTAAAGGAGCAATAAATATGTTAAAGAAGCAAATAACATGTATTATATGCCCAATAGGCTGTACGATCACGGTTCAAGGCGACGCATCTAAAGTTCTTTCAGTAGAAGGCAATTCTTGTAAGCGTGGTGAAGCTTATGCTACTCAGGAATTTATCCACCCAGAAAGAATCTTAACTTCGACAATCAAAGTGAATGGCGCTCATACACCCGTTGTACCTGTTCGCTCCAGCAAGCCCATACCAAAGGACATGCAACTGCAATGTATGGATATTCTTCGCAAGACAGTTGCATCATCTCCTATTAATATTAAAGATGTTCTAATTCCTAATATTCTTGACACCGGCGTAGATATCATTGCGACAGGTATAGCGGAATAGGGGGGCTATTTCAATTGGCATGGCTTCGAAAGGCTTAAAAACTTGTAATTTAAATACGGTGAATTTACAATAAAGACACGGTTGCTATCGGTAATTTTACTTGGTAGTAACCGTGTATTCTATGGCAATACCTATAGATATTACGCCTTGTTTGGCAGGGGGACTAAAAGATCTAAGGATGACGAAAATGACCAGGATCTAAATGCATTGGATTCGGAACCCTGCGTACCAACTCTCGCAAAAGAAATCAGATTATGCTATACTCTGGATGAATACCAACACATAGGGTTGGAGGAAGTAAAATGGCTGAGATTTTGCGGGAGATTCAGGATACAGTAAAAAAGTACGCGGCCATCATGGCCCGCGTGTCAGGCATTGATGTGGAGGTAGTGGATGCGTCACTGTTTCGCGTAGCGGGAACAGGGATGTTTGCTACGCATGTTAATGAAGATATGTCTGGTGAGGGTTATACCTACCGTGAGGTGCTGAGAACGGGTTTGCTGCAGGTTATCTACGAGCCAGGGCGTGAGCTCATCTGCCAGAACTGCCCTCGGCTGGGCAGCTGCATGGAAGAAATAGAAATTGCCATGCCTATCCGTGCCGGCGGAGAAACCATCGGTGTAATCGGGCTAGTGGGTTCAAGCGCTGCACAGCGTGTGGCGATTTTGCAGGATGAGGAAACGTACCTTGGTCTCATCGAACAAATCGCGAGCTTTATAGCCGCAAAGGCAGTCGAACTTTTAGATCAGAAAAAGCAGGCTTCTATGCTTTCGGCACTGGCCTGCACCATCAATCATATGGAACAGGGGCTACTCATCCTCAGCAGCACACGCGCTATCACCATGGCAAACAAAGCTGCTCAGATGCAGCTGAAGTCATCCGTTCCACTGACTGGGGCACAGGTGACGCTTCTGCCTACGGGCGACAAGCTAAACGACAAGAACGAGTATCTGTTGACAGCCGCGGACAAGACTGTCCATATCCTTGGCGAAATATATGTACCGGATTGTGCTGATGCGGATTACGCGGAAGTATTGGCCTTTACCCGGACCCGGGATCTAAGCAAAAAAATGTATGCTATGACAGCGGCAGTCAGCTTTGGCACGATGGTGGGATCCAGCCCAGAGACTTCCACTTTGCGTGCGGAGATTGAAAAGGTTGCCCGCGGAAGCTCTACCGTGTTGATAACAGGTGAGAGTGGTACTGGCAAAGAGGTGGCAGCAACGGCCATCTGGCGGGCCAGTCCCCGTAGCACGCAACAGTTTGTGGCGCTTAATTGTGCTGCCATTCCGGAGAGTCTGCTAGAATCTGAGCTGTTTGGCTATGTGAAAGGTGCCTTTACGGGTGCGGACCCCAGTGGCCGTGTCGGCAAGTTTGAACTTGCCAACAACGGTGTGATCTTTCTTGACGAGATTGGGGATATGCCGCTTTATCTCCAAGCGAAATTGCTGCGCGTTTTGCAGGAACGCAAAATTACGCGCATCGGCTCTAACCAGATCATCCCCGTGGATGTGCGCGTAATTGCAGCCACCAATAAAGATTTAAAGGCAATGATTGCAGATGGCAAATTCCGAGAGGACCTGTATTACCGGCTAAACGTTATTCCCATGCACATTGCGCCGTTGCGTGCACGAAAAGAGGATATTAAAGATTTGGCTGAGTTGTTCGCGCAGCGGTATGCAGCGTGCTTCGGCAGGCGGCAGTGTACCATCCCGCCCACGACGATGCAAGCCCTTTTAGAGCATCCGTGGTACGGAAATGTGCGGGAGCTGGAAAATACTTTGGAGTTCATGGTGAATATGAGCGAAGAGGATGGCAGACTCAGCCGCGAGACATTGCCGCGCGATTTTTTTGCTGGCGCAAAAGGGGTTACCCAAGCTGAGCAGGTCGCTAAGCCTTGTGCGCACACAGATGACGAAGTACTTTCTTTATATGAAGTTGAGCGTCGGGAAATCGAAAAAGCACTTCGCGCCTTTGGCGAAAGCACACAGGGAAAACGGAAGGCTGCTCGTGCGCTGGGAATTGGACTGGCCACCCTTTATCGAAAGATAGATGAATTCTCAAATTGATAATAAAAAATTATCATTATGATAATTTTTCTCAAACTGATAACGAGTACCACTGCTAAAATATCCTTTATATTATTTTAGGTGAAAAAGAATCTGACAAAATTCACAATCAATTTTGTATAATACTCCAAAAACACGGTGTAAATTTCGATATACACCGTGTTTTTTATTATTAGCGCTTATTTTAAAAAAGTTGGCACGAGGATTGCACTATCTATAAAGCAGGAGCGAAATGAGGTGTTTGTACACCCGTAGGCGCACCCAAAGCGAAAGGAAGGTATAACCATTGAAAAACGGATTCAAGCTCGTTTCGTTTAGTCGCACACCGCAGCGGCAGACGGATCTCGGCTTTCTCAGCATAAAGGAGGCCGAAAAGGTACGGCATTTTCATGCCAGCTTCCCGATGTATGAAAAAACGCCATTGGTGGAAATGAAAAACACAGCGCAGACGCTGGGGTTGGAAACACTCCATGTCAAAGACGAGTCCTACCGATTTGGTCTTAACGCGTTTAAAGTGCTTGGTGGCAGTTACGCCATCGGCAGATATCTTGCCGGGCGGTTGAAAATGGACATTGCACAGCTGCCTTACGAAAAAATGGTTTCGCTCGAGGTGCGTGAGAAACTCGGCGAAGTGACGTTTGTGACAGCGACTGACGGCAACCATGGTCGTGGCGTTGCGTGGACAGCAAATCAGCTTGGCCAGCATGCAGTTGTCTACATGCCCAAGGGAAGCGCGGTTGAACGGTTGGACAATATCCGCGCTGAGGGTGCCGATGCTTCCATTACCGAACTCAACTACGATGATGCGGTTCGTCTTGCAAACGGGCAAGCCCAACAAAACGACTGGGTAATGGTGCAGGATACCGCTTGGGAGGGCTACGAAGATATTCCCCGCTGGATTATGCAGGGCTATGGTACGATGGCGCTTGAGGCATGGGAACAGCTGCCCGAAAAACCCACCCACATTTTTTTGCAGGCGGGTGTCGGCTCAATGGCGGGCGCAGTGGCAGGCTTTTTTGCTTCTCAGTGCGGCAGCACATGCCCCATTATTACCATCGTAGAGCCCAATAAGGCCGATTGCCTGTTCCGTACGGCAGAGGCGAACGACGGTGCACTGCATCCTGTGACGGGTCACATGGATACGATCATGGCAGGCCTTGCTTGTGGTGAACCGTGCAGCATCGGCTGGGAAGTGCTCAAAAACACGGTCGATCACTTCATTTCCTGTCCGGACTATGTGGCTGCCAAGGGGATGCGTCTACTGGGCAACCCAGAACAGGGGGACGCACGTGTCATCTCGGGCGAAAGCGGTGCTGCTACTACAGGATGTGTGGCGGCTATCATGACGGATCCCGAACTGGCTGATGCAAAAGCAACGCTTGGTCTTGATGAGAATTCCCGCGTGTTGTGCTTTAGCACCGAGGGCGATACCGACCGCGAGAATTACCGAGCCGTCGTGTGGGATGGTCGATATCCGAGTGAACCGTAATCAGAAACAAACGGAAATCATTTTAGATACAAACTTGGAGGTATGATTAATGCTGAACAAAGAACGGGAAAATGCTGTTGTAACGCTGTGCCAGGAGCTGGTACGCCAGCAGAGTTATTCAGGAGAGGAGCAAGGAGTGGCCGGTGTACTGAATCACAACATGAAGCAAATGGGATTCGATAGCGTGACCATGGACCGGTACGGTAATATAATCGGCTGCATCAAGGGAAAACGACCCGGCAAAAAGTTGCTGTTCGATGGCCATATTGATACGGTGCCTGTTAGCGATCCTGCCGAATGGCAATATCCACCTTTTGCAGCAGAAATACACGACGGCAAAATATATGGTCGTGGCACATCTGATATGAAGGGCGCTGTTGCCGCCATGACATGTGCGGCAGCAAACTTTGCCAAAGACACGGACCGAGATTTCGCGGGCGAGATCTATGTGGCTGGCGTTGTACATGAGGAATGTTTTGAAGGTGTGGCAGCACGCGAGATCAGCCGCGCTGTTTATCCGGATTATGTTGTCATCGGCGAGGCCAGCCAGCTGGATTTGAAAATCGGCCAGCGCGGACGTGCCGAGATTGTACTTGAGACATTCGGAAAACCCTGCCACAGCGCCAACCCTGAAAAAGGTATCAACGCCGTTTATAAGATGGCACAGGTCATCGAAGCCATTCGCACCCTTGAGCCTACGCATCATCCGGTACTTGGCAACGGCATCCTGGAATTGACAGATATTAAGAGCGCGCCATATCCCGGTGCCTCAGTGGTGCCTGAGTATTGCCGTGCTACCTATGACCGCCGTCTGCTGGTGGGCGAGACTAAAGAGAGCGTGCTGGCACCCATCAACGCGCTGCTAGAAAAACTGATGGCGAATGACCCACAGCTTAAAGTAAAAGCCAGCTACGCTGTAGGGCACGAAAAGTGCCACACGGGCAATGAAATTGAGGGTGAGCGTTTCTTCCCGGGCTGGCTGTACGATGAAAACGAAACCTTTGTGCAGGATGTTTACGCCCAACTGAAGGATATGGGCTACGCGCCCTCCATTATGCAGTATAACTTCTGCACAAACGGCAGCCATTATGCGGGCGAAGCCGGAATTAAAACGTTTGGCCTCGGACCGTCGCAAGAAAACCTTGCCCATACGCTTAACGAGTATGTCGAGATTGATCAGCTTGCCAAGGTGACCGATTGTTATTATGGCGTTATGAAGGCACTTTTAAAATAAAAACTTTTGGCGTACCGTGTGATAAGAGATAGAAAACTAGAAAGGAGCCCCCTACTTATGTATGACCTTATAATAAAAAATGGTAAAATTGTTTCTCCATCTTCTACAGTTGGTTGTGACGTTGCAATCAAAGACGGTAAAATTGCGGCACTTGGAAAATTTTCAGACGATCAGGCTCTGCGTACAATTAATGCAACCGGTAAGTATGTGTTACCTGGCGGCGTCGAAGCACATATGCATTGTCAAGCTCCATTCCAAGGTTGTTTGGGTGCCAATACCTTTTACGAGCAAAGCATATCAGCCGCATTTGGCGGCGTGACCACTTTTATGGATTTCGCCAATATGACCAAAGGTCAATCGCCGTATGAGCAGGTTTTAGCTCGTGTAAATGAAATGAGCGAAGCTGCTATCGATTATAGTGCGCACGGCAAATTCGTAGAATCGACTCCTCAAGCGATCGAAGACATTGAAAAAATGGCTCAATCAGGCTTCCCAACCTTTAAAATGTTCATGACATATAAAAAAGAGGGTGTAATGAGCGACGACGAAACGATGCTTAGAGTATTTGCGAAAGCTAAAGAAGTTGGTGGGCTGCCCATGGTGCATTGTGAAAGCAATGCCATAGCCGAAGCCAACATTGAAAAGTGTCGTGAAGCGGATGATTTAAGATGGGTAAGTTTTGCAAAGTGCAAACCCATACTTTGTGAGGCTGAGGCCTTCGACCGCGCTGTAAATTTTGCGCGCTATGTAGGCAATGGCTTAATTGTCGTACATACGACAAACGGCTTGGCATTGGATACGGCACGCCGCGCACATGCAGATGATATTCCTCTTTATGTAGAAACCGGCCCCCATTATCTGACGCTTTTTGATGATTTATATGAAGGCGAAAATGGGCATCTTGCAATTTGTTCTCCCCCTTTGCGAACACCAAAAGAAGCTGCTGAACTATGGCGTGGACTTGAAGATGGTACAATCCTACTTACAGGTTCCGATGACTGCACTTACGACGTGGATGAAAAGTCTATGTTCCTTGAAAAAAACTCCAACGGTAGTTGGAAACAGGACTTTACCAAGGTGGTTAACGGTATGAGTGGCCTGGAAATTCGATTACCGATTCTTTTGTCTGAAGGCGTTTCAAAAGGTCGCATCTCAATTAATAAGGTATGTGCTCTGACAAGTACTAACGTCGCAAAAGTCTATGGATGCTATCCGCAAAAAGGAATTATTGCGCCTGGCTCCGACGCCGATTTGGTACTGATAGATTTAGAAAAAGAAGTTACGTTATGCAAAGAAGTATTGCACAATAACATTAGTTATTGTTTGCATGATGGTTTTGAGGTTAAAGGCTATCCAATAATGACGATTTCTCATGGCAAAGTTATTGTAGAAAACGGCGAATTTAAGGGCGAAAAAGGAGCCGGTCAATTGGTCAACCGAAAAATTAGTCCACAGTATCTGACACACTACAATCTTGATTAATCGATTTTGTAAACGGAGGAATTTAAATGGACAACAAGAATCAAGCGCTACGCAGTACTGAACTGCTGCCAACCAAAGAAAGCGAACGTACTATGTCTCTAGCTGACTATATTATGCTTTGGGCTGGTATGACTATCAATATTGTTGCGTTTAGCTTAGGAGCGCAATACTATGACAATGGTCGCGGTTTATCCCCCTGGATGATGGTTTTGGTTATGCTAGTGGGTTATGGTATTGTGACTGTTTTTACTGCCATGGTCGGAGATATCGGTACAAAATATGGTGTTCCGTTTGCTGCATACAGTCGCGCGCCATTTGGCTATAAAGGATCCTACATTGCGGGCCTTATTCGCGCTATACCAGGGTTATATTGGTTTGGATTTCTAACTTGGGTTGGCGCCAACGCCATAAACCACATCATCGGTATTCTGATACCAGGATTTAGTAATCTAACTTTGATGATTATAATTTTCGCTGCTATCCAAATTTTAAACACAATGTATGGGTTAAAAGCAATGGCTAAATTTGACTGGGTTGCAATCCCTTGTCTGGCTATAATGTTTGGCGCTATTTTAGTGACAACCCTTCAAAAATATAACATTACCATACCTGATATCATGGCAACACAAACCGAGGGCGGCTACTCTTTTGCATATGCAGTAGCTGGTATTGCCGGAGGCTGGATCACGATGGCGTTAAACGGAAGTGATCTGTCACGCCAAATAAGGCATGTTGAAGATTATAAGAAACTGGGATTTTGGGGCAGAAATAGACGGGCTATTATCGGACAAGTAATTGGTCTGATGCTGGTGGGCGTTATTACCATGCTTATTGGCGCTGCTTCTGGTATTGCAACCGGTTATTGGGACCTCAATGACGTTATCCCTGATTTATTTACAAGTACAACTGCATTAATTTTGTGCTTCATCGTTGTAGTTTTTGCTCAATGGTCTACCAATACCGCAGCAAACTTATTACCGCCCTCGTTGGTGCTGCTTAATATTTTTCCTAAGCTGAAATATTGGATGAGTACTGTAATATGCGGCGTATTAGCTGTAGGAATGATGCCTTGGAAGATTCAGAGCCAAGGAGGATTCTTGGTCATGGTGCAAAATTGGATATCACAGATGCTTGGACCTATTATCGGAATTCTTCTGGTTGATTACTTTATCATTCGTAAAACTAAACTAAATGTCAAGGATCTTTACACGGTCGGAGGACAATATGAGTATACCAAGGGTTTTAATCTAAGCGCTATGATCACAATTATCGCTTCTTTCTGCATCGGTCTTTTGTGCGGAAATTATGCATTCTTTGCAGGTCTTTTCTGTAGTGCGATTCTTTATGCCGTTTTAATGAAAACGTTCACTCTAAAAAACCATAATCAACATATTGGTGAAGAAATTTACTTTGACCCTGATGTTGATTAATCAAATTTATCAGGTTTATCTGGAGTATGTTTTCACGCATTAAAAAAGGAGCATATACATATGAAAAAACTGATTATTGGCGGTACCGTAGTAGATGGTACGGGTCAGCCAGGGTATAGGGCCAATGTGTTAATTGAAGGCGATAAGATCACCCGCATCGGCGATATCGTTGCGGCAGATGATATGGAAGTGATCGATGCTACCGGACTCGTGGTGGCTCCGGGCTTTATCGATACGCACAGCCACAGTGATCTGCAGGTGCTGCTGGACCCCGCCGTGGATCCGAAAGTGATGCAGGGTATCACCACAGAGATTCTGGGGCAGGATGGTATTTCCATGGCACCGCTGCCACTGGAATATATCAGCCCTTGGCGTAAGAATCTGGCCGGTCTTGATGGCGACTCGGACAATATCGACTGGACATTTAAAAACACCGAGGGTTATCTTAAAATGATTGACACCGTAAAGCCAGGTTTGAACGAGTGCTATCTAGTACCCCACGGTAATATTCGCATGGAGGCCATGGGTCTAGAGAACCGGCTTCCCACCGACGAAGAGCTGGAAAAAATGCGCGTTATCACCCGCCGCGAGATGGAAGCGGGCGCCATCGGCCTTTCCACAGGCCTGATTTATATGCCTTGTGCATACTCGGAATCCATAGAGATTATTGAGATGTGCAAAGTGGTCGCTGAATTTGACGGCAGCTTCGTCATTCATCAGCGCAGCGAAGCCGATACGATTCTCGATTCGATGAAAGAGGTCATCAAAATCGGCCGCGAGTCCGGTGTTAAGATTCATTACTCACATTTCAAGGTCTGCGGCAAAAAGAACTGGGATAAAATTGACCAAGTGATTGAGCTGTTGGAGCAAGCGACAAAAGAGGGCATCCGGGTCAGCTTCGACCAATACCCCTATGTGGCGGGCAGTACCATGTTGGGTGTCATTTTGCCCCCGTGGGTGCACGATGGTGGCACCAACAAGGTTCTGGAACGCTTAGCCGACCCTGAGCTGCGCAAAAAGATGGTGTACGATATTGAGCAAGGCATCCCTGGCTGGGATAACTTTGTGGAATTCGCCGGGCTTGATCAGATTTTTGTGACAAGTGTAAGAAATAAGAAGAACGAAGACACCGTGGGATTATCGCTAATCCAGTTGGGTAAGCTGCGCGGAAAAGACCCCTACGAAGCCACGTTTGACCTGCTGTTGGAAGAGGAGAACGCTGTGGGAATGGTGGACTTCTACGGCACCGAGGAGCATGTGCAACGTTTTATGAAGCGCCCTGAGATGAACGCCTGCACAGACGGCTTGCTTGGCGGTAAACCGCACCCCCGTGTCTATGGTGCATTCCCGCGCATTTTGGGCAAATATGTGCGTGAGGATAAGGCACTGACACTCGAAGAAGCTGTATACAAGATGACGGGCAAGCCAGCTACCACGTTTAATATGACGGGACGGGGTCGTATTGCCGAGGGATTTTGTGCCGATATTACGATCTTTAATCCCGAAACCGTTATCGACAAGGGCACCTTCACAGATCCGGTACAGTTTCCCGAGGGTATCGAATATGTGATGGTGAACGGCGGCGTCACCGTGGCGTATGGTAAGCACACGGGCAACCGCACGGGTGTTGTGTTGCGCAAAAAGGGTACCGAGGTTGTTCGCTGAGGCGGTTGCGCATGGCCAATAAAACAGATAGGAGCATATCAATGAAAGAGATAAAAACAACGAATGCGCCCGGTGCAATAGGGCCATATTCTCAAGGTTTTGTTGTAGGAAATCTTGTATTTACGTCCGGCCAGATCCCTGTTGACCCTGCCACAGGTACTGTGCCAGAGGGGATCGCTGCACAGGCGCACCAGAGCTGTAAAAACGTAGGTGCATTGCTCAATGCAGCCGGCACAGACTTTGCACATGTTGTGAAGACCACGTGTTTTTTAGCGGATATGTCAGATTTCGCTGCATTTAACGAAGTTTACGCCGGATATTTTCTCTCAAAGCCCGCTCGTAGCTGCGTGGCGGTAAGAGAGCTGCCCAAGGGTGTGCTGTGCGAAATTGAAGCCATAGCAGAACTATAAAACTAATTTAAATACCCCAAACGGCGGAAAACGTGAGTTTTCCGCCGTTTTTATAGTTCTAATATCATGCATTAAATTCTGTTACATCGTCGATTGAAATATAAACTCACCGTTAATGACCGAAAACTGATATAGCCCTGCATATTTTTCTACAACATACGCGATGCTTTTTGTGCCAATGCCATGCCCTTGTATTTTTGATATTGGGAGTCCTTGTACAAAAACAGGTTCTATGCAATAGCTATTGCGTATTTCGATGCAAAGCTTATTGTTCTTTGTATACATGCGCAGCTTTATATATCGGTCATTCTTATCAGGCATTATTTCGCAAGCGTGAATTGCATTTTCCAGTGCATTTGAAAGAAGGCTGCATAAATCTAAGGTAGAATATTTATTGAAATCTGTGGCTGTAATTTTAATTTCATAGTGAATATTTTTTTCTTGAGATTTGGCGACGTAGGCTGAAATAATCAAATTTATAGAGTCGTTATTCGAATACTTAATTATTTGTGCATGATCTATTTCTTTATAGGTTTCCGCTATGTATTCGAGCGCCCCTTTACTATTATTTTCAGCAATACAGGTGCCTAGATAATTGAGGTGATGTCTTAAATCATGACGATAGATGGCAGCCTGCTTTTGAGAATGCCGTAATGCATCCATTTCAATTTTTGATTGGTTGGACATCATAACTAATAAAGCCTGTTCAATTTCGATTTCTTTTTTTTCATATAGTGTTTTGAGACAAATTATTGAAAAAATAAAATAAATGATAACGACTGCGGCATCCATGAATTCAACAAAGACAGCACCGCCTTCGTAAAGCAAATTGGTGTATACAGTTAGGCTATATTCAATCACATAGTAGATAAGGGGTACTGCAATAAACAGTTTTAAAGTTTTATCATCTTCAAACTTCAAGCGCGCTACATAAGGCGATATATATTTTATGATAATTAGCATAAGTGGAACAGTAATTAAAATCTGAATTATATAGGAAATATGTACATTGTAGTTCCAAAAATAAGAAATAAACGTTCCTAGCCATTTTCGTGGTGTACAAAATAGATAGGCTGATAACACAGATATTCCTGCGACATAAACATTTTTCTTATAATAGAATTTGAGTAACAGAAAAAGCGGCAAATGTATTAAAAAAGGATAGGATTTAAATAAAAAAGTAATGTCAAAACAAAAATAAACAATAACTTGGAGAATTCCGAACGCAGCAGATATAAGAAAATATTGCTTGTAGTTTTTTTCGAAAGCAATGTCAGCAAAGGATATTGAGAGAGAAATACCAAACAAGAGAACAAAGCCAAAGTTTGTAATAACTAAACTAGGCATCTACTCATCCTCCATCTGAAAGGCCAGGTATCGTTCCTTCATCTCACGCGTTTTTCCTTGGGCAATAGGGACGGATGCAAGCATCTGCAACGTTATTTTATTATTTTCAATAGTGTCGATGTATCGCATATTCACAATATAGGAGCGATGCGGTTTCATAAAGCAGCGATGCTTAAGCAAGCTATCAGTAACAGATGCAAATGACTCAGCACATTTTACAACATTGCCAGACAGGAGATAATAAAAGATATTTCGGCCCATCACCTCGGCATATACCAAGTTGGAAAGCAGAATTCTTTGTATGCCTTCATTGCTTTTAACAATAATCGCATCATCGCGCTGTATGCTCATTCGCTCTAAAACCATGTCCATTGTGCCAAAAAATTTACCCCTAGATAATGGTTTAAGTACATAGTTTACAGCATTTACTGAATAGCTTTCCAAAGCGAATTCAGGCGAAGAGGTAAAGAATAGAATGGGCGCATTTTTATCATGTGAACGGATTTCTTTGGCCAGATCAATACCCATAAAAGCCGGCATAATAATATCAAGACAGTATAAATCAAAGGTCTTGCCTTTTTCTAAAGCAGAAACAAGATCAAAACCGTTTTGAAATACGGCATAATCGCAGTTTAAATGTTTGGACGTTCTATAGTCATTCAATAAGTGCACCATGTTGGACAGTTCGTCAATATTGTCATCGCACATTGCAACATTAACCATAATATACCTCACTTCTCAGAAAATATATTAACACAAAATTCTAGTGCCGAAAACCATCATTCATGTCAAAAAAATAATGTTTGACGTATTAGGTGTTTTTTTACATTAAATCTGTGGTAGATTTGGATCGCGGCGCTGGAATAATCGCCCAATATATTGACGGAGGATTTATTATGCGTAAAATAATAGCAATTACGATGGCATTTGTTATGACCCTGAGCCTTGCGGCATGTGGTGGGGGTGTACCCGAAGAGAAACTTGCGAAGATGGATTCTATTGTTGCAAATTTAGACCCCCTGATTAAGGATACTAGAGTAGAAATCGAAAAAACGAACAATACTGGTTATGAGGATGTTCAATCTTATTATGACACAAATATTAAGGCTGTCCAGGAAATGGAAGATGCATATGAAGAAATGAAAAAAACATTAACTGATAGCCGGAGCAAGATGAGCGAAGAGCAGGTTGACGCTGCAATAGTAGAACTTGAAAAGATGCAGCAGCAGCTCACGGATGCTAAAAACAGTGCTATTGAAGAGGTAAGCGGCATTCAGGATGCCATTAAAGAAACAGAAGCCGCTGCTGCACAGGCATTAGCCGATTCTATAACAATTCCTGTTGAGATTCTTAATTATACCGACGTTGATTTTTATGCGCTTGCCATGTCACCAGCAAATCAAGAAACCTGGGGCGATAATCTACTGACAGAAGTTCTTGCAAATGGAACAAGCGGCGTTTCTCAAATGACCTTTACTCCAGACACTCTGGTGTGGGATATTCTGGTTCAGGATCAGGAAGGAAATCAGCTGACGTTCATGGGCCTTGATTTCTCAGAAGCCCCTACTGAAAACGCGAAGCTTGCAATGTCGGCAACAGAAGGCGGCTATTATGCTGAATTTGTGCAATAATTCTAACGCAGTATTCGTACATTGAAGTGGTAAACAGGCGGGCGGAATAAACTGCCTGCCTGTTCTGCCTAATAACAAAAAAGGAGGCCTCGAATATGTTCCCTACTATTATAGCAATTCTTGCAGTTGTTGCAGTGGTCGCCATATGGTTTATGTCCACTCAACGTAGACTGGTGGTTCTGGATGAAAATATCAATAATGCCATGAGTCAGATCGGGGTACAGTTATCAAGCCGTTTTGATGCGCTGACTGCACTTTTGGATTTGACAAAGGGCTATGCAAAACACGAAAGCGAAACGCTGATTGAAACAATCAAGTCCCGAAGAAGTGTCATCACGGCAAAATCCACGCCGGATGATGTTCTTAGGCAGGAAGGGGTTATTTCCGAAGCGTTAGGAAGAATCGCGATGGTTTCAGAGCAGTACCCAGAACTGAAGGCTGATAAGAATTACCTCAAAACGATGGATGCGGTTCAGACATTTGAAAACATGGTGCGCACCAGTCGTCTGATTTATAACGACAGTGTAACAAAACTCAATCGCGAAATTCGTATGTTTCCGGTTTCGATGATTGCAGGCATGTTGGGCTTTAAACAAAGAGATTATTTGGAGGAGCAGCCGGCCAAGGCCGATATGCCAAGCATGAAATGAGGCGTAGAATGCGAAAAGTAGTTAGCCGAATACTTGTTTGCCTTTTTCTCTGGGCTGTTTTAACTGTTCAAGCCTTTGCAGCAAATCATGTGAACACAATTGATATTCAAGCAGTGGTTAACAAAGATGGTTCTATGCACGTTACGCAAACTTGGGATGGCCGCTTTGAAGAGGGTACCGAAAACTATATTCCGATGAATGCACCCGATTATCTGACCATTAGTGAGCTAAAAGTATCAGACCAAAACGGGGCTTATGAAACAGTACCAAACTGGAATGTAGACTGGAGTTTTAAAGACAAGGCAAGAAAATGCGGTATCAATTCAACAAGTGACGGCTATGAAATCTGCTTTGGCATTAGCGAATATGGTCAAAATCGATATACACTGGACTATAAGCTCGATAATGTTGTAGGCGGATACACCGACCGAGATGGTGTGAACTTCCGCTTTGTTAACGACCAAATGAACACAACACCCACCGACGTAACAGTCCAGATTCGGTTGGCAGATGGAACACCCATAACAGATGATATTGCTGACATTTGGGCTTTCGGATATTCGGGCGAAGTGGTGTTTGAAAATGGTGCCATTATTGCACACACCCAAGACCCTATCAACACCAATAATCATGTCACCATCATGTTTGCTTTTGATAAAGGTGTTTTGACTCCTTCAAGACAGGAGTCAGGCAGCTTTGAAGAAGTGCGGCAAAGGGCATTCGAGGGTAGCGATTATGATGAGCCTGAAGGTGAAGGGGAAGAAGTTCCCGCTTTTTTGGCAATGATAATCACTGCATTGTCCATTGCGTTTCCAATCGGCGTGATTTTATTATTTATAAAATTACAAAAGAAAAGCGTGCTAAATAAGCGCAAGAAGCTACAGTCACAGTTTGAGTATTTTAGAGATATTCCCAATGAAGGAAACACCAATGCAACCTATGCGTTGGGAAGATTTTTTGATGTATGCGAAGATGGCGCCATTTTGGCCACAAGTATGCTTCGACTCATTGATTTAGGGTGTCTTTCCCCTGTCACTGAGCAGGAGGTTGGATTTATGGGCAAAACCAAAGAGGTTGTCAATCTTCAGCTTTCGGGCACTCAGAACAGCGCCATGAATGAATATGATGAGTATCTTTATACTGTTCTGGAAAGTGCTGCGGGTTCGGACAGAATTTTGCAGGCAAAGGAGCTTGAGCGCTTTGCCAGTCAGAATGATAAGCTGCTACGCAATTATATTAATAAATGTGACAGCGCCGGAAGGGCATACCTCGGGCAGAAGCATTGCTTCAAACGGTGGGATTTGCCATCCAGACTTGCATATTTGACACCCACTGGTGTAAAAGAGCTCGGTGAGTTGATTGGTTTTAAAAAGTATCTTGAGGATTTTTCTCTCATCGCCGAACGCGGTGTCAAAGAAATACCAATTTGGCGGGAGCTGCTTTCATATGCGATGCTTTTTGGAATTGCCGACAAGGTAGCAGAACAAATCAAAGCGCTATATCCGGCAATCTCTTCAGAAGTTACCGCATATAATCGAAGTCTGTACACCGCATATTCGTATCATTATCTGCTTTATCGCAATATGAAGCAAGCTGAAATTCAACGCATACAACAAAAGCGCAGCAGTGGCGGTGGAGGATTTGCTTCTTTTGGCGGCGGCGGTGGGTCTATCGGCGGCGGCTCTGGTGGCGGTTCGAGGTAATCAAAATTATTTTTATGAGGAGACAGTTATGGGTATATTCTCTAAGAAACCCCCTTGCCCAATTTGCGGAGGCAAAATTTCGTGGCTACTGCCTTCCAAAATTGAAGGCGAATATATCTGCGATACCTGTCATAATAAAATCGATATGGATATCGACAGAGAAATCCACTTAACACTACAGGAATTCAAAGAATATTTAGCGTTTTACGACCAGAATCAGGTGTTAAAAGATAAATTCGTTGTTTCAGAAAGAATTGACTTTGGCCTTTGGGATACAAAAATGATATTTGACTATGAAAATAAACTTTTTTGCATGAGTAAAAACCCAGATAAAACAGTTTTTGAAGGCCAACAACTCAAATCCTTTACCATTAAAGAAGACAGCACCCTTCTATTTCAAGGCTCAGCGGATGGAATTCATCGTTATGCTAGCACTGTACCGGAACGCGCTATGGCGCTGACACCGCAAATCACTCAGTTCATGATGAATCAGCAGCTTGCCAGAGCTGTTGATAAGCTCGCAGGCGACAAAGAGGGGCGAACAACCCCGCGGCAGTATTTTGATATTCCTGAGCCATTTAGATCGTTTAATGTTGAGTTGCGCTTTGAACACCCTTATTGGGATGTTATTAAGTGCGACATGGAAGGCCCCAAATTTTCTAACGAACGCCCCGATGTAAATGATTTTATTAATGCTTATCAGCGAGATATTCAAGAAATTGAGAAGCTGGTCAGTGCCTTGACAACGGTTGCGTTCCCAAATGCGGCGCAGCAGTCCGTCGGGTTGGGTAACACCGTTTCCCAACCGTTACATACATCCGTTGCACCGCCATCCGATGCGATTGAGGAAATAAAAAAGTACAAATCATTGATGGAGGAAGGTATCATCACCCGAGAAGAATTTGACGCCAAGAAAAAGCAGCTGTTAGGAATATAGGAGGTACTGAAATGAAAAAGTGCATAGCGGTATTCTTGGCATTTTCTATCATGTTTCTCCTGTCTGCCTGTGGTGAGGAGGAATCTCCTCCATCGGCCAGCACGTCTTCTTCCGGTTCGGCAACAGAAGTCAGTACCGACACTGAATGGGCGGTTTATTGGTATCTTTGCGGAAGCGACCTTGAAAGCAATTACGGTTCCGCCACTAACGACCTTGCAGAAATGATGGAAGTGCAATTGCCTGAAAACGTTAAGATTATCATTCAAACCGGCGGTACCTCAGCCTGGCAGAATGATGTGGTCAGTTCAACTGCTTTACAGCGATTCGTTTATGACCAGGACGGGATGAAATTGGTCGAGGAGCTGCCTTCCGCAAATATGGGTGATGCCCAGACACTTAAGGACTTTCTCGCCTTTTCCAAGGAGAATTATCCGGCGAAGCACACGGCAGTTACATTATGGAACCACGGAGGCGGTTCGGTGACTGGCGCAGCGTTTGATGAGCTCTACGAAATGGACTCTTTGAGCCTTGCCGAAATGTATCAGTCCTTCACAGAGGTATTTGGCGAAAATCCGCAAGATCAACCGGTGGATATCATTGGCTTTGATACCTGCCTGATGGCAACAGTGGATGTAGCTTACACCTTTTCGGATATTGGAAAATATCTGGTAGCTTCACAGGAGGTTGAGCCGGGCAATGGTTGGTATTATAGCGGTTGGATGGGTGCGATTGCCCAGAATCCCGCTATAGAACCGCTGGATCTGGCAAAAGTGATTTGTGATTCCTATGTGGAAGGCTGTAAGGAAGTTGGCACAGAGAGTAATATCACGCTTTCTGTGACGGATCTCTCAAAGGTTGGTAATCTGATTGCCGCTTACGATGATTTTGGCAAAGAGGCGTTGTCATCGGCGGCAGAAAACTCGGCCTTTTTTGCCCACTTTTCCAAGATAGCAAACGGCGTAGAAAACTACGGCGGGAATACACGCGAGCAGGGGTATACCAATATGGCCGACCTTGGGAACCTCGCGGAAAAGTCCTCGGCGCTGCTGCCTGCTACATCCCCAGCGGTGCTTAACGCACTGGCGGACTGTGTAGCCTATAAGGTGAACGGCAAATATCGGCCCGAATCGGCGGGACTTTCCTGCTACTACAGTTATAATGGCGATGTGGATGACTTTAATGCCTACGCCGATATTGGCCCGTCCGATTCTTTTAAATATTTTTACGCCTACGGGCTGACCGGTACTCTCTCAGAACAGGGTATGGACTATCTGTCGCAGATGAACTACAATAGCCTGCCGGAGCTGAAAACGCTGAACAGCGTCAACTGGCAAGATATGCCCGTGACGGTGGATGAAAGCGGAAATGCAACCCTTACGCTGGGCCCCGAAGCGATTGACATTCTTTCTTCTCTGACCTTTGAGCTTTACTATGCCGACCCCGAAGAAGACATCATGCTTTGCCTTGGCACCGACAACGACATAATAGCGGATTGGGATAACGGCGTCTTCAAAGACAACTTCCGCGGTGTCTGGGGCAGTCTTGACGGTGCGCTGTGCTATATGGAAATTGCCTACGAGGGCGACGGCTATAACCAGTATTCAGTGCCGATTTTGTTAAACGGCGAGGACTATAACCTGATGGTTATCTATGATTTTGGCACGGAGGAGTATTACATTGAGGGTGCCAGAAAACCACTGGATGAGAGCGGTGCGGCCGATAAAAACCTGCGCTATCTGGTAGAGGGTGACGAAATTCAAACCGTTCACTATGCGATGGCTCTCAGTGATGATAGCGACGAGCTGATGGCTGTACCAATTGATACTATTAAAGTGACACCTGAAACCGCTTTCGCAGAAACTGAGCTTGGCGACGGTTTGTTTGTCATGTTGTACGCTATGAAAGATAGCCAGGGTAATGTGGTTAACTCCGCTGCGGCTACGTTTAAATCGTCAAACGGAGAAATTTATACCAGCGTGGCCTAAAGTAGAGTAGGCTACAAAACACGTATGAGGTATATTGACAGCACAATAAAAAGGCAAATGTCATAAAGCATCTTGCCGTGAGCTTCTTTAAAAACGGGGATTGCGCAGCAGCGTAATCCCCGTTTAGAGCTATGGATACTAAATGCTGATTGCGCTGGAGAGGGCGAAGCGTACGAAGGAGTATCCCCAATTTAGCCTCATTACCCTAAAGCTTGAATTTGTGGTCGACCCTATTGCTGGGCAGTTCTATTTTCTCTATGCGGTATGTTTTTTTGCAATTGTATTGCAGATTGAACCTACATCTATATTAAATATCCCTAGACCGTCCCAACTAACGCGCAAGAGCTGTCTCTTTAAAGGCAGAAGGAAAGTTCTGTCATCAATATGGCAGCGAAGGCTATAAAAGCTCTGTAGGATTTCCTGCGAAAGAATGAGATTGTTATCAATGCTCACATTAAGTTGATCAAAATCGCTATCTTCTAAAAGTGGCACTTCAACTGCAACGCCTGCCATGCCGTTAAGGCCTTTTAAGTCAGGTTCGAAATGGTGGGTTGCATCTCTTCCTGTCGCAGCAATTGGCTGACCCGCCAACACCATTGCGTTATAATTATAGGTATCGCTACCGCAGGAGGTGGCTATTTCTGTGCCAGCCTTGGTTATAGACATGCGAAAACGATGGTGGGGTGCGACGTAGGTTGCAAGGTCGGGCACAAGTTCAAAAGCGAGCTTCATAGTGTATTAACCCCTTTCATAATTGACACTCTCACTATTGCCAGTATATGAAATAGGGCTAAAAGTGTTATAAATTTGCCTTGTATTGAATAGGAATTTTACAATTATCTAATTTTGTTACATATTTGAAATTGGCGTCTTATCTTAGAATCTTTATAATAGTGACGACGAGGAAGCAGTGTACTAAATCTATGCCACTATATTGGGTATCCATTACAAAGGCCGAAGGAAGAAATTCTTCCCTCGGCCTTTGCTAGCTTGGCACATAGACCAGCCATTTAATTACATTGCATGTGATTCAAAAACGTGCCCAGTATGTACAGAAATTTGTAAGTTTTATTTAAAAGAATAAACCGAATAACTGAGCAAAAACCGCTGCATAAATAAGGCGAACGGCACAACCAATAATAGCAGCTCGCATGATTTCACCGTTTTTCAAATCAACAACGCCATTCCAAACTGCTGGGATTTGTCCAAGAGGAACCTGAACGGGCCAAGCGGAATTTGCGAGGATGAATGATCCAACGATCATTTTCTTCACCACTGCGGTCGCTGGGACAATGGTTCCCTCGGTGAGATAGGTTCCAAGGTTTTTCATTGCAAGCGTTCCAGCGGTCACAATGGTATCAACGCCTGTCAAAGGCTCGATACCAATTGCAGAAAGGACACCGCCCAAGCTTCCAGTGATAAGCGGCCAAATTCCGAAATACTCCAGAAATCCAATAAGAGCAAACACAACGCATCCGGCAGGAAGAATAAAGAGGAACACCAGCTGAGCACCCTCACGAGCAGAACCAAACAGTGTTTCCATCACGCCTGTTTCAGGAGTGAAGCGAGGAAGATCTTTGATATTGGCAGCCTTAGTATTACGCCAGAAAAGTCTCAAAAAAGCAGGAACAAGGATGATCGGCAAAAATAATCCAACAACTAACACAGGAAAAGGATTGATGCCTGCAGCGGACAGCGCGATAATACCGAGCACGATGATGGAGAAGGAGCAGGGTGCATTACACATGGTAGCAATTGCAATCTTCTGCTCATCCTTTGTACAGCCAGCCTTCATAACAACGGGTCCTGCAATACGTCCAGCAGCATTGACATCGCCCAGAATGTTATAAATCACGCCAACTACAACTGCAGCATTAATCTTTAAGACCTTCATGATTGGCAAGAACAAGCGCATGAGCGCATCGGTCAGGCCGCAACGCTCCAGAATACGCCCTGTCATAACAGAAACGATGATAGTTGCACCAAGCTTTGCGCCTCCAAATAGATAGAAGTCAAACATTTTATAGGCGCGAGTGAACATTGCGTCAAACATCCCGGCAAACTGCTTGTCAAAGAAAAAGATGGAAATGAGGATAAAAATCAAGAGCCCCAGACCTACAAACTCGATTGGCTGCCACTTTTGTCTTTGTAGATTTTCCTTTTCGGTGGTTGCTGCTTTCATGGTGGTTCCTCCTTATAAATTTCTAGCTCATATTGGGTCCTCTGTCGGAATGATGTTTTGAATAGTTTCATTCTACACGAAGGTTTCATTATGGGCTATCTTTCCCTTGCCTATGGTTCTGCGATGGTGCAACTAAATTTGAAAATATAGCTATTTGCGATGCAGATATTCCTTTGCAATTCTGGTGCCGTAGTCCCTTATTTCTGGTGAGCCGATTAACTCTAGCGGCACGCTGGTCATTCGCTCTCTGAATATGACCACCTCCACGTCGGGAAGGTGATTTTTCAAAGCGTTTGCAAGCGGAACACCGTTTTCAAATATCTCCATTGCGTGAGAATTTCCACAGACAAAGGTCAAACCTAGCTCCTTAGCTTTTGCAATAAGGTCGTGTCCGGGATACACTCTGCTGATTGATGCAAGCAGCGTATCAGCACCGGGATTGTCCTTTACAATTTTTTCAAGGTGAGCCGATGTAAAACCGGTATGAGGGAATATGTGAACAACCTTTGTCATTGGAGAATCGGGGGAACCGACCAAAATTTTTGCTCTGGCAGCAACACTGGTTTCTTCTATCTTATCACAGCCCCTATGGCCGCGCTCCATCTCAAGCATCTGTTCATCACAGTCAACGTTCATTAAGCTGTTTAATCGGTTAATCATATCACCAACCGTCTTAATTTCTGGAAAAACATCCCCTACATAGGCAACATTTCCTGGGACATCGCCGTAGTTAACGGAGGCAAAAAACGGCTTGTGACCATGCAGCCACGGAATTCCCGGGTGAAGCCCGTGAAAGGCCTCGTGCAACTCAAAGCAGGCGAGACCGTAGGTTCCGAGATAATATTTTATCAAAACGCCGCCTGAATTTGATGCGTCACCAATGGGATGATGTGCAACGATGGCATCAACGCCGGTTGCAGCGGCAAGCTCAATGGCGCTTTCGGTCATGGTCATTAAAACGGCTATTTTTTTGACTGGCATTTCGGGATCGCCCCAAACAAGGCCTGGCATCTCAACAATAGATTTACCCGGTATGTTTGATGATTTGGTAACAACCCATGGATTCTTGCCTGATGACCAGTCGTAAGGGGATTTAAGACAGCGCCCGTTAGTCAAGTCATCCAGTGCAGTTAGAACATCCTTTACAAGTGCCATAGTTCGGTTCCTTTCTCTTATGAACGTATATAAAATTTAGATCACAAACTTATGCCATAAAAATATTACATAACTATACGTGATGATAGTCAGGAGCGTTGATGCAGGAATCAATATATTCGAGCAGTTGGTTCATGCCAAACACTGGAACCTGCGCTATTTCCTGAATCATTTTGGTGAAAGGAGCATAGTTAGTGCATTCAAGCAGGAGTGCACCAGTATCAGGATACTGCTGCATATGGCGCTTTGTCATATCTTTGATGCATTCGGCCATCTGCTCCCAATTGCCCTCGGGATTATCGCCGATGATCAGCTGGGAAAAGGCTGAATCAGGGGACATGCCAGTTACGTTAACCGGAATGTTTTTTGAGGACCAACCGGCCTGATTGAAATGTGACTCGGTCATGGTGGCGGCACACTCAGTTAAAATGCCGATTGAACGATTACGGTTTAGTACAGCATGAACCATGGGAGCTAGAAGCAACGTAGAAGTAAACACTGGAATATTTACTGCATCCGCCAGTTGGCGTTGGAAGCCACCCAAAAATCCACAGCTGGTGGCAATTGCTTTGCATCCCGCCGCCTCCAGTTCACAAGCAGCGCGGATGAAAGGTTGAATAAGGCGCTCGTTAGCATTTTTCTCCGTTATATTCAGAGGATCCACATCAACAATCTGATAGCGCACGGGCATAGAAAACGTTCTGGCGTTTCCAATGTCGCCAATCAGACGAGGAAATACGGTGCGCATCATCAGGATGCCGACATCCTGTCCATAGTTCGTATAACCACCCTTAATTGAAGTCAATTGTTCCATCTCCCTTTTGTGTTCTCGAACGCATTGCGTGCAAATTACACAATTTTTTTCACCACATGCGCCCTGTTTAATTCAAAATATCAGATGGCATTTGTTAAGTCAAAGGTTTAACAATATATTTAGACATTTTGTGGCAAAAGCGCTCGATTGGTATATAGTTTGTCCATCTTTAATATATAAAATAGTCATGAAAAAGCAGTGCGATAGACATGTAAATGCGGGTGTAATAGTCATCTAGATTAAGTCCCCCAATGGAGGAGATTTTAGAAAGACGCTTAATTAACGTGTGGCGGTGGACAAAAAGTTGTGCGGCGGTCTGAGTCATATTGCAATTGTTTGAAAGGTAGATGCGCAGGGTTTGCATATAATTGGTGTTGTTGACTTTGTCGTAATTAAGTAGAACCTGAAGTGACTGGTTATCAAGCACAACGGAAGAATCTTTACGGTGCAGATGTCCAAACATCTTTACAAAACGGATGTTTTCGTAGGAGCACACGCCCCGTCGGGCCTGAATGAGCTGCAGGGTGTCGAGCGCTTCTGTAGCATGATTTAATGCCGTCATAAGATCATCAGGGGAGCGTAGCCGCTCTGCGCCCAGATAATAATTAGTACCATACTGTTCAGAAAGGAGGGTAAACTTAATATTCAGTCCGTATAGCATGGGCAGGCAGTCTTCATGAGAAGAATGCGTTGTTAGAAACACGTATTTGTGTTGTGAAATCTCATGGCATAGGCAGGTATGGCTGCAAGACTGGATGAACGAGCAGATTTGCGCCATGCATTTGCGCCAACCCTTTTCTTCCACGTTGGTGTAATTTACCGGAGATAAGAGCATTAACTGGACATATTGGTCATCATTATCGGTAAAGATCTCATTTGGGTTGTTTGCAAGATTACGTTCCAGAAAAATATAAGATTGCTTCAACACATTGTCCCCCCAGTTCTTTTTAAAATCGGAGGGAATGATCTGCATCATGGTATGTAGGATTTCAGAAAATGTCAGGTTTTTCGGCAGGGACAGAACCGGGAAATCTAAAGCGTCCGCTTGCTTAAGAATGTACTCAGGAATGCTTTCGATGTAGTAACCGACTTGAATGGCGATTCCGCTGACACCACGCTTTGCCAGTCGCTCAATTAGATCTTCATGATCCTTTTCTTGTTGCAGGCCACATCCGGTCGTAAATAACAGTTCGCCGGGTTGCACAGACTCGGGTGTATCCAAAATTTCCATAATGTTAACCCAGAGAATTTCGTTTTTACTGCCTTTATGCCCCGCCTGCATTTTTACATTCGGAAAAACTCTCTGGTTAATCAGATCTTGAATAGTAAAGGCCATATTTTCTCCCCCTTTTGTATTAAAAATATTAACCAAAAACCATTTATTGTGGTAAAGTACTACAATTATTTATATTATATTAAAATTTCCAAAAAGTCACTAGTAAGACGATAAAATGTCCACCAACTTAAGTAAATAGCGTGTATTGTGTCCGTTGTAGAAAAATACCATGCCCTGTATAATATTGATAAAAGGAGGAGATATAGCCATGGAATATCGAGTGCTAATTACCGAACCAGTTAACGAAAAAGGTTTGGACTTTTTAAGAGAACAGGGTTATACCCTGATAATAGGTACCGGTGCTGATGAAGATACGTTGCTTAGAGAGTGCCGAGATTGTGATGGCGCGCTCACTCGAAACGGCAAGTTTACACAGCGTGTGTTTGAAAATTGCCCAAAGCTCAAAGTGGTCTCCATGCACGGTGTTGGCGTGGATGGCATCGATGTGGATGCTGCTACAAGAATGGGTATTCAGATTTGCAATGCCGCAGATTCGAATCAGAGATCCGTGGCGGAATATGCAGTGGGTCTGATTTTAATGCTCGCAAAGCATTCTGTTGCTTATAATAATGGGCTAAAAAGCGGGGATATGTCGGTGCGTAAGCTTTACGGCAGCGATGTAAGCGGAAAGACGCTTGGCATTATCGGCATGGGTAACATCGGCAGCCAGGTGGCAAGAATGGCTGCAAACGGCCTTGGAATGAATGTCATCGGTTATAGCCGCCGCATCTCCAAAAAACAGAAAACAGACTTCGGATATCTTACACCTGATATGGATGAAGTCATTTCGTCTGCTGACTTCCTTTCACTGCATCTGCCAAGCTCTGATGGAACCCGTCATACGCTTGACGCGCATCGGCTGTCCATGATGAAAGAGAGCGCATTTTTGATTAACACAGGCCGCGGCGAGGTTATTGACGAGGCTGCGCTAATCAAGGCACTTCAGGATGGCAAGCTCCGGGGAGCTGCGCTGGATGTGTTTGAAGGCAATCTGCCTAAGGCTGACAATCCATTGCTCTTTATGGATAATGTTATTGTAACGCCGCACACGGCTGCGTTTACCACAGAAGCGTTGGAACGGATGTCCTATCAGGCGGCGCTTGGAATTGTTGAGGTGCTTGAGAAGCGCCCTGTTACCTATGGGGTTAACAAGATAAAGGATAATTTCGAAGAGAACAAAGACATTGTGGCTGTGATGAATTTCTTCCGCCACGAGTTTAATTATCATTGAATCGAGGATGAAAAAAATGCATGTAAGGGTATACGGTGTACAGCCTGACGAGTTGGCAATGTACCAGAAAGCGGAGGCCCAATATGGCTTTTCGTTTGAGTTTGCTAAGGCTCCTCTCAATGAGGATACTGTGGATGAGGTACACGACTGTGATGGCATTATTCTGGTTACCACCTGCCATGTAACCGAGAAGGTTGTTCAGACACTGGCGCAGCGGGGCGTGAAATATTTGGCGACCCGGTCTGCGGGCAGTGATCATGTGGATTATGGCGCTGTTTTAAAATATGGTCTGCACTGCGCAAACGTTCCCTTTTACGCGCCAGAGGCGATTGCAGAGCATACCATTCTCATGGCGCTCTGGGTTTTACGCCATGGGAAAAAGTCCTATGAGATGGTCAATTCAGGTGACTTCACCATGACGGGGCTCAGAGGGCGCCAGCTTGGGCAACTCACCGCAGGCGTTTTTGGTACAGGGCGTATCGGGCGCACAACCATGACGCTATTAAAGGGTTTTGGAACTCGCATCCTAGGCTGGGATCCTTATCCCAATGCCGCGGCTGAAAAGCTTTGTACATATGTATCTAAGGAAACGCTACTCGAAGAAAGCGATATCATCTTCCTGCATTGCCCGCTCACGCCAGACAGCTATCACCTTATCGACGAGAAGCTACTGTCACAAATGAAGCCGGGAGCGGTTCTTGTCAATACCGCGAGAGGCGGTCTTGTGGATCATGCGGCGGTTCTTAGTGCGCTGGAAAGTGGCAAGCTCAGTGGCTTTGCTTTCGATGTCTACGAAAATGAGGCAGAATTTGTCCGCAAAAAACGTCCCCTCGACCAGATTGACGATCCGGTTTTCAAGGCGTTGCTCAAGCGTGAAGACACTGCTTATAGCGCTCATGTGGCGTTTTACACCGATGGCGCAATTTACAACATGATTGAAGTCACGCTCGATAACCTGAAGGAATATGAAACCACTGGCAAGTGCCGCAATGAAATTCAGTTAGAAGGTGGAGCAGTATGAGAGAGATGATTTCTGACGGTGCTAAGAGGCTGGAGGCATCTCCAATTCGAGCCATTCTGGATAGGGCGGCTGCACTGCGCGGCGAGGGAAAAAAAGTGATTCCGTTTAGCGCTGGCGAACCGGATTTCCCAACCCCAGAAACGATTAAGAAGGCCACTATCAAGGCGATTGAGGATAATTATAGCCATTACGCCTCCAACCGAGGACTTCCTGCGCTGCGCGAGATTCTTTCGAAAAAGCTCGAAGCGGATATGTCAGTGCACTACGACCCAAACTTTGAAATTCTTGTAACTTCGAGCGGAGCGGAAGCGCTGAATAACTCAATTTTGACCTTTATTAATCCGGGTGATGAGGTTATTATTCCAACACCGGCTTTCGTTTCCTATAAAAATCTGGTAAAATATGCAGGTGGAAAGTTTATTGATATTCCGCTGTGTCCTGAGAATGGATTTTTACTTGATGCCGAGGAGATTGAGCGGCATATTACCCCACGGACAAAGATGATTATCCTAAACAACCCCAATAACCCTAGTGGTGCAGTTTATGATTATGATACCCTCCAAAAGGTTGCACAACTGGCTATAAAACATGATCTGCTGGTACTTTCTGATGAGATGTATAGCCGTCTAGTCTATGATGGGGCGGAATTTGTTTCGATGGCATCGCTTCCCGATATGAAGAAACGCACCATTGTTGTAAGTGGATTCTCAAAAACTTATGCGATGACCGGCTGGAGACTGGGCTATATTGCAACTGACAAAGAGCTGGCTAATGTAATAATTAAATTCCATCAATATTCGACCACTTGTTCGCCCACGTTTATTCAACAGGGGCTTGTTAATTCGCTTGAGCTTCCAGAGACCGAGCGGGCGGTAGTGGAGATGCTTTCAGCATTTGCTCGTCGCCGCGAGATGATCTTAGAGGGACTTAAGGCAATCGACGCAATTACCCCTGTGATCCCGAAAGGCGCATTTTATGTGATGGTTGATGTTTCTGCAACAGGGCTGACGGGCATGGAATTTGCCAGCAAACTGTTGGAGGAGTTTTATGTTGCCACTGTCCCTGCCATTGGTTTAGGAGACAGTTGTGGTGATTACATACGAATTTCTTATGCTGCATCGGATGAAGACATACGGGAAGGTTTGCAAAGAATGGATATCTTTGTAAAATCACTAAAAAAAGCTTAACTCTGACTGCTTTGACTGCCGTATTTGCTCTGAAATATGAACACGCCGGGCAGAAAATCCCTTTGGAGTGGTTATAGCAGCTACAGAGGGTTTTATGTCCGGCGTAATGGTTGTAAATGAGATGCGCTTGGGGAGTTGGAAAGGTCATAGAAGGACTGCGAGTTGCCAGTTTATCTCTGAGTCAAACACGTAGATTTAGATGGATAGGGAAGTGCGTGTTTTTTTATAAGTCAAAAGCAAAAAGTTTGAAAGGGGACTCTTTTATGAAGGTAATCGTCGTTGGTGGAGGTTGGGCAGGTTCTGGCGCAGCTATTGCTGCTAGCAATGCGGGAGCACAGGTTACAGTGCTCGAGCGTACCGATATGTTGCTTGGAACCGGTTTGGTTGGCGGAATTATGCGCAACAACGGAAGATTTACAGCTACAGAGGAAGCAATTGCACTGGGAGCGAATGAAATTTTTGATGTAGTTGACAATAACTGTCGTCACAAAAATATCGAATTTCCCGGGCATGAGCATGCAAGCCTTTATGACATTGCCACCATTGAGCCGGCGGTAAAGGCACTGCTTAAAAGCAAGGGTATAGAGGTTTTAACGCAGGCCAGAGTCAAGGATGTTGAGATGGACGGCGATAAAATTGTTTCGGTCGTTCTCACGAACGATGAGAAGCTTTCCGCCGATGTATTCATTGATGCTACCGGAAGCGCAGGCCCAATGAACAACTGCTCCAAATATGGTAACGGTTGTGCAATGTGTGTACTCAGATGCCCCACGTTTGGTGGACGCGTCAGCATTACGGGTAAGGCAGGCGTAACTGAGAAAATTGGTAAGAAGGCCGATGGCTCTTACGGTGCGATGAGTGGTTCCTGCAAACTTTTCAAAGAGTCGCTCAACAAGAACATTGTCGACGAGCTGGATGCGAAGGGTGTGGCTATCGTTCCCATTCCTGAGGAACTGAAAAAGGGCGAGGGCATTCTGGCAACCAAGGCGTGTCAGCAGTATGCGCTCAAGGAGTTTGCCGACAACATTATTCTGCTTGATACCGGTCATGCAAAGTTGATGACTCCCTATTATCCGCTCGATCTGCTGCACAAGGTCCCCGGTTTTGAGAATGCCAGATTTGAAGATCCCTATTCTGGCGGAGTTGGAAACTCTATGCGTTTTATGGCACTTGCTCCCAGAGATAATGCGCTCAAGGTAAAAGGCGTAAGTAACCTTTTCTGCGGCGGTGAGAAGGCAGGTTTGCTTGTTGGGCATACCGAGGCTATCGTAACTGGAACGCTTGCAGGACATAACGCTGTTCGTTGGGCGGCGGGCAAGGAACTTCTTGAACTACCTACAGAGCTTTGCATCGGTGACGCCATCTCTTACGTCAAAGAAGCGATGGAAACCGAGGAAGGCATGGGCAAAAAATACACCTTCTCGGGCTCGGTATACTTTGATCGCATGAAGAAGCTTGGCCTTTACAGTGTCGACGTTTCTGAAATTGCTGCCAGAGTTGAAAAGGCTGGTCTAACCGGTGTGTTCTCCAAAAAAATTTAATTTTTGAAAACTTAATCGCGTAGTTGCCAAAACTAAATGTAGGAAGTGGTAACAATGGAATATGCACTAACTTATATGCATTATATCTATCTGGCCGTCATCATCCTTGTCATTGGTCTCATGATAACCAAGCATGACGTTGTGATTCCTTGTATCTTGGGATTATTTGTTATCGGCTTCTGCTATCATAACTTTAGCTTCATTGCTGCGGCACAAACTATTTTCAAAGGGATGCTAGTCGCGGGAGCGGATTTGTTTGATATTATGCTGATTATAGCACTGATGACCGCAATGCTAAAATCGCTAATCAACATGAAAGCCGACAAATTGATGATTGCACCTGCCGCAAAATTGCTGAAAAAGCCTACAACTGCGTTCTGGGTTTTGGCAGCGGTTATGTACATATGCGCGACCTTCTTTTGGCCAACCCCTGCAACTGCTTTGGTCGGAACAATCTTAATCCCTATGGCTATGAGTGCCGGACTCAAACCTACCTTGGCATGCATGGCGATCAATCTGGCAGGACATGGTATGGCGCTTTCAGGTGACCTTGTTCTTCAAGGCGCTCCTGCTATTACCTCCGCCGCAGCAGGCATTGATATTGAATCAGCTTTAAAGTACGGCGCAATCTTTGCCTTTGTGACCGGTGCCGTTGCACTCATTAGTGCATTTGCGATCAACTTTAAGGATATGTCTTCGGTTCAAGCCATTAATGAGAAGACAAGTGTTGGAGAACAGCAGGAGGCGGCTGAAAGCATTCCACCTTATGCAAAATTCTTCGCGATCTTGGTGCCGATTGTTTATATTGGCATCGTCATCCGAATTTTGCTTGGTGCAGCTGTTGATGGTATTGCGCCCATATTTGGGGGAGATGCCACAGCCTTGCTTGGTGGAACGGGTGCTTTGATTTTGGTGGCATCAACCGCTGTAGATACCAAGAAAGATTTTCTTGAAAAAGTTGTTGTTTACCTTCGTGAAGGCATGCTTTTTTCAATTAAAATTTTTGCGCCGGTCATTCCAATTGCTGCCTTTTTCTTCATGGGCAATCCTGAAAACGTTAAAGCAATATTGGACAGTAACGCACCCGGATTTTTGTTTGATCTGGGCGGCGCATTAGGAACAGTCCTACCCCTCAACGCGCCAACTTTGGCAATTGGTATCGCCGTTGTAGGCGCTATTACCGGCCTCGATGGTTCCGGTTTCTCCGGACTTCCTCTAGTTGCAGGTCTTGCGGCGGCATTGGCAGGACCAATTGGTTATAATGTTGCAGTTTTGGCAGGCTTAGGGCAAGTGGCAGCCATTTGGGTAGGAGGCGGATGTCTGAGTGCATGGGCATTTGGAGCAGTCGCCAGCGCAGGTGTTGCAGGAATTTCTTCGGCTGAACTCGTTAGAAAGAACCTTGTTCCTGTTTTGGGTGGCCTCGCTGTTTCAACCATTTTAGCAATCTTCATGCTGTAGCAGGGTGCGCATTCACCCCCCCATAGTTTGCGTAGTCTCTGTTACTTATTTTAATTCTCGTTTTTCAGTAAGATGAAAAGCAGAAATGCGCCGCTGAATATTGTGGCGCATTTCTGCTTTTTTATTATATACAGAAGGCCGTGTTCTCTTAATCTACATAAAAGACCTATTGGCTGTGTTTTGTAATTTTGACTTTATTACTTTCTATGTATATTCACTTTGAGACCAAACATTTATAATTGCGCTTTTCCAGTAAAAGGGTAGATTTCTTTAACAAAAGCTGAAATTGTACAGTGTTTTCTTATTGGACAGCCTGAACCTATTCTCGAATTGTTTTGCAGATTGCTTTCAATCTCGGCAAGAACTTGCTTGAATACACTTAAATGATCGTATCAGGCAAAAATATTTAGTAACAATAAAAAATAGCTTGAAAAAGGGCTTGTAGTATTAGCAAACATCGATATACTGAAAATAACGGCGCCGTAAATAAAACGAACAGGAGCTTTATTTATGGAAAAATTAATAGTAAAACCCATAGGGATCATCCAGGCTGATGATGACGGAATGCGCATTGTTTTGGAGAAAGCGTATATTCCTGCAATGACCGGAATGACCGGCTTTGGCTATGTTAATGTTCTGTGGTGGTTTAACCAGTGTGACGATATGGCTTCTCGCGCAAAACTACTGGAACAGAGCCCCTATATAGGATCCCCAGACCAATTGGGTACATTTGCTACCCGCTCGCCGGAACGCCCCAATCCGATTGCATTGACTTGTGCTGGCGTTACGTATCTCGATGAGGAAAATGGTATGATCGGTCTCACTTTTATTGATGCTGAGGATGGCACTCCGGTGCTTGATATTAAGCCCTACACGCCCAGCTTTGATAGGGTAGAGACACCTGTTGTTCCGCAATGGTGCGCTAACTGGCCGCAAAGCGTAGAATCCTCTGGCAATTTTGACTGGGGCTCGGTTTTTAATTTCTAAGGATGATTCTATGCATGGCACGTAAGAAATTCGCTCCTTATGCCCAATTATAAAATTACACGAAGCCGGCGCCAAATGGCGCCGGCTTCGGCTTGTGTTACAGAATTTTGTAATAGCTTGGATTAGTAATATCGTTCTCTTGAGCGGCTGAAGATGACCAGTGCGCTAACGATCAAACCGATGACCGAAAGAATCACGCCGACGCTACACGCAATCATAGCCACTCTGCGGTAATCAATGGCAGTATCTGCCTCGTTTTCGGTGCCGACAGTCGTATTGTTCACCGCGGGTGCATCCAGCTTGTTTTCAGCCTTTTTTGTGGTGCCGATAATAGTGGGGCTGTCATCCTTGGGTTGGTCTTCACTCTCTTGTTGCGCAGCAGGAGCATTGGGTTGCTCGACGCTGGATGCAGGCGCGGTTAACGAGCTGTTGACCACGGCAGGTGCAGCCGAAACAGGGTTGTTGGCGGCAACTGGTGCCTGAGCTTGGCTTTGAATCCCGTAAGCGATATCATCAAAGCCAAAGCCACCTGTGCCAGGGTTATAGTTGGTCTGAGTGTCATTATCGTAGATTACGGCGGTGTCTTCACTACTGGAATTAGTGTTCTCTTCCGCCACTTTCAACTTCATGTCAGAGATAACATAGCGGCCGAGCGTTCGGGTGCGGATTACAAAAGCATCGTCGTAAGAATCATAAGAAGCATTGACTTTTTTTAGGGTGTTGTTACTCTCTACTTCGTAGACATAGCTGCTCCTCTCGGCATATAGATGCAGATAACCTAACTTATTGAAAGTTGCGCCGTTTCCGTTAAAAAAATCAAGGTTTGCATTGGGGTATTTATCGGAGATGTCGTCATCATAATCCGTATTCATACCAAGAACGATTTTCTTCTGATTATTGGTGTTTACCACAAAATAGCTGTTGGCGTCAGCCTCGAAATCGAAGGTCTCATCGTCGTATTCGTCAAAATCCTCATCTGGAACGAACAGCGCTGGCGTGATGGGGATGACATTGGAGTCCTCAGGGGCGGTATAGCCAACTTCAAAGTCAACCTCAACCTGCATATCGTCATAATCAAAACCGTAGTCACCGCTCTTTTTAAGTTTTACCGTGCCGTAAACATCGTTTTTTGCTGTAGTTGTAGAAGAACGAGTTTTAGTTTTTATCGCAAGAAAATAGCAGTATTTTGAAGCCTTTAAATCTATGTTGTTGCCGGGACTACCGATAAAACGTTTTTTGACCACCGAAAGTTTATCGATATAAGCAGAGCCGCCGTCCCAATCGGTTCTTATTTTAATATTCTTAGTGGCAGCACTTTCATATACGCCGACATAGCCTGCCCCTGAATCAGTTTTTTCTGAAAGCAGCGGGTAGTAGATGGTTTCGCCATAGGGTACCGAATCGTTCGGCTCCTCACCAAAATCAACGTAGGAGTCATCCTCATCCAGTAAATAGCCGACATCATAAATCTCGTCGATAGGATACACGACATCCGTCGCAGCTAAAACGCCGGCTGAAAGTGTAAAAAGTAACGAACAGGCAAAAATGAACGCGAGTGTGCGCTTCAAAGTGACCCCCTCCTTTTTGGATAGTTTAACCATTATAACATAAAAAAACTTTACAAACAACCTTTAGAGCAGGAAAAAAGCTATTAAAATAGAGAATTTGAATGGGAAAAAGCTTTTTCCAACAGCTATTTTGGAGGCTTTTATAACGCGCGGCAAAATGCACAAGGCGTGGTACAGAATCAAAAAACTAAACATAATTTTATGGTCGGATGTAAAGAGAAAATACTTGACAGAGAGCATGCGCTTCGCTATAATCATGAGGTACCAATTTGCTGTTGTAGAAAGGAAGCGCTGTTTTATGGCAAAGGATCTGAGCGTTTCGATGCTTTATGATTTTTATGGCGACTTACTGACTGAGAAGCAGCAGGAGGTTATAGAACTTTATTATAACGAAGACCTCTCGCTTTCTGAAATTGCCTCGCACAGCGGTATCACAAGACAAGGCGTGCGAGATTCGATAAAGCGCGCTGAGTTTCAGCTTGCAGAATTTGAAGAGCAGCTTGGGCTGGCAAATCGTTTTGAAGAGATAAAAGGCACACTGGATGATATTCTTAAGAATGCCTTTGAAATTGAACAGATTAATTCACGGCTTTACAACTCAAAAGACATCAGCAACCGTGTTAGCCGAATAACAAAGCTGGCACGCCATGTGGCTGAACTGTAAGACAATGGAGGACTGGCATGGCTTTTGAAGGACTTTCTGAAAAGCTGAATTCCGTTTTTAAACGGCTGAGATCCCGCGGAAAGCTAAAGGAATCAGATATCAAAGAGGTTATGCGCGAGGTGCGCTTGGCGCTGCTTGAGGCTGACGTCAACTATAAGGTCGCAAAAGACTTTGTTGCCGCTGTGTCCGAAAAGGCAGTTGGCGCGCAGGTGCTTGAAAGCCTGACTCCCGCACAGCAGGTTATTAAAATTGTTAACGATGAAATGACGGCTCTAATGGGCACCGATAACGTCAGAATTCGTTTTTCTACCAAGCTGCCCACTATCATTATGATGTGTGGTTTACAGGGTTCAGGTAAAACCACGCACTGTGCCAAACTGGCCAAGCATTTTAAGGCGCTGGGAAAACGACCGCTGCTTGTAGCCTGCGACGTTTACCGCCCCGCTGCTATCAAACAGCTTCAGGTGGTGGGTGAACAAGTCAATGTGCCCGTTTTTGAGATGGGGCAGGGTGACCCGGTTCAAATCGCAAAAAAGGCGATTATGCGCGCCCGTGATCACGGCGACGACCTTGTGATACTCGATACCGCCGGTCGTTTGCATATTGACGAAGCGCTGATGGGTGAGCTTTCCAACATCAAGGAAGCCGTCGGACCACACGAGATATTGCTGGTGGTCGACGCGATGACCGGTCAGGATGCTGTCAACGTTGCCAAGACATTTGACGAGCGGTTGGGTATTGATGGCGTCATTCTAACTAAATGCGACGGCGACACCCGCGGTGGTGCGGCGCTATCTGTCCGTGCTGTCACAGGCAAGCCGATCAAATTTGTCGGCATGGGTGAACGGCTGGACCAGCTTGAACCGTTCTACCCCGACCGTATGGCGTCCAGAATTCTGGGCATGGGCGACGTGATGACACTCATCGAAAAGGCACAAGGCACCGTCGATGAGAAAAAAGCGCAGCAGCTTGCGCAAAAACTCAAGAAAAATAGCTTTACTCTCACTGATCTTTTAGATCAGATGAAACAGATACAGGGCATGGGGCCGTTGGGTCAGGTGCTCGGCATGATTCCGGGTGTCAAGATTAACGATGACGATGCTCAGCGCGGCGAAAAGGAACTGAAAAGGATGGAAGCTATTATTTTTTCAATGACCTTGGCCGAGCGTGAAAAGCCCTCGATCATTGACCCCAAGCGCAAGCGCCGCATTGCGGCGGGTAGCGGTACCCGCGTTGAGGATGTCAATCGCATTTTGCGTCAGTTTGAACAGATGCAAAAAATGATGAAGCAACTCAAAGGCATTAAGGGACGCGGATTGCTCGGCAAAGCAGGTATGCCGTTTTAAAGGCTGTGCAAACAGGTTTTTCCCCACGAAGCTGGGTAAAAATAATTTTATACAAAAATTAGGAGGTGACAGATTTGGCTGTTAAAATAAGACTTCGCCGCATGGGCGCTAAGAAGGCTCCCTTTTACAGAATTGTTGTAGCGGATTCCAGATATCCCAGAGACGGAAGATTCATCGAGGAACTGGGCTATTATGATCCTACTAAGGAGCCTTCGGTTATGCAGATCGATGCCGAAAAGGCAAAGAAGTGGATTGCAAACGGCGCTCAGCCCACCGATACGGTGCGTGCGATCCTGAAGAAGAACGACGTGCTTTAATCATTGGAGGGCAGGATGGAACAGTTAATCAGCGTTATTGCCAAAGGTCTTGTCGATGACAAGGATGCGGTGACCGTCACTGCCGATGCGCCCACCGAAGACGGAACGGTGGTTTATCACCTGCATGTCGGGGCGGAGGATATGGGACGCGTAATCGGCAAGCAGGGGCGTATCGCCAAGGCGATCCGTACCGTGGTTCGCTCCGCTTGCGGCAGAACCGGTGAGAAGGCCATTGTCGAAATCGACTGAGTTCTTCCGGTTTTAAAAACAAAAAGGGAGTGTCTCCAAATGCATCCCGTGCATTTAGGGGCACTCCTTTTAACCATCCGCACACTGGCGGTCGTTTGAGGAGATAAGAGATGAAAAAGCAATATCTTGAATGCGGTAAGATCGTCACCACGCATGGCGTTACGGGCGAAATGAAGGTTCAGCCGTGGTGCAATACCCCCGAGGAGCTGGCGGAAATCGCAACGCTTTATTTGGATGGAGGTAAAACCTCGCTGGAAGTGCAGCGTGGCCGCGTTCATAAAAATATGACGCTGCTTAAGCTTAAGGGCGTAGATAGCATTGAACAGGCGCAGACATTGCGGGGTAAGATTTTGTGGGCTAATCGCGACGACATTCCGTTGGAAGAGGGTGAAAACTTTATCCAAGATCTGATCGGAATGACGGTGGTAGACGCTGACGACGGCCACACCTATGGCACGCTATCTGATGTGAGTGAAACGGGCGCAAACGACGTGTATCACATCACATTTCCGGACGGCACCATACGGCTGGCACCAGTTATTCCACAGGTTATCATTTCCACCGATATTGATTCTGGTGTGATGCGCATTCGTCCGCTCAAGGGGTTGTTTGACGATGAAGATTGAGATTGCAACATTGTTTCCCGAAATGTGTGAGCGCGTGGTGGATGAAAGCATCATCGGGCGGGCACGCCGCGCGGGTAAGCTGGATATTTCCTGTGTCAATATCCGGGACTACTCCGACGACCGCTTTCACCGTGTGGACGATACGCCCTATGGCGGCGGAATGGGCATGGTGCTTGAAGCCGAACCGCTGGCACGCTGTTGTGAAGCGTGGGGCGAGCGGCACCAGACCGACGAAAAGCCCTATGTCATTTATCTCTCACCCAAGGGCGCTGTATTCAACCAGCAAAAGGCGGTTGAGTACGCCAAAAAGCCCGCGCTGTTATTGGTGTGCGGGCACTATGAGGGCGTTGATGAACGCTTTATAGAGGAATGCGTGGATGAGGAGCTATCTGTCGGCGACTATGTGTTGACAGGGGGAGAACTTGCTGCGCTTATCGTGACCGACGCGGTGGGGCGCCTGTGCGAGGGCGTGCTGTCCGACGCCGAATGCTACACACAAGAGAGCCACTACAACGGCCTTTTGGAATATCCACAGTACACACGTCCGCCTGAGTGGCGGGGCAGAGAAGTGCCGTCTGTGCTGTTGTCAGGGCATCATGCCAATATTGCGGGCTGGCGGCGGGTGCAGTCGCTGTGTCTGACGGAAGTCCGCCGCCCCGATTTATATGAAAAGGTCGAGCTCACCAAACAGGACAGAAAGCTGCTGGAAAAGCACGCTAAAGAGGGGGAGTCTTGATATATGACAGGAACTATTGTAAATACGGCAGCGATTGCAGGGGGAGCCGCAATCGGTCTGTTGTTTAAAAAGGGGCTGCCAAAGCGAATAGAGGAAAATGCGCTGAAGTTTGTAGGGATTGGTGTGGCGATTTTAGGACTCAACGGCGTAATCTGTTCCATGGTGACTGCTAACACAGCCACTGGGCTGCTCTCATATGAGGGCGGTATTTTGTTGGTATTGAGCCTGGCTATCGGTGGCATCATAGGTGAGCTTTTATGCATAGAGGACAACCTCAATGCAGGTGGATTAATTATTGAAAAAAAGTTAGGTGCCCAAGGGTTCGCAAAAGGTTTTGTGTCTGCCTCGATGCTATATTGCATCGGCGCTATGACGATTATTGGCGCTATTACGGACGGGCTTAATCACGACAGCAGCATTTTGTTTGTCAAGGCGACCCTTGACGGCATTACAGCCATTGTCTTGGCGGCAGCTCTTGGTTATGGCGTGCTGTTTTCAGCCGTCTCGGTGCTGATTTATCAAGGGGCTATTACGCTGTTTGCAGGGTTGTTGGCACCAGTCTTGAATGGCACTGAGCTGCTCAATCAGATTTGCATGGTGGGCTATTGCATAGTCCTTTTAATTGGCACGAATATGTTAGGATCTACAAAAGTTAAAACAGCAAATCTTTTTCCGGCAATTCTGGGCCCTGTCGTGTATAATTTTATAATGATGTTGAAAAATACTTAGTAAATTAGTACAAAGAGCTTGTTTCTATAGGCTGTTTTATTGCGTATGCGTAGAAAATTTGCCATATGACATTTAATTGCATTTTGTGTGATTGACGTGATGGCAGAATGCTCGTATAATGAAAGTGGAGATACAAAATTGTTGTTACAAATCGTCGATGATAGGAGATATGTATTATGTATATGAAGGATGTTAATGTGCAGAATCAGATCGGTCTGCATGCCCGTCCCGCTACTTTTTTTATCCAGAAGGCCAATGAATTCAAAGCATCTATTTGGGTCGAAAAGGATGAACGGCGTGTGAATGCCAAGAGCCTTTTAGGTGTTCTTTCTCTGGGCATCGTCGGGGGATCTTCTATACGTATAATCGCAGACGGCGCTGACGAGCAAGCCGCTGTTGACGGTTTGGCGAAGCTTGTTGAAACCGGCTTTACCGAGCAATTCTAGGTTTGGGATTCAGTAAGACGGTGTGCTGCTTTTATTGGCGGCACACCGTTTTTGTTACGCGGCAGCACTTGCCGGTTTGATGGAGGAAGGATATGTCGGAGGAGAGAATTCAGGCGCTTCATCAGAAATCTCGTGCGCTCACGGCTGAACCGGGTGTGTATTTGATGCGCAATAAAGCCGGAGAGATTATCTATGTTGGCAAAGCGAAAAATTTAAAAAACCGCGTATCAAGCTATTTTCGTGCACTGGATAAGCATTTGCCGAAAGTATTGGCTATGGTGTTGCAGGTTCAGGATTTTGAAACAATCGTTACCGCCAGTGAGTTTGAAGCATTGGTGCTTGAATGCAGTCTGATTAAACAGCATACGCCAAAATATAATATTTTGCTTAAGGATGACAAAGGATACAGTTATTTACGTATCGACAAAGGGGAGTACCCCCGCATCACTGAAGTCAAACAGAAGGCGGATGACGGTGCGACCTATATTGGGCCATATATGTCGGCATGGGTAGTGAAAAATACCGCCGATGAAGCGAATAAAGCGTTTGGCTTACCCACTTGCACGCGGCAGTTTCCGCGCGATATTAAAAAGGGCAGACCGTGTCTCAATTATCACCTTAAGCAGTGCATGGGGGTATGTCGCGGCGGTATTTCACCGGGCGAATACGCCGAAATAATGCGACAAGCAATTGATTATATCAAGGGCGGCAGCGCAGAGGCGCAAAAACTGCTCTCTGAACAGATGGAGCAGGCGGCCGAGAACCTTGAGTTTGAAAAGGCGGCAAAATGCCGCGACCGGCTGCGGGCAATTGCCCGTTTTACCGACCGGCAGCGGGTAGTTTACGCCAATGTTGCCGATCAGGACGTGCTGGCATTCGTGCAGTCGGGCGACGATTTGTCGCTCTCGCTAATCAAATTCCGCGCACAGCGGCTTGTGGATAAAATTGACTTTTTGTTCCCAGATACCTCGTCGGTCGAGGATGCCAGAGGTGAATTTATCTCGCGTTATTACTCCGACCCGCTGCACGAGCTGCCTAGCCAGCTGACGGTTGACGGGCCGTTGCCCGACAAATCGCTAATTGAACAGTTGTTGTCCCAGCGTTTAGGCAAAAAAGTGTCCATCATGCAGCCTCAGCGTGGCGACCTGGTTAAACTGGTAGAGATGGCGCGGCTAAACGCTGCCGAACAGCTATCTTTACGCAGCAGCGGGCGCACCGGTCGTGAACTGGCCGCGCTTGACGAGTTGGCTAAGCTTCTGGGGCTGGCAAAACCGCCAGTCTGGATTGAATCCTATGATATTTCGAACATTGGCAGTGAGACTATTGTCGGCTCCATGGTGGTGTTTGAAAACGGTCGTCCACAAAAGGCGGCCTATAAGCATTTTTCGATTAAAGATATTGTAGGGCCTGACGATTACGCCAGTATGGCGCAGATGCTTAATCGTCGTTTTGCCCGTTATCTGGCGCAGGCAGAAGATGGCGGTTTTTTCAATAGACTGCCGGATTTGCTACTCATTGACGGTGGCCGGGGGCATGTTTCTACCGCCAAAAGCGTGCTGGAATCATTGTCATTAAACATACCAGTCTTTGGTATGGTAAAGGATGACCGGCACCGTACCCGTGCCATTTCGTCTCAGGGGGGCGAGATTGGTATTGCATCTCATCGCAGTGTTTTTACACTAGTGACTGCCATTCAGGATGAAACGCACCGTTTTGCCATAAACTATGCGCGTAAGGCGCACAAAAAGACGGCGTTTGAACTTTCGCTGACCAAGGTTGCCGGCATCGGCGAAGTGAGGGCGCGCGCTCTATTTGCCCATTTTAAAACCAAAAAAGCGATTCTCGCCGCGGATGAAAACACGCTTGCTGCCGTCAAGGGAATGAACCTGCGCGCAGCAAGAGCGCTGCTGGAAGCGGTGCAGAAGGGCGAAATTGGTTGACAAATTGTCATAAAAAAGGGATAATAATAAGCGATCTTTAATAGATTAACACCTTACGCTACTCTCTTATGATTAGGCAGACGTTGATCAAGTCGATTTTTATTCCTATTTTGCTCAGTGTTTTGCGTGCGGAAAAAATGTCAATATAGGACAGAAAAACTTGTAACCTTTTTATAAGAGCGTTGTGTGAAATACAATCGGCTATTTACTGCCGATCTTTTAAGGAGACAAACCATGAGAGTTATCACCGGCACGGCCAGAGGATGCAAGCTTGTGGCCCCGCAGGGATTAGATACCCGTCCGACCTCAGACATGGCAAAAGAAGCGCTGTTTTCTATTATTCAGTTTGAGGTGGAAGGTTCCGCGGTACTGGATCTTTTTGCAGGTTCGGGCCAGCTGGGCATAGAGGCGCTGTCACGCGGCGCGCGTTCGGCGGTTTTTGTCGATGCCTCACGGGAGGCAAATCAGGCCATCACCCAAAACCTTGAGCACACCAAGCTTAATAACCATGCGCGTGTCACCATGATGGATGCTGCCGCATTTTTAAAGACTGTGCGTGAGCCCTTTGATATTGCGCTCTTAGACCCGCCTTACAACAAGGGGCTGATTGCGGCGGTGCTGCCGTTGCTGGCACCCTGTATGAACCCTGGCGGCATTATTATGTGTGAAACGCAGCGGGATGAAATGTTGCCTGAAGCTGCGGGCATTTTTGCCGCGCGCAAAGAGTACCGTTACGGCAAGGCTAAGCTGACGACCTACCGTGCGCTTAAGGAGACATTATGAGAATAGCAGTATGCCCCGGAAGTTTTGACCCTGTCACTTACGGCCATTTGGATATATTTAAGCGTGCCTCCAAACTGTTTGACAAAGTGATTGTAGTAGTGGTAATCAATCCGGACAAGCATCCGAGCTTTTCGGTTGAAGAGCGCATGCAGATGATCCGTGAAGTCACGGCCGAATATCCCAACGTCGAAGTGGACAGCTATTCTGGATTGCTCATCAACTATGTACGTGATAAGAATGCGGTAGCCATTGTCAAAGGCCTGCGCGCGATGAGCGATTTCGAATATGAGTTTCAGATGGCGATTACCAATAAAAAGCTGTATCCAGGCGCTGAAACGGTGTTTTTGACCACTAGCATGTACAATATGTACTTAAGCTCAAGTCTGGTGCGACAGATGGCGATGCTTCAGGGCGATCTTTCGGGCTTAGTTCCCCGATGTTTGCACGAGCGCGTATATCAACGATTTGAAAAGAAAGGTGGAGACGCTTCAGAATGAACATTGAAGAAATTTTAGACATGCTCGATGAGCTGTTGGATAAAAGCTGGAATCTTCCTCTGACCAACAACCGCAGCGTGGTGGATATCGAGAAGATTCAGGAGCTGCTCGACGATATCCGCATGAATCTGCCCGGCGAGATTAAGCAGGCCAAGAGCATCGTCTCAGACCGCGCCGATATTATCGCCACTGCCAAGCGCGAGGCTGACGCTGTGGTGCGCCGTGCCGAAGACCGTGCGCGCGCGTTAATTGCGCAAGAGGAAATTGTCAAGCAAGCGCAGCAGAAGGCGGCCGAAATCATCTCTCAGGCACAGCAGAAGGCCAAAGATCTGCGCGCAGCTTCGCAGGAGTTTTCAGATGATCTTCTGCGTCAGTCCGAGGAGACGCTGACCAAGCTGCTCACGGAGGTGCGCACAACCCGTCAAGCCATGCGCAATACCACCAAGCGATAAAGACTGACGCAAAATGATGCACTAGCGCCCATTTTCAGAATATTTGTTTCTGGAAATGGGCGCTTTGTTACTTATAGTATGGCTGAGAAACACTACCTTAAGTTGTAGTAGGAAACTCTAAAACGCTTTCGCTTCGCGAGTTATTATCCGCGCAGCTGCATTGCCCTGCATTCGTTGTTCGTCAAGGGTTATGCTTGACTATCCATCATTAAAAGGGCTAAAATATTAATAATTGTCATTATTCTACAACTGATTTGTTCTTTTTAGAGAAATCAAATGGATGGATAAGGGAATTTTCTCAATAGCTTAAGCGTTTATATATCTAATAGTTTTCAAATGAGAAATATAAAGGAGCAGATATTGTGAAAAATTATTCCGCAGAAGAAATTTTAGATTCTTTTACAGTTTTAGCACCATATCTTAATGAAATATTTATTGAGGATGTTGGTGTATCTGTCATTAAAGAGGGTTATTACACTTCATATGTCCCTGGTAAATCTTTTAACTTAAAGATAAGGGCTGGAGAGCCAATGCAAGGTCAAGTTAGTGAACAATGCATGTCTACCGGTAAGAAGGTTGTGCGCAAGATAACAAAGCAGCAATCAGCCTTTGGTATACCCTATATTGCATGTGCCTACCCGTTTAAAAATGGCAACAAAACAGTTGGTTGTGTTATTACTACTCAGGCTGTAAATAATCAAGAGAAAATACAACATATTTCAAAAGACCTTTCTACATATGCGCAAGAGCACACAGCTAATATGGAAGAGATTGCGGCTACAACTGCCGAATTAGCAAGTATCTCTCACGAGCTTGGTACGTTTAGTAAGGAGCTAACCGGTTCAATAAAGCAGACAGATGAAATAGTTGCGCTAATCAGCAACATAGCAAGTCAAACTAATTTATTAGGTTTGAATGCAGCCATAGAAGCTGCTCATGTTGGCGAGCATGGTAGGGGCTTTGGCGTTGTAGCTGGTGAAGTCCGGAAATTAGCAGTAAAAAGTGCTGAATCGGTTAAAAATATTAAAAGCATATTGGATAAAGTACAACAGTCTATCATCCAAATGAATGAAAAAATTCAAGCGGTTGATGCCACTGTAAAATCCCAAGAAGCTTCGATACAAGAAACGGCGAATGCTAGCCTAGGCTTTGCTGCTATGGCAGGGGAACTTGCTGGCATTTCGGACTATATGACCGATGAATAGCATTTTGTATCCGCGGGATAACTGAAAAAGTTCTAGCGGTTAAGTGTAACAGTTTAGAACCTGAGATTACAGATAAATACTGTAATCTCAGGTTCTTTCATTTATCTTGCGATACATATGACCCGAAGATTTAATTGACTATTAAAAACTGAATAAAAAGTCCTATTGGGTGTTATACGGAAAATCGACGAATTTTAGACGTAATAAAGCGCTAAAGACCATATTTTTGAGTGAGAAAAGGTAAAAAATGTAAATAAAATCAAGCGCTTGCTAGACTTTCTATCCATAATATGGTATACTTTTCTATGGTACTATTTGTGCTTGGTAGTATCAGATACGATATTAACTTGATAACGTTACAGTGGAAACGGTTAGTTTCAATACTGCATTTTATATTTAGTTTGACAAAAAACTATAGGAGCATAGGGCTATAAAAATGGAGAAGTTCATTAGAAATAGTAAGCATGTTTGATATAGTTCATAGCTATTTTTAAAATATAAAGGAGCAGATATTGTGAAAAATTATTCAGCGGAAGAATTGTTGGATTTTTTTACGGTTTTGACGCCATATCTTAATCAAATATTCTTGGGAGATGTTGACGTATCTGTTATCAAGGAGGGCTATTATACTTCATACTCCCCAGGTAAATCTTTCGACTTAAAAGTCAAGGTCGGAGATCGAATGCATGGTAAGGTTAGCGAACAATGTGTAGCTACCGGCAAGAAGGTTGTTCGAAAGGTTCCAAAGGAGCAATCAGTTTTTGGCGCACCTTATATTGCATGCGCCTACCCTTTTAAAAATGGCAACAAAACAGTTGGATGCGTTATTACGGCTCAGGCCGTAGATGTTCAAGAGAAAATTCAGCATATTTCAAATGATTTAGCCACATTTGCGCAAGAGCATACAGCAAATATGGAAGAGATTGCGGCCACAACTGTAGAATTAGCGAGTATCTCTAACGAGCTTGGTACTTTTAGTAAGGATTTAACTAGTTCAATAAAACAGACAGATGAAATAGTTGCGCTTATCAGTAACATAGCAAGCCAAACTAATTTATTAGGTTTAAATGCAGCCATAGAAGCTGCTCACGTCGGCGAGCATGGTAGAGGTTTTGGTGTTGTAGCCGGAGAAGTTCGGAAATTAGCAGTAAAAAGTGCTGAGTCGGTTAAAAATATTAAATGCATATTAGATAAGGTGCAACAGTCTATTATCCAAATGAATGAAAAAATTCAAGCGGTTGACGCCACTGTAAAATCCCAAGAAGCTTCGATACAAGAAACGGCGAATGCCAGCCTAAGCTTTGCTACTATGGCAGGGGAGCTTGCAGGCATTTCAGATTACATGACCGATCAATAGCAGTGTATAATTGTAATAACTGAATAAACCTTAATGGTTTAGCGTAACAATTTAGAACCTGAGATTACAGATGAATCTTGTAACCTCAGGTTCTTTTAAATGAAATATATTATCTAAATGACAATTGCAGGGGCCAGATAAATAAAGCCTGCTTTTATAAACAATGCTAATTATTAGGCAAAATAGCGGGAGGCTCAGCTTTAACATCTTTTTTACTGAAACAGTAGATGGTGGCGCAGACCGCCGAAGTCAGCGGAATGGTTAGAAGCAGCCCGAAGCTGCCCACCAGCGCCTGCAGTATTTCCACCACAATCATCTCGCGATTTAAAAGCCCTAGCCACGAGTTGCTATAAGCGATGAGCAGCAGTGTCAGTGACAGTGAACCGCCGATATAGGCTAGCACCAGCGTGTTGGACATAGTGCCCATAATGTCGCGACCGATAGTCATACCCGAGCGCATGATCGCAGCCGGAGTACATCCAGAAGTGGCTTCGTATACCTCATATAATGCCGAAGAAAGCGAGATAGCCACATCCATGATAGCACCCACAGCACCGATTAGGATAGCGGCAAAGATAATGGCCTTAAGGTCAATGGTTTGATCTTCAATTAAAAATTTTAGAAACAGAGATTCTTCATTAAGCATGCCAGTCAGGCGCAAAAATTTGTCTGCAAACAGCGTCAACCCGCCGGAGACTAAAATGCCAGAAAAACAGCCGATACCGCTGCATAGACTCTTCTTATTGGCACCATTGACAATGAGCAGCGTCATAATAATAATAAACGCACAGGTAAGAATAGCCCAAAAATAGATGTTTTTACCGGATAAAATGGCAGGGACAAATACTGTGAAGATAGCCAGGCAAGTAAATGCGAGAGATAGAATTGTATTGACGCCCTTAGAGCGCCCAAAAAGAATCAGCATTACGCCAAAAGCGACGGCAAAAATCAATAATGTATCGGTTCGTACGTATTCGCCCACCATCCACTTAACATCGCCGTTAAGCTCAGGGTTTTGGGTTACGAGCACATGATCTCCGGTTTTTACCTCTCGCAGCTGATAAGGGGAATCAGGATCGCAATTTTGCAGCGCAGTGATCAAGGCGCCTTTCTGAGGGCCGGTGAGTAGCTTTGCACCAAAAACAATATTCACACCTTTGCCGTATTGGACACCGCCAACCTCTTGCGCTGCCGACTGGCGGGCAATAATACCTTGAACTTGAGCTTTCTCACAGTTATCTTGGTAAATGTGTTCAAATTCTGGCATGTTGGATGAAGCAACTCTGCTTCCGACAATCAAATACAAAATCGATAGGAGTACTGAAGCCATATAGACTATTCTTTGTTTCATGGTGCTATTCCTTTGTAATAAAAAGCTGCGCATAGTAGTAATCACCGTCGGCTTCCTGTACAATACCGACGCAGACGCCGGTAAAATTTGGCCTGAGAATATTTTCGCGGTGCCCCGGCGAGTCCATCCAAGCTTCTACAGCGCTGGAGGCATTAAGAACATTTGCATCCAGCAGGTTTTCGCCCGCAGCATGATAAGCATACCCCATGTCTTTCAAAACTGTCTCCCAACTGCGCCCATCCGGGCGGGTGTGATCCCACACAATAGATGCTTCTTTGGCACGGACCTGACAAGCACCGTCAAGATCCGGCAGATAGGTGAGCGCCGAGAGGCCACGACTGGTACGCTCTTCATTAACAAGATCTATAATTTCCTTGACATACTCAGCATATTTGCTGCTGGAACTGTAAGAGGTAGCGTTGACAGTAACCGGCAATGTTACCCGGCTATCAGCGTAGCCTGCGCAACTTGCTGTTAAAGTGATATTGGCAGTACCGACAGCCTTACCTTCAATTGAAAGTACAGCGTTACTGTTTTGAACAGCAATATTTTTATTGTTAATTGACGCAGATATTGCTGCGCCGTTTGGCAACCCGGTAACAGTTACATCTTTAGTTTGCCCTAATGCCAGCGATATAGACGACGGCAGTGTCAGGGGTACCTGTGGCATTGTAAAGGTGGCCTTAATCGTTTGGGTAGCGGTGTGAAAGCCTTCTGCCTCGCAGGAAACGGTCACCGAAAAATCTCCGGCCTTTGTCGAAGAGATTTGGATAATATTCGCTTCCACTTTAGCCGATACCGCGGGATCGTTTGAGGAGGCTATCAAATGGCCGCCCGGCTGAAACGCAAGGCAAGTCACCTTAAGGGTGTCTAGTGTAGTGCCCGATACGCTTTGCTTTGCAAGATCCAGCAACGCTGCCAGTTTGTCTACCTCTATGGATAACTGAGCCGAAAATGGCTCGTAGCCTGCGCTGGTTACATCTATTTGTAAGGTCGTTTTACCGGGCGCGATTGCAGTAAGCTTGATGCCATTTGACTCTTGTTCGACGGCTGCTATAGTCGGATCAGCGCTTTGAATATTATATTCGGCATTTTCAGGCGCACCAGAAAACACAAGCGTTTTTTCATCGCCTATGCAGAGTGTGAGAAGTTCAGTCAGACCCAGTTCTTTTCCATCTTCCCAAACGGCAGTTATGTTCATGGGCTGCGTGGTGACCGAAACAGGATATCTTGTTTCTTTTGTGCGGTAACCTTTTGCCTCTAGTCGGAGCGTGAGAATGTAATCTCCTGCTGCGCTGCATGAGAGTGTCATCGTATTGTCTTCGGATAATTGTACATCGAGTGCTGGATCTCTGCAGATAGCGGTCAGCTTTAGACCTTCAATCTGCGGCAGTTCGGTCGTTACGGTTTTTGATTCACCAGCTGAAAAATTCAGGTCTTTAGCCCCGCGCAAAACGATGGCATTGCTGTCAAATTCTTTTTCAAAGCAGCCGGAAAGAACGAACAGTAAAATAATCACACTAACAACCTTAGACAATCGCTTCATGATTTATTACTCCTTCAAAGCAGACTGAGTCCTGTGCTGATCCAACGCACGACTTACAGAATCTTGTGCGAGGGCAGGTAAAGCCTTCCAATCCTCGCGTGTATAGCCGGTCGTATCGATCATCGGCAAAACAGTGATGTCCACAGCTGCAGGTTTGATGCGGTAGCCATTGCGTTCCAGCAAATGTCCGGTACCTTCAATAAAAAAAGGGACGACAGGAACATTGTTTTTCTGAGCAATCTTGAAAGCGCCAGCTTTAAACTCTGCCATATCCCCAGTTTTACTGCGGGTACCCTCGGGAAAAACAACCATAGGGTAACCATCCGAAACATGTTGTGCCGCCTGATTGAGTGCATTCATCGATGCACGTGGGTTATCTCTGTCAATGAAAACGCAGCCTAGTTCCACCATCCAGCTGCATATCAGAGGCATCTTTTTAATTTCTTTTTTTGCAACAAGACCTTTCGCACCGCCTAGGTAACCCAGTACCAGCGGAATATCAAAATAGCCCTGATGATTTCCGACATAGATAGCGGCAACGCTGTCAGGGGGCAGGTTTTCAAGCCCTCGAACCGTTATTTTTGCCCCGGCAGCCTTAAGCAGCCGACGTGCCCATTTATGTATGACAGCAAAAACGACGGCATCATGTCTCAGGACATCGCCCTTTCGTCGCAGGTACCGCGCCCAGAGCAACAACGGATGAACCGCAATCAAATAGAGCCAGAAATATGCGAACCAAACGATGGTGTACATGGTCAAACATCCCTTTCAGCAGCAGCTTTAATGAGCTGTGCGGTTGATAACCACCGGGTGGGTTTTAGAGTGTACAATTTTCTGCGAGCTATAGAGACTGTAGTAACCTGAGAGCATATAGCTAACCGCTACGGCAAGCAGGAACATTTGTGGCGAGACAAAACCAAAAACCTCACAAGCCAGCAGCAAGGCCGTAAGAGGGCTGTTGGTTACCCCACAGAACATAGCAATCATGCCGATGGCAGCCGCTGCATGCGGGTCCATTCCCAGCAAGCCGGACATAGTGCAGCCAAAGGTGGCGCCCACAAAGAGCGTAGGAACAATTTCGCCACCCTTAAAGCCCAAGCCCAGTGTTACAGCGGTAAAAAGCAGTTTTAAAATGAACGCTTCAGGCACGGTTGTGCCTTGTAGGGCATCGTGAATGATGTTCATGCCTGAACCGAGATAATCGCGCGTCTGAAATATGTAGGTCATTACAATAACCAGCAGACCGCCTGTGAAGATACGTAAATATGGATTGGGAATAAAGCGCCGGGCCAAACAGGATGTGCGTTTTAGTGTTGTACAAAACAGTATGCTTAATCCAGCACACAGAATTCCCAAAATAATGACGCCGGTTGTTGTACTGACAGTGAAGGGGATTTCATCAATGTGAAATCGCTCAGCCGGTAGTCCGCTGTATTGCGCGATAGAAAAAGCAATAATTGAGGAGATCGTGCAGGGTACTAAAGCGGAATAGCACATAATACCGATATTGGCAAGCTCAAGCGCAAACACAGTAGCCGCTATCGGCGTACCAAACAATGCTGAAAACGCAGCGCTCATACCGCACATGACAAGAATATGCTTTTTGCTTTCACGTGTCTTAAAAATGTCGCCAATTAGTTGCCCAAGGCTACCGCCCAGCTGCAACGCTGCGCCCTCTCGCCCAGCAGAACCGCCGAAAAGATGCGTTAAAATTGTAGAAACAAATATCAGCGGTGCCATTTTAGCCGGAATGTGCTCCTCAGAGCGCACTGCCTCGATAACCAGATTGGTACCGCGGGGTGCCTTAGTATTTGAAATATTATAGAAGAATACTATAAGCAGTCCGGCAAAAGGGAGTAACCATAAACTCCAGGGGTGTGACGTTCTAAAGTCGGTTACAGCCAGAAGCAGGTGACCGAACAGAGTGGTTATAATGCCGACAACTACACCCACAATAATGGATACCATGGTGAAGCGGCAAAACATGTACAGGTAATACCCCACGCGCAAAAGTGGTTTTTCTGGGATCGAAACTTCCATGTGACTGGTCTCCTTTTTGACAGTTGCTCAGGTGATGGCCTTATTTAAAAGATCAATAAATGAGTCTTATGAAATATTATATCACATTTTGTAATTCTTTGAAAAGTATATGCATAAAAAACACTTTGACGAGCGGGTGTGTTGTTAATGTATACCGTTTGTGGTATAATAAACCGCAAAGCGGTTATTATACCGTGGATTATTAAGGGTTTGTCGCCTGACGGGGCAACAGCAATTCGCCATGTCTTTGGGTACGGTAATGACAGTCTAGGCATTGCCGCCTTGACTTCAATTTTGCTTTATGCTGGATCACTTTGAAATGAGGAAAATCTTTGGCCACGCTTGAATTTATTGTACCAATTGAATGGCAAGGAAAAAGGCTGGATGCTTTTTTACGCACTGTTCATCACTTTTCAGGGACGACAATCAAACGGGCAAAAAGCATTGAAGGTGGCCTCACGATGGATGGGCTGCATGTTCGCACTGTGGACGCCTTGCGTGCAGGGGCCGTGATCAAAGTGGTTACCGATGTGGTACACCGCGACTATTTACCAAGTGCTACCACGGTTGAGGAACTTTTTGCAGATGATGACTTAATCATTTATAACAAACCGGCTGGCATGCCGTGTCACCCCTCTAAGGGGCATCCTTTTGACACATTGGCTAATGTGTTTGCCGCGCGGCCAGATACACGAGGGTTATACTTTCGCCCGGTGGGCCGTTTAGATAGAAATACCTCTGGGGCCGTGTTGTGCGCTAAACACGCGCACGCTGCCTACCGACTGTTTGGTGAGGATAAACCCGTCAAAATTTATTTGGCGCTAATTACCGACCCGCTGTCACAGCCGGCTGGTACGGTAGATGCACCAATTATCCGCGAGACTGAGGGCAGTCAGCGCCGCTGTGTGCGTAGCGACGGGCAACAAGCCATTACCCATTATAAAACACTGATAAAAAGCGAAGGGCTTTCGCTTCTGGCTCTTTGGCTTGAGACGGGACGCACGCATCAGATTCGGGTACACATGTCACATATTGGCAGTCCGCTGGCAGGAGACGTGCTTTATGACGGTGACTGCTCGGTGGTGTCGCGCCACGCATTGCACTGCTATGTCATGGCGCTGACTCATCCGCTTTCCGGCGTTGCAATGAAGGTTGTAGCAGGATTGCCCACAGATATGGAAGAGGCGTTACTAAAACACTTTTCGTCACAACAGATCGAGATTGCATTAAAAGAAGCGCAAGAACTCGATGGTGTGTTGCGCGCTAGCTCGTCCGGCGAAACGACGAACCATAGCGAAAAAGAATACTGACCTACGGTGCATAGTCTATTTGTGTGCCGTGACCCGCATTTTCTGTGTGAGATAAAGAGTGCGGCCTTTTATTCTTGGTTTCTAAACTGGTGCATGCAGCCTGTTGCCAAAAGGCGGGAGATTTAATTTTGGAGGATACGATCATATGAACATCCTGATGTTGGGCGACGTGGTCGGGCAGGGCGGCTGCGAAGCGATCCGCGAACATCTGCCGGGAATAAAACGGCATTACGCAGCCGATATTGTCATTATAAACGGAGAAAATTCTGCCCAGGGTAACGGCATTTTGCCGGCAAGCGCCAAACATCTTTTCGATTCCGGCGCAAACGTCATAACCACCGGTAACCATGTTTTTCGCCGCCGTGAAATATACGAGGTGCTTGACAGGCAGGAAGGAATCATCCGTCCGGCCAATTTTTCGCCGGAAACACCGGGAACTGGCGTTTATGTAGTAGATATGCTGCGTTGCCGTATTGCGGTGGTCAATCTGATGGGTACGGCGGGGATGGAACCGCTGGCAAATCCTTTTGACACAATAGACCGTATTTTGAAAACGTTGGATACCCCCAATATCATTCTGGATTTTCATGCCGAGACCACGTCCGAAAAACGCGCTATGGGTTTTTATCTGGATGGACGCATTTCGCTTTTCGCTGGTACGCATACCCATGTACAGACCGCTGACGATCAGATATTACCGAATGGTACCGGCTACATCACAGATTTGGGCATGTGCGGGCCAAAGCAGTCGGTGCTTGGCGTCAAGCCCGAGCAGGTCATCGCCCGGTTTCGCACTGCAATGCCAACCCGATTCGAGAATCCAGATGGCGAGCAGATTATCTGTGGTATCGCCGTTGAGATTGACGAAAAGAGCGGAAAGACAAAAGCAATTGAGCGTATTTATCAGACTTTTGGATAAAACATACGGATAAAATTAACAATCTGTTTCTTGCAACACAAAACATTATTTTTGTATAATAGGACGAATTAAATGTAAGGTTAAGCAGAATGCTTGAATTAGAGCTTATAAAGGAGGAATCGCAGATGATCCGAGTAGAAAATAGATTAGGAACGGTTGAAATCTCCACAAACTTTTTCGCCGAACTGGTCAGCCATGCCGCTTCAAGCTGCTTTGGCGTATCCGGCATGGTGGTATCCGGTGCGTCTCAGGGGCTTCGGCAAATGACCGGCGCCGAACTCCCAGATAAGGGCGTGCAGGTCAGTATTAAGGACGGCGCTCTGATTGTTGATCTGCATATCGAGGTCGCATACGGTGTGAATATTGCCGCAGTTGTGCGGAGCATCGTGTCAGAGGTTCGTTATGCCGTAGAGGATACCACGGGGTTCAAAGTAACCTGCGTCAACGTCTTTGTCGACGCGATGAAATGCGAGTAAAGAGAGCGTAAGTTAGGGAGAGTGAATCGTTTGATACAAGGAAAAGTGCTTCGTGATGCGATCATTTCGGGCGCAAATCATATTGCAAACAACCGGCAAAAGGTGGACGCACTCAATGTTTTTCCGGTTCCAGATGGTGATACTGGCACCAATATGTCCATGACTATTTCCGCTGCCAAGCGTGAGCTTGAGCGTCTTGATGACAATACCACCGTTGAAGAGGTTTCAAAAACCGCTGCCTCTGCACTGCTGCGCGGTGCGCGCGGCAATTCAGGCGTTATATTATCGCTGCTGTTCCGTGGATTTTCAAAAGGACTAGCGGGGAAAAAGGCTGCAGCCGCCGATGACATTGCCAATGCGCTGACGTTGGGGGTTGAGGCTGCCTACAAAGCGGTTATGAAGCCAACCGAAGGTACGATTCTCACCGTGTCGCGTGCCGCGGCCGAAACAGCGCGGGAGGCTGCGACAAGCTTTGGCGAGGATGTTGTAGGTTTTTGGGACACTATTACCGAGGCGGCATCGCAGATGCTTGACAAGACCCCTGATATGCTGCCGGTACTTAAAAAGGCCGGCGTTGTTGACGCAGGCGGCAAGGGCTTTCTCGTCGTGCTTGAAGGCATGCAGTCGGTGATAAAGAGCGGTGTTATTATTCCGCTGGACGGCGACACCGGTCGTACGGTCGCTTCGTCAGCGGTAGAAGATTCAGCCTTTTTTAAGGATGAGCACGGTTTTGAGGGCGAAATTACATTTACCTATTGTACCGAGTTTATTGTCCTGCGCAAAGATGCTAACCAGAATTCGCTCGCGTTGCGTGCTTTTCTTGAAACGATTGGCGATTGTGTTGTTGTTGTGGAAGATGATGATATTATTAAAGTGCATGTGCACACTGACCATCCAGGAAAAGCTTTAGAAGAAGCGCTGACCTTTGGCATGTTAACTAATTTGAAAATTGAGAATATGCGCGAGCAGTTTGCTACCGGTGTTTCAAATGCGCAGAAAACTGCGCAGGCTGAAGCGAAGAAATCTGATAGTATCTTTGCTTACCAGCCGGTGGATCCACAGCGCGACTTTGGTTTTGTTGCGGTGGCTGCCGGTGACGGCGTGCGTCAGCTATTCATGGATTTGGGTGCGGACAATGTGGTGTCCGGTGGGCAGACTATGAATCCTTCCACCGACGATATTCTTTCCGCCATTCATGCGACGCCAGCTAAAACGGTTTTTGTTTTACCAAATAACAAAAATATCATTATGGCTGCAGAACAGTCCATCAAGCTGGCCGACCGGCATGTAATGGTGCTACAAACCAAGACGGTCCCTCAGGGTCTTTCGGCCATGTTGGCGTTTGACCCGGGCATAGATGATGAAAGCAATTATATAGAGATGAGCAAAACCGCCGAACGTGTTGGCACCGGTCAGATCACGTTTGCTGCGCGCGACAGCGACTTTGACGGTCACAAAATTAAGGAAGGCGAGATTCTTGCACTTGAAAACGGAAAGCTTGCCTTTGTGGAAAAAGACTTGGTCAAGGCCGCCGGTAAGCTGGCTAAATCCCTGATTAAAAAACAGAATGACTGCGCTTTTGTTACTGTAATCTATGGCGCTGATGCTACTGAAGAGCAGGCTAAACAGATTGAAAACATGATCCACGCCAAGTATAGTGATATTGAAGTTACTCTGGTTAATGGGGGACAGCCGGTTTACTATTTTATTATTTCAGCTGAATAGAAACAGGTTTTTGAGCCGTTATCGTTAAGCGATAACGGCTCTTTTGTTTTGCGGCTTTGTTGCTGTGACAGGTACACGATAAATTAAAATACTTTTAGTTATGGAATAAGTAAGAGCAAAGACAACATAAGCGAAATTGCTAGGTTGAAATGCTTAGCGATCATAGGGCAAGTGGTACAATAGTAAAACCCGCTATTAATTTTAAGATGATAGTAGCTGTACCAAAAGGATTATTTTAATTAGTCATAGATAGAAATATGTAAATTACATATATTTTTGTTACATGTATGATAACTATTAAGATATGTTGACAGATTTTAGAAAGTAGAATAGAATTATGTAGGACTTAATTATGTAAATACAAACAATGGTTTTGCTAGCACTAATATTTTTTTGCAAAATGCATTGCATAAGGAGTTTAGACATCATGAAGATCAACCTAAGAGCAAAAAGTAAAAAAAATTCTGTCAAAGAAAATTCAGTCAAGAAAAAGTCTTTGAGCTTTCGAAACTTAAAAATTTCATCTCAGTTAATTATTGGTTTTGTTGCTGTAATTTTGCTAAAAATTGTCATTGGAAGCCTTGGCATTTTAGGCATGTACATGATCAGTACAGAGGATAAATCTTTATATGAGCAGCAGACAAAGCCATTGGTATACATTTCGAAGATGGTTGAAACGGTACAGCGTATACGGTCTGAGGTTAGTTACGCTATAATCAATAATACAAATCATTCAGAGGTCATCGCCGTTGAACAGAGAATAACGGAATATAATCAACTGTTTTTAGAAAATCAGCAGAATTTTTTGAATGCTGTTGGCACTGGCGCAGGTTTTGATATGATAAATGAAGTAGCTACTCTGTATGCTACGGATTTTTACCCCCAATTCGAACAAGCGATGGAATATATCGATAAGGGGGATGTTCGCAATGCAAAAATTAATTTGGTCGTTGGAATTAGAACAGCTGACAAAATGACAGATATTTTAAACCAGTGTTTCGATCAAAGCAATCTTAATGCGCTGGAAAAGAGCAATTCAAATCAACGGTTGTTCATCCTGCTCTCTTTGGTGTTATTGGGTGTGATAAGTTTAGGCGTGCTAATCTCTATCGTACTGTGCATCAGTATCCCAAGGGCTATTGCTCAGCCTTTAAAGGAACTTGTTTATGCTGCTGATCAATTTGCTCATGGAAAATTGAATGCGACAATTGAGTATGAATCCAAAAATGAGATGGGGCAGCTAGCGGTTTCACTGCGCTCTGTATTTTCTACTTTGCAAAATATCGTTGGCGAAATATCAAATTGTCTGGTCGAAATATCAGAAGGGGATTTGTCAATGTCTGCGCTGCAGAGTTATGAAGGCGACTTTGCACCGATTTCTTCCTCCGTCAATAAAATACTTGATTCAATGAATTCGCTTTTTGAAATAATTCAGAATTCCGCCATGCAGGTAAACAGTGGTTCGGGACAGGTTTCGGACGGCGCACAAATGCTGGCTCAGGGCGCGACTGAACAGGCAGGTTCAATTCAAGAACTTTCAGCCGCAACTATGAAAATTTCTGATGAGGTTACCCATAACACAAAACGTGTCAATCAGATGTCTGGACATATAGCCGAGACTACTGCGCAGATTTCTCAATGTAATGTGCAGATGCAGCAGATGTTGTCGGCAATGAATGATATCAAGACTTCGTCAGACGAGATTTCTAAAATTATCAAGGTGATTGACGGCATTGCCTTCCAGACCAATATTTTGGCGCTTAACGCGGCGGTGGAAGCAGCCAGAGCAGGGGAAGCTGGCAAGGGCTTTTCCGTTGTAGCAGATGAGGTTCGCATGCTTTCTACCAAGGCGGCAGAGGCGGCAAAACAAACAGCCAATCTTATTGCTGGTTCTATAGATAAAGTTTCAGCTGGTTCGAATATTGCAGATAACACGGCGGGTGCCCTTGGCGAAATATCTACTAAAATGGAAAATATCAATGACGCAGTCGCCCAGATCAAACAAGCATCTGAAAAACAGTCAATAGCGATTTCTGATATTACAATGGGCGTTGAACAAGTATCACAGGTGATACAGAGTAGTTCCGCAACCGCTGAAGAAAGTGCAGCTGCCAGCGAAGAACTTTCAGCTCAGGCGGAAATGCTTACAAAAGAAGTGTCCAAGTTTAAACTGCGCGCAGTTGAGCAACAATTGGTCTAAATGAGTCCATACCGCTCATGTGAGTACAGCGAAATCTCGATGCGTCGTTTGCTCGAATACTATCTGGAATAGCTAACCCTAAATTGTTATTTGGGGATGTCTATCAAATTAAGCCTATCCTGTGGGGTAGGCTTAATTTGATTTTGGGCACATTTGTAATTATAATTAATAAAATTAATTTGCATATCAATTTGATTATTTACACAAAAAACAGACTGGAGTTTATTTCTTATTTAACAATGAAATAATATTGACAGTAACATTCTGTAATTTATTTTGCTATATTCATGTTTATTAGTATCAAAATGTAAAAAAATTTGATATCTATTTACATTTTACTGTTGATGTAGTACAATTTTTTTAGTAACCAACAGACAATGAAGTCGATTGGGTTTAGCATAAAGAAGCTACCCGAAATCGACTTTTTTCAATTCAGAATGATGCTAAAATGTATTTTATATCATTATTCTTGAATTTTGTTTGTTGAGTTTACCGTATTTAAGGCAAATGTCTTAGATGAAAACGAAATAGGAGGATTATTATGAAAAAATTGCTCACACTAGCACTTTCACTGGCGCTTGTTGCCACATTGGCAGCCTGTGGCGGAACCTCATCGGCGCCTGCTGCGTCGTCCGCTGCACCTTCGGAATCTGCCACTGCTTCCTCGGCTCCTACAGTCGATAGAAGCAAGCAATTTGTCACGGTGCTCACCGGCCCGACCAGTGGTATTTATTTCCCAATCGGTGGCGCTTTCTCCAAGGTGCTCGGCGATATGGGCTATAAGACATCAGCGACAGCTACCGGTGCTACAGCCGAGAATATTAACGCTATCCTTACCGGACAGGGCGAACTGGCTATCGCCATGAGCGATTCTGTTATCCAGGCTGTCGAGGCCTTTGGCGCATACGAGGGCAAAGAGCCCGCGACCGATTTGCGCGCGATGATGGGCTTATGGCCTAACGTTTGCCAGATCGTTACCACCGCTGATTCCGGTATCAAAAAGTTTGAAGACATGAAAGGCAAGAAGGTTGGCGTTGGCGCACCGAACTCCGGCGTTGAACTTAATGCAAGAATGATGTTTGAAGCGCACGGTATGAAATATGAAGATTGCAAAGTCGACTATCTCTCTTACGGCGAAGCTATCGATCAAATGAAGAATGGTCAGTGCGATGTTGCGTTTGTTACCTCTGGTCTTGGCAACGCCACCATTAAAGAACTTGGCGTCACAAAGGAGATCGTTTTTATCCCTGTTGAAGGTGAGGCGCTGAAGAACTTGGTTGCCAAATATCCTTTCTATGTTGAATGGACCATTCCGAAGGATGTTTATGGCACGAAGGAAGATACGACCACTGCTGCGGTTATGAACATCATGCTCGTATCCAAGGATTTGTCCGACGAAGTTGTTTATGACATGCTTGACGGCTTCTATTCTGAGAAGGGCCTTGAGACCATTGGCGCATCCCACGCCACTGCCAAGAAAGAGATTAAGATTGAGAATGCGCTACGTGGCCTGAAGGGTACTTCTGTACAACTTCATCCCGGTGCAATCAAATTCTATACCGATAAGGGTATTGCCGTTAGCTGACGGATATGAACAACACAAAAGCGGCAAAAAGCTTTAATAATGTACGGAGAAAACGCTTTGGCGTTTTCTCCGTTGCATTAATTGTCTTGTTGTTAATTGGCATGTTTTTTTGGTACAGCTGGGCGTCTGAGACTGTCTTACGGATATCCGACTGGAAAACGGGGGAAATCTATATCGAAGTACCTGCTAAAGCGGGCGATAGTCTATTTTTTGGGTGGATGCACTCGCTTGAGAAAATACCTTGGAACGAATACTACCACATTGCAACCGACAACAAATTAGTTCTGGATACTATCAGTTTTCCGGCTTTTGGCGCGGGCATCCCTGAGAATAAGGGAAAGACCTGTCGTATTGAAAACGGGCTGATTTATATGGATGATATTGGGCAGGAATTTGACGAATTTGTTTGGATTAATTCGCACTTCGCCGTGCGAGATATCAAGCTTAATGGGATGCTGATTACAAGCGGCGAGCGCCTGCCGGAACATACCCGGCTTATACTCGTAATCGAAAGGAGATTTTTCAGTGGAAAATAAAATCCCCGATGATAATAAAATTGATAATGCTGGCGAAATTATAGACATACCGACCGACGGTCAGCTCAATGAAAAACAGCAGGAGCTTATCGAATCTCTCGATAAGGAGTCTGCGACCAGAAAGCTTGGCGGCGGCCTTGGTAAGGCTCTTTACCTGCTTGCGGTGATTGTTTCTCTTTATCACCTTTACACAGCGGCTTTTGGCCCTCCCTTGACGCTAAAACACCGCTCTCTGCATGTGGCGATGATGTTGGCGATGACATTCATTATGTACCCCATTTCTCCAAAGTCTAAATACAAGAGAACCGTTGCGTGGTACGACTGGATTTTGGTTGCACTCTCGTGCGCTGCACCAATCTACATTTGGACGCAATTTATCGGTGTTGTTGAGCGTGCAGGCAAGCCCAATCGAATGGATTTGATTATGGCGACTCTATTGGTTGTACTAGTTTTAGAAGCTGCTCGACGCTGTGGTGGTTGGGCGCTACCGGCCTTAAGCCTGATCTTTATTGCCTATGGCTTATGGGGGCGCAATCTGCCGGGCATGTTCGCGCATCGCGGTTATACTTGGTCGGCGCTTTCTAACCATTTCTTTGCAAATACTGAGGGCATTTACGGTACATCTGTCAGCGTTGCCTCAAGCTATATCTTCTTGTTCATTTTGTTTGGTGCGGTTATGAACAAGTCGGGCATGGGCAAGTTTTTCAACGATATTTCACTGGCGCTTGCCGGACACACCAAGGGTGGCCCCGCCAAGGTATCGGTTATTGCTTCTGGCCTACTGGGTTCGATTAACGGCTCGGCTGTTGCCAACGTTGTAACCACCGGCGCATTTACTATCCCATTGATGAAAAAAACTGGCTACTCGGCTGAATTTGCAGGCGCTGTAGAATCTTCTGCGTCGGTTGGCGGTCAGCTTCTTCCACCTGTTATGGGCGCTGCAGCGTTTATCATGGCTGAGATGCTTGGTGTTAAATACTCCGAAATTATCGTGTGTGCTGCCGTCCCTGCGCTGCTTTATTATGCCGGTATTCTGGTGCAGGTTCAACTGCGTGCTTCCAAGAATGGCCTTATGGGCATTCCGAAAAATCAGCTGCCCAAGGCAGGCGTAATCATGAAGGAACAGGGGCATCTCCTGATTCCAATCATCTTCCTTCTGTTTATGCTGTTCTTTTCTGGTACCACCGTCATCTATTCAGCGTTTTACACCATCATTGTCACCGTGCTGGTATCTTGGCTCAGAAAGACAACTCGCATGAGCGGCAAGGACATTGTCGATTCATTAGCTGAAGGGGCTAAGGCCACTGTGGCCGTTGCCATTGCGTGTGCATGCGTCGGTATTATTATTGGTGTTTCTTCCAAGACTGGATTTGGTCTAAACATGGCCAATGCGATTATTACGCTGGGTGGCAAGAGCTTATTCTTTACACTGGTTTTCTCGATGATTACTTGTATGATTCTCGGCATGGGCCTACCATCTATTCCGGCATATATCATCACCGCAACCATTGCGGCACCTGCATTGGCTCAACTTGGCGTCTCGGAGATGGCGGCGCATCTGTTTGCGTTCTACTTCGCCATGTTCGCAAACATTACGCCTCCTGTCGCGCTTGCAGCGTTTGCTGCTGCTGGACTTTCTGGCGGAAATGCTGTCAAAACCGGTTTCCAGTCTGTTAAACTTTCTATTGCAGGCTTTATCGTTCCGTATATGTTTGTCTATTCGCCTGAACTGTTGCTTAAGGAAACTACGTTCCTGAGTGGTTTATGGGTGGCCATTGCGGCATGCATAGGCGTATTTATGATCGGTGCCGCAGCCGAGGGGTATCTTTTCACTAAGATTAATCCTGTGCTTCGTATTGCGTTGTTTGCAGGCGCGCTGTTGCTGATTAACAGTGGCTTAATTACTGATCTTATTGGGTTTGCCATACTTGTTGGTGTGCTGGCGGTGCAGAAAATAGTATCGAAACGCCAAGCGGTTGCATAAACTGGTCGTTTGTTGCGAGAAAGAACCACAGGGTATTAAATACCTTGTGGTTTTTTTTGCCAATAAAATGAAATTGTGATATTATTGAACTACAATAATAAAAAGTCACAAGTCTAAGGAGGACAACATGTCAAAGATTACACTTGAAAGACTGGTTTTAAGGCCGATAGTTTTGACAGATGCGCAAGCCATTTTTGAATATTCCAGACGACCGTTGGTTGGCCCCAACGCCGGATGGAAACCGCATGAATCAATAGAAGAAACCTTGGACATTATGAAAGTGATGTTTTTAGAGCAAGAGACGGTCTGGGGAATTGTTATAAAAGAAACAGGGGAATTAATTGGTACCATCGGGCTGGTCGATGACCCAAAGCGAGAAAATCCATCAGCTAAAATGGTGGGGTATGCCATATCGGATTTACATTGGGGCAGGGGCTATATGACGGAGGCTGTACGTGGTGCTCTTAAGCATGGTTTTGAGAAGTGCGGTTTTACGCTTATTTCGGCTTACTGCTACCCTGAAAATGCACGTTCTAAACGTGTGATAGAAAAGTGTGGCTTTGCCTACGAGGGTACGCTACGCCTAGCGGAGAAATTATTCACTGGTGAGGTTCGGGACAATATGTGCTTTTCACTGACAGCGACGCAATATAAATAGATATCCCCCAGCAAAGCCGGAGGTAAGCGGGCAAGGCCCTCTAATCCTAGCGTACACGTAGAACGTGTCAAACGGGCCAACTTCACTTATTGTAAGTTGATCCCCTAGTCGGTCTTTTTTTAGCTGTTTTACTATACAAAAACGGGCGCATTGGTGTGATGCGCCCGTTTACGCTTAATTGTGACATTATACAGTAAATTTAGTCAGATGTAGTTTTGTCACTTGATGCATATGGCTATGCAAGAGATTCAAAGGGCTTTGTACAAAGTGAAAACGACATTGTGCCTGATGATTACAGTATTATTTATTCCATCTGCCTAATAAGACGTGGAAAGAACTATTTATTATATAAGAGTTACCTTGTAAAAAGTTATCAAATTAAGTATAATTATTGGAAATAGTTTACTGAGATTTTACTTAGAAATTTTGTATGAGATATGCGCAGTAGTACCACGATGAGCAATGGGATTAGTTGGATGATGCTAGATGCTATAAAACATAAGTTGTGTATTCCGAGGAATATGTAAGCTGCTCATGATGTTTACCTAAGGGACAAGCTTAGGAGGTTGCCTTCTGGGCTAAACACAGATTGTGCTGTTCATTAAAATGGTAGTTTTACCGAGTGGGAGGCGCGGTGGAAAATATTAACCTATAAATAAAGAAGGTGACATAGACTAGCTCTTTAGAAAAACTAGGTTAGTGTATTTTTATATCATGTAAGAATTTATGACAGATTAAAAGGACAACGAGGAGGCACTTTTATGGTAAGAACTAAGGCTAAAACAAATAATACTTTATTCGACCGGATGCTTAGCGGGATTGAGCGCGCAGGCAACAAGCTACCAGATCCAGTAACGCTTTTTGTAATTCTTGCATTATCGGTCGTTGTTATTTCCGGCATATGCAGTGCGGCCGGTGTCAGTGCAATTCATCCGGGAACAGGTGAAGTTATTACTGTAACAAATCTGTTTTCAAAGTCTGGGCTGCGAATGATGTGGAGCAAAGCTGTCACAAACTTTTCGGGTTTTGCTCCTTTCGGTATGGTACTCGTAGCAGTAATCGGCTCAGGTGCTGCTGAAAAAAGCGGATTTCTTGCAACACTCATGCAAAAGCTACTTGCCGGTGCACCTCCTTCGTTAGTCACTTTTGTTATAATCTTCGTAGGAATCAACGGAAATATTGCCGGTGACGCTGCGTTTGTTATTATGCCACCCCTCGCCGCGATCATTTTCCTGGGAATTGGTCGGCATCCGTTTTTAGGAATGTTTACCGCTTTTGCCTCTGTAAGCGCCGGCTTTTGTGCGAATATTGCACTGGGTATGTCCGATGCGCTTGCATATGGTTTTACTGAGGCGGCAGCCAAAATGATTGATCCCAACTATTCAGCGTCTCCCGCTATCAATTATTACTTCCTCGTTGTCTCTTGTATTGCGCTTTCTATCGTAGGTACTTTTATCACCGAAAAATTTATGGCACCCCGTTTTGCCAGTGCAGATTTATCAAAATACAATTTTGATATTTCTTCGACCAAGCTTACGTCCGAGCAGCATAAGGGTTTAAAGGCTGCTGGTATTGCATTCGTTATTTTTATTGCAGTATTCATTTTCATGTGTGTAGGTCCCGATCCACTTTTGGCCGACCCGGAAAGCAAATCGCTGATGAGCTCAAAATCTGCGTTTATGAGCGGTATTATTGTAAGCGTAGCACTATTTTTGTTTATCCCCGGCGCGGCCTATGGCTTTGCTTCGGGTAAATTTAAAACCGATAAAGATCTATTTGCTGCTATTGTAGATGCATTCAAAGATGTCGCCCCTTACATACTTCTTTGTTTCTTCTGCGCACAGTTTACCAGTTATTTCTCTTGGAGCAACCTTGGAGCTGTCATAGCCATAAAGGGTTCCGAGCTTCTTACCGCTATGCATTTTGAAGGTATACCACTGCTCATAGGCTTAGTTATCGTCTCATGCATTGTGAATATTTTTATTGGTTCAGCTTCTGCCAAATGGGCTATTCTGGCACCCGTATTTGTTCCTATGATGATGTTGATGAAATTTGACCCCGCGGTTACGCAGGTTGCTTACCGTATTGGCGACTCTATCACCAACCCGATTTCCCCACTGTTTTATTATTTCCCTTTGATTCTCGGCTTTGCTCGTAAATATGAGAAGGACACCGGTATGGGAACCGTTATTGCTAATATGGTGCCTTACTCCGTGGCCTTTAGTATCGTATGGATTATTCAGTTGACTATCTGGGCGCTGTTGGATCTGCCTTTGGGACCCGGTGGCGGTATTTTCCTTTCCTAATGTATTGATCGATTGAAATAGGCAAGGCGGTTCGATAACGCTTCGAATCGCCTTAGCCTTAGTTTTATCAGAAAGGAACTTATACTGTGGATATTAAAATGCTTGCCGAGCAGCTTGAGGATAAAATTATTGAACACCGAAGATGGTTTCATCGTCATCCCGAGCTGCCTTTTGAAGAGAAACAAACCACTGGATACATTATTAATACGCTTGAGACCCTTGGCATAGAAACGACAACTTTTAATGATTATTATGGCGTTATCGGAACTATCCGCGGTGGCAGACTAGGGAAAACTGTTATGTTGCGGGCCGATATTGATGCATTGCCCACAAAAGAAGCGACTGGATTGGATTTTTCATCTGAAATTCCAGGTAAAATGCATGCTTGTGGGCACGATTGTCACGCCGCTATGCTGCTGGGTGCGGCAGAAATACTCTCTCAATGCCGTGAAGATCTATGTGGCACTGTCAAACTTCTGTTCCAATCAGCGGAGGAATCCTGCTTCGGCGCAAAATATTATGTAGAAAAGGGTTATCTAGACAATATTGATGCGCTGTTCGGTTGTCACGTCTGGGGTACTATGCCGGCACCCTTTATAAATATTCAGGAGGGTTATCGGATGGCTTCCTGTGATAATTTTACAATTATTGTACATGGATGTGCAACACATGGCTCTACACCGCAGTTAGGCCAGGATGCCATTATGGCGGCCAGTGCCATTATCCTCAATTTGCAAACCTTTGTTAGCCGCCGCAACGACCCGCTTAATCCTTTGGTCATTTCAGTAGGTACCGTAAAAGCAGGTACACAATTTAATATTATTACTGACCGCGTTGAGTTGGAGGGAACCATTCGTACTTTCTCGCGGGAGATTCAGACAACAATCGAGCCTGGAATTCGCAAAATCATAACGGATACCGCCTCGGCACTAGGTTGTACGGCAGAGCTGATCTATGATTCTATAGAGGGCCCTGTTATCAATGAACACAATTGTCTCAATGACGTTGCACGTGCTGCAACAGCCAAGCTGTTTGGGTTGGAGCAGCTGCGTGATATGCCGCCTGTCACCGGTTCCGAAGATTTTTCAATGCTGATGGAAAAGGCTCCCGGTGTGTTTGGGTTTATCGGGTGCCTAAACCCCGAAAAAGGTATTGTATGGCCTAACCACTCAGATAAATTCACCGTGGATGAGTCTATCCTACAGCGCGGTTCGGCGTTATATGCCCAATTTGCGGTGGACTATCTGGCGAGCGCAGCGAGGGAGGAAAACGCATGAACATTAAAGAACAGGCAAAGCAATTAAAGGATTATGTCATCGCGCAACGTCGGTGGCTTCATGCAAACCCTGAGCTTAGTACGAAGGAATTTAAAACAACTGGACACATCGTGTCCGAGCTTCAAAAGCTTGGCATCGAGGTCATTACTTTTAAGGCATGCACCGGTGCGGTTGGTATTATCCGCGGCAAGCACGACGGCAAGACTGTTATGCTGCGTGCCGATATTGATGCGCTGCCTATTAACGAACCTCAAACCAAACCCTATGCTTCTCAGTGCTCCGGTGTAATGCATGCTTGTGGGCACGACTGCCACACGGCAATGCTCCTTGGCGCGGCACAGATACTGGCATCAAACACCGACTCTTTACACGGCACGGTCAAGCTGCTTTTTCAAATGGGCGAAGAAATTGGGATACAGTCAGAGCATTATGTAAAGAACGGATCTCTTGATGATGTGGATGCCATTTTTGGCATGCATGTATGGTCACTGCTTGACGTTGGAACAGTCAACTTTGAAGACGGCGAACGCATGGCATCCAGCGACCGTTTTACCATTACAATCCGAGGCGAAGCCGCACATGGCAGCGCCCCCAATAAGGGCCGTGACGCTATAGTTGCAGCGGCATCGGTTAATATGGCACTTCAAGCGCTGGTGGCAAGATTAAACGATCCCCTTAATGCGCTTGTGCTTTCGGTCGGCATGATGAACGGCGGACAACGCTTTAATATCATTGCAGATACAGTAGAACTGGTTGGCACAGTACGTACCTTTAACAGGGAGTTTCGCCACAGCATTCCCAAACAGATTACGCAAATTGCCTCTCATGCTGCTGCAATCTATGGCTGCACGGCACAAGTTAACTATGAATTCTTGCCGGGACCAGTCATCAATGACCACGTTAAACTTAATACTATTGCGCGCAATGCAGCAGCTAAGGTTATGGGCGAAAACAGCCTGGTGCCGCTTAAAAAGATGATGGGCGCTGAAGATTTCTCGGTTTTGATGGAAAAAGCACCGGGAGTGTATGGCTTTTTAGGTGCACGAAACCGTGATAAAGGTATTGTTTGCAGTCATCATCATCCCGCATTTGATATTGATGAGGATATTTTGGAAAACGGTACAGCTATTTATGCACAATTTGCAGTTGACTACTTAAACGCTAAAAGTTCGGCCACTTGCATGTAATACAACCTGCAATCAGCAAAAAAATCAAAGATAAAGGGAACTACTTGCAACATAGAAAAACGGGCAAGAGGTGCGCGAAAGATTAGTACCATAGGCAGAACTATTTCAATGGATATTCGACAACAACAGCTTATGACTGGAAAATTCAGGTGAGGTAAGTGCCTTTATAGAGATCATAGAATTTTGTAACATTGTAACTTTTTGGGCGCAATTTAGCAATGCTATCTTTGGCCCTATCAGCTGTTGGTGTTATATCTATTGTCTTGGGACTTCCTATGGGGATTTGGCAAAGGGCTTTACACGCTGTGACTTTTTTTAGTTCATTATAAATTGACACTATAATCAAAGCAATCTGGGGTACACAGAAGTTTAGAGATTAACTATGCAACCCCCAAATGAGTACTTTAATAGAGGAAATAAATAATGATTGAAATTGTATTTAGTGACAGTGCATGTGGAAGCCTTAAAATGGCGCAGCATTTTGGCGAGGGCAAATACAGCGGTGGTTGCGTTGGTGTTATAGTAAGCCATCGTGACGGAAGCCATCCTACTCGAAAAGAAATCAAAAAAGCAAAGCATCAGGTAGAAGTAAAATCACGCCTTGCGTGGGAAAAAGCAATACCTATGGGTGGAAACGCCGCGGATGTTTACGGGCTTCAATTAGAATTAAGCATTGGTGATATTGCTGACCACCAGTTTGAACTCCATCGCCAGCAGACATTGAAACACTTGTTTAGCATTTATCCCAATGATGAAGGGTTAGAGGCTAGCAAAGATATTATGAAGCGGATTACCCGCAATTTGAAAGCAATTCAAAAAGAAGTGGAAGAAGGACAAGCGGTTCGCATTTGGTACAGCAACCAACCTGATGAACTATGTGGATTATATTGGTTTATAAATCAGCTTAGACAATGGAATAAACTCGAAAATGAAGTACACCTAATTAAATTACCTGAATGGGAAATATCTGAAAATGGGAATATGGTTCAAAAATTTGGCTGGGGCGATGTAGCTCCTGAGGAGTGGAATCATTATCTCAGATGGCAGCAACTTGCATCGCCCTCTTTTAAGCAATACTGCATTTCAAGCTGGCGTAATCTTCAAAACGAGAATGCGCCGCTGCGCGCTATATTAAATGGTCATTTGGTCAGCGTTCAGGAAAATATTTATGATAGCTTCATTCATCGTGAAATTGCGCAAGAGGACGAAACATTTCAGGAGGCGATGATTATTGGAAGAGTCCTTGGTAAATATCATCTTGGCATTGGAGACGGATGGGTTGCACTGCGCATAGAGGAGATGATTCAAACTGGAGTACTTGAGATTATCAGTGGAACTACGAAAGATATGCCAGTTTACCACCGAACATTGAAAAAGGTAACACGATGAATATATAGCAAATGGAATCGTAGCAGTCAAAATAGAAAGAGGAGAAAATGCATGCGCTTTCAAATCATAGATAGCCAAAGTTGAAATCGTAAATAGCGTTTGACCACTATTATTCTTCAGTTTGGTGTACCTGTGACATTAATAAAAGGGTGAATGCTATGTCAAAAGGAGACAAGTACGTAGATTTAACTGAATTTTTAAAACAAAGTAATCAGGATAGAATTATTTTGACATTTGATCAAATAGAAAAGATAATTCAGACATCTATTCCTCCAAGCGTCAAAAGAAAGCCTAATCAGCTTGTACCTTCGGCTTCATACTCATTTGCATATGGATGGAAGAATGCCGGGTATGAATTAATCGCATCGGATTTAAATAGGCAGACAATAACACTTAGAAAGAATTCAGAAAAACAAAGCTTGCCTGTATAACAATAATCATTTATAAGTAAACATGAATCCGACATGATAAGTATATTAAGGGAAGCTCGCTATAGGGTAACATCCATTCATGATGAGAAACGTCGGCGTTGTCAAGTGAAATTTTCAAGTCTAACGTTCGCAGAACCGTATTTGCTCCGCGTTTTACCTTTTAAGGAGGAGATAAAGTGAAAATCCCTAGTATAAAAAACGCAAATGCCTATTTAGAGCGGGCATATAATTGTAACCCGGGGCCTTGGGCAGATCACTCTAGAATAGTATCAAAAGCAGCAAAACGGATTGCCAAGGCATCTGGTCTTGATCCTGACGTGGCGGAAGTGCTTGGCTTATTGCATGATTTGGGACGCTATAAAGGTGTGACAAATATGATGCACATTTATGATGGGTATTTATATCTTATGGAAAACGGATACCCAGACGCAGCTCAAATCTGTATAACGCATTCCTTTCCTATCCAAAACATTCAAGTTTATAGCGGTGCGAATGACTGCTCGGACGAAATATCTAGCGAGATACAGAGAATTTTGTACACATCAGTTTATACGGATTATGACAGACTAATTCAATTATGCGATAGCATTGCCCTTCCACAAGGAGTGTGCCTCTTAGAAAAGCGTTTACTTGATGTTGCCTTGAGGCACGGTGTAAACAACTATACCGTACCAAAATGGAAAGAGATTTTTAATATTTGGAACCATTTCACACAACTAAGTGGAATCAATTTATATTCCCTATTTGAAGAAGTAGAACAAGTTACATTCAGTCGATAAATATTGATGAGCTTTAGCAAACTTATTGCAACTTGCTCCTCGTCGCACTTTGAACCAGTGATGATGTGGAGTGACGCATGGTGTTTCAAGAAAGACAGCAAGAAACTAAGCCAGAGCTGATATTAACCCGATTCTAAGAGATTTTGGGCAAACTTGGCAGAACAGCCAGTGGTAAAGGTGTATGTTGCAGCAGCCGCATAAGAAAAGAAGCTGGACATGGCAAAAACTGTCTTTTTGAGTAGGCCTTTTTGGGGTGGGGAATGCAAGTTAAATTTGCTAAGAAAATGGGTGTCAGAAAAACTTAATAATTCAAAAACAGTGCCTATATTAAACTATGGGACATGAATTATCGAAAACATAGATAAAATAAGGTCATCTGCTCAAATAGTGATTATTTTTATCACAGGTAGATAAACAAATTTGACAGCAAGAAGGAATAATCAAAGTGAAAAAATGGTTTACGCTCGACCAAATTGACGCAGACACTCATATTATCAACGAATATCGCCACTGGGAGGAAACGCACTGCTACCTGCTTGAAGGTGAAGATCGGTGCTTGCTTATAGATACTGGCCTTGGTATTTGCAATATTTCCGAAGAAGTAAAAGAGCTGACAAATAAGCCGGTAACTGCCGTGGCCACACATATACATTGGGATCATATCGGTGGTCATGAATACTACCCGGATTTCTACGCACATGAGGCGGAACTAAACTGGCTAAACGGTGAATTCCCGCTAACATTGGATACTATTCGAGATATGGTCATAGATCGCTGTGAATTGCCGGAAGGGTATGACGTTAACACCTACAAGTTCTTTCAGGGAATACCGACTAGGGTACTACAAGACGGCGACACTATTGACCTAGGTGGACGCGTGATCACTGTAATACATACGCCGGGACACTCGCCAGGGCATCTGTGTTTTTGGGAACCGCAACGTGGCTATTTATTTACTGGCGATCTTGTCTACAAAGATACTTTGTTTGCATACTACCCTTCAACCGACCCGCAAGCATATCTCGCGTCGCTTGAAAAGATCGCGATACTGCCTGTGAAGCGAGTATTTCCGGCTCATCACAGCTTGGATATTCAGCCAGAGATTCTGAGCCGTATGCGGGAAGCTTTTCGCCAGCTAAAGGACGATGGCGACCTACATCATGGTAGCGGCACCTTCGATTACGGCGACTGGTCTGTTTGGTTATAAGTATATAAATTTCAACTTAGTTACCTAATCAGTTAAGCTAAATTTCTGTGAAGTTTATACGACTATAAACTTCACAAAAATAATTAAGTTGCCATTAAATGTAAAAACTGAGCGCTCTACCGCAAGCTAAAGTTAGAGGAGAATATATGGATAATCCTGAGATAATAATAGGATAAACATATAAAAATTGAAGGGATTGAACCATATGGTAGAAGTATGTTTGCCTGGAACTGGCGGTATGCTTCCGTTGGAAACCCGTTGGACGGCAAGCTGCTGGGTAGAGTTTCAGGGCATGGCTATACTTATTGATTGCGGTGAGGGAACACAGATTGCACTCAAAAAAGCAGGTTGCAGGTTGAGCAGATTAGAACTGCTGCTCATTATTCACTTTCATGCCGATCATATCGCGGGATTGCCTGGATTGCTCCTGACCTTGGGCAACTATGGAAAAAACACGCCCTTAACAATTGTCGGACCTGTCGGGCTCGAGCAAATTGTGGCATCGCTTATGGCTATAGCGCCTAATCTTCCCTACTCTATCCTTTTAAAAGAGTTGGAGGGCCAGGATTTTGATCTTTTTGATATTCACATTTCGTCTATGCCCTTACAGCACGGAATTCCTTGTCTGGGTTATCGAATCACCTTTAACCGAAAGCCGGTATTTAATCCGAATAAGGCCCAAAAACTAGGAGTGCCACTGAACCATTACAAAACTTTACATGCGGGTCAATCGGTTGTGCTGGATAATGGCAATCGGATTGAACCCTACATGGTGCTGGATGGAGAGCGCCGCTCAATCAATATTTGCTACTGCACCGATACCCAGCCTATCGAGGAGTTATCTCGTTTTGCCCATGGTGTGGATCTATTGATTTGCGAGGGAATGTATGGAGATTATGAGCTGCGTAAAAAAATGTGGAAGAGGGGGCATATGGTTTTTTCGGATAGTGCTGAACTAGCCAAATGCGCTGAAGTTAAGCAACTGTGGCTGACCCATTTCAGCCCTGCCATGAAGTATCCAGAACATTATATTGATGCGGCCAGATGCATCTTTAGTGATACAAAAGTTGGATATGATGGCATTCGTACAACGCTTGAATGATTGAAAGCTGGAGGGTACCTATCCAATTAAAAGCGCTTCAGCAGCAATATGCAATCACCATGACGCTGCTTTTCAGTCCGGCTCAAAGGCTCATCTTCTGACACAAAAAATAAAAACATTTAATTGGTTTAGGCCACTTTCTAGCGCCGCATTATATTATGATGCATATATCTATAAGATATTTAATGGGATACTAAAGATTATTTATATCAGATGGAGGGGTGGATATGGATTTCGAAAGTTTCAATAAAGATTATATCGAAGGAGTGGAAGATTTAATAGAGGATATTACTAGCGAATTTCCAGAAATAACAAAGAATCAAGCAAGCAGAATTATATTCACCGTCCACCAAAAGGATCAAGAAAAATACAGAAAATATATTGAGGATAAAATTAGTAATTCAAATGTTTATATTTCTATTATTTTTACTAGTTTGATAACCATATTGCTTTCAAACTATAATAGATATTCATATCTTAACTTTTTAGTTATGTATGCAGTTGTTTATATTGTCTCGTTTCTTATAAGTGTAACTGGCCATTGTATTTTAAACATAATAAAGGAAAAAAATAAATTTGACAAATGGCTTAATAGAATAGTTGCAATTGTTGCTTCGCTATTTGTTATTTTTGCGTTGTTAGATTATATAGGTATGTAACCATCCACACAATAAAACAGAATGACGAAGTAGCCTCATTATTTTTCACTATCGCATAAAGTGAGATCATGGGCATAATCTGTTGTATTATAATTGCACATTAGTGCGTTTTTAGTTATTTCTGACGCTCTGGCGCTGCTCCAATACGATTATTTTTTCGGTTTCTGTTATTGTTCCACTGCTCCAATACCATGTTTGCCAGCAAACCAATGGCGATTACCAATCCACCGGCAAAAGTGGACGTTGAGCATTCCAAACCGAGTACCAAATCCAGTGCTATTCCAGTAAAGATTTGCCCGATAAACGCTAACAATGTCAAGCGATATGCTGATACCCTTGGGACAGTGACGTTAAACAGCAGTACAGTCACCACGCCTAGTGCTCCACCCAAATACATCCAGGGCTTTGCGCCTGTAGACATTAACCAGACTGGTCTCTGTAGGCATAGCGCAAGAACAATGCAAATAGGCAAACCCACTAGATGGTTGATAAATGAACCGAGCAAGGGATTTGTTTCCGTAGACAGTCTTGAATTTACGGTTCTGGATATCACCACTGTTATACCGGCACTCAGTGACAGAACGACGGTAAACACAGCCCCTGAAACGGATTTATCTATCATGATAAACATGCCAATAATCGCAGCAAGATAGCCAACAACACAGCTTTTGTTTGCCTGTCGCTTTTCTACTCCAAGCCAACCGAAGGAATCTAAAACGACGGACGAAAGGCTTTGCCCCAGCAACCCCAAGGCCACGATGCTGGTCATGGAGATTCGCCCATAAGCGTAATTGTTAAACAGTGTAGTGAGCACGCCGATAGCGCCCCCTAAATAAGCCCATAGCGGAGCTCGGCTTTTAATCTGTATGTGTTCTTTTCTTATTACACATATTGATGCTGCAAATATTACGCCAATGATATGGATGATTACGGATGCGGAATAAGTGCCATAGGACGCTGTTAACCCACCGTTTAGTGATACCATGACGGAAATGACAACCCCCGCCAAAATTGACAGCAGATAATACATTTGAGCACCCCCTGGCTTCATTATATTATCTGTCCAAATGGAGCATATAGGACATTTGTCAGGTTGGTGTTATAAATTCAATACAAACTAAGGTATGTGAAGGTCATGAAAAAGCACCCGATTACTATAGAATCAAACTCGGCCTTAAAAGAATATGGACTTGATTTCAATTCCTTACAAGATTGTATGCTTTGCAGATTCAATTCCGGTGAAGTTATATTAAATCAAGGTGACCCGGTTAAACATCTATTTATTGTCCTGCGAGGAAAAATCAAGGTGTGCATGCTCGCTGCAAACGGGAAGGACCTGACGTTATGCTATTATATCGCCAGTGGAATTTTAGGTGATATTGAATTTGTGCAGGAGGACAAATCTGCGTCAGCCACATCTATTGCAGCATTTGCGTCTGATTGTATCAGAATTCCTTTGAACCACAATCAGGAGTATCTCATTCATAACATTACGTTTATGAATCAGGTGGCGAGAGGGCTTTCAACTAAACTACTAAACAGCAGCTATGCGCACATCACATCAGCACTGTATACAGGCGAAGAACGCCTGTGCTCCTACATTCTTATGACCGAAAATAACGGGATGTTTACAGAGATTATTTCCAATGTGTCCAAATCTATTGGAGTTAGCTATCGTCATCTTTTTCGCCTACTTAATGACATGTGCCAGAGAGGCGTATTAGAAAAGGGAGTTTCGGGCTTTATAGTTTTAGATAGACAATATCTGACCAAAAAATGTGCTCGCATGTAAATAGCTGTAAGGGCTCCGAGTTTGGAGCTTTGAACGCCTGGTTCCATCTCTAGGGATACTTTGGGAGTATGACGATTTTCAAACAAGAGCTATCTATAATTTAAACTACCGCCCTGGAACGATCCAGAGCGGTAGTTATATTATTAGCTTTAAAAACAGTATATCCGAACACTGTACCCACACCCAGACGGAATAACAAAAACCGGAATCAACAACGGTGGCTAATAATACGGCTTCTTTTAAAGGTATAAAGCCAAGATATTATAAATGTCAGAGAATGAAAGGTATAGAAAATACATCGCTCAATCAAACCTAGAATATTCATTCCGGTTAGTAGCGCATAAAGCATCCAAAGATTGAAAGCAATAAATAAAATGCCATCTACAAGGCATATTCGGCCTAAAGCGTTTAAATTTTCTTGTTTCATATATCCGACCGCTATCATGAGTAAGCAAATTGCTGTTGCACAAATTATTAAAATAGTAGTCAGTGTGTGAACAATATTATTTTTGCTAAAGATTATAACCATGCTAATCGGGAAACCGCCGTATCCAATTACAGATATTAATGCAGCAATAAGCATAACTGTATACCCTAGCTTAGCTAATATGTGGTATATGCCAAAGGATAAAGTCACCATAGCCAACGAAAACGCTAAAAAGCAAATTGTATAGGTGTTCATAAAAAAACGCATGAGATGAACATTCGGTGATTCGTTTGCAACTAACGTGCTGACAAACATTGTTACAGGGTTATAACCTGGCCAGAGAATATTACCAAGAATATCAAGTAGTAAAAAAGATAGGACGCCTATCATGCCAAGCGGTACAAGCCACTTATTTATTTTCATAAAACCTCCGCTAAATAAGGTCAAGATGTTAAATATGGTGGCCATTTATAATGGGTATATGTGTTTATCTACTAAATTGTAATTTACCTGCATTGCGTTATGTTCATTTTATGCGATTAGATTGGGATTTAAATTTGCAGTACGCTTTTGTTGGTAACGAAATAATAAAATAAATAATCATTGCATTAATCAACAAAGCTAGAGGATTTAGCTGCGTGGACATCAAGGGGGTTACTTTAATTGCCGTATCATAAATAGTAATAAACGGTATGGGGAAACCAACCTTATATTGAAAATTGTTAATTATCTTAAATGGTAAAAGATAAGACAAAACAACCTCTATCCAAAATGCTAAGTTTAATATTTTCCAATTAATATTTTTCACTAAAATTCTCCTTCGTCAAAAATAAACATTTTATTTTATTATCTCAAATGTCGCTGGAAAATTCTACTCCTGTTTAAAAGTTCGGCAATTCCTAATGTGACGACAATAACAGTTGATCCCCAGAAGAATCGGATATGAAAAAGGCAAAAAAAATCCAGGGCCAGCATCTGCCCCGGGACTCTCTCTTTTGACTATCTCTCGCTTACGTAGTAAGTTTCTCCCTCATAGATCATATCGTCTATGTCACCAATATTTAGAAACACGCTTTTTGCTCCTTTCTCATTTATTATAAAAACTATATACCCTACACAAATCCGCCCCTGTGAAGAAGCGGATTGTGTAGCGAGGGTTAAGCTACACGAACGTTAACGGCGCGAAGCTTGCGGGAATTTTTGGGATCAGTTTCAGTGTCGAAGAAAACCTTCTGTCCCTCGGTCAGCGTTTTAAAACCGTTGCTTTGAATGGCAGAAAAGTGAACGAACACATCCTCGCCGCCATTGTCGTTGGCGATAAAGCCAAATCCCTTGCCCTCATTGAACCACTTAACAGTACCTTTATTCATAAAGTACCTCCTGAAAAAAGTTATCCTACAGCAAAAACAAAAAACCACGGGTCAAATAAGTCAAACGAAAATTGACTTACAACCCGCGGCGATCAATTCGTACATTTAGAACACTTTGTAAGTATACACGCTTTATCAAGCATTGTCAACATAAATATTTTTACAGGAAGCAGCGACAAATGAATGTTTAAAAAGAAAGGCACCCGCATATTGCGAGTGCCTTAATAGAAATAAATTCTCACTCGTCATCGTCCGCCGGCTCTTGGCAACCATAGGAGCTGAATTCAGCAGAACAAGCGATGTCAGCGGGCTCAAAATTACTATTAATACGATTGTTAATCATAATATCTACCTCCTTGATTTGATCTTGATACGATAATAGCATACCAAAAAGGTTCTGTCACGTGACTGAATCACACAACATAAATAATATGACTGCGCTAAGCAATGAGCGTTTTTAGAAAAACAAGGGGCATGCCATTTACAGCAAGCCCAAAAAAATATTTAATATCAACAACCACAACAGTTGGAACATCCGACAATGACTAAAAATATTATAAACCAAAACCACATTGCGGCCACTCCTTTACTTTTGGATATTACAGCCTATGGAGTGGGTGGCATATTTGGCACCAGAGAGGGCGGATTCCACTCAGATAAAAACTTCCGGGGGTCCGTCCTCCGGCTAAAGTTTAAATAGGTGCATTTTGGACAAGCCCACCGCGGGCTTAAAGCTTGAATAAGCGTATATCTCATGGACCAAATCTAACAGAGACGGGCGGGAGTCGTGGCCTATTTTTTAAAAACAGTAGACACAGGCGCAACAAGGGAGATTGAGAGATGGAAAAAAGCGCCCAGGGAAAAGCGCCGAGAGGCAAGTCGGGCGGCAAAGTCAAATTCGACACCGCCAGAGATGGAAAACGTCAATGGCAAAAATGCCCTGAACAAATTGCGCTGGACCCTAAACGGAAACTTTGTGCCGGGGGATTACTGGATAACACTTTAACGTCAAGCCTTTTGACTAAACAGGGCAGTACCACCAAGTCGCGGTCTAAATTTTATGGTATCAAGTATGCCGCTGAAATAGCAGATCTTAAAAGCCTTATTGAGTTAAACATACAAAAATGCTGGTATGAGTTGAATCGCCTCAATCGGTACATAGCCAGCCTAGAAGACCCGCTAATTAGGCAAATTATGTCTCTGCGGTGTGTTAATGGCTTGCCACGGGAGCAAGTGGCAGCTAGTGTCGGTGGGGGAAACACTGCAAACGGAATGCGAAAAAAGTTGCATACATACCTGGAAAATCATTAAGCAAGGTAATTTTTTATCAGTGAAAAAAGAAGCCGCCGATTATCGCAAAGCCACTGGTGCGGCAGCATTTTAAGACAAAGTAAAGGAGAGGGGACCCCCTCTCCTTTTTAGGATTATCATTCTCCAGAAATATTGAACCATATTGTGTCTAAATACACTGCATAGGGGCTGTCGTTCTTTTGGCATTCAAATAATACGTTACCGGTGGTTTCTGCCCCTTCATATAGTTCCGAGTATAGCGGATTAGAATAGACAGCATTAGGCATTAAATCACTTTTAGCAAATTGGCTATCAGAAAATGAGAAATCGTATTCCCATACTCCCAAAGGTGAATCGTTTCGCGACAAATCTTTAATATTTTTAATTTTAAATGTAGCCAAGATATATTCATTTCCCTCTGTGGGAAGATCATTAAATTCATTTTCCTTCATTATGGCAGCAAGAGCATCTTTACCACGCTTTATCTCAACTAGTGTTATTTCAAATTGTGCTAAATCGTCTATCGTTGACGTGATCTTATCATTTATTTTAGCGGCGTTCTTGCGTGAACCCAGTTTAGGAGAGCTTTCAGAGTTTGAACCACTTTGCTGCGAACTGGGCACGGAACTTTCTTGATTCGCCGCAAAGCTTGAAGCAGCCACAGAGGAAACCGGAGTGGGTGAAGTGGCAGCTTGTTTGGAACAACCGATTGTCAAAAGAGCACAAAGCACAATTAAATATCGTTTCATAATAATGTCCCCCCAAAGGTGTTTTTTCAAACTTACCACATTTTGGGGGAAAAGTCCACAAGGAGAGGACTCAGCTACAAAGGCAACAACGCTAGTCATTGACAACTGAAGTTTTGCGGTTTGCTTTCATTGAACATGTAACATGCCTGCAATAACCTAAAAGTACCATATTTGAATATACTGGCATGAAAGGAGGGTAAAGCTATGTATGATAAGGTTACAAATTTGGTAAATGAAATTTATGACGGAAAAACAGGTCAATTTTTAGGATATGCTACTTTTGGAAAGATGCAGCCGGAAGAAGAAAAAATTTTGAAATGGATTAATTACGGTAGTATACCAGAATCTTTAATTCTGCTTGATTCTGAAATAAAACCTACAACGGAGAACTATATACCTCCAAAACTTAGCGAAAAGATCTCAAGAAAAGGAATTCTTCATGCATCCTTAAGAGACGAAAATTCGGGTGTCTTTATACCTGTTGAAATACAATTTACATTTGATGTAAGAGGAAGAAGCCAGAAAAATAAAAACTTGTATCAATTTAATAGTGTTGAATATAGTAATATAAAAGTAGAACGAATCAGCCAAGGCTAAAAATCGTATTACATGAGCGCATCGGAAGGTGCGCTTTTATTGTGAAGCAAAATCACTGGCTAGGTCAATGGTTCAAAAGAAGGCTACTACCGGTAATGAAGCAATAAAAACTCCCTTTATTATAATACACGCCGTACATGGTGAGTTGCCGCGGGACTCAGATTCTTTGCTAACGGAGAGCCTACCGGGGGCATCTATGCACTTAGTGGCGGTCTTCTCATATACGGAATTGACAACAAAAAAATAAGTATCGATAATGCTCGCAGTGTGGGAACCTAAAAGCTTCAAGTTAAAACCATTATGGGACTTTTTGAAGGAACCACGGTCGAGGGTTATGTTGACCTTGCATACATCAACGATCTTTGAGTTAAGTCACTTCGTAGTGATACTGCCAAAATCAAAGAGCTTAATCTTCAATACGGAGATACAGCCAACGATATTAAAAGCATTAGAGTGGTGACGGACGTTACTTATTATTCTTCGTCGACAGGTTATTTTAACGTCACTAAAGACTATATCAAATGCTTGGCTTGGTCTTAGGAGGATAGCATTTTGATTTATTGACTGATGGGAACTTGCGGATTACTAAAACAACGGCTGACTATATGGTGGTGTCGCAAAGATTTGAACGTACCCTCTGGAATTAATTAATTGGGAAGTCGTAAAAAGCCCCATTTTTTATTGTGGCATTATACTCTAGAATTGGGATCAAACCACTTTATTAGTTCAGCTTCGGGATGATTATAAATACACAAAGAATACAAATCTGAATGCAAATTAAGCACTTAATTGCTTGAATTGAGAAAGGAAATATAACATTTTAGTTATACAAATTAGCTCTATTTCTTTATTTATACTGCTAAAACTTATAGGAATATGTTGGACAAATATGAAAAATGAGTTATTATAGCCATAATAGCAATACCAGCTAATATGTTGTCAACAATAAATTTCTTTTTATTCTATTTAAAACCGGCATAAAAAATACGCCATCATCACCTTGAAGCATAGTTTTCTCAACTGAGACGAGCCTCGTTTGGAGATATGGCGTTTCGTTGCATCGAAAGTACCTGATTGATAAGGCGGGGCATCAAGACCTGCATAGGCAACAAGAGCACTTACACTATGAAAGCGTCGTACATTACCAATTTCTGAAATTAGAAGTACACTAAGCCGTTCCCTAACACCTTTCATATCGCAAACAATAGGGTATTCCGGTAGTTGGCCTGCCAGGCTTTGCATTTGTGATAGGATAGTTGAGTATCGTCAGATTGATTGTATTTAGCGTTCTGACAGCTTCCAGTATGAGCATTTTGGTCAATGGCATACTGGAGGATAGTGTAGGGGTGCTGTTCTTCGCAAGTGCATAAATCTTCTTAGCATTGCTTTCGCTTGTACGGTATCTTTGATTTTTAGCCGACACTGATCATGTGCATTCCTCCCCGTCGTATTTTACAATGGCATCCATCTACCTCGTTGCGAATCAATAGGCGAGTGACGCGAAAGCAAAGTTTCAACCAGCTTAATCGAATGTCTTACAACGGGAGATGGCCGACTCTATTGCTACCGGATGCGAAATCCATAATGCGAACCGTCGGACCATTTCTTCTCCCATTGTAAAAGAACGAGAGCAAGCACTCAACAAGAATGCTTACTCTCTATATGTACCATAATATGAAGTTTTGAAACTATAATTTATATTTGACGAGACGGTATCAAATTCAAGGAGGGAGAACCGACATGTACAAAGGTACGCTAATTGCAGTAAAAAACATGGATGAAAGCAAGAAGTTTTATCATGACATACTCGGCATGAATGTGGTTGCAGATTTTGGCGCCAATGTTCAATTGGACAATGGATTATTTTTGCAGACGATTGATACGTGGTCAAAATTCATTAACAACAAAGATGTTTGCCTTAAAAATAACGCAAGCGAGCTTTATTTCGAGGTAGTTGAAATTGATGAGTTTTTTACAAAATTGAAAACAGCCCGCATCGAATATGTACATGAGCCGCTTGAACATAGCTGGGGTCAAAGAGCAGTTCGCTTTTATGACCCCGACCACCATATTGTCGAGGTTGCAGAGAATATTGTAACGGTTGTAAAGCGTTTCTGTAACAGCGGACTGTCGGAAGAAGAAGTTGCAGTGCGGATGGATGTCCCGCTGGATTATGTAAAAGAGTGTATGAAATCATAAGCCTTTCATTTGTCACGAAAGTTATGGAGCATTAGCTGTAGTAGGGTTTGAACTGCTCATTATGTTTACCCAAGGGACAAGCCCAGAAGGCACTCTTCTGGTAACCTGCCCCCAAAAGCCGACCAAATAGGAGGAGACCTTATGAACTGGGAACCTTGGACAGGTTGTTACAAAATAAGTGATGGCTGCACAAATTGTTATTTTTACGGACCACATGCAAAACGCTACGGTCAAAACAGCATACAGAAAACAGATAAATTCGACTGGCCTATAAGAAAGAATTCAAAAGGTGAATACAACATTAAAGGAAACAAAATTCTTGCAACCTGTTTTGCAACTGATTTTTTTCTTCCCGAAGCGGATGAATGGCGAAAAGAAGTTTGGTCGATCATTAAGGAAAGAACGGATATAGAATTTTTGATTTTGACAAAGCGAATTGACCGTTTTCTCGTATCACTTCCATACGATTGGGGCACAGGGTATGACAATGTAAATATTGGCTGTACAGTTGAAAATCAGAATTTAGCCGATTACAGGTTGCCGCTCTTTTTATCCTACCCGATAAAGCGGCGTTTTATTGCCTGCGCACCCCTTTTGGAGGCGATAGATTTAACACCCTATCTTCATGGAGTGGATCATGTTACAGTTGGCGGAGAAACGGGTCGGGCAGCTCGTGAATGTGATTATGACTGGATTCTTAATATTCGCGAACAATGCGTGAATGCAAATATAACATTTTGGTTTAAAAATACCGGTTCACTTTTTAAATATAATGGCGTAGTGGAAAAAATAAATCCATTTAAGCAAACTGGTATGGCCAAAGAGCTTGGTATAGATATTTCAGACGGGAAAAGGTTGTTTTAACAGGAATAGATATGTGTTTAATGTATGAAGCGATATAATCTTCAACTATATAGCGAGCCGGGGTGGAACTCACCGAGTTTACTCGAGTGAAAGCCATTTGGGACTAATAAACGAAAAGCTGCAGGGTTTAAGCTGTGCCGCTTTTTACTATGTACTTTCTGTGTATTTTCTGTGTATTTTCTGGGTATTTTGTCGTGTAAAATGGTGTGCGGGTGAGTGCATCTGTAACACCGCAAACACATTAAATAAACATGATTATAATGCGATTTTTGGCACGAGAAAAGGCACTCCCTACGGAGTGCCTTTTGGTGAGCCACCGGGGATTCGAACCCCGGACCCTTTGATTAAAAGTCAAATGCTCTGCCAACTGAGCTAGTGGCTCAAATGATGCTTGTCTAGTATATCAACTGCATGCGCATTTGTCAACAAGTAAAATGAAATTATTGAATAAGTTTTTTGAGTAATTATGATTATTCAAACGAAGGCATAAAGATAATTTTTTTAAGACGGTGAATGCTGTTGCTCTTATTGGACAAATCATGTAAAATATAAAAGAAATGTTTAGCAGTTATGCTGCTAAATTAGTAACAACTTAGAAAAACAGAGGTGTCGAGAGGTGAAAAAGGTAATTGTTATTTTCGTGTTAATATTTGTGGCGGGTATAATGGCAGGCGGAGCATTTGAATGGTTTTCAAGCCTAGATGCTGAAAATACTACTGAAAATTATTCTGATGTGGTTACCAAAACGGAGTTGCCAGCATCATCGTCCGAAAGTATTGATAAAGTGGAAACTGCTGAACAGGCGCCAACCGCTAGCGACCAGCACAGGGTGACGAACCCTGACAAAATATGTTCAACACCCGGCTGTGGTAGGGCGGTGTTTGTCACATATAAAGGTAGAGAACTTTGTGTGAGATGTTATGGCGAGGCGAAAAATCGGGATGCCGGACTTAATTAGCTTTATTTAAATCAATAATAAAAAAACTGCTGAAAAAGGGAGAGATGTGCAATGAGTTTGGCGTTGAACGACAGCGTGAATAGAATTAACGGCATAGGCGATAAAAAGACCATGCTCTATCACAGACTGGGTATCGACAGTGTACGCCGACTGCTGCTACATCTGCCACGAAGCTATGTTGATCTAACACATATATCCGCAATTGCGGAATGTGAACTTGGTAAACCCTGCGTCATACGAGCCGAGGTGTTGAAAAAATCAAGTGAACAGCGCATTAGAAAAGGGTTGTCGGTTTTTAAGGTGGAGGTTGACGACGGTCAGGAATCGCTGCTACTCACATTTTTTAACACCCGCTTTGTAGTGGATTCTCTTAAAAAGGGACAAAGCTATTTGTTTTACGGCATCATGGGCGGCACGCTTATCAAACGTGAGATTAGTTCGCCACAGATTCTGCCTGAGCGCTGGCTAGGGCAGATGATGCCGGTGTATCCCGCTTGTGCAGGGCTTTCCTCCCGCGCGGTGGCACAGGATGTGCAGCGGGCGCTAGCTGCACTTTCAGAACCTGTGCCGGACACACTACCGCAGGATATACGCGAGAATGCCGGGTTGCCCACGCTGGATGAGGCCATTCGCATCGTACATGCGCCAGAGTCTTTGTCTCAATGCGAGGCGGCACGGGGCCGCATTCTCTTTGAAGAGCTGCTGGTGTTTTCAGCTGCTATGCTTCGGTTGCATTCATCCCGACGCAACCAAAAAACGATACCGATGAAACCAGGCGGAATGCGTGGATTCTTTGAAAGTTTGCCATTTAGGCCCACCGGGGGGCAGCTAGCGGCTATAGAGGACATTGACCGTGACCTTTCTTCCGGAGATGTAATGAATCGGCTTATTCAAGGAGACGTTGGCTCAGGTAAAACGCTGGTTGCAGCGGCAGCAGCTTACATTGTGTGGCAGAACGGCAAACAGACAGCGCTAATGGCCCCCACCGAGCTTCTTGCTGAGCAGCACTATAAAACGCTTACACAGCTTCTCACGCCTTTTGGCATCCGCGTGGCACTGATGACTGGCTCGCTTAAAGCAAGGGAACGACGTGTGCAGGATGCCTGGGTAGCCGCGGGGAAATGCGATGTGGTTGTAGGCACGCACGCTCTTTTGTCCGGCAGCACTGAATTTGCGACTCTTGGGCTGGTCATTACCGATGAGCAGCACCGATTCGGGGTTGCGCAACGCGCCGCGCTCACAGCGAAGGGCGAAGCGGTACACACGCTGGTTATGAGCGCTACGCCGATTCCACGCACGCTATCACTGATTCTTTATGGCGATTTGGATGTTTCGCTGATTAAAGAGCTACCGCCTGGCAGAACGCCGGTGGCAACCTACCGAATTGACTCCTCCAAGCGGGAGAGAGCCTTTGGGTTTATTCGCGACAAGCTGGATGAGGGCAGACAAGCGTATGTCGTCTGTCCACTTGTCGGTATACAGGACGAAGAAATACAACAAACGCAGCAGGGCCCTCCCTTACACGCCGCAGAGGATTATGCTAAGACACTTGCCGAAGAGGCATTTAAGGCTTACACTGTTGGGCTATTGCATGGCAAAATGAGGCCTGCTGATAAAGAACGTGTAATGGCGGACTTTGCCGCGGGTAAAATACAGTTATTGGTATCCACAACAGTGATAGAGGTTGGAGTGGATGTTCCCAATGCAGCCGTTATGCTTATTGAAAACGCCGAGCGCTTTGGTCTTTCGCAGCTGCACCAATTGCGTGGTCGAGTGGGGCGTGGTCAACACAGCGCCTATTGTATTCTTGTTACTGATTCCAAAAGTCAATCCACGGCTGAGCGGCTAGCGGCCATTACCGCCACCAATGATGGCTTTCGCATTGCGGAGGAAGACTTGCGCCTGCGTGGACCGGGCGATATTCTGGGTGCGCGGCAGCACGGTCTGCCCGGGCTGGAAAATGCCGATCTGGCGCAGGATGCCACACTGTTCTTAAAGGCGCAGCAGGCTGCCGCAGCGCTGCTAAGAGATGATCCTGATTTAAGGCAGCCTGAACACGCCGGTATTGCGCAGGGGGTTAATCATTTGATTGCACAGGTGGGGGAACGCCCAAATTAAAGAAGCTGCATTGCCTTTTGGTGTTTGGTAGATAGGCGGCGAAAAAGAGTTGGCGTTTATTCCAAAAAGGCTCATTTAATTTTGGCAAATATAATGTGAATCTTACATTGGGCGGTGAGTTACTTAATGCTTGCCGTGGTGTTCCCTTGACAAAAGCAGCGTCTTCCAGATAAAATATAAAAAGAACAAAGGGGGCGGTGAGCCCCCCGCTTTTTCATTTAGTTAAGCAAATAATCCCATCATAGCTGGCAAAATGCGTGTTTTTGTGTTTGGTGCATTTATTTGACTGATTTTGACCGCTGAAAGCGGATATGATATCTCTTGATGACATTTTATAACAACTTTGCAGGAAGGAGAATTTTATGACGAAACCTGCTTCGGGATATACCAACGAAAGCATAACCTCGTTAAAAGGAGCCGACCGTGTGCGCAAGCGCCCGGCGGTTATTTTCGGTTCGGACGGTCTGGACGGCTGTCAGCATGCGGTGTTTGAGATATTCTCAAACTCCATCGATGAGGCGCGCGAGGGCCATGGCAACAAGATTATACTCACCCGCTATGCAGATGGATCTATTGAATGTGAGGACTTTGGCCGTGGCATTCCGGTCGACTATAACAACCGCGAGGAACGCTTTAATTGGGAACTTGTGTTTTGTGAGCTGTATGCAGGCGGAAAGTATAAGGATGGTGGCGAAGACAGCTATGAGTTTTCTCTTGGCTTAAATGGTCTCGGTCTTTGTTCGGCTCAGTACGCGTCGGAATATATGCAGGTCGAGATTATACGTGATGGCTATCAATATAATCTTTCATTTGAAAAGGGCGAGAATGTGGGCGGTCTTGTGAAGGCACCCACTAAGAAGAAACAGACCGGCACTAAAATTAAATGGCGGCCCGATCTCGACGTGTTTACAGACATCGCCATTCCGATGGAATACTTCCGTGAGACGGTGCGCCGTCAGGCAGTGGTGAACCCGAATATTTTGTTTATTCTGCGCAATCAGATTGGGAATTCTTTTGAAGAGGAGCAGTTCGTATACCATAACGGTATATCGGATTATCTGGCGGAACAGGTCGGCAGTGACTTCATCACGCCGATTCAGACATGGTCGGCCGAGCGCAAGGGCCGTGATCGTGAAGATCGCCCGGAATATCGCGTGAAGCTACTGGTGACGTTGTGTTTCTCCAATACGACAGCTTTCACCGAGTATTATCACAATTCGAGTTGGCTCGAGTATGGCGGAAGTCCTGAAAAAGCGGTTAAGGTGGCATTTGTCAACCAGATAGATGGTTGGCTCAAATCCAATAACAAATACCTCAAGGATGAAAGCAAAATTACCTATAATGATATTGAACCCTGTCTCGCGCTGGTATCCTCAAATTTTTCTACCCAGACCTCCTATGAAAACCAGACTAAAAAGGCGATTAACAACCGCTTTGTGTATGAAGCTATGGCGGAGTTTCTAAAGCACAATCTGGAGGTCTATTTTACCGAGAATCCTGATGATGCACTCAAAATTGCCGAGCAGGTGCTTATTAATAAGCGCAGCCGTGAATCGGCCGAAAAGACCCGTATCAACATTAAAAAGAAGCTGGCAGGGTCGCTGGATATCTCCAACCGTGTGCAGAAGTTTGTAGATTGCCGTACTAAGGACGTTTCTCGCCGTGAAGTTTTCATCGTGGAGGGCGATTCTGCATTGGGATCCTGCAAGATGGGGCGCGATGCGGAATTTCAAGCTGTTATGCCGGTACGCGGTAAAATTTTAAACTGCCTAAAAGCAGAGTACGACAAAATCTTTAAAAATGAGATTATAACAGATGTTATAAAGGTGCTGGGCTGCGGTGTCGAGGTTAAAAGCAAGGCCAACAAAGCGCTTTCTTCCTTCGATCTGGACAACCTGCGCTGGAATAAAATAATTATTTGTACCGATGCCGACGTCGATGGTTTTCAGATCCGCACGCTGATACTCACCATGATTTACCGGCTGACACCAAAGTTGATTGAAGAAGGATATGTCTACATCGCCGAGTCGCCACTTTATGAAATCACTGGCAAGGACAAGACCTGGTTTGTGTATTCTGACGCTGAGAAGAACCGAATCACCGAAACGCTGGCGGGGCAGAAGCTGACGATTCAGCGTTCGAAAGGATTGGGCGAAAATGAGGCGGACATGATGTGGCTAACTACGATGAACCCCGAAACCCGTCGTCTGATTAGAATTACACCGGAGACAGCAGCTAAAACTGCTGAGACCTTTGATCTGCTGCTGGGGGACAACCTCTCAGGACGAAAAGACTATATTGCGCAAAATGGTCATCTGTATCTGGATGAGCTTGATTTGGCGTAGAAAGGGGGTAGAGCAATCAAATGGCAAAAAAGAAAAATTCAGAAAACGCAAAACCTGCTGCGGGTAGTAATGCGGTGATTGAAAACGCGGGCGTTGTTATGGATCAACCGATTACAAAGACGTTGACCAGCAACTATATGCCCTATGCGATGAGTGTTATTGTTTCACGTGCTATTCCTGAAATTGATGGCTTTAAACCCTCCCACCGTAAGATTCTCTATACCATGTACAAGATGGGGTTAATCACTGGCGGAAGGGTGAAATCTGCCAATGCAGTGGGCGAGGTCATGAAGCTGCATCCCCATGGCGACCAGGCCATTTATGAGACGCTGGTCCGTCTATCACGTGGCAACGAAGCATTGTTGCATCCCTATATCGATTCCAAGGGCAACTTTGGTAAGGCTTATTCTCGCGACATGGCCTATGCTGCGGCGCGATATACTGAAGTCAAGCTCATGCCGCTGTGTCAGGAGCTTTTTGCTGACCTGGACAAAGATTCGGTGGATATGGTGGATAGCTACGACGGCCGAATGAAGGAGCCGACATTGCTGCCAGTGTCGTTTCCGAGTATTTTAGTCAATTCCAACGTCGGCATAGCGGTTGGCATGGCAAGTTCAATTTGCCCGTTTAACCTCGCTGAGGTTTGTGAAACGGCGATTGCGATGATTAAGAATCCTGAGCACGTCATATCAGACACGCTTAAGGCACCTGATTTTCCGGGTGGCGGGGATATTATCTACAACGCTGATGAGTTGGAGAAAATCTACGCTACCGGGCGCGGTTCTGTTCGGGTTCGCAGCCGCTACCGTGTGGATAAAAGCAGCGGTTGCCTTGAGATTATCGCAATTCCGCCCACAACCACGGTGGAAGCGATCATTGATAAGGTGGTCGAGCTGGTCAAGTCCGGCAAGGTGCGTGAGATAGCAGATATTCGCGATGAAACTGATTTAGGCGGTTTAAAAATTACGCTCGATCTAAAACGTGGTGTCGATGCAGACAAACTGATGAAGCGCCTTTACAAACTTACGCCGCTGGAGGACGCATTCTCATGCAACTTTAACGTACTGATCGGTTCCAGCCCGCGGGTAATGGGCGTTGGCGAACTTCTAAACGAGTGGACGGCGTTTCGGCTCGAATGCATCCGCCGCAGGCTGTTCTTTGACCTAAAGAAGAAACGTGAAAAATTGCATCTGTTACAGGGCCTCGCGAAGATTCTCTTGGATATCGACAAGGCGATCAAGATTGTCCGCGAGACGGAAGAGGAACGCGAGGTTGTCCCGAACCTGATGATTGGTTTTGGAATCGACGAGGTGCAGGCCGATTATGTGGCGGAAATCAAGCTGCGGCAATTGAACCGCGAATATATCTTAAAGCGCACAGACGAAATTGACGACCTTAAAAATAGCATCGATGATATGGAAGAGACACTTAAAAGTCGTCCGCGTATGCTTGCAATTATTACATCTGAGCTTAAATCTGTTGCAAAAAAGTTCGGACAACCGAGAAAGAGCCAAATTATCATCGATGATGACGTTGAAGAGGCCGAGGTGGAGGAGGCAGCACCCGATTACCCTGTGCACCTGTTCTTCACACGTGAGGGCTATTTCAAAAAGATAACGCCGCAATCTTGGCGTATGTCGGGCGATCATAAGCTTAAGGAAGGCGATGAGGTGGTTCAGGCGATAGAGGCCTCGAACCGTTCGCACCTGTTGTTCTTTTCTGATAAGGGGCAGGTTTATAAGGCCGTCGCATCTGATTTTGATGATACAAAGGCCAGCGTACTCGGCGATTTTATTGCAGCAAAGCTCGGCTTTGATGAAGGTGAAAACGCCGTTTATATGGCGGTGACCAGCGACTATAAAGGCTATATGTTCTTTGGGTTTGAAAATGGCAAGGTGGCAAAGATTGCACTATCTTCTTACGAAACCAAGACACGCCGCAAGAAGCTGACCGGTGCCTATAGCGTTAAGGAGCCACTGGTTGGCATGCTGTTCGCTGAGAACGATATTACACTACTGATCAAGGCGACAAATGGCAAAGTGCTGCTTTTGGATACTGCGCGTATTGCGGCCAAAACCGCGCGCGATTCAATCGGTGTACAGGTGATGACCGTGAAGGGTAAGAATGTCGTCGCCACCGTGAAGGCATTTGAGGACGGTATGCTGGATAATGCGCATCACTATAATCCTCGTTCTATACCGTCGGCTGGCTATACACCGCGTGAAGAGGACATTATGACCCAGATTACACTGGAACCGCAGGAATAATATGTGCTGCATTTAATTGCTACGACCTAAAACAAAAGCTGTCATGTGAAAAAATCCACATGACAGCTTTGCCCCGAAGGGCAGACCGACAGAGTGCAGGGCAAACGCTTTCCCGAACTCGGTACGGTATTGATATTATGTCTTTATATGCGTGCGTTATTCATAAAAGTATTTTTGATTAAAGGTTGCATTACTGTATATTTTATGCTATCATTTATCAGTCACAGCATGTTTATGCTTCAAATGAATCGGAGGTCATATTAATGGGAATGTTAGAAATCGTCGGCGGTTTTCTTCTTATTGTTTTATGCGTCATCATCATTGCCGTCGTTACTGCTCAGGAATCTAAGAGCGGACTTGGCACCATTGCAGGCGAATCGTCTGGAACGTTTTTTGATAAAAACCGCGGAAAAACTAAAGATGCCATGTTGGTTCGGGCAACGACTATCAGTGGTATTGCCATGGTGGTTGTCACTTTGGTTGTGCTTTTCGCGTCGCTTAGATAATCTGCAAATGTGGTGACGGAGTTCTGCTTTTATGGCGGAACTCCGTTTTTTTATCATTTTTAACCTAATAACAGATATTTTTAGACCATTATTGATCTATACAGCAAACTAAAAGTGCAACTTAAAAGTCATTAATAAACCTCGTGTACCTTTTGAAAGGAATTACTATGTCAGATTTAGAAAAAAGAGTTCGAGTGCAGCTGCGTAAAAGTGGTAAAAAACCTATTGCTCATAAAGAACTGCGTCGGCGCGCCAAGGTGGATAATAAGGATATTGCCGAGTATGATAAATTAATTAACCGGATGCATGCACGCGGCGAAATTGTAGGAGAAAACCGTCGAGTGGTATTGTCTCAAAACGTTGGGGCAAAGCCTGCAACCATAATAAAAGTGAAAAGTACCTTTGGCTTTGCGCGCCCAGATGGAGCCGACCGGGATGTTTTTGTACCAGGACATCAACTGATGGGCGCTATGCCTGGGGATCGTGTCATGCTCAGAATCAGCAGATCCGATGGTGAACTGGACGCGGGAGAGGTGCTGTCCGTTTTAGAGCGTGCACGCGTGCGCCTTTCGGGCACAGCAAAGACCAACGCCTATGGCGAGCTCGAGCTGATCCCTGATAACACTGCCTTTGCCCCGCTTCTAATCCAAGGCCAAAAGCGCGCGGCAGACAATGGTGAAAAGGTGGTTGCGACCATCCGGCAGGAGGGCGACAGACACCGTGATTACCGTGCAGTTGTCGAGAGCCGCTTCGGCAGTGGCATGCTTGCAAAAAATTGTTGTGATGCCATTTTAGACGCTGCCGGTATAGATCGGCACTTCCGTCCCGAAGTGCTGCAGGCAGCAGATAAAGCCGCTGGACGCGATATTACCGAGGAAATTAGCAATCGGCTGGATTTGCGCGATGAGTCCATTTTTACGATTGACGGTGCTGATACCAAAGATATTGACGATGCGGTTTCACTGAAAAGTACCGATACTGGATGGGATTTGGGCGTGCATATCGCGGATGTCAGCCATTATGTCACCCCAAACAGCCCGCTTGATGCCGAAGCATATCATCGTGGTACGTCGGTTTACTTTGCAGATTCAGTTGTTCCAATGTTGCCGCCTGCGCTTTCAAATGGTGCTTGTTCGCTCAACCCGCAGGAGGATAGACTCGCCTTTTCGGCGCTGATGAAATTGGATCACGATGGCGCACTAACCGGTTATCGTTTTGTCAAAACAGTGATTCGCTCTCGAGTAAAAGGTGTCTATGCCGAAGTCAATCGCATCCTTGCGGGCGATCAGGATGCAGCGCTTGAAGAAAAATATGCAGAAGTCAAGTCACAGCTTATTGAAATGGCAAAGCTGGCCAAGCTTTTACAGAAACAGCGTGCAAAGCGAGGTTCTCTGGCACTGGCCTCGCTCGAATCTAAGGTTAAAGTGGACGAAAATGGCGTGGCAGTGGATGTTCTGCCGCGCGTGCAGGGCGAGGCGGAACGCCTGATTGAAGAGCTGATGCTTACCGCTAACGAGGCTGCCGCCACACTGGCTTTAGAGCAGCAACTCCCATTTGTTTTCCGCGTGCATGAAACACCCGCACCTGAAAAGTTGGCGATGTTAAAAGAATTGCTGGATACCGTGGGGCTGCCCTCCGGCAAGGTATTGCCAGGTGTGCGTCCTATAGTGCTTTCTGACATTTTGCTACAGGCACAGCAGACACCCTATGCGGTGCTTATTAATTCAGCTATGCTGCGCGCCATGCAAAAGGCTCGTTACAATGAAATTAATCTAGGACACTACGGCTTGGCTTTAGCCAATTATGCGCATTTCACCTCGCCGATCCGGCGTTACCCCGATCTGGCAATTCACCGCATCCTATCAGGTTTTGTTAAGGGCGAAGCGGTTGCAAAATTGCAAAAGCGATTTGGTAGCTTTGCGGCGTCGGCTTCCAAGCAGTCCAGCGAAGCGGAGGTCAACGCGATGAGTGTCGAACGTTCCTGCGAAGATTGTTATAAGGCTGAATACATGAGCCGCCATATCGGTGAACGCTTTACCGGCACTGTGATTTCTGCTGCTGCGCATGGGGTTTATGTTCAGCTTGAAAATACCGTGGATGGTTTGGTACGCACCGAGTCGTTGGGCGAAGGAATGCTCTATGACGGCAGAATGCAATACGCCACCGCTGACGGAAAGCGCCGTGTCCGAGTGGGAGATCAAATAGCGGTCATTGTGGCTGCCGCAGAGGTTTCTACCGGCAGAATTGATTTTGCACTGGCCGATTTAGCACTTAAATAATATGTAGGCGCGGAGTAAAACCAGAAATGATTTTACTCCGCGCTTGATTTTATCGTCATATCAGCTATGGGAGTAGTTGCAAAAAAAGCAGAGGGTCTATAGACCCTCTGCTTTTTAAAATTGACATTAATCATCATCTTCAGTGGGATAGCGAGAACTGAGCCAGTCCCAATAAGAGATGTCAGAGTTAGGATCAAAACGTTCGACGTCATCAACCGCTTTTTCATCATGGATGGTGCAGACCTCTGGAAGAGCGTCAATTTTATACCATCCCACCGCTGTATTTGTGCACTTATCAGAGGCAAGCAGCCCCGATTCGGTACAATAGGTGCGCTCAACAACGTTTGGAGAAACGGTGAAGTCGATAATAGGAAGATTGGCGTGTATTGGTGCCATAACGTTGCGGTAGATCAAGGGGGGCGGGTAATAGTAGCCGGAATAGTTGATTTGCTCCATTTCATCGAAACCGAGATAACATACGCCGACATAATAGGGTGTAACGCCGATAAACCATTCGTTATAGTCGTTATCAGAGGTACCGGTTTTACCCGCTATGGGCATGTCAGAACCCGGGAAACGTGAGTTTGTACCAGTACCAGGCGCTGCAGCGGTGACACGCTGCAATAGCTTGTTCATAATGGTAGCGGTCTCCTGCGAAATGACACGCTTTGGAACAGCCTTATTTTCGAGGATGATATTGCCCTCAGAATCGATAACTTTTGTGTAGGAATGTGGTGGGGTATAAAGTCCACCATTTCCAAAAATTTGATAGGCACCGGCCATTTCAAGCGGTGTAACACCTTTGGTTAAGGCACCCAGCGACATTGGTGCCAGTGCGACGTCGGTATATACCTTTCCGTTTTGAGCTTCGTTTTCTACTAGATTTTTAAATCCGAGCGAATCGCGCAAAAAGTTAAAACTAGTGCGAGGCGATAGCATTTGTACCAGCTTAACCGGTATGGTATTGGCCGAACGTTGCAACGCTTCTGTGATGGTGATCGGACCTTTATAGGCGTTGTAGAAGTTCTTTGGGTATATTGATTCAGGATCCTCAGGGTCGAGCAGAATCGGGCTATCTTCCCAGATCATCGACCAGTTGATCATATTGTACTCCAGAGCCAGCGAATAAGAAGCAATTGGCTTTATTGTGGAACCGGGGTGACGAACCGCACTGGTAGCGCGATTAAAGAGACGCGCACCGGTCTTTTCACGATTAGAGCCGACAATGGCTTTAATTTGACCGTTAAAGTCCAGAATAACAAAGGCCGACTCTGGGTATTCCTTGTTACGAATGGTTGGGAAGGTGTCGGGATCGAGATATTTCTTCTCAAGATAATCTTGCATTTCAGCGTCGACGGTGGTATAGATTCTAAAGCCGCCAGTTCGAAGCGCTTCTTTGGCACCTGTTTCAGTATAGCCGGCCCTTTCAACAAGATCCTTGAGCACCTCTTCGTAAACTGTATCGATAAACCAGTTCTGTACCGAATCCAGTTTTTGTACATATTCGTCTTTTTTGAATACCATCTCCTGAGAGGTTGCCGCTTCATATTCCTCGTCAGTTAGCATTGGGGTACCATCTGGATGAAGTTGTTCGTGCATCATACCCAGAATCATCAACTGACGGGTGCGGTTATCCTCGGGGTTGGAAAAGGGATTCCATTTGGTTGGGTTCTGGGTAATTGCGATCAGCGACGCGGATTCCGCAGGGGTTAGATCGGAAACATTCTTGCCAAAATAAAGATTTGAGGCCGATTGCACGCCGTTTTGACCATTACCCAGCGCTATGGTATTAAGATAAACCTCAAGAATTTGCTCTTTTGAATAATTCTTTTCAAGGTTTATGGCGCGGAAAATTTCTCGCACCTTACGTCCTACGTCAAATTCGTTGTCGTTAGTCACGTTTTTGATAACCTGCTGCGTAATAGTTGAACCACCGAACATATCTTGCGCAAATGGGTTTGCATAATTGACCACAGCGGCTATTGTACGCTTGAGATCGATGCCGGAATGAGCCCAAAAACGCTTATCCTCAACCGCGACCGCTGCGTCCTTAAGACTCTGGGGAATGTCAGAATAATCCACCCAGATGCGGTTTTCGTTGTTTTGCACACGTTGTAGCTCAAAATATTCGTCGCTGTTCTCTTTTTTTGCGTAAAGAATAGTGGTAAAACTCATCTTTACATTATCAAGTTCCACTCGGTCACTGGAATCTAACGTATTGAGAACATAAATGGTAAGTACAGACGCAACAATACAGCCCGTTATAATGCCGACCATGACAATAACAGCAAAAAACCTGCCGAAAATAGCCAATGGATTATAGCGGGACTTGCGCCGGCGTCGCTTCGATGGCCGGTTTTCCTGTTGTCTGGTGTTTTCTACTGACACCAAATCACTCCTTTTTCTATTGCATGGCAAAGCCAAACTGATATATTCTGCATATCATGATGATATCCCGGTCATATCCCGGTCAGGATATCACCGCTTAGTATAGCATAAATAAAAGGGTTTGTGTACATGTATTTTGCCCAAAAGTCCTGTCATTGAAGCGCATACCACGCCGAAATTAAGCCAACAATATTCCTGATAGTGGAATTAAAAATAAAAGAAATAAACTTATTGAAGGTTTGTCCAATTCTATTAAAATACACAGGAGATGATAGCTGTGAAGAAAAAAGTGAGCTGGTTGGGCGTTGCTGCTTTGACATTGGCTATATTAGGCGGCTTCGCTTTTGGTATATGGGCTAAGATTCAAGCGCCGGATATGCCCCAGGCGGCAGTGGATATCACGTCAGGGATCAGCGCCCAAGAAACACCACAAAAGGCGAGATATCTGCTTTCGGGGTATGAAGGTAAACTGGCAGTTTTTATGATCGGGAAAAAAGAACCTGAGCTGGTGTTTGACCGCTACCTGCATTACCTCCCAGATGTGGATCGTATGCGGCTTGAAAAGGGAATTGAGGTTTCGGATTACGCTGAGCTATTGCAGCTCATCGAGGATTATACAAGCTGACATTATATAAGGTGGCAAGAATTAAAAAAAATATTGCATAAAATCCTCTTTGTCATAACCTTATTGTCGTTGAAAACAAATTGTAACCACTCTTTAATTTACAAAGGATGATTTTACGCATTTAATACGGTATCATTAGACCATAAAATCATTTAATGAGGTATGGTTGATGACCTTTAAATTTGCACATAATAATATTAATGTCTGTGATTTGGATGCCAGTATTGCGTTTTACAAAAAGGCACTTGGGTTAAACGAAGTGCGCCGTAAGAGCGCGACAGACGGCAGCTTTACACTGGCTTTCCTGTCGGACGGCAGCAGCGAGCATCAGCTTGAGCTGACTTGGCTGCGCGACCATACCGACCCTTATAATTTGGGCGAAAACGAAATTCATATCGCATTTCGTACCGATGATTTTGAAGCGGCGCACGCGCTGCACAGCGAAATGGGCTGTATCTGCTACGAAAATAAGGGAATGGGTATATATTTCATTAGCGACCCAGACGGTTATTGGCTTGAAATATTGCCGCCGGATCGCCATTAAGAACAGATTTCTCGATAAAAAGGTACTCTCCTAAAACCTTTTTATCTTCATAGATGGGGGCGCTCTCCAACTAAAGCCCTCAAAGTTCGTTCAAACTCTCCTTAAATACAGAGACTCGCTTAAAAGGCGGGTCTCTGTTATTTTGTTGAATAAAAATAATGAAGCTATTCATGGTGAAGAAGATAGCCTTCATTATTTGCCGAGCGACACAATATCTTAAAATGAAAATCTAACGTAAGAAGTCGTAGAAAAATATTACTCGGTATGATTCGCAGTCAATGGGAATAGCCTGTTTATAGGAGGGGATACCATTGACCGACCTACTGCTTGAACGCGCCGCTGGTGCCCTATGGGGGCCGTTTACCATGATTATAATTTTAGGGCTGGGCGGATATCTGACAGTTAAGACCCGCTTTTTTTCACTCAGAAGTATGCCGCAGGCATTTAAAAACATTATTGGCGATATTGGATTTAAGCGCCAGGAAAAGCATGATGTTTCCGCCTTTATGGCTATGAGTACCGCGCTGGGAGCCACAATGGGAACCGGCAATATTGTTGGTGTGGCTACTGCGGTGGTGGCGGGTGGACCTGGCGCTGTCGTGTGGATGCAAATTGCTGCTCTTGCTGGCATGATGATTAAGTTTGCCGAAGTGGCTCTAGCTGTCAAGTATAAGCGGCAGGGTGCAGGCCCGATGGGCTATTTGCACGCATTAGGCAAATTGGGCGGGGTTTTGGCCGTTTTGTTTGCTTTTAGTTGCGTTGCAGCTTCACTTGGCACAGGCAACATGACACAGTCTAATTCTGCGGCGCAGGCAATGGCTTATTTTTCGGTTTCGCCCATGCTATGCGCCATCGTTCTAGGTTTGTTTACATGGGTGGCCACCGGCAAAGGGGTTAGAGGCATCATGATATTGTCGGCCTGGATTGTGCCAGTCATTACGGTCGGCTACTTGGTGCTATCGATGGCAGCTGTGTGGCAGGGCAGATCACAGCTGCCCGCCGCGCTCGGTGCTATGTTTACGCAGGCTTTTGGCATACGGGCCGCCGCAGGCGGAACCATCGGCTATACAGTGCGCAGCGCCATGCGTTTTGGGCTTGCTCGAGGCGTGTTTTCCAACGAAGCGGGTATGGGTTCCAGCCCCATCGCGCATTCCCAGTCAGATTGCAATGATCCGGTTGCCCAGGGTATGTGGGGCGTATTAGAGGTGTTTATAGATACCACGCTTTCTTGCACGCTGACAGCGCTTGTGTTGCTAACAGCTCAGGGCGGAGAGCTGCTACAGGGGGCGCACGATGGTGCGGCTTTGGCTATCCGCAGTTTTTCGGCGTTGCTAGGCAATCACTGGGGCGCGATGGTAGCAATATTTATTGCGCTTTTTGGTGTGACCTCAGTGTGCGGATGGTATACATATGGCAAAACAGCGCTGCAATATCTGCTGCCAGAATCTTTTGTTGCACCAAAACTTTATCGCCTTTTCTATGCGTTTGGGGTATCGCTCGGCGCACTATGGAGCGTGCGAAGAATTTGGTTATTAAGCGACCTTCTAACGGGGCTGATGATGCTGTTTAATATGCTGGGACTGATTTTTCTCGCACGTGAAGTACACCAACTGGTTCGCAACTATGATAACAGGCGCAAAAAATAATAAAAACTTTCAAACATTGCTTGCACCGCAGTCTGGACTGTGTTATGATATCAACCATTGGGAATGAAGTTCTCCCTTGGATTAACCAAAACCGCTTTTAAGCTGATGACTTCTGCGACTTACGCAGAAATAATCAGCTTTTTATTTTGCATTATCAAGGAGTAAATAAATGCTAACCAGTCTCGCGCTAATTTTTTTGTTGGGCTTATTGTTTGGCGTTATATTTGAACGCCTGAAGCTGCCGCCCTTTCTGGGCATGATTGTAACAGGCATGATTTTGGGTCCGCACGCGTTCAATCTTTTGGATCAATCTATTCTGAGCATATCTTCGGAGCTGCGTCAGCTTGCGCTGGTTATTATTCTGACGCGGGCGGGCCTGTCACTTGACGTGGCCGATTTGAAGCGAGTTGGCAGGCCTGCGATTTTAATGTGTTTTGTGCCTGCAAGCTTTGAAATAATTGGCGTATTGGTTATTGCACCCATTGTTTTAGGGGTTACGCCGTTACAAGCGGCTATTATAGGTAGTGTGATTGCAGCCGTTTCCCCTGCGGTTATTGTTCCGCGGATGATAACCATTATGGGGCAGGGGTATGGCAAAAAGCACAGCATTCCACAGCTTATTTTAGCTGGCGCTTCGGTGGATGACGTCTTTGTAATTGTATTATTTTCAGCGTTTATATCATTGGCGTCAGGAAGCAATTTTTCGGCAATTGGTTTCGCGGAAATTCCCGTTTCAATTGTCTCGGGCATAATAATCGGCGCAGTGTGTGGTATATTACTTATGACGTTTTTCAAACGGTTCCAAATGCGCAACTCAATTAAGGTGCTGATATTGCTTAGCGTTTCCTTTTTACTGATAGAGTTTCAGAATCGGCTCAAGGGGATAGTGCCGATGTCGGGACTGCTGGCTATTATGAGTTTAGGTATTGCACTTTATCAAAAATGTCCGGATTTAGCTGAACGGCTGGCGTCAAAATATAACAAACTATGGCTTGCCGCACAGATTCTGTTATTTGTGCTCGTAGGTGCAACAGTAGATTTGCGATATGCGAAAGCACAGGGCCATGCGGCGGTCGTCATTGTATTGGGTGCACTGCTTTTTCGCATGGTAGGCGTATGGGTTTGCTTAATTAAAACAGGATTCCCTCTGCGGGAAAAATGGTTTTGCCTGCTGGCATATATACCGAAAGCGACTGTACAGGCCGCCATTGGTGCCATTCCTCTTTCAATGGGGCTGGCCGGCGGGCAGCAAGTGCTGACCGTAGCGGTGCTATCCATTTTAATCACAGCACCGCTTGGAGCCATTGCAATCGATCGCTTATATAAAATCTTGCTTAAGCAGGATGGCAATAAATGAAAACATCTTTGATTTTAATGCGATACCAAGCTAATTAAGAATAATAAAGGATTTTGAAAAATCTAGTATTTAAATAAATAACTTAACGCTCTTAAGGTGATATCACTCTTTGCGCTCATAAAAAGAGTACGGTTGATAATAATATGAGTGAGGTGATGTTCATGTCAAAAGCTAGCGCATATTTTAACGTAACAAACGTAAATGGCAAGCATGACGTTAAACAGCTCAAACGTGAGCTTGACACATTCAGAGGCGTGATTTCGGTCAGTGTAAATGACCAAACTGAGTGTATTGCTGTCGATTTTGATACAACAGGTGTCAGAACGGATCAGCTTGCCAAAAAGATCAAAACGTTGGGTTTTGAGATTACCAGCAGTGTCGTTGAGAACCACATCATGTAGGGAGGGCGTACTATGTTTGAGCCAAATGCCAAAGTCCCGGCAGAAATCGTTTCTAAAGAAGAAGAAAAGGCTGCATTAAATCAGAAAAATGCACAACCAATGGAAAATCATAATGTCAAAAAAGAAGCGCTTGGGCCTAATACTAGGCGATAAATATCAAAAAAGACAAGTATGGTATTAAATTAAGGCTTGTTTTACTGAAGAAAATCTGGATAAATGTATACGATAAGAGCGCAGCGAAGAAGCATGCGCTCTTTTATACTTTTGATGCAGTTTAAGGCATTAGATTTTTATTTTTAGCTGAAAATCAGCCAATGCTTAACTTGCATATTTTACCTTGTTTTGTGCCAACACTATACAGGTCAGGAGGCACGGAAATGAAACAGGGACATTCTGCAATCGCGCAGTTTTTTATCGCATTTTTAATCGGAATATTGGTACTGGCCATTCCTTTTTCATTCGCGCTGTTTCGCTTTGCTGGCAACAGGATGACCATTCATTCTCAGCCTGAGAGCTATTACCCACAGAGCAGTGATGCTATTACGATAAGCGTGGCGCTGCGTGAGAATGCTAAGGGAAATCCCAATTGCATTTTGCTGTGCAGGATTGACCCGCCGTCAAATGCAATCAGAATAGCTGTTATTCCACCCGAAACCATGGTAGAAGACGCCGGAAAATTTGATGCTGTGGCTAACGTTTGGAAAAGGGAAGGCGCATCGCGCGCCGAAACCGCGCTAGAAAATGCGCTTTCGGTAGAAAGCGATCGCTGGCTGGATTTGACTTCTGACAGCCTTTTAAAGCTGAGCGATGTGGTCGGCGCTATTGATTTTACACTTGATTCCTCACTGTCATTAGCGAATGGGTTATCGGCACTGCCACAGGGCCGGCAGATTATCGACGGGCGCAGGGCAGCCATTCTGATTAACTACCGCGGTTATGCCGCGGGTGAGCAGGACAGGCTGAAGATGGTGGGTGATCTGACCGAACAAATGCTGATGCAACGTATGCCGCTGATGACCGAATCACTTTTGGTTAAAGCATTTGAAACAGCAGTGAACAGTGGTTATTCTAATCTGGCGGTGGGTGATTTCGAATCGCGCCGTCGCGCGCTGACGCATATGCTGTCACGTTCGCTGTCTGTGGAGATATTGCCAGTTAAGGGGGAGTACAACGAAGGGAAAAACACATTTTTACCTTCGGCAGAAACACTGGAGATATTGTCTGAAACCTTTGGCAAAAAAATCAACTCAATACAATAACGAAGGCTAAGGCGCTCGTTATGTGTTACAGAGATAATCAGGACGTTTAAAAGCGGTGCACAGAAATCTGTGCACCGCTTCTTATTTCGTTTAACTATTGATCAACTGTTATGGTCGCTAGTGTGAAAATTTTTAAGGTTGCCAATTTTCTGGCGGCGTTCCTCAAGTATATCCATTACCTGCTCCAACGGGATATTCTGTTGAGCCATCAGCACCAGCAGGTGATAAAGTAGATCACATATCTCGCTGGAGGTCTCGCAATTGTCGCTGTTTTTTGCGGCTATAATAACCTCAGACGCTTCTTCACCAATTTTTTTTAGAATCTTATCGGTGCCCTTTTCAAACAGATAACAGGTATACGAGCCCTCCTGCGGCTGCGCTTTGCGCATCTGGATGACTTCAAACAGCCCTGCAATAGTATCGTTCATATGCTTTAAGCTCCTTTTTGAGATCTTTTTTCTCAGTATAACAAAAATAAATGATATTTAAAAGAGTACGGCATTTAATGCACCGCTTTTTATAAACCATCTAGAAAAATTTTAGTTAGTGCGATATACTGAATCTATAAACCACACTACAAACACCTGTTTGGGGGATTTATTATGAGAATGTACGACATCATTCACAAAAAGCGTGACGGTGGATCGCTGACACGCGAGGAACTAAAATTTTTTGTTGAGGGCGTAACCAACGGCAGTATACCGGATTATCAGACCGCGGCATTGATGATGGCGATCTATTTTCAGAAGATGGATCAGCGAGAGACAGCCGATTTGACTGATTTGATGGCGCATTCGGGTGATATGGTTGATCTGTCGCCAATAGAAGGCTTTAAGGTGGATAAGCATTCCACCGGTGGCGTAGGGGATAAAACCACTTTGATTGCGGCACCTATTGTCGCGGCCTGCGGGGTTCGAGTAGCGAAAATGTCAGGTCGCGGGTTAGGTCACACGGGTGGTACTGTTGATAAGCTCGAGTCCATTCCGGGCTTTTGCACAGCGCTTTCAACCGAGCAGTTTTTTGACGTGGTTCGAAAAACAGGCGTTGCAGTAGTGGGACAGACTGGCAACTTAGCTCCAGCCGATAAAAAACTCTATGCACTGCGTGATGTAACTGCTACAGTGGAAAACATCTCGTTGATCGCAGCTTCAATTATGAGTAAGAAACTGGCTTCTGGGGCCGATGGAATCGTGCTTGACGTCAAGACCGGCAGCGGCGCATTTATGAAAACCGTATCAGATTCGATTGCGCTGGCAGAGGAGATGGTGTCTATCGGCGAGCACACCGGTCGAAGGACCGCTGCGTTAATCACTGATATGGATTGCCCGTTGGGCCTTGCGATTGGGAATACGCTGGAGGTTATCGAGGCTGTGGAAACGCTTCTTGGTCACGGTCCTGAGGATTTGGAAGCGGTCTCTCTGGAACTTGCTGCCAATATGCTTTGTTTAAGTGGTAGTGGAGATATTGCTTATTGCCGCAAAATGGCTCAGGGGGCGCTTGCCAGTGGCGATGCATTTAACGCATTGTGCGCTATGGTGGAAGCGCAGGGCGGCAATAGCGCAGTTCTTCGAGATGCTTCGCTATTTAAAAAAGCGAATGTCTCCCATATCATTAGAGCTAAGAGCGCGGGCTATATCTCAGCGATGAACACCGAGGAAATTGGTAATGCTTCAGTTCTGCTGGGTGCAGGTCGCGAAACAAAAGAAAGCGCCATAGATTTTTCTGCGGGAATTAGGCTACAAGCAAAGACCGGCCAATGGGTTGAAGTGGGCGCACCGCTTGCGATAGTTTACACCAACCAGCCTGACGCGCTGGTGCCCGCCGAAGAACGGATGTTGGGCGCATTTATAATTAGTGCCGATCCACCTGCCAAAAGGCCACTTATTTTTGCGCGCGTCACACTAGACGGTGTGGAGTACTACAGTTGATCGTTTGACCATAGCTTGCGGTAGAACCCTTAAAAAATATAAAAGCGCACAGCAGAATTATAATTATAACTCTGCTGTGCGCTTTTTTATGGTAGAGGTCAAAAAATAAGAAAGTAAGCTTTGTTATACAAAAGTAAAATGCGCCATTGCTTTCCATACAGCGACGGCGCATTGATGAAATAAATTCAATAATTAATTAGGTGAAGAGACTTGTTTTTTTGAATTATCCACACACCAGAGCGCCAACGTGACAATGACAATAACACCACCCGCAATGGCGGGCAGTCCAGGTATTTCATGCAAGAATAATGCAACCCAGACCGGGTTGAATATTGGCTCAAGCATGCAAATTAGCGAAACGGCGATCGGCGGGCAATAACGGGTGCCAACTGCAAACAACGTGTAAGGAATTCCGAGCTGGAACAACCCCAAAAATAAAATAGCGCCAATCGAAATCCAAGATGGCTGCGGAGGAAAAATGAATACAAACGGCAGACCAATCAACGCACTGAACAAGTGCCCAAACAAGACACCGCTCATACCTTCATGCAACGAACCGGAACCACAGGCAAACACAAAGGCTGAGGCCAGCATTACGGCCGAAAGAAGTGCTAGAATGTTGCCCAAAACCCCGCCGGGTGACAACTCGTCGAGAAAGAACAGCGCCACTCCGCCCATGACAATGGCGACCACTGTCGCATCGCGCTTTGTGATACGCTCATGTTTTATCAGGGCGCAAAATAACAGTACAAAAACAGGGTTTGCCGATTGTAAAACAATAGCATTGGCTGCAGTGGTCAACTTGTTAGCCGCTACAAACAACGAGCAGGTGCTGCCCAGAAAAAAGCCGGTAAGCAGAGTTTGACGGTTAATAATCGGACGGGGATTGCCCGATTTCCAAAGTACCACCCACAAAACACCAGCGGCAATTGCGCTGCGAAAGCCACCAAGCACCATAGCGTTCCAACTGATAAGCTTTATAAATAGCCCACCCGTGCTCCACAGACAAGCGCAGACGACCAGACTTAATATGCCTTTTTTTTGCGAAGAAATCAGCAAAACACATCGCCTCCCATTTGTAATTGCAATAGTACTATTTTAACTCGGCTAAAGCGGGTTTGCAAACAAAAAACCAGAAAAAATGCAATCATGTTCAAAATATGTATAAAAACTGTTCCTTTTTGAGGAAAATTGCGGTATAATATCCGATAAGATGCTGTTATTTCTTGATTTTACTGTGGCTTACTCATTAGGTAATAACCGCTTTTTAATGGACAATTATACTTGTCATTGTGGTATAATAGCCGCAAAGCGACTATTATACTAAGAGAATGTCCAATGGCTTGGTTGTGCGGAGCAGCCGCCTTTGGTGGACAATTATACGACTCCGTGCTTTGCGCTTGTGGTATAATGGCGCAAAGCAATGTTGCGACTGACGACTGGGATAACGGCGTTATATCTTGTCGTTACATAATGGTGGCTGTTGGCGACTGTTTTGCTTTAGCTTATTTGACGATGTTTGAAGAAATACGTAAGAGGAGAAACATCTTACATGGTTTTTGCTGATCTGATTTTTCTATATCTTTTTCTACCCGCAAATCTGATTTTGTATTACATATCGAAAAACCGTACCTACCGCAATTTGGTGTTGGTGTTGTTTTCACTGTTTTTTTATGCGTGGGGCGAGCCTATCTGGATCGTCCTTTTACTGTTTTCCGCAACGGTGGATTATATACATGGTTTAATTATAGAGCAGCAACGCCAAAAGATTGGCGCAAAGCTGGCAGTAGTTTCTTCTCTTGTGATAAATTTGGCGCTTTTGGCCAGCTTTAAATATAGCGGTCTAATTGTGGTGACGGTGAACAACTTATTCGGTACTGCGTTTACTCCGCCGTCGTTTGCGCTTCCGATTGGAATTTCATTTTATACCTTTCAAACGATTTCTTATACAATTGATGTTTATCGTGGTGACGCCCAACCCCAGCACAATTTTGGCAAATTCTTGCTGTTTGTTTCACTTTATCATCAACTGGTGGCGGGACCCATTGTGCGCTACAACGAAATTAGTGAGCGTATTGAAGAGCGGCATGAAAGTTGGGCGGAGTTTTCATTAGGTATCAATCGCTTTTTAATTGGTCTCACTAAGAAAACGCTGGTTGCTAACACAGCTGGCAAATTGGCAATTCCTTATCTAGAGGGCAACATTGCATCGCTTTCGGTGTTGGGGGCCTGGTTTGGCATTACACTATACGCGCTGCAGATTTATTATGATTTTTCAGGTTATTCGGATATGGCGATTGGTCTGGGACACATGTTTGGCTTTCGTCATCCGGAGAATTTTCGTTACCCCTACATATCGCGTTCGGCTACAGAATTCTGGCGTAGATGGCATGTGTCGCTGGGACGTTTTTTCAGGGACTATCTTTACATACCGCTTGGCGGAAATCGTCGTCATATGATATTCAATCTGTTGATTACATGGTTTGCAACTGGCCTGTGGCATGGCGCATCCTGGAACTTTGTTCTATGGGGTTGTTACTACGGCGTACTGATATTGTTAGAGCGCCTATTTTTGCTCAACCTGTTGGAACGCTTGCCACGCTTTATATCACACCTCTATTTTGTAGTATTGATGCTGTTTGGCTGGGTTTTGTTTAATTTTGTTCACCTCCCAGATGCTCTCTTATATATGGGTAGAATGATTGGCCTCAACGGCGCGCCGGTTTATGATCTTTCGGTCTGGCTCGATTTGAGCAGTAATGGAATATGGTTCTTCGTTTCTATTCTGTTTAGCTTACCTGTGACTGTTTTGCTCGAGTGTATTTGGGAGCGTGTTCCTAAGGTGCAGCAGAGCCGGTTGGGATGGGTCCGCCCCGTTTTCAATGTCGTTTTACTGATAGTGGCAACTGCACTGCTTGTGGGACAAAGTTATAACCCCTTTATGTATTTTAGGTTCTAATTTATGCGCGTAGGAGTATCGCTTAATGGAAAAGAAAAACGAAAAACGAGGATTCCCGATATTACCGGCATTCAATGTGCTGCTGATCACTGTTATTATTACAGTGGTGGGCGCAGTTTCGGTTTTGTATGGTAATCGCCCGACCGTGTCTGAAATTGAAAAACGTCAATTGGCGCCGCTTCCTGCGTTTTCGTTTTCTTCTTTTATACATGGGCAATATACCAGACAGCTTTCAGCTTATTTTGCAGATACTTTCCCAGCGCGTGAGGCTCTCGTACGATTGGCTGGAACCATTCGGGAACACAGAGGCTTTCGCTTTAATGAGGTTTGGCTCTATGATGCCTCGGAGCAGAAATCCGTTATAGACACTAATCTTCCACTTCTGCCAGACCATTCGGCAGCCCCCGTAGTTTTGCCCACATCTTCTTCGTCGCCCGATGAGAAACAGAGTAATCAAAATAATGAAGCGCCAGCACCTGAATCAACTTTAGAGAGCGTAAGCAGTGCAAATAGTACGGATAGCGCCCCGTCTGCGGCTTCTTCATCGGCGTCAAGTGATACTACGATGCTATCCTTGCCGGTTGATGAGGCCGGTGCAGTAGATTCTGTTGAAGAGGGCGTTCGCATGGGAGCCATATTCATCTATAAGGACTGTGGCTACACCATATTCGGTGGCAGTGATCAGATGGGGCAGTGGTATGCGCAAGTGCTCAATACTTACCAGAAGGTGTTAGGCGACCATACTAAACTCTATAATATTGTGGTTCCTTCTTCAATTGAGTTCAATTTACCTAAGCAGTTTCAAAGCGTTACGACGCCGCAGAAGCCTAAACTTGAAAATATAGCGGCTTCGCTTGACCCGTCTATCACTTCGGTAGATGTATATGAGACGCTTTCACAGCATAAAGACGAGTATTTGTATTACCGAACCGATCATCATTGGAGTACTTTGGGTGCATACTATGCTTATGTTGAGTTCGCCAAGGCGGCGGGCTTTGAACCGGTGCCGCTTGAAAGAATGGAGAAGCGGACGCTGGATGGTTTTTTGGGTACGCTTTATTCACAGACACAAAACTCCAGAATGACCAGCAGACCTGACTATGTAGATTATTACATCATGCCAACAGCTTATAAATGCTATCAATTTCGGAAGGGTTCGCCTGAAACTGCAATCAGAATTTCGCTCTACGGTGAATATGCAAAAAGCTATAATTCATATTCAGTGTTTATGCATGGTGACTTCCCTGTGACGGTAATTGATACCGAGCTGAAAAATGGCAGACGTATTGCCGTGGTGAAAGAATCTTTCGGCAACGCCTTTATTCCATTCTTAGTGAACCATTACGAAACGGTTGTTGTGATTGATCAGCGCTATCTTGAAAAGAGCTTTTACGACGTACTCAATGAATATAAAATTAATGAGCTGCTGTTTATAAACAACATTGCTGCAGCGCATACCGCAGTTAGAATTCAGGAGCTTGCTTCGCTGCCAAACCGCACCTATATACCGCCAGAGCCGAATGCAGAACCGGAGAGCATGACCCAGGTAGAAAATCAGCAACAGGCGCAATCGGCAGCTGGGCAACAGTAGGAGAAATCATGAAAAAACAGTGGGCTTTTCTGTGTGTGATGCTGGTGCTGTACCTGCTGAGCGGGTGCGGTCAGGATAAGCATGCTGATATTGGGAAAGAGGCTCGCACATTGACCTTAGCTGTCAATACAAATATCTCTTCTCAGGGGCAGGCTGGTGTGGATTGCTTTGCCAAAAAGGTGCGTGAGATTTCCGACGGACAGTTGAATATAAAAGTGGTAGAGAGCGACGACTGGCTTAACTCACTCGATAATGGTTGCGAACTAATTTTTGCTCCGACGGCGGAGCTTGCACGCGCCAACGGAAATTTTAATTCCTATTCTTCTCCGTTTTATTTTTACGACTATAAGCATTTGACCTTAGCGCTCAATTCAAAAAGTTTTTACGATATAATTCGAGAACAGAACCTTAGTCTAATGAACGCTATGCCTATTGGCGCTTTCTACGACGGAAATAGCGTAATTCTCTCATCGCGTGACAAAATGTTTGACACGGTTGACCAGTTTCAGGACAGTACGGTCAACATTTTGGAAGATCCGTTGCTTGCTGAAGTGCTCAAGGCGTTCGGTGCAACGGTTAAGGAACGCAGTAGTGAATATCTGCTGCTGAATTTTGGGCGAAACCGCGATAATGCAGTAATGGAATGCGATACACTGATGCTCAGTGAACTGAGCGCTCCGAATGATAATTCGCAGATGTTGGTGTGTAAAAGTTTCCATCGTGCACGGATAAACTGGTTAGTGCTGTCGCAGCCAACAAAGGAATCTTTGAGTGCTTTTGAACAAGCGGTTCTCACCGAAGCGGTCGCATATTCAATCGCAGCAAATGATGCTCTGGTTTTACAACAGGAACAAGAGGGTTTTGACTATTTAAAAAGCTTGGGTGCGCAGATTAGTGTGCCCAACTATGGCGAATTTAGCGTAGCTGCCGATAAAGCGCTACATGCCTCAATTCGCTACCAGAGCCTTTGGGACTGGGATCAGCATGTGGAAATCCGAGATCTAGCGGTGTCGACGGCTGGCAGTTAAATAGCTGCGCTAATAAAACGATTACTAAAAAGCCCCTGATGCGGATTTTTTCCACATCAGGGGCTTGGCGCATTAACAGTTTTTTATTTTTGGAAGCATCAAGCTAATCTTGTTTTATGGCAGTCAGGGCCGAAATTTTAACGGCGCGGTTGGCGGGGTAATAGCCTGAGAGAATGCCGATAAGGGTTGAAAATACCAGCGCAAGCAAAACGAGCCATGGCGTGATAATAAACATTTGGGCCGTTTCACCGCCTCCGCCGAAAATGTCTGAGCCAAAGCTGATGTTAAAGCCCATATAATTGACTAAATAGGCAATAGAGGCACTTAAAGCAATACCTACGATACCGCCGAGAAGGCCGATGCAGCCGGCTTCCATGAGAAACAGGGCACGGATATCCTTGACGTGGCAGCCAACCACCTTCATAACGCCAATTTCGCGGGTGCGTTCGTACACGCTCATCAGCATGGTGTTGATGATACCTAACGACGCGACAAAGAGCGAAACACCGGCAATCATTCCAAGGAAAATTTGAATCTTTTTTGTCTGTTCGACCATTGGTTTGCGAATACTTTCCATTGACCAGGTGTCAAAACCCATATCGTCAATGGCGGTTTGAACAGCATCAACATAATTGATATCGATTACCTTGATTTTGGTCTCTTCATAGCCGTTATTGTTATTTTTGTCCACCTTAATGCTGTTCGCTTTTATGTAGTCAGCTTCCATCTTTTTCAGGTCGGCAACGGACATAAACATTCCGCGTGAAGTTTCGTAACCACGCTGCCAGTCCTCTTTCATTACAGCGCTCACCGTGGGCTTGTATTCTATTTTTTTAGCGCCTTCCTTTTCCGATTGTAAACGAATAAGGAGCTTGCTTTCTAGCATGTTGACAAAAGGCTCGGAAATTTTGCCGTTGCGGTCAGGGTAAGGATCCACTCGATTATTACCGCGTGTTTTGCGGGTGTCTTGTAGGTTATAGGCACCATATTGACCCATAACAATTGAATATGGCTTTGAAAACGCGTCCTCCCATGTGCCCTCAATTAGCTCATAACCCAGAAGAGGAAGCGCATCGGGGTACACACCAATAATATTATAAAAATAGGTCATATACCGCTCGTTTTTATCAGCAAAAAGCTGCGCGCTCAAATTTTGAGGGCGATAAAGCGGCGTGGCTGTCAGAACGCCGGGCATCGATCTGATGTTTTCGATCATAGCGTCATCCATCACTACTTTTTTACCTGACTTATCGGTTTTTCCGTAGCTGTAGACGTCGATAATTGTGAGGTCACCCATCTGTTTAAGTTGTTCTTCCTGACTGGCTTTCATACCAAGACCCACCGCGATCATCAGCACAACAGCGCAGGTGCCCGCGACCACGCCGACCAAGGTCAGAAGGGTACGGTATTTGCGCCTGATTAGATTGCGCAGGCACATCTGAATGATATCAAAGGTCTTCATCTAAGTAGATACTCCTCTTGGCTTTGGCTTTCTGGATGGTCACGAAGGCGCTCATGGTGCCGACGATTATGCCAACGACAATTTTGACAGGTCGTACGGGGTCATTTTCTGGCTCGGTATTCGCGGGTTCAGCTGGCTCATTGGGGTTCATACCATCTGGCCATTCCGGTTCCATCGGCTCGCCGCCCATTTCCTCGACGGTAACGTTAAAGACCGAGACCATTTCTTTGGGGTTCATGTTGGCATCCTCATAGGTGACAACAATCTCACCACTGTAGTCGCCGGGTTCAAGATATTGCAGTGAAAAGTCTGCGCTCGATTCGGTGCCAGCGTTCAGGTTGCCGATGTATTGAGTTTGCCCCTGGTTTTTAATACCATCGCCGCGAACAAAGGCGGTAAGATTATAAACGCCGCTGCGGCCTTTGTTGACCATCGGTACTGAAACATTGAAGTCTTCACCGATGTAGGCGGTGTCATCGGATTCAGGGATGCCCAACTCGAATCGATCAGGGAAATTAACGGGCAGGGTGATCTTTTCGTTGGAGGTGCCAGACTCTAGCTTTTTAACATCGGTTCCGGCGTATTGGTATGTAAATTTAATATCGATAGAGTTGGCATCTTTGTCGTCAGTGACCTTGGTAAGTCCCGCGTTCAGGGTAATGGAATGCTCCATAATACTGCCGGCCTGAAGCTTTGGGATAAAAAAGGTATTTGATGAGCTCGCCATTGAAAAGACGCCCATTGGTGAAACGTTCATGACGATGTTTTCCAGCGAGTGCGTCTTGCTGGTGTTGCGTAGTATCAGCTTGAGGGTAAATTCATCGCCTGCCGTCACACTGCCGTTACCGTAGGAGTAACTATCTACGATGATGTAGGGGATAGGGGAGTCGGATTCTTTTTTGTCGTCGTCATCGTCGTCCTTGTCTTCGACGTAAGCCACCGTGCGGGGAATGGTGGTGGTGCAGTCCGTGGTGCGCAGTATTCCCTGCTCGTTTTTATAGGCAACGGTAAAAGAAAGGGTGTTGCCCGTGCCGGTATATCTTAGATAAAAGGTAACATTAAATACGAATTTACCACTTTTATGATTTTTGATACGCTCAAATGTCACATTTTTTGTTGATCCTTTATCGGAATCTTGAAAAATAAATGAGCCAGTGGAATTATAGCCTGTGAGATAGGGGAGGACCTCATTACCGTTCTCATCCTTTTCAGGCACTGTAGAATCGTCAACGTTGTAGTCGATCACCTGAAAGGTTGCTGTGAACGTATCATTTTTTTCAATTTTTGTCCTATTGATGCTCAATAAAGTTATATTATTCGAACTAACAGTAGTACTGCTGTCATCGTCAACGACGTCAAAGGTGCATTCTTTACCAACCCAATCTTTGCTGTCGTCACTAACTCGAATAGTAATACCGTTCCATGTGATTTTATTTAAATTATTGAGACCGAAATAGATTTCTTCACCGTCATATTTCATTTTGTTTGATGGACCGCTGATTTTCAATAACGGAGTTTTGCTATTAGGTTCAAGTTCGGCCCAAAGCCGATACCCACTGCCAACCGGTAATCCGGAATTGGGGTATCCTTCAACCTCCAGACCGCTATTCGCTTTCATAACAATTTCCTTGCTTACCGCAAACACCGTTGCAGGCAGCATTGCTGCTACCATCATCACCACAACCAGTAAGCAAAACAATCTTTTTATCATTTTCAAGCACATTCTCTCCTTGCTGTTAATCATCGATTTTACCCTCCGCTGGGTTATTGAACGCCGGTTCGCCCTGCGACGCGTCTGGTTCGGTGCTGGCAGTGCCCGGGGGCGGTTGTGCGGTGACTTGGGGTTGATTATCCGTCGGGGGCTTTGGCTCGACGGCATCGGCCTGAGCGTCGTTTGGCGGCTGCAAAGTGTTGTCCGTCACGGCGGCATCAGGCTCTGCGTCAGCCTCAGTGCCTTCAGAAGCTGGAGGCAAGGCTGCGGCGCCGGGTGCCGTCAGCGTTTTTGTTGAAGCTTCACCTTCCGGCATGGGGTCTAAATAGGCCGGGTGAGGATTTGTTTCGTCGCTGATCACCAAGCCGTCACGGATCGTGATGATGCGGTCAGCGTAGCGCGCTAGCTCGTTGTCATGCGTAACCAGCACAAAGGTAATGCCGTTCGTGTGAGCCATTTCGATGAGCAGGTGCATGACTTCCAGCGTAGTACGGCTATCGAGGTTGCCGGTTGGTTCGTCTGCAAAGACAATTTTTGGTTTTGCCACAAACGCGCGTGCAATGCCTACACGCTGTTGCTGTCCGCCAGACATTTCTGAAGGTCTATGCCGCGCTCGATTGCCCAACCCCACTTTTTTTAGCATTTGCAGTGATTCGCGGTCGCGCACTTCACGCGGTACCCCGCGGAACAGCAGCGGCATGGCCACGTTTTCGGTCGCGGTCATCGAAGGTATTAGGTTATACGACTGAAACACAAAGCCGATATACTTTTGCCGAAAACCTGCAAGCTGATCTTCGGTTAGACGCGAGATATTGGTTTTACCTATGTATACGCTGCCCGCGGTAGGCTTTTCAAGCCCGGCCAGTTGGTTCAACAACGTTGATTTTCCTGAGCCAGAAGTGCCGAGAATACAACAGATTTCCCCTTTGCCTATTGCGAGATTGATATTGCTAAGCGCCTTAACCTTTTCAGCGCCGACACGATATATTTTGGAGAGACCTTTTATGGTGATGATGTTATTATCCAACCGTCGCCCGTCTCCTTTCAATTTACTAAATCGTTACTGGTAAAATAGTGTATAAATAAGGACAAATTGTTGCCCTCATCAGCCAAAAATTTCACCAAATATACACTTTATTCTAACACACATAATATCGAAAAAAAAGAACTAAGCTGGCGCGGTTGCAAAAGGTACGCCTCTAAAACAACAAAGTTTTGTACTACAATAATATTTTTGGATTTTATTGGACTGGTCACAGTAAAAAAAAGCGGGTATAATAGCCACATTGTGGCTATTATACCCGCTGATGTCCAGCGGCGAGCCGCCTGGCGGAGCAACGCCGACTATTATACTGCGCGCTTGGGAGAACCCTTATAGCTCTGGAGCCCCAGCGGTGTAAGGGTTTACGTGCACCATGCAATGCTTAACGGCAGGAAAATTTTGTTCAATTTGTTCATGAACCGCCTGCGCGATGTCGTGGCCTGATTTTACACTTAAGCAACCATCCACTGCGATACAAACATCAACATAAATTTTAGAGCCAAATTTTCGGGTGGTAAGGCTGTCGAGTCGGAGAATGCCCTGCTGTGCCAACACAAGACTACGCATTTCTGTTTGCAAAGCAGGTTCACAGGCGCGATCTAGCATTTGGTCAAAAGCCTGCTGGGCAATGTCAAAGGCGACCTTAACGATAACAAGCGAGATGATGACGCAGGCGATGGGATCCATGATTGGAAAGCCCAACAGCGCACCACCTATACCGATGAGCGAGCCAACTGAAGATAACGCGTCGGAGCGGTGATGCCAGGCATCCGCCATTAGCGAGGTGGAATCCGCTTTTTTAGCTGCGGCACGGGTGTAATGATACATCATTTCTTTAGCAACAATCGATACGATTGCCGCCACCAGGGCTAGAGACCCCGGCACAACAAAACTGCCGGAAAGACCATTGAGAATAGTCTTAACGCCTCCGATTCCGATATAAACACCAGTAGCCAGCAACAGCCCCGCCAGTGCTACTGCGGCTGCTGATTCCATGCGCTCATGCCCATAGGGGTGCTCGTCATCTTCACGTTGAGCCGAAAGACGTACGCCCCAAATTACTACAACGGTGCTAATAATATCAGAGGCAGAATGAACCGCATCTGAGATCATAGCCGAGGAATGCGCAATAATACCTGCCGCGAGTTTTGCAACTGTCAACAGCACGTTGCCAACGATACTCACCATCGAGACACGTAAACATAATTTCTGCTTTTGTAAATCATCCAACATAAAAACACTCCTTAGCTCCGGTGGGGGTATGTATAAAAAAGACAGCAACCTCAATGTATGTAAGGTTACTGTCCTGCGAATACACGCTGCCAAATATGGCCCGAAGCATTTTGCTTCTGATTTGATTATTTTACCATCTGTTCTTTTGCATGTCAACTAAAAACAACATACTTTAAATGGTAAATCTTACTTTTGTGAACTTGAATTTGTGGGGACGTTCTCTACGACATCTTCATGTATTAGCGAAGCACGAGTAGAAATGGCCTGAGCGGCTGCGAACAGAAGGTTTGCAACAATGTTTTGATCGTCGGCAGACATATTTTCGGTGATGGAAAGCCCAATGATAATGGCAGCCATTGTCATGTTTGTGGCGCTGTTGCTATTATTCTGGGCCATCAACCTTACCCCCAAACATTGATATAATTCTGATGCTATATCATTCTATGCAAGCCGCCAATTTAGGATAAAAAGGAGAGAAAACGATGCTTTTATGTTGCCACGTTGAATATGATTCCGATTTACTGACGCGCATCATGGCCCTGAGTCTGCCGGAACGGCGAAAAAAAGCGCAAGTCATGCGAAATGAGAAAATTAAGGCGTCATCGTTAGCGGCGGGGCTTCTGCTTAAATACGGATTACAACAATGTGGTGTAGTAGACTATAATATTTGCTACGCTAAAAACGGCAAGCCCTATCTGAATGGTTACGACTTGTGCTTTAGCCTTTCGCATAGCGGGGATTATGCCGCATGTATCATTGACAATAAGCCTGTTGGAGTTGATATACAAAAAATTGTAGCAGTTTCTCAGCGTGCGGTGTTGCGCTTCTGCACAGAGGTGGAAAGGCAATCCTTAAATGATAGCTGCAATTATCGTCGTGATGTTATTCGTCTTTGGGCCTTAAAAGAAAGTTGGCTAAAAGCTACAGGAAAAAACGCCTCAGATATGTTTAACGCATCATTTACATTGCATGAAGACGGAACTGCAGATGGACCCGAGGGCTTTAAATATCGCTTGTACGAGAGCATCCCGGACTATATTTTAGCTGTGTGTGAAAGAGAATAGCAATTATGGTGTTGCTTTGAAATATATTTTGCTGAATTTATGGGTAATTATAAAAGGTTTAAGACTGCAAGCTCATTTGGGTAGCTTATTTTCAAAAAATAGAATGACGCGCGCAAATCAAAGAGAAATAGAGAGATAACGAGAGAAAATGTGTAAGAGTGGGCTGATAAATTAAAATAATGGTTGACGACGATTGAGAACATGGTTATACTAGTAAAGCATTGTAAATGATAAGCAAAATTTTGAGGAGGTAAACACCTTATGTCAACCTTTCTTCCAAAGGCAGATGGCATTAAGCGCGAATGGTATGTCATTGACGCTGAAGGCAAGCCATTGGGCCGCACTGCCGCAACAATTGCCAGCATTCTGCGCGGCAAGCATAAGCCGATTTTTACACCCAATGTTGATTGTGGCGACCATGTTGTTGTCATCAACGCTGGCAAGGCTGTTCTGACCGGCAACAAGCTGCAGGACAAATATTACCGTCATCACAGCGGCTGGATTGGTGGCCTTAAAGAGGTTAACTACGCCACACTGATGAAGAACAACCCCGAGAAGGCCATGATGGTGGCCGTTAAGGGCATGCTGCCGGATAATACTCTTGGCAGAAAAGCACTCACCCGTGTGCGTATCTATCGCGACGCCAACCACAACCAGGAAGCCCAGCAGCCGAAGGCCTGGAACGAATAAGAGAGGAGACTGAAAGTTATGTATGATAGCAAGCCTTATCTCTACGGCACAGGCCGCAGAAAGAGTTCCGTTGCCCGCGTAAGAGTTTATCCCGGCAGCGGTAGCATCACCATCAATGGCAGAGACATTGACGAGTATTTTGGACTTGATACACTCAAGCTGATTGTTCGTCAGCCGATGGCTCTTACCGATACTCTTGGCAAGTATGATATCATTTGCACCGTTGCAGGCGGCGGCGTATCCGGACAAGCCGGTGCCATCCGTCATGGTCTTTCCCGCGCACTGCTGCAGGTTTCTGATGAGATGCGCCCCATCCTCAAGAAGGCTGGCCTTCTCACCCGTGACCCGAGAATGAAAGAGCGTAAGAAGTACGGCCTTAAAGCTGCACGTCGCGCCCCTCAGTTCTCAAAGAGATAATTATTCTCAATTACAAAACCGCAGGAACGGCTTGTTCCTGCGGTTTTTACTTTGTCTACGGCGCGTGGCCCTGATAAAAACCCCACGGCTGAACTACGAAAGTAGTAGGATACTGTTTTTGGGATTGGCACTTTACGCTTCAATACTGATTAGAAACATCGCATAAAGTAAATATGTACGATACAGGTAGACAAAATGCTATATCCAGAAACGTTATTAATTGCCCGGTCGCGTGGGCATATTTCTTTGCAAAGGGATTTGCTCAAAAGATTTTTGGTATTGCTGCACCAATTCAAACGGGCGTGAGGGCACTTGAATGATTTGACCTACATAGAGGTTATACGGGTTTACACTTGGGTTGGCATTTACAATCTCCTGAACTGTAACGCCGTACATCTGAGAAATTTTATATAGGGTATCTCCTGGCTGGATAATATAATTTAACATTTTCATAATCACCTCGATATTATCATATGGCTATGCGTTTTATATGGTGCCAGACAATCGGTATAACGAGGTGTTTTGACACTTGGCTGATATAAAAAGAAAACGCCCGCGAGACCATTGTGCATGGCTTTGCGGGCGCTATTTTTTTTACGAATACATGCCGTTAGCCGACATATAATCATAGATTTGTTTACCGTGTTGTTGCTCTTCTTTTTGAATGTGGTTGAGTGCATTTCTAATCTGATCGTCCTTAAACTCAAAAATGCAGGTGTCATATACCGATGAAACATGCTTTTCGGTTGACAGGAGGTCGGAACAGAGAAACTGGTCGCGCTGTTTGCCAGAGGAATTGCTGCTGTATGCGGAAGAAGTGCTTTGTGTGCCACCCGACTGTTGGCCGGAGCTATTGCTCTGATTACCCCCGCTGCTGCTGTTCATGGTAGGAACAGTACCGCCCATGATTTGTTCAATGGTGTTCAGGTGTTCTTGCTCGGTCTGTCCAATCTGAGAAAATAGATTTTTAAGCTGACCATCGCAGGCTTCGGATGAATACTGTGAGTACTTCTCGATACAAAGTTTTTCATGCGATTTTAAATCCTGTAGAAGCATGGTTTCTTTTTGACTCAATGTCATAAATAATCACCTCGGCCTTAGTATTCGGCAACCGTGATAAAATATGCGTGGAACGACGAAAACGCTGACAAACAAAAGACATGCATTTATATAGAAATATTTCTATATATCAAATTAAATACACAATAAAAGCCATATGAAACTAACGTTGCATATGGCTTTTATTGTGTTGAAAATATATGGTTAAAAAGTTATGAGTTAAAGCATTCCATAAATCTTTTATTGGCTTTATCCCAGTTAATAACGTTAAACCAGTCATCGATATAATTTGCGCGCATGTTGTAGTGTTTAAGATAATAGGCGTGTTCCCAAACGTCTATGTTTAATATTGGGCATTGGTTCCATGAGAGTGGGGTATCTTGATTTGCAGTTGTAATTATATTGAGATCCCCTTTGTTGTCAACAACCAGCCATGCGTAGCCCGAACCAAATACCGACAGTGCGGCTGCCTTAAAGGCAGCTTTAAAAGCGTCAAAGCTGCCGTAGGTTTTGTTAATATCCTCTAGCAACATGCCAGAGGGTGATTTTGCATGGGCGGCGGGTATAAGACTGTTAAAATAGAATCGGTGGTTATAAACGCCCCCGGCGTTATTTTTAATAGCGTTCTTGTTAGCAGCGGGTAGCGTATCCGGCGGGGTAACAAGTGATTCAAGCGGTAGCCTCTGTAATTCGGGGTAGCACTCAAGGGCCTTGTTTAGATTGTCTACGTAACCCTGCAAATGCCTGTCGTGATGAATCTCCATAGTTTTTTTATCAATAAAGGGTTCCATCGCGTCAAAAGAGTAGGGTAATGGGAGATTGACAAATTTGTAGAAATTGTTCGAGTTATTCAATTATTATCACCACCATCATTTTTATATTTGAGTTGAAGGCTTATGCAACTGATATATATTGCCATTGGTCGCCAGCTCTAACAGGTCCGCCATATAAAATTTACTTAAATCTTAACGATTATATGCATAAGGTGGGTCCATAATATAAGAGCAAAGGAAAGAGGTGGAAATATGAGAATTCCAAACCACATTGCCCTTATCCCGGACGGTAACAGGCGATGGGCAAAAAATGCCGGGCTAGAAAAGCATGAAGGATACAGCCATGGACTGCATCCGGGTGTGGCATGCCTTAAAATGGCACAGAGATATGGGGTTAAAGAAATTACTTATTACGGTTTCACCACCGATAATTGTAAAAGGCCGCATGTCGAGGTTAATGCTTTTTCAGACGCTTGTGTGGAGGCGGTTCGGCTGATTCAGCAGGAAAACGCTGACTTGCTTGTGGTGGGCAACACTGAATCACCGATGTTTCCATCGGCGCTTTTACCCTACGCTAAAGAAAGAGTACCCTTTGGAAGTGGTATCACAAAGGTTAATTTTTTAGTCAACTACGGCTGGGAGTGGGATATGGGGGATATGCATACTACGGCCAATAATCGCAACACGATCACACAAAGCTTAAGATCGAGAGAAATTTCGCGTATTGATCTTGTCATACGGTGGGGCGGCAGAAAACGTCTTTCTGGGCTGCTGCCAGTTCAAAGCGTTTATGCGGATTTTTATACGCTAGATGAAATGTGGCCGGATTTTAAAGTTGAGCATTTGGAAAGAGCGCTGATGTGGTATGATACGCAGGATGTCACGCTGGGGGGATAGCATCAAAAAAAAGGCAACAGGCAGATCAATCGGTTCAGGCGCTTTGGTGTAAAAAATATTGCAAATATTGTTTAACACATATTGGATGGTATTCCAGTAATTTAAAGTCACAAAAACTCGTCATTTTTTATCTAATACTGTATTATTATGATATTTGAGCGACAAAAAACAAAAAACAAGTATCGGGGTTTAAAGAAATGTAGCGGAATGCACAATAATCTATTGACAAAAAATGAAAACCGGTATAGTATAAAGACTATTGAAGGAATATTTTGGAGGAAGTATGGCGGTGGATTTGGCACAGCAGAACAAGCCGGTTGCGCAATCCACCACAGCGAAGACGGTCGGGGAGAACGGGTTGCTTGAGCGTTATCTTCCAATGGTGCACAGCCGCGCCAATGCCTTCAGGCAGAGAGGCGTAGAGATCGACGATCTTATTCAGGAAGGGGTAATCGGTCTTTTATATGCGATTCGCGCTTATGACCATAAGTTTGGCACTTCGTTTGAAACATTTGCATATGTTTGTATTACAAATCGCCTTCGCTCCGCAGTGGCAACAGCATGCCGTAAACTGCCGATAGTTAGTCTTGATAATTGTCTACCATGGGGAGAAAATTATTGGAATGCCCCGCAGGAAGAGGATCCGCAGGAAATCGTGATAAGTCGTGAGCAGTTGGATCAATGGTTGCAAAAGGTGGACACTTGTTTATCTGGCTTTGAACATCAGGTCATCCGTTATTATCTGGGCGGATATTCTTATCAGGAGATTGCACAGCTTCTTCAAAGCACAACTAAGGCTGTGGATAATGCACTCCAGAGAGCCAGACGCAAGCTGCGCAGGCTATCATAACCGCTGATATCAGCGGCAACTATCTTTTCCCAGAATGTAAGCCATTCGGCTACATAAATAATACCCTTAGGTACACTGGCGATCCTAGGTCTCCGGATGCTGCGGGTAAATCCAATCCATAAGCGAGGTAAAAGAAATGTACGAAGACAAAACCTTAAAATGCAAAGAGTGTGGCGCTGATTTTGTGTTTACCGCTGGAGAGCAGGAGTTCTATGCGGAGCACGGCTTCGTAAACGAACCCCAAAGATGCAAAAAATGCCGCGATGCTCGTAAGACAGCTTCAAGACCGGAAAGGGAAATGTTTGTTGCTACATGCGCATCATGCGGCAAAGAAGCAAAGGTTCCCTTCAGACCTCGTGAAGATCGCCCGGTGTACTGTAGCGAGTGCTTTGCAAAGTTAAAGGAAATGTAAGCCTTAAATCTTACGTGGATACACCGCAGGATGATGTCGTCCTGCGGTGTATTATTTTTTTCTACGCTACATGTTTTGTACCCGTTATAACTGGAAAAATGGTGTTGTTTGTGGTATAATAATTAAAAATAGGTTATTATGCCACTTTAAGTCCAGTGATTCGGTACTACTAAAAGGTTAATAACTATTTGTGGATAATTGTTTTGGATTCCAACCATGAATAAAATGCCCAGAAGAAGAGAGGATCATCAATTTTGAGTGCTATTGAAACACTTGATCCCCGTTTACGCAGCATTGCGTCAATGGTGCGCAGCGGTTCGCGCTTGGCCGACATCGGCTGTGATCATGGCTATTTAGTTTGCGCCCTGATGCGTGACGACAGAATTGACAGCGGCATCGCCTGCGACATCAAAGAAAAGCCGCTGAGCAAAGCGCGTAGAGAAATTGAACGACAGGGGTTAACAGATAAGATTGCCTGCCGCCTTGGCGACGGGCTTTTTCCGTTAAAGGAAGATGAGGTCGACGACATTGTCATCGCCGGAATGGGCGGTGAGATGATTGCGTCGATTTTAGCGCACTGCCCTTGGGAATGCCTAGCAAATAAGCAGTTTTTGCTTCAGCCAATGACTAAGGCACCATTCTTGCGTCACTGGCTTTGCACCAACGGCTATTGTATCTCGGCCGAAAAGGCGAGTGTGTCTGGCGATCACGCCTACACCGTGATGCGCGTTAGTTATACTGGCTGGCGGTGTAAGGTGAGCGAATATGACCTATACTGCTATGCAGGGGAGCTGGCCTGTGACTTGTCTGAGGAGGCTCGCGCTTATTTATGGCGCACGGTGTCATCACTCAAACGTCAGGAGACTGGGGTGGAACAGGCCAATCCTGAAAAGGCAGCTCGTCTGCGCTGCCTGATTAATAAATTGATTACGGTCATAGAAGAGGGGAAGTGAGCCCGTGGCACTCGACGGCATGATGCTCTCGCTTTTAAAAGCCGAGCTTTCACAGGTGTTGATCGGCAGCAGAGTGGATAAAATTTATCAACCGGTGAAAGAAGAGCTGATTCTCGCCATTCGTGCACGGCAGGAAAACCGCCGACTGCTGCTTTGCGCCCATGCGGCGTCCGCACGGGCGCATTTTACTGCCATATCGGTCGAAAACCCGAAGCAGCCGCCGATGTTTTGTATGCTGCTGCGCAAATGGGTTGGCAACGCCAAGCTGGTCGCTATTCGACAGCCCGGTTTTGAACGGGTTCTGTTTTTTGATTTTGAAACGGTCAACGACCTTGGTGACACTGTCATTGTGACGCTGGCTGCCGAGCTGATGGGCCGATATTCCAATGTGATCTTAATAGGGCCGGATGGTCGTATTATTGATTCGATGAAACGGGTCGGAGCCGACCGTTCGTCGTTGCGCCAGATTCTGCCGGGTTTGCGCTATGAAAATCCGCCGCCACAGGAGCGAGTTGATCTGTTGACCGACGGCGTACAGGCGACTATCGACGCAGTGAAGGCTTCCCCGCGGGACATTGATATCGCAAAGCTTTTGCAGGAGACGCTTTCGGGAACCTCGCCTTTATTGGCTAGAGAGCTTGTGCACCGTGCGCTGGGTGGAATCTCGGTAAACAAGGGTGCGCTTTCACAGGCACAGTATACCGCGCTGACTGCAGAGCTTGAGAAGCTTCACAACGTCTTAGAATACGGTGGGGTTGAACCCACTACTGTGCTGACACCCGACGGCACGCCAAAAGATTTTTCGTTTATCCCAATTGCACAGTATGGCAACGCGATGCAGGTAAAGCGCTTTGATGAAATTTCCGCTATGCTGGATGCCTTTTACGGTGAGAAAGACGCCGTAGACCGCATGAAGCAGAAGATGAGCGATTTTTCGCGCCTGATTACGGCACGCATAGAACGCATTGAGCGCAAGCTCTCGGCGCAGAAGCAGGAGTTGCTTGATTGCCAAAGCCGCGATCAGCTGCGCAGATTCGGCGATTTATTGTCCGCGAATCTTTATCAGCTTGAAAAGGGAATGAATCGCATCACTGTGCCGGATTATTTTGACGAGGCGGGTGCTGATGTGACCATTCCGCTGGATATTCGACTGACGCCGGTGCAAAATGTGCAGCGTTACTATAAAGACTATCGTCGGGCCGATACCGCCGAGAAGATGCTCAAAGATCTGATTAAACAGGGTGAGCAGGAGCTGGCCTATCTTGACACCGTCTATGACTTGATGACTCGGGCGCGCAGTGAGGCGGAGCTGTCGGCTATTCGTGCCGAACTCGGTGAGGGCGGCTATATCAAGGCCGCGTCATTGGGCGGAAAAAAGAAGCAGGAGCAAAAGCTTCTCCCGCTGCAATATCGTTCGTCTGATGGATTTTTAATTCTCTCAGGCCGAAACAATCTGCAAAATGAACGGTTGACGCTTAAAGACAGCCGTAAAACTGATATCTGGTTCCACGCGCAGAAGATTGCGGGTTCGCATACGGTTGTTCTCGCTGACGGGCAAGAGGTACCCAATTGTACGCTGACCGAGGCGGCGATCATTGCAGCGGTTAACTCCAAAGCTCGAAATTCCGCTAAAGTACCGGTCGATTATACCGCGATAAAGAATGTAAAAAAACAGCCCGGGGGTAAGCCGGGCATGGTAATATACGAAAACTATTCCACCGCCATTGTTGATCCTGACGAGGCGCTGGTGCAGTCGCTGATGATACCCTGAACAAAATGTGTCAAAAAGATAGATTCCTTTAATCTTTCCAGTTCCACCACTTGAGTTTTTCAGGGTCGTGCTTCGTATGGCTGGCATAATAAACCGCACAACGATAAACATAAAGCTGACAACGGTCTATTTTTTGTCCGCGAAGTTTGCATTCCCGCTCATACAATTGCTGCGGGTCGGCATTTTGAAGCGATGCTATGGTCGTGTAGCCCAGTTCCCACAAATCCTGTTCGGTCTGTTTGCCTACCCCAGGTATTTTTCGCAGTTCACCCATTTTGTCACAGCCCCTTTTGTGCTATTATATCGGGCGGCAGCGCATGCCGTCAAGCGACAGCATCTGCCACAATAGAGACTAAAAAGAAGAGGAGATTTCCCATGACCTTAGATCAGCTTGACCTGCTGCTTTCGCAGGTGCAGAAGCCTGCGCGCTACACGGCGGGGGAGATGGGCGCAGTGGTTAAAACATTGACGCCTGGTATGCTGCGCTATGCGTTTTGCTTCCCAGATTTATACGAGGTCGGCATGAGTCACCTCGGCATGAAAATATTATACGGACACGCCAATCGACGCGATGACGTCTGGTGCGAGCGGGTATTTTCACCCGACTCCGACATGCAGATCGCTATGCAGGAGATGGGCGTGCCGCTGTTTGCGCTTGAAAGCCTTGACCCAGTCAAAGACTTCGATCTTATTGGCTTTACGCTGCAATATGAAATGTGCTACACCGAGGTTTTAAACCTCCTGAATTTAGCTGGCCTGGCAATCCGCGCTAAGGATAGAACCGATCCTTTTCCGCTGGTTGTAGTGGGCGGACCTTGTGCTTCCAATCCCGAGCCGCTGGCAGATTTTGTGGACTTGGTGTCCTTGGGCGAAGGTGAAGAGGTTTCAGATGAGCTGTTTGACCTGTGCATACAAGCCAAGAAAGAAGGCTGGGATAAGCCTGAAATTTTGCGCCGCGCTGCGCAGATACCGGGCATCTATGTCCCTTCGCTTTACGATGTCACCTATCATTCAGACGGCACAATATGTGCTGTTACCCCGCGCGAAGGCGCGCCTGCTATGGTTTCAAAGCGCGTTATCACTGACTTAGATAGCGTTTATTATCCTGAACGCTTTGTTGTCCCGTTTTTGGATATTGTTCACGACCGCGCCGTGGTCGAGCTGTTTCGTGGCTGTAACCGCGGCTGTCGCTTCTGTCAAGCGGGCTTTTTATATCGTCCCATTCGCGAAAAATCGTTTGAAACGGTCGCAAGAGATGCCAGAAATTTAATTGAATCCACCGGCTATGATGAGATCGGCCTGTCCTCTCTTTCTACCAGCGACTATTGCGGACTGGAACCATTGCTTGATTCGCTGCTTGACTGGACAGAGGAAAAGCACGTCAATCTCTCTCTACCAAGCCTGCGCATCGATAATTTCTCGGAATCATTGATGGAAAAAGTTACGCGGGTACGAAAATCCGGCTTGACCTTTGCGCCTGAGGCGGGTACCCAGCGCCTGCGCGACGTTATCAATAAGAATATTACCGAGCAAAATGTCATGGATACATGTCGTACTGCTTTTTTAGGTGGCTATACGGCGGTTAAGCTTTATTTTATGATGGGTCTGCCGACCGAAACGTTAGAGGACATCAAGGGCATTGCCGACCTTGCGCAAAAGGTGGTCGACCTTTATTACAGCATGCCGGAGCGCCCGAAGGGGAAATCGGTCAGCGTCAGCATCAGCGTGGCGTGTTTTGTGCCCAAACCCTACACGCCGTTTGAATTTGAACCGCAGGATTCAATGGAGGCGCTGCGCGAAAAGCAAAAATATCTGCTCTCTTGTGTGCGCTCACGTAAAATTTCAGTTAGTTATCACGACTCGGCCACCAGCGTGGCGGAGGCGGCGTTGGCCCGCGGTGATCGCAGACTCTGTCAGGTGGTGGAGGGTGCGTTTTTGCGTGGTAGCCGTTTGGACGGTTGGGACGATCACTTTAAGCCGCTGGCTTGGCAGGAAGCATTTGAAGAAGCTGGACTTGACCCCGAATTCTATGCCCGTCGCCGCCGCAACTATGAAGAGGTATTCCCGTGGGATCATCTTGATTATGGAGTGACCAAGGCGTTTTTTATCCGCGAACACCAAAAGGCGATGCAGGCCGCTACGACACCCAGTTGCTTTGCAGGGTGCAACGGCTGTGGTGCGCAGCGCCTGACGGGAGGGGTATGTAAATGTATATAAAAACGGTGCGTATCTTTTTCAGTAAATCGGGGCGCGCCATCTATATTTCCCATCTCGACCTCATGCGCGCCATGACCCGTGCATTTTCGCGCAGCGGGCTGCCGGTTTGGTACACACAGGGCTTCCACCCGCATCTTTATATCACTTTTGCACTGCCGTTGTCGTTGGGTACTACTGGCTTGTGTGAGTCGATGGACGTTCGGCTTCTTCAGGAAGTTTCGGACGATGAAATTATCTCGCGCCTGAATGCTGCGCTGCCCGAAGGGTTGCATGCCGTTTCAGCTGGCGAGCCGGTTATGGAGCCCAAAGAGATTATGTGGGCGGATTATCACGTACATTTGCGTTGCGCTGTTTCCGAGGGGCAGCAAGCGCTGGAACGCTTTTCTGCACTAGAGGAAATTCCAATGCAGAAGCGCAGCAAAAAAGGTATCAAAACGGTGGATATTAAGCCCATGCTTCAAATCCTTTCGGTGGAAGAACAATCGGACGGGCTGCTGTTGACAATGCGGTGCCGTGCCGGCGTTGAAATTAATCTGAACCCCACATTGGCGCTTGACGCGTTAGCTGAGTTGACCAGTTTTAAAGCCGACTGGGCGACCATTGAGCGATTTGCGATCTTAAGCGAGACACTCGACAATTTTAAATAATTAAAGCGCTTGAACTGCATGCAGTTCAAGCGCTTTAAATCATTTGTAAGCTTTTTAATGTCACAGAATTGCTAGAATTTAAGGTGCAGGTATTTGCTTTAACTTATCTGCCTTTTAAAGCAGTGTGCGCCTTAAGAGCAATACGTTAAAATGCTATTCAGTACGGTACAACTTAATTTTACCGTTGGAGTTTAAAAAACGGATGAGCAGCGCTGCAACCGGCGCGGCGAGCATACCGGGCAGGCCAAAAGTACACAATCCAAAAAACATAGCGGTAAGTGTAATTACGGGATGTAACCCCAGTGAATCGCCCACCACATGCGGCTCAATAATATTGCGCATTACAGCGATAACCGCATAGAGAACCAATAGTCCAGCCCCCAACGGCTCGCGTCCGTTTGCTAGTTCAAAAATGCCCCAGGGAATTAAAACAGCACCCGAGCCTAGCAGTGGCATAATGTCCATCAGGGCGATCACGGCGGCAATCTTCCAAAAACGGTCGATACGCAGCGCCCAAAGTCCAACCGAAAGTTCACAAAAGGTGATCAACATAATGATGGCATAGGCGCGTGCCAAACGTGCAAGACAGGAAAACAGAAAGTTTTTAACGTCCAGCATTAAAGGGCGCATACGATGGGGCAGCTGTTGAAGTAAAAACAGCGTGACGCGGTCGTAATCCATTGCAATGGCAAACGAAGAAATGATCATGAACACAAATCCGACAATGAACAACGGAAGCCCCTTTAAAAAGCCTGTGATAATGTTTATCAACGAACTAGATATGCCAGTCACCAGATCTTCAGTTGCTCTGGAAATAAGCGCAAACAACCCCTCTACCGATATAACCGATGCTGGCGCCAGATATTGGATGAGCCACAGTAGTCGGTCGCCCGCCTGCTGTGCTTTAGGGAGCAAAACATCGGTATAATATAAGGGAAAATCGGTTGCCAAATCGGCTAGCTTGCCAATGGTAAGCGCGGCCAGCAGCCAAAACAGCAATACAATAGTAGCATAAAACAAAATGCCGATCGCCGCACAAGCGATCTTTGAACGGGCATGGAAACGATTTGCCAGATGCTTAAACAGGTATGCCAGCGTTAAACTGAGCAAAAAAGGCCAAAACCACGGAAGCAAAAAGCGAAGTCCCAAAAAGCAAAGCGCAGCAACGATTGCACAGTAGAGAACCTGAATAATAAAGGAAAGCTTATTTTGCTGTTCCATGTGCGCTACCACCTTCTTTTATCTATCGTAATTTGTGATTAAAGTGCGTTACTCCAAAGTGGGTAAAAGAATAGCTTACAATGCAGCCTTTGAAAAGAATGAGAGCTGTCAAGGCAGGCAACATTCAAAAGGCACATTATGAGCTGTCATCATCTTAGCACATTTTGGCTCAGAATGCATAAAAGAATTATTGCACTGGCAGATAAAAGGCCAAGCTACTGGGAATCAACCTGAAAATCTGCTAATTTGAACGGTATCTGTGAAAACGAAAACAATATTTTTTGCTAAAAGCATAAATTTCTTATATGATTATTGTGCGTTATTTATATAATATTAAATTTTATTTTTAATAATACAGCTAAAAATAATATAGATCAAAGATATATTTAGCAAATTGATTTATCGGAGACATAATCTTAAAAAACAGCAGATAATAGCAATATATGGTCAAATTCTTTATTAAATCACAATTGCAATAAATGAAAAGCAATGCTATAGTGTTGCTAATCTAAGTACAAACGTTTTCGATTGGTGGAATAACAGGCATTATGCGCATAGACTCCCTTTGGCTGTGACGTTTGTACCCGGCTGGTGCCGGTGTGAAGCTATTCTTTTATATTGAAAGGAGTGGTCAAAATTATGTGGACACCCCCAAAATATTTGGTCGTCGAAACGGAAATGCTCCCTGAGGTTTTCTCAAAGGTAGTATATGCAAAGCAGCTGCTGGAAAACGGTGAAACAAATAATATTTCTCATGCGGCTAAAATGGCTGGAATTTCGCGCAGCGCGATCTATAAATATCGTGATTCGGTTTTTCCTTATGTCAGAGAAATGTCGGGTAAAGTCGTCAGTGTCTATGTACTGCTCAGAGATAAACCGGGGATGCTATCTGGGCTTATCGCTGAGCTTTATCGCAATGGCGTCAATATTTTGACCATAAATCAAAATATTCCTGTTGATGGCCTTGCCGCTGTTTCGGTTTCTATCTCATTGGATGCTACTTCCACTAACGACATGGAACTGGTTACTGCTATTAAAAAGCTTGAGGGCGTTGTTGAGGCGCGCAAGCTTGCCGGACGTTGATACTACTTGTTAACCAGATGAAAGAACGTTTTTCGCTTGGCGTTTTCATCCTTTTTGGCGGGCGTTAGCCCGCCTGCGTCGTTTTTACCAGGTGAATATGTTCTTTTATCTTAATCTAATATCGTTAAGGCCCTTGAGGACCTTTAATACCTAACCATAGGAGGCATTAAATTATGAAAATTGCAATAATCGGCTACGGTGTAGTCGGTTCCGGTGTAGCTGAGGTTTTTTATAAAAACCGTGCGCGTATTTTAAAAAAGGCCGGAAAAGACCTGGACGTTAAATATATCGTGGATATTAAAAGTCTAGCTGGAACGCCGTATGCAGATAAGGGCGTTACGGATTTTGAAACGGTTTTAAATGATCCCGAGGTTGGCATTGTCGTTGAAACCATAGGCGGCTTAAAACCTGCCTATGATTTTTCTAAACGCAGTCTGCTGGCGGGTAAGCATGTTATTACCTCAAACAAAGAGCTGGTAGCTACTCATGGCGCAGAACTACTGGCTATTGCTAAAGAGAAAAATGTTAATTATCTTTTTGAAGCGAGTGTAGGAGGCGGCATTCCGGTTCTGCACCCGTTGTATCAGTGCCTTGGTAGTGATGATATCACGGAAGTCGCGGGCATTTTGAATGGCACCACCAACTTCATTATGACTCGGATGATAGAAGATAACATGACCTTTGAGGATGCGCTCAAATTGGCGCAGAAAAACGGCTATGCCGAGCAGAACCCCGCTGCCGATGTAGAAGGCAAGGACGCCTGCCGTAAAATTTGCATTTTGGCCTCGCTGGTCTATGGCAAGCATATATATCCAGACGAGGTGCATACCCAAGGCATTACCAATATTACATCAAATGATGTCAGCGCCGCTTCAAAGGCTGGCTATGCAATTAAGCTAATCGGTCGGGTAAAAACAACGGAGCAAGGTCTTATAGCGATGGTATCTCCGGCGCTGGTTTCAAAAACGAGCCAGCTTGGCAATGTGACGGACGTATTTAATGCCATTCTTGTTCGGGGATCAGACCTTGGTGATGTGCTGTTTTATGGCCGTGGTGCAGGTAAAGCGCCCACAGCCGCGGCCGTCATTTCCGATATTGTCGATGCAGCGAGAGCAGATGGCAACATCCCCACTTTAGGGTGGGAGGATACCGCGCATGATACGCTTATTGACTATCGCAGCGATGTCACACCCTTAATGCTGCGAGTCGCGGCAAAGGATGAAAACGCAGCTGTCGAGCTGTTTGGCTGTGCGCAAAATGTTGAGCACTATTCGAACGACGGCGAAGTAGCGTTTATCACCCCGGCTCTTTCGGGGGAGCAGGCTGAGAAACTAATTGCTCAGGCTGCACAAAAAAATGTGTCTATTCTGTCATCGATCCGCGTACTGGACTATTAAGGAGGAACCGCATTGATTACCGTAAAGGTTCCGGCAACTTCCGCCAATGTTGGTTCCGGATTTGATTCGCTCGGGTTGGCGGTAACGCTTTATAACGAGCTGCATCTGGAGGAATATGAGGGGTTGTCAATCCGGTCGCTTGACCATGTTGATGTGCCCTGCGATGAGACCAACTTAATTTACACCACGATGAAATCGATGTATGAGCTGTGTGGCAAGCCGTTTTATGGCGTACGATTTGGTCAAATCAATAATATCCCGTTATCGCGCGGGCTGGGCAGCAGCTCAGCGTGCATCATCGGTGGATTGCTGGCGGCCAATCATATGATGAAATTTCCGTTCTCTAGACAAGAGATCATTAATTTGGCCGCATCGATTGAGGGACACCCAGACAATACCACTCCAGCGCTTCTCGGCGGCTTTGTGGCCTCAGTTTTTGACGGCGAAGAAGTACATTTTGTTCGGCAGGAACTGCACGTCGGCCTTAAGTTTGCTGCACTGATTCCCGACACCGAGCTAAAAACCTCGCTGGCAAGAAGCGTACTTCCTAAACGAATCAGCCACAAGGACGCGGTATATAATCTTTCCCGTGCGGCGTTGATGAGTGCCTCTCTGGCGACCGGCAGCTATCACAACCTTCATTGTGCTGCGGGTGACCGCCTTCACCAGGACTACCGCCTGCCAATGATCTCTGGTGCAGAACGGGCCATGAAGATGATGCAGGAGGAGGGCGCTTATTGCACCTATATCAGCGGCGCAGGATCGACGCTGATGGCGATGGTTCCCGGGGACAAAGAAAAAATATTCTATTCCAGAATGCGACCGCGCTTGGATTCAGAGGGATATAAAAAATGGAACTTGCTAATGCTCGATGCGGATAATACCGGTGCAATTTGTGTGGAGAGCATTGCGTTGCCCGATGACATAAAATGATTTAGTTATTCTTGCAGACTACAAACAGGGGGAATAAATTTTGAATCTCATAGTACAAAAATTTGGTGGTACTTCAGTGGCCGATGCAACCCGTATTGAGCATGTTGCAGACATCATTGCGCGAACCTATGCTGCCGGCAACAATGTTGTCGCAGTCGTTTCGGCTCAGGGTAAGTTTACTGATGTGTTAGTAGATAAGGCAAACGAAATCAATACGAAGGCATCTAAGCGCGAAATGGATATGCTGCTTGCAGCGGGAGAACAAATCTCAATTGCACTGCTGGCTATGGCTATTGAAAAGCGTGGGCTTCCGGTTAAATCCTTTTTGGGTTGGCAAGCGGGCTTTGTAACCGATTCCCAGTATTCGAATGCGCGCATCCGTAAAATTAACAAGGAAAGAATTGAAAATGAGCTGGCAAAGCGCACTATCGTCATTGTTGCGGGCTTTCAGGGTATCAATCGATATGATGACGTCACCACGTTGGGGCGCGGCGGATCCGATACCAGTGCTGTTGCGTTAGCTGCAGCGCTCAATGCGAAAAAGTGCCAGATTTATACCGACGTTGAAGGTGTATTTACTGCCGACCCGCGTCTGGTCAAGAACGCGGTGAAACTTGAAACCATCAGTTATGATGAAATGCTGGAGCTGGCGTCCCTTGGCGCACAGGTCCTGCACAACCGTTCGGTTGAAATGGCAAAACGATATAACGTTGATCTTGAGGTTCTTTCAAGCATGGAAAATAAACCGGGTACCATCATCAAGGAGGAAGCTGACATGGAAAAGATGATTATCAGTGGCGTGGCCAAGGACACAAACATAGCCAGAATTTCGATTTTGGAACTAAAGGATCAGCCCGGCATTGCCTTTAAGGTGTTTTCGTTGCTGGCTAAGGAAAAGATCAACGTCGATATTATTTTACAATCGGTAGGCCGTAGCGGAACTAAGGACATCACCTTTACTGTTGCAAAGGATAATGCCGAGCGCGCGGTAGCAGTGCTGGATGCTAACAAGCATCTTATCGGAATTAAAGAGGTGCTGTGCGATATGCAAAGTGCCAAAGTATCCATCGTAGGCGCAGGTATGGAGTCCAACCCCGGCGTGGCGTGCAAGCTGTTTGATGCACTTGCACAGGCCAATATCAATATTGATATGGTATCCACTAGTGAGATTAAGATTTCGGTGTTGATTGCCCTTAAAGATGCCGAGCGTGCTGTCATGGTAATCCATGATGCATTTTACAACAATTGATTCTTAATAATAAAACGTCCCGCTGTGTAGGCAATCTGCTGCACAGCGGGGCGTCTTTATTCTATAAAGAGGTCAAAAAGATACGGTGTAAAATCTTTACCATTATATTGCTAATATTAATGCTTAATTAGTTTTGAATCATACTAAAAGGCATATCTCCTTATGTTGGATGAGGAGATATGCCTTTAATTTTAGTATGGTTGCTTCAGCGTGTACCTCATAATAAGGTATAAAAATATTAAAATTACAAACTAAAACGAAAGGGATATATTTCTTTATTTATCTTGATAAGCTATAATTATCAAAAGTATCAATAGTAAAACAGATGAAACTTGCTGCGAAACCAAGAAAGCGCGGAGGTTGAGTTTTTAAGGTACAAAGAAGGTGACAAAAAAGTGTCCGCAACGCTTGGGTTTTATCCGATTTTCATGGCAGCTGCCGCCGTAATATTCATTCTAGCAATCTCAATTTTAAATATGCATTTGTTGGCTCAGCATAAAACAAATCATTATACGGTTTGCGTTCACGCAGCGTCGCTATTTGCAGTACTCAGCCTGGTGTTTCATATGATAAGTGAGGCTGTTATTGTGCTGCCATTGCATACGTTTTACTGTAAGTTGTCACAGATTACTTTGTTGCTTACAGGTTTTAGTATGGCCGGCGGCATTATCACGGCACTTGCACTGGGGCAAAAACACAGCTGGAGAAACCTCTACTACAATATACAGGATGCTTTGTCTCGTATAGAGGATGTTGTGTTTGTTATTGACCCGGATGGTATCATTACATACATCAATCACCCATCCGAATATTGTGCACTTTTTGGGGATATCGATAAAATGCAGCCGCTGTTGTTCTTCATTAAAGAGCATTTAGGCGTCAATGTAGAATCGCTGGACACCCTGCATGATTCTTCTGATATGTTAACATATCAATTGGATTTCGACCGTTCTAATGCCTACATTTTTCGAATTTCACCTATAATCATCGGAAATACCCAATGTGGATATACCGCAGTTCTCGAAAATATTTCCACAATCAGGGTTAGTGAGAAAGTCCTGCAAGAGCAAATTGAACGCTTTGAACAGGCTAATAGAAAACTTTCCAATTACATAAAGGCTGCGGGTGCGCTAGAAGCAGAGAAAGAACGTCTGCAAATATTGCAGCAGGTTCAAGAAACATTAATCCGTGATATTGAAAAGGCACTGTTTTGCATTCAAGACATCAAGCAGCACCGTTTTAAAGACGACACTTACCAGACGGAAATGAAAAAGCTTGCGGCTCAGCTGCGCGAAATTTATCAAAAAGTACGCAGTGCCGTAGGGCAAATTGCCGGAAAGGAAGGCAGCATATGATTCGTATTTTGCTTGCGGATGATCACCTTTTGTTTCGCTCCATGCTGGAGGAAATGCTGAAAAAAGATGACGAACTAGAAGTTGTTGCGTCCTGTGCCGACGGTGATGCTGTTTTGGAAAACTGCAAAATTCAGAAGCCAGATATTGCGATTTTGGATATTGGTATGCCAGGTAAAGGTGGCATTGAGGCGTTAAGAGAGATTAAAAGTCATTACCCAACGATGAAGGTGGTGATGTTGACCACCTTTGAAGATGATGAAAATATAAAATCCGCGATTGAACTTGGAGCAGACGGATATCTCATTAAGGACATGAAACCGGAAACACTCATCATGTCACTCAAGTGCATTCATAATAGTATGGTGCTTTTTCACAAAAGCGTATACCAACTGCTGCAAACCGCTGTTTCAGAGGTTCACGCTACAAAAAACAGAAAAGTGCAAATTGATCATATGGTCTTTGATGCGGTGGATATCAAAATTATGCAGTTGATTGTGCAGGGTAAATCAAACCGTGAGATTGGAACTGCCTTAAATTATAGCGAAGGAACAATTAAAAACAAAATATCGAAGTTGCTTTCGCTTACCGGCTTTTCTGATCGCACAGAACTATCTGTTTTCGCAATTCATAACGATCTTGTCTAGGCAGCTTCACATGGATTGAAAAGCCTGATTCGCCGTCGCTAGAAAAACTGACGCTGCCCAAAAGCTTTGTTACCCGGGCTTCAATGCCGCATAATCCGTAGTTTTTTTGTATGCTCTGGCAGCCGCATCCGTTATCCATTGCGTAGATTTCAATTTCTTGTGGATGATATCGAAGAATCAGATAAATGGCTTTGGCTTTTCCATGCTTTATTGCATTGGTAACAGCCTCTTGGCAAAGGCGGTAAATGGCCTCCGTTTGATCTACACTCAACTCATAGGTTTTACCTTGAATTTGAATTTCAACAAGGATATTTTCGTTTTTTAGATGTTGAAGCGCTTTGATTAGCGTTGTTTCTCCCCATTTTGCCCCAGCCCCACTAAAAGCATTTCGAAGATCATTAAGACTGCCGGTTAGCAACTCCTCAATTTGCTTAACTTTTTGCATGGCGCTATGTATATCTTCTGCGGCGGCCAGTTCCGCCGTCCCAATCACAACGGTTAAGCTATGACCAAGAATGTCATGGACATTTTGAGCCATCTGTGATTTTGTACGGGCGACGACCAATGCTTTCGTTGTGTCGGCCATGCTGTTAAGGCGACTGTTAATCTGCTCTAGGGCTAAATTTTGTTCTGCAAGAAGAAAACGGTTGCAGTTGATTTGCGTCACATCTTTTAGATAAAGCAGCATATGCCCTTTTTTAAGATAGTGCTTCATGAATTTAATACAGCGTCCGTCGGCCAGTGAAATTTCTGCTTCCTGATGAAGGGGTTCCGCTATAAAATCTAAAAGCAAATTTTTGTTTTTGCTATCTAGATCGTCGGAACACGAAAACAACTGTGTCAGAGATAACGGCTTTTGGTTTAAATTTAGCATGCTAAAAAAGGTTTGATTTTCACCGTATAAGTTCAGTTTTTCGTCTACGAATGCAATGCCCTGCGGTACAATATCGTATAGCCGAGCCAGCGACACGGGCGACACATCAAAAAACCGAAAGGTCAATGTGGGAATAATAAAAAGCATCAGCGAAATTGAAGCGGCAATGGGTGTAAAATCGAACACCGGAAATCCTAACACCCAAGGTAACAGATTCATTTTGAACAAAATGTAATAGGTATTTGCCAAAATTGGCAAGAGAACAAAGACGGCAAACAAATTTCCGAGACCTCTTTTGCCGACAAAGCATGGTTGTTTTGTAAATCCACGAGACAACATCAGGATGCCGGTGAGCAGATAGAAATATTGTATGCTCTGCGCAAAATAAAACGCAAGACCAAAACGATCTTTATAGATGTCAAAATAAGAATAAAAGGTCATATGCATTGGGTTTGTTACAAGCACTAAAAAAGATATTACCGGAAGAATAACCCACGCTAACAGCAGCTTTTTTGAAGGAAGTCTGTCTGTCCGGTAAATATATGCAAAAATTAGTAGGCACACGCCGAGTGAATCAATTGCAAAATATTGAATAACAATGAAAAACCATCTGAGTGAAATTAGCGGCGATACTGTTTTTAGAATTTTAGCAATAATCCAAAGCCCAATCATACCCACAACCGAAAGATAGCTGTATAATAAAGGGGATTTTTTTGCCCTGAAAAAGATATAGGCAGTGAAAAGAACAAGCAAAAGAAGCGTAAATGTATGAGAAAGAAGGATAGTATTAAATTCGATAGCCAACTTAGGAGAAACTTCCATCTGTTGTACCTCTTTCATTATTGTTTTTAGTGGTAATTTAAAATACTATTGCGTCAACGTACCTGCCGCCACAAAAGTAGAATATAGTTAATACCACTATGACAAGTCCGCAAGCTGCGAACTACCGAACATATCTGAATAGCTATTTTTACGTCTATTATACCATAAATTTCCCAATGCTAAAAAGCGTTACCTACAGAACAACTATTGATCAATGTATGAACACTCCTGAACTGTTTGCCAGGGGTTGATGCAATTGATATTGATAAATCAATAGGACTACCCTTTTTATGATAATTATGGTAAAATTGAAAAAATTAATTTATAAATATTTTTTTATTTTTGATGGAAAAATTTGAAGCAAAAAACACACCTTATCAAAGAAGCATCAAAGTGGTATCCAATTAAATAACATTTTAGGATATTGCGTACAACAGGAGGAGTTTTAATGAAACAAACAATTGCATTCATAATGGCGATAGCGGTGCTGACCTGTACGCTATCCATAACAACATTTGCCGCCACTATAAACTATCCGGTAGCCAGCGTTTCCTCCGACGGGTATGTTGCAGATGATGACGGTGATTTGTACTTGGGTAAAGCCGCCAGTAAGGTCAATTATGGGAAGACGGTTTATTTTCCGCTACTGAGTAAAGGGTCTAATGCCATCATCACTGCTACAGAAGCTTTAAAAAAAGCTCAAGCAGAACTTGATCAGGCTCAAACGAATTACGACAACGCTAAAAAGACTTATGATGCATATAGCGCTGCGCTGAACCTTTATATTCAGAAAAAAGAGGCAGAAGCGCTGGTTCAAAAAACGGTCTCTGAATACGATGCAGAATTCACCAAACGTAATCAAGCGGTTAGTGCTGCCGAGAAGAATCTGGCGGATGCCAATGTAGTTAAACATCAAAAACAAATCGACTATGATAAGGCAGTAAACGATTTTACCATAGCTGAAGCCGCGTGGAAAGCTGCAGGCGGCATAGTAGATAGTAGCGAACAATACGCTACTTATACCTTGGCACTGAACAAAAAGGGTGACGCTCAGACAGCGCTTAATAATGCAAATAGCGCTGTGACTAGTCAAGAGAACGCTGTAAAAACAGCTACTGACTATTTGGCAGCGCTTGGTACTAAAGTAGAACTAGAACAAAAATTAAAAATTGCAGAGGCTGATTCAGAGGCGGCTTTAAGCGCTTTAAAGAATACGACCCATACCGCAGATGAAGCAGGTGCCAGGCAGGCAGTTACTACGGCTGGTCAAACGAAGACCAGTAAGGAACAAGAGCTAGCTACCAAAACACAAAAAAAGCAAGAAGCACAAACAGCGTATGACGCTGCGGTGAAGGCTGGCAACGAATATCTTTATGTCTATGAGACTAACGCTGGCGACAATGTGAGAGTCAGCCCGAAATGGGAAGAAAGCGGCAACTATGTAGACAAAGTAGAAGTGATTAGAAAAAGGGTCAAAAGCGAAATTAAAGGTGCCACCACAAGTTCGATGCAGCTTATTTACTTTCTGGCAATCACGATCGACAAAAGCAGCACCACCCAAAGCAGGGACCTGTTAGGCACCGTTGCATTGAAAAAGAGCGGTAGTGACGGCTTTACGATTAACGCTAATATCGGAATCGAACTCGGTTACTCTAACGCTTCGGGAAGCGATGGAGAAATTGGAAAGACTGGCCGTACTTTTAAAGATGGCGATGGCTTTGACGCAGAGGATGACTTTGAGTTTTCATTTGATGCGGATAGCAAAAGCAAATTTGTAGTCGATACTAGAGGTCAGGGCAAAATTGTTTTGAGCTTTAATAGAGATTTTGACAATAAGATTGAGAGAAAGTACCCCGACGCCATACTTGAATTTTTTAATGGCAACTATGCGTCCTTTAATCGTGTGGGTGACCTGTTTTTAGGCTATTCCGATGACAATGGCTATGTCTACGAGGTCAGTAAAACCGGTGAGCTAAGCCGTGTGAGCGCAAAATATGACGAGGATGAGGATGCCTTTAAGATATCAACCAGAACGCTGGGTCGCTATGTAATTTCCAATAAGAAACTGGCGATCAGCTCCAGTTCTTCAAGCAGCTCCAACGCAAGCGGCAGCGGTACGGGTACCGGCACCGGTACAGGTACCGGCGGCACAGGCACTACTGTTGTGCCGACAGCTTCCTCTACACCCAGCTATACCTATACACCACCCGCATCGTCTGCGGCTTCCTCCAGCACTGCACCGCCCGCTCAGTCGTCGTCCTCCTCTGAGGAGCCTGAGGAAGAATCACAGAGCGAGAGTGAACCCGATGAGCTTGAGGACGAAGACGATATCGTCGATGTCGTTATTGATGATAAAGATACCGAAGGTCCTGAGGAAAAGAGTGGTATTCCCGTCTGGGTATGGGTATTGATCATTGTTGGTCTTGCAGCTATTCCCATCGGCATTGGTGTTGTATATTATCTGCACAGCAGACCGCTGCGTAGAGACTTCTTCAACGAAGAGGAAGATGAGTACGACGATGATGATGACGAGGAATAATCGGAATTTGTAAAAAAATGCGCCCTGTTTGCTATACAGTATGGTATACTGAACAGCAGATAGGGCGCGTTTCATTTTGATTTTGCGCGATGTTTAAAGGAGCAAAAAAATGGCAAGTAAGAGTAATTTGATTCTAAACCAGGTTCAAACCGTTATCGTGGGCAAGGATGAGGTGTTATCCCGCGTGCTCATGGCAATTCTGTCCGGTGGACATATTCTGATGGAGGACGTTCCGGGCGTTGGCAAAACCACACTGGCACTGGCGTTCGCCAAGACGCTGGGTATCAACTTCAAACGCATTCAGTTCACATCGGACAGTATGCCCTCGGATGTGATCGGTTTTTCAGTTTATGACAAGACTGGCGGGGCGTTAAGCTACCAGCCCGGTGCAGCCATGACCAACTTGCTGCTGGCAGATGAGATTAACCGTACCTCCAGCAAAACACAGTCGGCACTGCTAGAGGTAATGGAGGAGGGGCAGATCACTGTAGATGGCGTGACGCGTTCGGTTCCGCAACCCTTTGTAGTTATCGCCACCCAGAACCCGGTGGGTACAGCTGGAACTCAGATTCTACCGCATGCTCAGCTAGACCGATTTATGGTCAGGCTTGAGATGGGATATCCCGATTTCGCAAGTCAGGTTAATATTTTGCGTGACCGCCAGACCGAGAATCCCTTAGACGCTGTTACACCGGTAATTAGCGCGTCGGCGCTTATTGCGATGAAAAATGAGGTCGCTTCGGTGCACATTGCCGATTCTCTCTATGAATACATTACCCAATTGGCGCAAGCTACGCGCAGCCACTCCATGATTCAACTTGGACTTTCCCCGCGTGGTGCACTAGCAATTTGCCGAATGGCTAAGGCTTATGCCTATGTTTATGATCGTGATTTTGTAGTGCCAGATGATATTGCCGCCATCTTTTGTGATGTTTGTGCGCATCGTATGCTGCTCAGCTCTAAGGCTCGGTTAGCGAATTTGGCCGCCACCGATATATTGAAAGAGGTGCTGGATTCGGTTGCCAAGCCGGTTTCAGGCAGTTCGTCGGTACTTTCCGGCAGAGGAAAGCGCAGATGAATGCAGCGGTTTGGATTATTTGGCTGGCCGCCATGCTTCTTATGGCGGTTTTTGGGCAAACACCCGCACTGCGATGGCTTTTAATGCTGTTGCCGTTTTGCTTTACAGCGTCGGCACTTGTTACCTGGCTGGCGTCTAGGAGTCTGACGCTCTCAGTCAAGGTAAAGGAAGGCGGCGGAAAAAAGCAGGGCGCGCGGGGAGAATTGAAGGTCAAAAACCAAAGTTATCTTCCTGTGATGCAGCTTCGCTGCACTCTGTTGCTGCGCAATCTGCTAACCGGTGAGGAGACCGAGCAATTTGTCTCGGTGCCTGTTCTTCCAAAGTGCCAGCGTAAGATGTCATTTCGCATTAAATCGCAGCACTGCGGTCAGGTGGCCGTCACCTTTAAGCGGGTAGTAGCTGTAGATTTTTTCGGCCTCACACGCTATCCATTAAAATTTGAAGCCGAGGCTGACACTATCATTATGCCCAATACCTTTCCCATGCGGGTTTTGCCGATGATAGACAGTTTTTGCCCAGAGGAGAGCGATGAGTACGAACCGGACAGAGCAGGGTATGATGTCAGTGAGGTGCACCAGATTCGCGGCTATGTCCCGGGGGATAGTGTGCGGCAAATCCATTGGAAGCTGACGGGTAAGTTTGACTATTTGATGGTCAAGCAGTCGGGGCAGCCTCTAAAACATGCCGTTTTGTTGTTTTTGGATTTTTCCGCTGGCGAACGAAAAAAAACCTCGCCAGCCTGTCTTGATGCGCTCGCAGAGGTAGCGGTTTCATTGTCCCAGGCGTTGCTGGATGCCGGCATCGCACATCTTATCAGCTGGCGCCAGCCAAATGGAGAGTTGGCTCACTCTTCGGTTCAAAGCGCTGATGATTTGACCGAAGCCCTGCCTGAAATGCTTTCTGCGCACAATTTTGGCGCACTGGCGGAGGGGCAGGGAAACAATCTGTTTGAAAATTTACGGTTTTCACAGTTGATATGGTTATGCACATCTGTACCGTCGCTTTATTTTGATACAAATGCGAAGATGACGGTGTTGTGTTGTGCCAATACACACCAAAAAGAAAACGAAAACGGCGATGAAGCAGTCGTTTTTTTTACGCCAGCCTCTTACCAGAAAGACCTGGCTAACTTAATTCTCTGAGTGAGGTGACCCGTTTGAAACTTCATCGCGGCTCTTCTTTACAATTGGCGCTTTCTCCCGATAAGGCGACGTCTGGTGTCGACCTCACTGAAATGTTCGGAAATATTGCGCTTGCTCTTTTGCTTTATTTTGGTTTGGGCGGACTGTTAGTCAGCCTGTTTAAACTTCCAGTGCTCGGCGTGGTGCCGGCGTTGCTGGGTGTTTTGATAATAACTTGTGCCTTTGCTTTTTGTCACACGGCACAAAGTCGTCTGCTTGGCGTTGCCATGCTCATTACCTGCATAATCATCCTGTGGATTTTGGCGGCGAAATATGCCCGGGCCGGTTTGTCTTTGACGTTGAATAGTCTTTCAACGGCGGTAGATATCGAGTTTTTGCGCATCAACGCGCAATATACCATTGATGTTGCACCAGCGATTCACCTCGCCTGTGGAACACTCTTTCTAACGCCATTTGCGGTACTGCTGGCATTGGCATGCATCTTTATAGTGCGCAAAACGCTTTATTGGGTCGGCTTGGTTATTCTGGCGCCCTTTGTCGCCGTCAGCGTGTTTGAGGCGGTCAACCACACTGGCATGTGGTCAGCACTGCTGCTTACTGGTGTGGCGCTGCTACTGTGCCGTTGTCTTGCTGCTGTGTCAAGTGCAAAAGACACCGGTGGGGCAATGCTTTCGATGGGCGCGGTGTTGCTGGTTGCTTGTCTGATAGGGTCGGGAATCTTGCTGTTGACCCCGGGAAATATTCCAGAAAAAACGGCTTATCTGCTGGAAAAGAACCAGCGAAACATTCTGACCACTGTACACCGTATGCGCTATGAATCCAATACCCATATCGTTTTGCCTGAGGGCAATTTTACTGATATTTCTGCGCCCGATATAAGTTATGAACCGGTTTTAAACCTGAAAATGAGCAAGCCGGATTCTATTTATTTGCGTGGTTATGTCGGCGAGGTTTACACCGATTTTGGATGGCAGCCAATCGATAAAAAGGTGATGAACACCTATACGAGTCTGTTTTATCAGCTGCATAAAAGTAATTTTTATCCCCAGACCCAGCTGGCGGTTTTGGCTGAAATTTTAGATGAGACGTTAACTGAAGAGGATGTACTAACCTTAGAAGTTGAAAATCCTGCAGCCTGCCGTGGATATATCTACGCGCCATATGAGTTGTTAAAGGCCGATAATGCATTGCTACCCGTTAACAATTTATTGGAATCGCGTCTGATGAGTGACGGTGTGTTTGGCACAAAAGATTATAAGCTGGCCATGTTGCCTAATCAGGTTAAGCGGTATAAAAAACTGGCTGAAATGTTAGAGCAGCAAAGCACTAATCCCTCAGACGCACTTCGCAGCTATCTCGAACAGGAGAACAAATACCGAAGCTTTGTTTATGAGCAGTATACTGCTATTTCACCGGAAGATAGCGCGCTGCTGACCGCATATATTGGGGAGCCTGGCATTGCCGGGCAGACCCATGTGGCCTATAAGGATGCAAAAAACAATATTTTGGCTATTCTGTCTCGGCAACTTGAATACTCTGATGAAAATGCGGCCTTTGACGGTAACGGAAGTTTTTTACGTTATGTACTGCGCAAAAACCAGAGTGCTTCCACAGTGGGGTATGCGAGTGTCGCTGTCATGATGCTGCGTCATTATGGCATACCGGCGCGATATGTTGAGGGATACCTTATAACGCCCGATGATGCTGAGGCGGTTGGTGACGATACCGATATTGAAATTTTAGATTATAGTGCGCACGCATGGGCGGAATATTACCACGACGGAGTCGGCTGGATTCCCTTCGAAGTAGACCCCAACTACCTCGGTGTGATGGAAGGTATCACGGACCCGCCTTCCTACGGACAAAGCAATCAGGGCGGCGCAGATCAGGAGCCTGAGATCGAACCCCCTGAGCATGACCGTGACCGTCACCGTGACGAAGATGCCGGATTCCTTGACAATCTGCTTTATACACTACGCCTGTTGCTGCCGCTGCTGTTGACACTGTTGGCATTTGCCGCACTGGTTGGCGCATGGCTTTATTATCGGTTTAAAAGTCTTCAAAAGCGAAAAAAGGACTGTGATCAAAGCGATAACAACGCCGCGGTTTGTAGCATGATGGCCTATATTCTGGCTTTGCTTGGCGCGGTGGGGATCGAGGAGTCGACTTACTCACCGATAACGTTGCTGCCCAAAGTAACCGAGTGTTTGGGCGGCCCAATCGGTGATGAATATGGGGATGCTGTTTGCGTATTTTTAAAGGCAGCCTTTAGCCGGCATACGGTGCAACAAACAGAACGAGATGCTGTTTCTGCGCTGTTGCAGCACATTATTGCTTGGCTGGAGCAGTCGCAACCCCGTAAAAAGCGTTTTATAATACGTTATTTAAAATGTCTGTATTAATTTTACATTCCAAATCTATTTTTAAAAACGCCTGCTGTGCAGGAACTTAGAAAAAGGGAGCGGGCCATCCATTATGGATGGCCCGCTCCCTTTTAATAGCATAAAACTAATGCGCAATCAGTGTTTTCTGGCACGACTATTAGATGGTTGGTATAGGCCTGCTTTTCCCTGTGAATTCGGTCGCTTCAATCTTAAACACGGCAACAGAATTCGCTGCTTGTGGAGGCATTTCAAATTCTTTGCCAGTCTGATGAATCATAATAAGCGATAGGCCCTTTATTTTTTCATCGGTATCCTCTATTAGGCTGGCATTGCCTTGACCGATGATGCTCTTATAAGCGTACCCGTTACGGCAAGCAATCTCCGATTCGATTAGCTGATGGCTGCAATCCATTTCAAATGCAACAACGGGGGCTTTTGACAGAATGTCAATTTTACGTCCCTCTTTTGCAGAATGAAAATATAGTGTCAGCTTATCGTCAAATTCATAGCCAAAATTAAGTGGCACGATATAAAGTCCCTGTTCATCCTGCATTGCAACGCGGCAGATTTTGCATTCGCGAATAATCTCTAATAACGCTGCGGGTTCCGTAACTTCGCGGTCTTTTCTTCTCATATTTTTCGCACCTCCATATAGCAGCAGTTTATCATCAAATTGGAATAATCACAAGGATTAAAGTTGGGGGCTACTTAGGAAGTTTCTAACGATTCATTGCAACAAATTATGTTTCATGATACACTTACTGGAAATAGATTCCTAAAAAGACATCTTTAGGAGGAAATTCTATGAGACGTTTATTGGCTATTAGCCTAACGATTATGATTCTATTTTTTCTGCTTGTACAGGACAAAGCAGTTCAGATGCTGTGTTGTCCGAAAATGCTGCAGATGTTTTGTTGGCATCCAATAGCGTATCGCAGCCGGTTGAAAGCGAAACGACCGGACTGCCTTCATCAGCAATAAATGCGGCACCCTCAAATACCACGCCAGATACGGCGTCGGTAAGCGCATCGGCCAGCAGCGAGAAAATGATAACAACAGTGAGCAGTGAAGGCGTCGTGTCTTCGGGCGAGCGTGCCGACAGATATTTTTCTGACGGGCCCGCGACCTTGAGCTGGCGCGCGGCCTATGAGAGCTTTTATTCCGGTGGGGTGACGCTGACGCCCGCGATTATTGACGAAGTCTGGCAGAGTAGGTATGACAATGCCGATTATGCCACCGACGTTGAAACCGGCGCCATAATACTGCGCAGCGATGCAGGAATCGATTTTGTCTATCCGATGTTTGAAATGCAGTTTGCGGCAATAGATACGATAACAGCAAACGCTTCTACTGGGGGCGTTGCCCAAAAATGCGCGCAAAACAGTGGCTACTACGGTTTTTTAGCCAGCTATAAGGTGGATAACAGCTTTGCAGGTGAAGGTGAGGTTGCGTTGACGCCGGACGGCGGCCTGCCCAAAGCTGCGCGCTTCATGCAATTTAATCAAGGCGAATACGGTGAGCGAACCTCAATGACTATTACGGAAGGAATAGAGGCTCAGCTATTGGATTACGGCTTTTCCCCAGAAGCAACACAGGCCTTTTCAATTACGTTTAATAAAAATTATTATGGCGTCTGCTTTTATGACGAAGTAAAGGCGGTTTATTATAATAGCTCTGTTATATTTAGCAAGGTGCTCAAGCCACAAATATATAGCTTTGAGGAGTTGGGCCAGTTACTTAATAAAATTCACGGTGTGGATTCGGTAATAGATATTCCTGATGATGCGCGAGCGCCATATGATGCGTTGCCTGAACCTGAGACGCCTGTTGCCAATCCCGCCACCGCCAAGCCGGTGATCTATCTCTATCCTAAACAGCCGACCAACGTCACTGTGAAACTGGGCTATCCTTTGGAATATCTGACCTACACATATCCTCCCTATAATGGTGGTTGGCGCGTCCGCGCTGAACCGAATGGCACACTAACCAACTTAAAGGACGGTAGCCAACACTACTATCTATTCTGGGAGGGTGACAAGAAGGTCGATTGGGATTTATCCGAGGGTTTTGTAATCAAGGGGAGCGACACCGAAGTATTTCTGCGTGAAAAGCTAGCCTATATGGGGCTGACGCCCCGCGAATATAATGATTTTATCACTTACTGGGTTCCGGAAATGTGCCACAATCCGTATAATCTTATCAGCTTTTCAACGGAACAATACGAGGCACTGGCGCCACTTTCGGTTACACCTGCGCCTGATAGCATTTTACGTGTACACATGGTTTATAAAGGCCTTGAACAACCTGTAAAGGTTTTCCCCCAGACACTTGTTACGTGGCAGCGCACCGGCTTTGCAGTGGTGGAATGGGGCGGTAGTCGAGCCTGATGCAGGCTTGGCGCAATATTCCATAAATAAATGACAAAATGCCCTTGGTTAATGCAGGATAAAATGCTATAATGCAAGAGTAAAGTTCAATTATTTTGCAGGCGGGAGGAACCTGAGATGGCCGAATTAGACCTAACTCTTTACGGCGACGAGAAGGTGTTGCTGAGAACCAGCTTTTTTGGTGGTTTTGAAAAGAAAGAGGTATTAACTTATATCGATAAGCTTCGAAAGCAAAACCGGACAATGGCACAGGAACTGGCCGAGCATATCAATGAAGTTTCTACCGCTCGAAATCAGCTTTCAGAACAGGTTTCCAGCTTTGAAGTCAAGATAACCGAAATGGAACGTCAGCTTGAAGAGCGCGGTGGAAGAATTCGCGAGCTGACCGGCACGGTGGAGTCGCTGCGCAACGAGGTTAGCCAGCAAAAGCTGCGCCAGATTGAGCGCGAAAAAGAGTTGCAGCAGCAAAAGGATCAAAACCGTCAACTTGTTGTGCAGCTCCAAAATTACGAGTACAAGGCCAAGCGCTATGAAGATGTCTCGGCGCAGATTGGCGATATTATTCTGGATGCGAACCAGCGTGCAGCCGATACTGTTGCGCAGGCACAGGCGCAGGCGGAGCAGATTAAGAATAACGCTGTCACGGCCAGCCAGAAGATTACCACCGAAATGTCGCTGATGCGCAATGAAATTTCCACTGTCCGTGTTCAACTTGAAGATTTAATGAAGAGCTTCACTACGCGGCTTGACGAAATAGATCATATGTTGCTTGAGGTCGTTCCGGGTGCTGACGAAGTTATTGATGATGTAGCACGGGCTGCAAAAGCTGAGCAAGAGGCATCGCACGATATGCCGCCGTTGCCCTGTGACAAAGTTCACAAAGAAAACAAGTTGCCCCAGCAGCAATTTTTTCGCGGCGCCGCAACGATTTGAAGCCTCAGAAAAAGCTTCCGTCGGCGGCGAGGTTAGGTTTTCAAAAAGCATAAAGTCACAGAACGAGCAGTACAGCAGTTCTGAAATGCTTGGAAAGCTGATTAAAAAGCTGCTTTTTTAAAATTAAAATTTGCCTGTCTTGCAGATTGTAGGGCAGGCTTTTTTGAAAGGAAGTACGCTATGTTTAGACCCAGGCGGAACAGGGATTTCGGCAAAATTTCAGCCGTCATTGCAGCGGGCGGTTCATCTGTGCGTATGGGCTTTGATAAGCTTACAGCTGAGTTGTGCGGATTGCCGGTGCTGATACATACCATAAATGCCTTTGAAGATTGTAACTTGATCGATGAGATTGTGGTGGTCACGCGTGAGCAGCATATACCAGCACTGCTTGATGACGTAAAATATCAGGGCTATAAAAAGTTGAGAAGCATTGTCAAAGGGGGGGCAACGCGCCAGCAATCGGTGTATGCCGGTGTATGCGCCTGCTCATCTGACACACAATATATTTGTATTCATGACGCAGCACGTCCGCTTGTCACATATGAGGTCATAGAAGCGGCTATAGAAGCGGCGGTCAGACATGGCGCGGCCACAGCAGCAGTACCAGCCAAGGATACCATCAAACGGCGCAGAGGTGATTTTGTTGCCGAAACGCTGCCTCGCGAGACACTGATGCAGATTCAAACGCCTCAGGTATTCAAAAAAGAGCTCTATCTGCGTGCTTTTTCACAAGTTAGTCAGGAATATTCCGACGATTGCCAGCTTATAGAGAGCCTGGGGGCGCCCGTGGCATTTTCTCAAGGGGATTACAAAAATATTAAGCTGACCACCGAGGAGGATTTTATCCTTGCGGAGGCATTTTTGATGCAGCGGGAGGGATTTTGAAATGCGGATTGGGCATGGATATGACGTCCATCGTCTTGTAGAGGGGCGAAAGCTGATACTGGGTGGAATAGAGCTGCCGCATACTCATGGACTGCTTGGGCATTCTGATGCCGATGTTTTGGTGCACAGCGTGATGGACGCACTGCTCGGTGCTGCTGCGCTTGGCGATATCGGTGCGCATTTTCCAGACAGTGACGCTGCTTACGCGGGTGCAGACAGTATTGCGCTGCTTAAAAGAGTGGTAGCTTTGCTGGCAGAACAAGGTTATTCCATAGGCAATATTGATGCGACCTTACTCGCTCAAGCCCCAAAGCTTGCCCCGTATATCGGCGATATGCGACGCTGTATTGCTACGGCGTGCAACATTGCCGAAACACAGGTTAGCGTAAAGGCCACTACCGAAGAGGGCTTGGGTTTCACAGGCCATAAAGAGGGGATTGCGTGTCACGCGGTATGCCTGATTTTTGAACAGGAAACATAAATGATACAATAAAAGTTTTCATTTATATAATTGTGATGTTCATGCAGTTATGGTACAATAAACACAGTAGAATCAACAATGATTTGGCGGAGGATGTGCATGTGTGGACAACCTGATTTATGACATACAGGGAATACTAAATTCCTTTGGCATTTCAGATTTTTTAGATATTATTGTTGTAGCGTATTTGATGTATCAGGCCATTCGTTTGGTGCGTGAAACTCGTGCTATTCAGCTGGTGAAGGGTTTAGCCGTGCTGGTTGGTGTTTATGCGGTCGCTTCTTTTGCACAGATGCGCTCACTAAGCTTTTTAATTCGTTATGTGTTCCAATACGGTGCACTGGCGCTGTTAATTGTTTTTCAGCCTGAGCTGCGTCGTTCACTTGAGCAAGTGGGGCGAACCCGGTTTTCTAACCTGCAGCTTTTTGGCGGTAATGTGGATATTGATGATGTCAATTCCCGCTGGCGGCGGGCAATCAGTGCCATTGGAGAAGCAGCGACCTTTCTTTCCAAACGCAGAATTGGGGCGCTGATTGTGTTAGAGCGCCAAAGCTTGCTAGGGGAAATCATCAAAACAGGAACGGTGATCGATGCAACCCCCAGCGCTGAGCTGCTGGGGAATATATTTTTTCCCAATTCGCCGCTGCATGACGGCGCGCTGATTATTCGGGAAGGCAGGCTTGTGGCAGCGGGATGTTATCTTCCGCTATCAGACAATTTTACAATTAGCAAGGAGATGGGTACTCGCCACCGCGCAGGTCTTGGCATGAGTGAAAGTTCCGATGCGCTGGTGGTTATTGTCTCGGAAGAAACAGGCATTATAACTGTAGCAAAGAACGGTAAACTGATGCGCGGATTTACAGAGGAACAACTGCTCAAAGAGCTGCAAAGCACCTTTATTGTAGAGAAACGCGAAGAAAAAGGCGATCGTATGCCGCCGTTTTTTAAGGTGAAGCGATGAAAAACAACAAATCATTTTTAGACAATAACACAGTGCTCATTATCCTTTCCTTGTTAGGATCCATTCTAATCTGGATAATGGTTGCCTATAATATTGATTCCAACATTCAGGCGGTTATTCGCAACGTTCCGGTAACGCTGGACACCGGCGACAGCAATTTGACGCGGCTGGATCTCTACCCGGTTACCGACACCGACTTTACTGTTGATGTTGAGGTTGTCGGTCCACGTGCCACGGTTGGCAATATCAAGGCATCTGAACTTAGTGTTTTGGCAAAGCTAAATAATATCAGCGGCCCGGGCAACTATGATCTCGCGCTTGAAATTACTGATACTCGTAACCGTGACGTTGAGGTTAAGGGCACTATTCCAGATTTAATTTCAATGCGGTTTGACCACCGTGTTACAAAGATTTTACCGGTTCAGATGGAAATAACCGGTTTGGATATTCCTGATGGTTTCATTCTTGATAAGGAATATATTTATCCCTCTGAAGTCCAAGTGGTTGGTCCGGCGACTGAAATGGAGTTGGTCAATTCCGCCAGCGTTCGCCTCAGTTTTGATAAGCCGCTTTCTGCAAGCGCTACTTATGAGACACCCGTCTTGCTCAAAGACGCCGACGGCAATGAGATCAGCAGCCCTTATTTTGAATATGACAGCAAAACGGTTTCGGTAACCCTGCCGGTGCTCAAAAAGAAGACGGTACCCGTGACCTTTGATTTTGTCAATGTTCCTGCCGATTTTGATCTTGATACTCTGAAATACATTATTTCGCCGGAAGAGATTGAAATTGCTGGACCTGCTGATTTGGTTGCCTCTTACAATGAGCTGCATCTGGGTTATCTGGATATGCGCAGCATGGCGCCTGATATGCATATGTTCTATGATCTTTCACTGCCCCCAAGCTTTATTTCGGTAGAGGGCATTGATGAATTAAGCGTACAGTTCATGCCGGAAGGCTTTGGTAAAAAGGAATTAAATATTGACAGCAGTGGAATCTATATTGTTAACCTTTCTGACGAATATGATGTCACCATCCAAAGCAAAAGCATTCCAAATGTGACGGTGTATGGTCCGGAAAAGGAGCTTGAAGCTTTAACCTCAAAGGATTTAGTTGCTCAGATTGATATGGCGGAGGCCGATTTGCGAACTGGGCAGATCACCGTGCCGGTTGATATTTTAATCCCCGGCAAGCGTACCTGCTGGGCTTATGGCGACCGCTATACCGCGCGGGTTACTGTTAAGAGCAAGTAAAAAAACGAAACAGGGGTGCTGCGCTAAAGTTATGCAGCACCCCTGTTTAGCTTTCTGCTATTAGACAAAATATAATATAAAGATCTAAGTGGAGCATCGCCTTTAATCAAAACGACTTCATATTCATACTGCGTCTCGATGAAAAATCAGTATTAAGGAGCAAGCACATGCTTTTACAATTGAATCAAATTAATACTTCGGTGGCGCAGGGCGTCGGGGAAGCACCAATGGTTGCTATTGAGCAGCTGGGGTTAAAGCCTTCACAGGTACTGTCGTGTAATCTGGTGCGCACCTCTGTTGACGCTCGGCGGGGGCGCAGACTACCGGTGCATTTTGTTAGTGCGGTGGCCATTGAGGTGCCCGATGTGCTCGGTGAAAAGCTGCTCAGGGAGAATAATAAAAATCTTTCATTGTTAAAGCCTCAGATGCCGATAGAAATCATAAAGGGGGAGTCGCCGCTAAACCACCGCCCGGTAGTCATTGGTTTTGGCCCTGCGGGGATGTTTTCAGCGCTGCTGCTGGCGCAAAACGGCTATCGTCCCATTGTGCTCGAACGCGGTGCAGCAATGGAAGACCGAGTGGCGGCGGTTGAGCGTTTCTGGCACAAAGGGTTGCTGGACACACAAACAAATGTCCAGTTCGGTGAGGGCGGGGCGGGTACTTTTTCCGACGGCAAACTGACCACCCGCATTAATGATCCGCTTTGCGGGCATGTGTTAACCGAATTGGTGCGGCACGGTGCGCCGCAGGATATTTTGATCAAGGCGAAGCCCCATGTCGGAACCGATCTTTTGCGCGGCGTTGTTAAGAGCGTCCGCAACGAGATATTGGCATTGGGCGGTGAAATTCATTTTCTCAGTTGTGTAGAGGATTTCCAGGTCAAGGATGGCACGATCTGCGGCGTGGCATTCAACGGTGGTGTGCTGGCGGCCGATGCGGTCATTGCTGCGGTAGGTCACAGCGCGCGCGATACTTTTTCCATGCTGGCGAGCTGCGGCGTTGCGCTTGCACCAAAGGCATTTTCGGTGGGCGTGCGTATCGAGCATCTTCAAACTGAGATTGACAAGGCGGTCTATGGCGACTTTGCTGGTCATCCGAATTTGCCATCGGGGGAATATCAGCTTTCGCATCGGGAAGGGCAGCGCGCCGCTTACACCTTTTGCATGTGCCCAGGCGGTATGGTAGTTGCTGCAGCCTCCGGCGACGGACAGACGGTGACAAACGGCATGAGCTACCGTGCGAGAGATTTAAAGAATGCAAACAGTGCATTGGTTGTTTCTGTGGATTCAGCCGATTATGGCAACGGCTGGCAGGATGCAGTGGCCTTTCAACAACGGTTGGAACATGGCGCCTTCAACCTAGCAGGTAAGGATTATAAAGCACCCTGTATGCGGGTGGCTGATTTCATGAAAACACCTCTACAAAGCCCAAGTGCAATGGTAGAACCAAGCTATCCAATTGGTGTAAAGGAATCGGACATTACAGCGGTTTTGCCACCACAGATTACAACGTTCATGCGGCATTCGCTGCCTGTTTTAGGGCAAAAGCTTTCTGGCTTTGATTCGCCGGGTGCGCTCCTGACTGGTGTGGAAACGCGAACATCATCACCAGTGAGAGTGATAAGGCGGAGCAACTGTGTGGCCGAAAATGTGGACGGCCTGTACCCTTGTGGCGAAGGGGCGGGCTATGCAGGCGGTATTATGAGCGCCGCCGTAGACGGGCTGCGCTGCGCTTTAGCATTAATAAACCGCTACACTAGGCCGATAGATGGCAATAATATTGAATTGTAGGGTTGGCTATGGTATAATAGCCGCATTATGGCTATTTTTTATGTCTGATGGCTTGCTATTTACGGACGCCTATTTATGAACAATAAACTGCTGCGTATAAGTTTTTGAGTACTACACAGCATTCTTAGGCTTGCCCCTCACAATGGGGCTTGCTAGTTTTTAGGGGCTTGCAATCCCTGTGCCTGTCGCGCAGGACGTTATCCAGGATATACATTTATAACAGGGGGGCATTTGCATGAAAGCACAGATTTGGGATGTTCCTGTGGTGCATGACGACGACTCCGAGGAACTGCGTCGTATGCTGGATATTCCTGAGCTGGCATCGATGGTGCTGGCTTCTCGCGGGTATGACGTAGATGGGGCCAGACAGCTTTTTGAATGCGAGCCCGAGGATGTACTCTGCGACCCCATGTTGATGTGTGATATGATTCCCGCTCTTGAAACAATACAGGACGCCATTGAAAATGACGAGTTTATATGTATTTTTGGAGATTATGATTGCGACGGGGTTGCTTCCACCGCAATGCTCAAGAGCTATTTTGAGTCCATCGGAGCGCGGAGTTGCTATTATATTCCGCATCGTGAAAAGGAAGGTTACGGCCTGAATATCCCTGCAATTGACGATTTGCACCGGATGGGCGTGTCACTGATCATCACGGTAGATAACGGTGTTTCGGCCTTGGATGAAATTGAACATGCAAATGCGCTGGGTATGCGGGTAGTGGTGACCGACCATCATCAGCCCAGAGAGACATTGCCTGCCGCTGCTGCTGTAATAAATCCCCACCGCAACGATTGTGGCTACCCGTTTAAAGACCTTTCCGGTGTTGGTGTAGCGTTTAAGCTGCTCTGTGCCATGGAAGGTGAGCGCGGCGAGGAGCTTCTCGAACAGTATGCAGACTTTCTGTGTATTGGTACGGTGGCGGATGTGGTGCCACTCGTTGGCGAAAACCGTTGCTTTGTGAAGCGAGGGTTAGAGCTGTTGGCCGATTCACATCGCGCGGGGGTTCGCGCCCTGCTCGAAGTGGCGGGGCTTACCGGCAAAGCACTGACCGGAGAATCGGTTGCTTTTGGGCTTTCGCCCCGCATCAACGCGGCAGGGAGACTTGATTCCGCTGAGTTGGCCGTGATGCTGCTGCTCACCGAAAGTGATGATGAGGCAAAAGAACTGGCCCAACAGTTAGAGACTTTAAACCAGAAGCGCCGCACTGATGAAAAGAAAATTACCGACGACATCGCCATGCAGTTGCTGGCTGATTCGTCTTTGATACATAACAGGATTCTGTTGTTTTCCGGTGAGGACTGGAACGCAGGTATTGTGGGCATTGTTTGTTCGCGTATGGTCGAGCGCTTTGGCAAACCCTGCTTGCTTATTTCGACGCAGGGGGAAAACGCAAAAGGTTCCGGTCGCAGTGTGGAGGACTTTTCGCTCATTGAAGCGGTAGTCGCCTGCTCTGACAGCCTGACTCGTTATGGCGGACACCCCATGGCGGCTGGTTTTTCGCTAGATACCGCTAAGCTGCCGGAATTCAACACGAAGCTACAGCAATATGCCGCTGAAAATTATCCTGTTATGCCAGCGCTACGCCTTAAAATTGACAGCGTCGTTGAGCCCGAGCTGCTGACAGTCGATCAGATTAATGGGCTCGATTGTTTAGAGCCATTCGGCAGTCGGAATCCCGCACCGGTTTTTATGGTGACGGATGCGTGCTTAGAACGTATCATCCCGCTCTCTGAGGGCAAATACTGCAAATTGTGCCTTGCTAAAAACAATATTCGGTTCAATGTTTTGTGCTTTACCGCCCGCCCAAACGGTTTTTGTGCCGTCATAGGTGATTTGGTGGATATCGCTTTTTCTGCATCTATTAATAACTATCAGGGGCAGCAGAGCGTTTCGCTAAAACTTAAGTCTATTCGTCTTTCCAATACGGATATGAACCTTCTGGTGCTCGGCGAGCAGCGTTATGACAGCTACCTCAGGCAGGAAAATCTGGGACCAGAGTTGATTCCCACACGTGAAGAAACAGCGGTGGTGTATCGCTATATCAAACGGCAGGGTTCTGTCAATTTTTCTCCCAACGCACTTTATTGTCACATTGTCCGGCAGGAGCCTCTTGATTATTCACGTTTTCGTATCGCGCTCGAAGTCTTGCAGGAGCTGGGGCTCCTGCAAAAAAAAGTCTCGCAGGATGTTGCGATTCTGACGGTTGTTACGGCGGCAGCGCGCGTACAGCTCGAGCATTCTTCGATTATAAGGAGCTTACAGCAACAATTATGAATGATAGCCAATCAATAAATATCGAAGAGTTAAAAAGCTTTATTCTCCAGACTGGCAAAAGCTATAATCTGGAGGTCATTGAGCGCGCTTACCAGATGGCTGAAGAAGCGCACGGGGAACAGAAGCGCCGCTCGGGCGAGCCATATATTATCCATCCTCTGGCCGTGGCTAAAATATTGGTGGAGTTGGGGATGGATACTGAATCGGTCGCAGCGGCGCTTCTGCACGATGTGGTTGAGGATACCGACGTCGCCTTGACTGCTATTAAAAAAAGTTTTGGAAACGACATTGCAGTCTTGGTTGGTGGCGTCACCAAACTGGGTAAGATCCCTTACTCGTCCAAGGAGGAGCAGCAATCCGAAAATTTGCGCAAAATGCTTTTGGCGATGGCTCAGGATATTCGTGTGGTTATCATCAAGTTGGCCGACCGGCTACACAACGCCAGAACTTTTCAGTATCTGGCGGAGGAAAAGCGGCGTTATAAAGCGCTGGAGACGATGGAAATTTACGCACCCATCGCTGACCGCCTCGGTATCCGTAGAATTAAAGAAGAGCTTGAGGATATTTCGCTGCGGTATTTGGATCCCATTGCCTATGCCGAGATTGAAAGCCAGCTTGCCGCGCGCGAGCAGCGTCAGCTGTTTTTGGCTAGCATTAAGCAGCGCATTTTTGAGCGTGTTAAATCAGAGCATCCCAACGCCTATATTGAAGGCCGCGTCAAAAGCATCTACGGTATCTACCGTAAGGTGTATATGCAGGGCCGCGGTTTCGACGAGGTTTTTGATATTTATGCGGTGCGTATCATCGTGGATTCGGTCATCGAATGCTATAACATCCTTGGCATTATTCACGATATGTTCCGACCAATTCCCAACCGTTTTAAGGATTATATATCGACACCCAAGCAGAACATGTACCAGTCGCTGCATACCACCGTGTTTGACAAAGAGGGTATCCCGTTTGAAACACAAATTCGTACCTGGGATATGCACTACACGGCGGAATATGGTATCGCAGCCCATTGGAAATATAAGGTGGGTATTCAGGGCAAGGATAAGCTTGAAGAGCGCTTGGCATGGGTGCGCCAACTTATTGAAAACCAACAGGATGGCGAAGGCGCTGAAGATATTGTCAGCTCGATTAAATCTGATATAGCCCCTGAGGAGGTTTTTGTGTTCACCCCCAAGGGCGACGTCATGAGCCTGCCCACTGGTGCCACTGTGCTGGATTTTGCCTATGCGATCCACTCGGCTGTCGGTAACCGCATGACGGGTGCACGAATTGACGGCAAGATTGTCTCGATTGATACCGAGGTACAAACCGGCATGATTGTTGAGATCATCACCTCTAATTCCAAAACACAGGGGCCTAACCGTGACTGGCTAAATATTGTAAAAACCACCGAGGCTCGTAATAAAATCAGGGCTTGGTTTAAAAAAGAGCGGCGCGAAGAAAACATCACCGAAGGCAACGCGATGATCGACCGCGAGTTTAAGCGTGCCAACATTGTGCTTACTGATGAGCAGCGCGATCAGCTTTTAACCGCCGAAGCTAAGCGCCAGCACTTGAACACCGCTGTCGACCTTGCAGCGGCGCTGGGTTATGGTGGATTGCCATTTTCGCGCATCATGCCGCACCTTCGCGAGGAATACGCTCGCATTTACCGGCCGGAACCGCCACAGACAACCATTGCTGTCAAGCCTAAAAAAGAGCGCAAGGACTCCTCCGGAGTCATCGTCGAGGGGCTTGAGGGCTGTTTGGTCAAGTTTTCAAAATGCTGCAACCCATTGCCGGGAGATAATATTATTGGCTTTATCACGCGCGGCTATGGTGTTTCAATTCATAAGCACGACTGCGTGAATGTTGTCTCAGCAATGAATGACGAATCCCAACGTGAGCGCTGGGTGCGCTGTGAGTGGGCTACAACAGTCAAAGAAACGTTTCAGTCTTCTATTGAGGTTATTGGCAACAACCGTTCCGGGCTGCTCGCCGAACTAAGCATTTTGCTGAGCAATATGCGCATTCCATTGCACTCCTTCATGGCCAAGGAATTAAAAGACGGACGCTTGAGCTTTAATATTACAATGGCCATCAGCGATTTAAATCAGTTGACTTATGTTATTTTGCAGATCAAAAAGATTCCAGGTGTTATTTCAGTGGATCGTATATCGGGCTAACGAGGTGATGATATGAGAGCAATTTTGCAGCGCGTTTGCCGTGCCGAAGTTTCGGTGGATGGTAAAACTATAGGAAAAACCGACGGCGGCTATCTGATTCTGCTGGGCGTTAAAACTGGGGATACCGAGGAGGAAGCGCGCTTTCTGGCGAAAAAGACTGCTGAGCTGCGTGTTTTTACCGATTCAGAGGGCAAGATGAACCTCTCATTGCTCGATATTGGTGGTAGTGCGCTGGTAGTCAGCCAGTTTACACTTTATGCCGACTGCAAAAAGGGACGGCGCCCCGCCTTTATCAATGCTGAGAAGCCGCCTCTATCTGAAAATTTGTACCTGCGTTATGTCGATTTTCTGCGTGAAGTGGGTATCGAGGTTGAAACCGGTGAATTTGGCGCCCATATGCTGGTGTCACTTGAGAACGACGGACCGGTCACCATTATACTTGATACTGAAGAGATTATGCCAAAACACTAGGAGGGCTACGCCATGAAACTATTGCACACGACACTAGGACCGATTCAGACAAACTGCTATTTTGCGATTGACTCTAACGGCGAGACCGCTATCATCGACCCGGGTGCAAATCCGGCCAGAGTCAATCAGATTATTGAAGAAAATAACTTAAAGCCCAAATATGTTCTGCTAACGCATGGCCACTTTGATCACATCGGTGGCGCAAAAGGCATTGTTAAAAAGCACCCAGATGTCAAAATTGTCATCGGAGAAAAGGATGCCCCAATGCTTCCAGCTGCCATTAAGAATTCAAACTGGCGCCAATTTATGAGCGACGAGGATTATCTTGACCTTAAGGCTAATATTCTTGTGCACGAGGGTGATGAATTGACCGTGGGCGAGTTGACCTTTCGTGTAATGGAGACGCCTGGTCACACTCGTGGCGGCGTGTGCTATATCTGTGGAGATTTTATATTTTCTGGCGACACCCTTTTCAGGCATGAGTGCGGCAGAACCGATCTGGATGGCGGTGATTATGCGACCATCTTGCGTTCGCTTAAACGCTTGCATGACCTGCCTGGCGACTACAATGTTCTGCCAGGTCATGAAGAGCTGACCACGCTGGCGGAAGAGCGTCGCTATAACCCCTATATGAAGGAAGCGCTTAAATGATATTGATGACCCGTGGTTTTAGCCACACTTATGAAATAGAAATGCTCTCACGTATGCTGTTTCCAGCATTGTCACTTGAATCTGCCGAGGTGCTGTCGACTTTAGGTGCCACGCAGGACTATCTGCTGGCGGAGATTACGCCCGATGACGATGGATATTTGCTACAGGTAACACTGCGCCGGAGCAACAACCTGTATATAGATAAGAAAACTTTGGATACCGATATCTCGGAAAAAGAGCGAGTGGTTGCACTCGCTCGAATTTTATACCGCGCAGCACTCAAAAGTGGCTGCCGCCAACTGCGTTGGGGCATTTTGACCGGCATTCGTCCAGTCAAGCTGTTTCATGCGCTGGCGGCGCAGGGATTGACCGAACAGCAGGCCAACGCGCAGCTTTGCGCCCGCTACCTGTTAAGTGATGAGATGGCACAGCTTGCCCAAACGGTCAGACGTTCAGAAAAATGCATCAACGACCAGAGTTTGCCGATGGGGTTTAGCCTTTATATATCAATTCCGTTTTGCCCTCAGCGGTGCAGTTATTGCTCATTTGTATCGCAGTCGGTCGAAAAAATGCAGCATCTCGTTGCGCCTTATGTCGATCAGCTTTGCGTTGAAATTGCTGAAATCGGTAATATTGTAAAAACGTTGGGTTTGACGTTGCAGACAATTTATTTCGGCGGCGGCACGCCCACAACATTGTCCGCGGAACAACTTACCAAGATATTTTTACAAATTGATCATGCTTTTGACCTATCAAATCTGTTAGAATATACAGTAGAAGCTGGTCGACCTGATACAATAGACCGCGAACGTCTGCTGGCGATAAAAGCGGCGGGTGTGACACGTCTGAGTGTCAACCCACAAACCATGAATGACGACGTTCTCCATAATGTGAGCAGAAAGCACACTGCCCAACAGGTGGTGGAGGCATTTGAGCTGGCGCGTGAGATTGGATTTGAGAGCATTAACATGGATCTGATTGCGGGTCTTCCAGGGGATACCCCTGAAAGCTTTGAAAAATCACTAAAAAGAGTGCTGGAGCTGAATCCCGACAACATCACCGTGCATACGCTGACATTAAAACGTGCCAGTACGTTGGCCGAAGATGCACAGGAGGTTGCACGGCAATATAACCGGCACGGCGAGGTAGCCCAAATGGTGGACACCGCGCGACGGCTGATATGTAAAGCCGGATATGCGCCTTATTATCTCTACCGCCAGAAAAACGCAGTGGGCAGCCTGGATAACACGGGATATGCCAAGCCTGGCAAAGAAGGGCTTTATAACGTCTTTATTATGGATGAGACGCATACGATATTAGCTGCCGGTGCTGGCGCTGTCACTAAGCTATGCGCTTTGCAGGGCTCGGATATTGAACGAATTTATAACTTTAAATATCCGGCTGAATACCTTTCGCGTTACCAAATGATATCGAATCGTAAGGAAAGGGTGAAACAATTTTATGAAAATCATCAGCAAGGTTAAAAATTCACATATAGATATTGCCGAAATTAATATGCTGGCCAAAAATCCGGTCGCTTTTATCGCGCAGTGCGAAAAGGGCTATTTTGATCAGATAAACGAAATTGTCGAGCAGGTGCTCAGCAGCGATGGACGTTACCGCATCGTGCTACTGGCCGGGCCTTCTTCTTCGGGCAAGACGACAACTGCTTATAAAATCTCGGAGGCATTCGCCAAGAATGGTGTTCACGCCCCTGTGGTTTCACTGGATGATTTCTTTCTAGGGATGGCTAGTTACCCCAAGCTGCCCGACGGCACACCCGATATGGAGTCGGTTGAGGCGCTGGATTTACCACTTGTCAACTCGACACTGGGTTGTTTGCTGGGGCAGGGGTGCGCGACATTTCCGGTTTTTGATTTTAATAACAGCACGCGTTCTGACCAGACCAATGTGGTCCAGCTGGGAGAGCGCGGTGTACTGGTGGTTGAAGGGCTGCATGCTCTTAACCCCAGATTGGTTGAAGTGCTCGATCAAAACGTGCTTTATCGCGCCTATGTCAGCACGCGAACCAAATATATGGACGGTGAAACCGAAGTGCTCACCCCGAAGGATACTAGGCTTATCCGACGCATGGTTCGCGATCATAATTTCCGCAATCGCTCTCCGCTTGAAACACTCTTAGCGTGGGAGGATGTGCTCGACGGCGAAGAAAAGCATATTTATCCCTTCAGGGACAGCGTGGATTACAAGATTGATTCCTCGCTCGACTATGAGGGTTCTGTGTTCCATCACTACATACTACCGATGATTGAATCGCTTAAGGATAACAGAGTTTATTCCGGTAAGGTCAAGCAAATTGTTGATTTGCTTGAAGCTTTTGATGATATTGATTATCGCTATATTCCTGAGGATTCGCTGCTTCGAGAGTTTATCGGGAATTAAGTCTAAAAGAACAAAGACCTGCTGATAAGCATTGTATTCTATACCATTTTGAGATATAATATAGAATAATACAGTGAAGGGGCGTGGGTTTATGTCTGCTTTTAGCAATGTTATGAATATGGTGCAGAACGCTGCGAGTATTGCGACAAAAAAGACGGGTACGGCTGTTGAGCTTTCAAAGTTGAAGCTTCAGGTAATGCAACTTCGTTCCCAGGTGCAGAGTACCTATGAGCGGATTGGCATACTGACTTATGAACAGCAGAAAACTGGAACCGATAATTATGAATTGGTTTCGGTCTGTATCAAAGAAATTGACTCGCTATTAGTGCACATCAATGAAATTAACGCCAATATCGCAACTATTCGAGACGGCGTGAAGTGCCCCAATTGCGATGCGACAAACCCAGCGGACACCACCTACTGTAAAAGCTGCGGGATCAACCTGACTAAGAACCGGGAATAATGTATGATTAAAATACTGCGGAGTAATACTTCGCAGTATTTTTTTACGCTATACGTCATGACCTGCATATTCGCACCCAGGCGCGAAATAGGATTTTAAGAAGGGGAGGGGGAGGCTATATTGAAATCTAAAGGACAGTCCTTTGCATCGGGGGCGGCAACGTTGATGATGGCCGCTGTTATCGTCAAAATAATCGGAGCACTTTTCAAGATTCCATTGACACGGATTTTAGGCGGTGAAGGCATGGGGTATTATATGACCGCCTACAGCGTTTTTAACCCGATTTATGCGCTGAGCGTGGCCGGATTTCCAGTAGCAGTATCAAAGCTGACGGCCTCTGCCGTGGCCAAAGGCAGGCGAAAAGATCGCCAGAGAATTATGTCAGTAGCATTGGTTCTTTTTCCGCTTATTGGGCTACTGCTTTTTGCAGTTATCTATTTTGCCGCGCCATTTTTTGTCGTTGCAATCGGGAATCAGAATGCGCTGAAAGCAGTGCGAGCCATTGCACCAGCGGTGTTTTTCTGTTGTATAACCTCAGTTTTCAGGGGATACTACGAAGGAAGCCGAAATATGGTGCCGACAGCGCTTTCACAGGTAGTGGAGGCGGTGATCAAGCTTTTTGTGGGACTGTATCTTGCTTTCCGTTGTGTAGAAGGTGGTATTCATAGCTTTAATATTACTGGTAGCGTGTTTGGGGTGATGGTGGCGGACCGTGCCGAGGCAATGACGGTTATCGCACCACATGCTGCCGCTGCGGCTGTGTCAGGTGTTGCAATATCCACCGCAGCAGGAAGTCTGGTAATCGCGCTATTTCATGCCATGCAAAAGAACGAATCTATACCCGGGCAAAGTAGTATTTCTCTTGGAAAAACAGCTTCGCTGCTCATGGGGATGGCACTGCCTGTTTCGGCCGGAGCGCTGGTCACCAACATATCGTCGCTGATTGATCTTGTGTCGGTGATGAATCGCATCAGCTTCGCGGCACAACATGACTGGGAAGCATTGTGCCGCAGCCACCCAGATGCCATGCTGCAAAGCATGCAGGCCGAACGTGTTGCTAATTTTCTTTACGGCTCTTACACAGGGCTTGCTATCACAATTTTTAATCTCGTGCCTGCTCTCACTGCGGCAATCGGCACCTGCGCTTTGCCTATGATTGCCGCACTGGCTTCACAGGGTAGGTTATCGCAGCTACGACAGCAGGTGGAGTCAGTTATTCGCGTTACCATCATTATCGCCATGCCTATGGGGCTTGGTATTTGTTGCTTGTCCGGACCAATTCTGTCGGTGGTTTTTGACAGTAATCCTATTGAAGTGGCAATTGCAACCCGATTGCTGAGACCGATGGGTATTGCGGCGGTTTTCGTTGCTGTTACTGGTGCAGTTAACAGTATGTTGCAAGCTGTGGGGCGGGTATATGTTCCGGTTAAAATGATGTTAGGTGGCGCTGCTATTAAATTTTTGGTCAACTGGGCACTTATTTCGATACCATCGGTCAACATATCGGGTGCGCCGTGGGGGACGTTGGGTTGTTACCTATTCATCATGCTGGGTGGTACGGCGGTGTTAATGCGTACGATCGATGGTGATATCGGTCTTTTCCCGATGTTTTTAAAGCCGTTGTTTGCGTCGGTGCTTTGTTGCATGACGGCGCTAAGCGTTTTAAGTGCTCTGACGGCACAATATTCCGATAAGCTGGCTTTGGTGTTGGCAATCATCTGCGGCGGGAGTATCTATTTGGTTACGCTTTTGTTTTCGGGCGCAATACAGGAAAACGATTTGTATTTGCTCAAAAGTGACTCCAAAATAAAAAAACTGCTTTTATTATGGTGTAAATCCCCTTGCAAATCGCGTTGCAATGCGGTAAAATAAGTAAGATGTTTTTACCGATAAAGAAGGAGAATTTTGGCCGGCATGGCATTTGAGCTAAAAGAGAATTATCAGGTTTTCGATTTGATTAGAATTATGTCTCTGCTACGAGACAAAGATGGATGTCCGTGGGATTTGGAACAGACGCATGAAAGCATCCGTAAGAATTTAATAGAAGAGGCTTATGAGGTCGTCGAGGCCATTGACGCGAACGATTCTAAAATGCTGTGTGAAGAGTTGGGTGATCTGCTGTTGCAGGTGGTGTTTCACAGCCGCATCAGTGAAGAAGCCGGCGATTTTTCTATCGACAATGTCGCGGATGGTATATGCAAAAAATTAATTTTGCGTCATCCGCATATTTTTGGCGATGTAGTGGTCAATAATTCTAAACAAGTTCTTGAAAACTGGGATGAGATCAAAAAAAGGGAAAAAGGCCAAACGACTGTTTCAGACACGTTGCACAGTGTGCCTAAAGTTTTGCCCGCTTTGATGCGCAGTCAAAAGGTTCAAAAGCGTGCGGCAAAATCCGGGTTTGATTACCCAGATGCGGCTATGGCATTGGCTGATCTCGAAAGTGAGATTGCGGAGTTAAAGGTCGCTATGGCTAACCAAGACGGTCAGTCCTGTTGTGAAGAATTAGGTGATGTGCTATTCTCAGCGGTGAATGTGGCAAGAATGCTTGACATAGATGCCGAAGAGAGTCTGACAGCGTCCTGCAATAAGTTTATAAAGCGTTTCGATGCCGTTGAACTGCTTGCAGACCGTGAGAATGTAGACTTAAAGCATGCACCGCTTGATCGGTTAAACAAGCTTTGGCGCGATGTGAAAAACGCACAGAGCGAGTAATGGCTGTTTAGAAAAGTAATTATCATTCTATTTTGTGGAAAAGCAGCTTGCTGGGTTAAAATGCTCAAAATGACCAATAGTTTTGTGTGCTATTCATTTGCATGAACTGCTTTAAAGAGAAAATTAAGATGATATGAAATTTTCGATAGCCCTAAATTTAAAGATGTAAAAATTATTGGAGGTTTTACTACTATGACAAAAGCAGATCTGATCGGAATTGTTGCAGCAAAAACCGAGCTCTCTAAAAAGGACAGCGATAAGGCTGTTACCGCTGTTGTTGACGCTATTACAGAGGCTCTTGTTGCCGGAGAGAAAGTTTCTCTCGTCGGTTTTGGTGCTTTTGAGGTAAAGACCCGCGGCCCCAGAAAGGGAATCAATCCCAGAACTAAAGAAGAAATTACCATCGCCGCTTCTAAGCTGCCTTCCTTCAAGGCTGGCAAGGCACTTAAGGACGCTGTAGCAAAGTAACTTTCAATAGAGAATTGCATAGCCGGCGCATGGTTTAAGCTTTTGCGTCGGCTTATTTATTTTTTGGAGGAAACATGAGACTAGATAAATACCTAAAGGTGTCCCGGTTAATCAAGCGTCGAACCGTCGCTAACGAAGCCTGTGACGCCGGTCGCATTTTGGTTAACGACAAGTCGGCGCGTGCCTCCTATGATGTTAAGGTTGGAGATAAAATTACTGTTGGGCTGGGCGCGAAGCCGCTGACCGTCAAGGTTATTTCCGTAATGGAGCACGCAAAAAAGGATGAAGCCTCTGACCTTTACACTGTTATAGAATAGTCTAATGTCTTTAACTGTCGCCAGGTTGTCTTTTGCGGCATAACCTTTGTACGACGGCTCATACAATAGGATGTATGAGCCAAACGTGCAGGGAGGTAAGCCATATGGCAGAGGATAAGAGCATGCTGCGGCAGCAGCACAAGGTTGTGATGGACGGCAGGCGCGCGCTGACCATTACTGGTGTGACAGATATCGATAGTTTTGACGAACAGATGGTTGCTGTTTTTACCGATGTCGGTGAGCTGGTTGTGCGGGGCAGCAGTCTACATCTGGGCAAGATCGACGTAGAATCGGGCGAGCTTGCGCTCGACGGCGAAATTGATTCGCTGGAGTATACCGATAACGCTTCTTCGCGTCAGAGCCTGTGGGGCAGGCTGTTTCGTTGATGACGGATCTGCCTCTGCTGCTTTCTCTAAGCGCCGAATGCCAGTATTTTTTGCGTGCCTGTTTACTGGGCGCGGCGCTTGGCATCTTTTTTGATTTTTTTCGAATTTTACGCCGCTCGTTTGGAGGCGGTACGGTTGTCGTCTGCCTACAGGATCTGTTTTACTGGCTTGTTGTAGGATATGTAACCTTTAGCTTTTTACTAAGGTATTGTGACGGTAGACTTCGCTGGTTTGTTTTCTGTGGCGAGCTACTCGGCTGGGTGCTTTTTAGACTGACGCTGAGTGGATGGTTTGTGACACTTGGAAGCGGTGTATTAAATTTAATAAAACGGCTTGTGACCGGAATAGTAGGGCTGACGCTTTGGTTCATTCGGCTATTGATTAAAGTTGTTTTAGCACCGTTTTTGTTTTTGTACCGTGTTTTTGGTATACGAATAAAAAATGCAGCTGTCAATCGTGTCAATCTTGTAAAAAAAGTATGTCGTAATCGCAAATTCCGCTTGAAAAAGCAAGTCAAATTATTGTATAATCGCTATATACCGCAATTTGGCGGCAGACTTCACCGGGCAAAACAGGGAGGGGTAAATGTGTCAAAGCGAAAAAAGCGTAAAACAAATTGGCTTGTGCGTTTCTTTATGCTTTGTTTCGTTGGTTTTGTTGCAGTCTCGCTCATTGGCATGCAGGTTGAAGTAACCTCAAAAAGGCGGCAGCTTTTAGCGCTGCAGCAGAATGTCGAGCAGCAAAAACGCATCAATGCCGAAACACAGCGCCTTCTCAACGGTGAAAACGATGAGGAATATATTGAGCGCGTTGCGCGAGATAAGCTGGGATATGCTTATCCGGATGAAAAGATTTTCATTGACCGTTCCGGAAATTAACACAGGCACATAAGATAAACAGGATAATAATTTTGGGAGGATCTATTCATTTATGGCGGTTGAAGTCGGGTCTATTGTAGAAGGCAAAGTTACAGGCATTACAAAGTTTGGTGCCTTTGTCGAACTCCCGGGTGGGAAAACGGGAATGGTGCACATTTCTGAAATCGCAGCTACATACGTTAAGGAAATTCGAGATTTTCTTCAGGAAAATCAGGTCGTTAGCGTAAAGGTAATTGCCATTACCCCCGAGGGTAAGGTTAACCTTTCTATTAAACGCGCGATGGAACCGGCACCGCGTACAAACGCAGGGCCGCGTCCCGGCCAGTCACAGCGGACTGCGCCTCCTCCCAGACGCGTGGGGCCCGGCAGTGATATCGATTTTAGTCGTCAAAATAGTGGACCGCAGAGCTTTGAAGATATGCTCAGCCGTTTTAAGCAGACCAGTGACGACAAGATGTCAGATATCCGGCGTAACCTGGATAGCAAGCGTGGCAGTGCAGGACCTAAGAGACATTGCAAATAATTGCTTTGTTACCAGGTGAAATGGCTTAACGCGGATATTGCGCGAGACAGATTATTCATAATACGGCGCATACTGGGGTTGCCGACGCAGCCCCTTTTGCGTTTAAACCACCCGCAATAGAGGTGGGTTAAACGTGGACGTCTCTGAATGAATGTCAAGGTTCATTTGGAGGCGCCCGTTCTTGTTTGGAGGAAATATGTTAATTACAAACATCAGGATTGAAACAATGCAGGGCGAAGCTGTAGAAAGCGGCTTTATTCGAATTAAAGAGGATAAAATTGTTGAAGTTGCCCCCATGGCACAGCTTGTTCGTGACTCAGATGAGCCGTGCTACGATTTTGCTGGCGCATGGGCATTGCCCGGGTTGGTGGACGCCCACAGTCATCTGGGACTTTTCGGTGACGGGCTGGGTTTTGAGGGGGATGACGGCAATGAGACTTCGGATCCCATAACCCCACAGCTTCGAGCTATTGACGGCGTCAACGCGCTGGATCGTGGATTTTCAGAAGCGCTGGATTATGGCGTGACAACTGTTATTACTGGGCCGGGAAGCGCCAATGCTATCAGCGGACAGTCTGCTGCAGTTAAGACCGGCGGCTGCTGTATTGATGATATGCTGCTGTTACCCACGGCGGCAATGAAGTTTGCGCTGGGTGAAAACCCTAAGGGCACCTATGCGCCACGTTCTCAGGCACCAGGTACCCGTATGGCTACAACAGCCCTGATCCGTGAGGCGCTTTATGCTGCTCGTCGCTATCAAGAGGATTATGAGCGTTATGAGCAGGACGAGGAAGACGAACTCGACCCGCCTGAATTTGATGCTAAAAGCGAGGCGCTGCTGCCGGTTTTGCGCGGTGAATTGCCGGTTCACATACATGCTCATCGTGCTGACGACATTTTTACCGCCGTGCGCATCTTGAAAGAATTTTCGTTGCGCGGTGTAATTATCCACGCGACGGAAGCACATCTCGTAGCCGAACGCTTCGCCGTTGAAGGCATTCCAGTTGTTTGCGGGCCAATTCTGGGTACTCGGAGCAAGCCTGAGTTGGTTGGCATGTCGCGAGAGACGCCTGCCGTTATGCTGCGATATGGGGTCAAGACAGCTATTTGCACCGATCACCCTGAACTGCCTCAGGAATTTTTAATGCTGTCAGCTGCCATCGCCCATCAAGCGGGTATGTCGCGCGAAGCAGCGTTGCGCGCTGTCACCATCACGGCCGCCGAGATTTGTGGTATTGCTGACCGCGTGGGATCATTGGCTATTGGCAAGGACGCTGATATTGTTATATATAAAAATGATCCAATTCTGGGCCTTGAAAAACCGATTGCAGTCTTTTTAAACGGTAAAAAGGTAAGATAACGCCTTGCATTATTTTAATGCTTTAACGCATAATCTAGCGCATAATTAAGCGCATGCAATTATTTATTGAATAGCAACAAGATTTAAAATATACGGTAAAAAAGGGGGAAGACAATCTCCCTTTTTTCATTTTTTTATGATGACAAGCGTAACTATATCCTTCAGCTCGACAGACAAAACGTATAAATCATTTGTCAAAATTCCTTTTCTGTGATATAATTAAAACAGCAAAATTCATCGAATGCTTTTCTCATCAAAAGCACAGGAAAGGGGTACTTTTATGAACATCTCGATTACTGCACGAAAAACCACCGTTAAGGATTCCTTTCGCGACAAAATTGAAAAAAAGCTTCAAAAATTGGACCGCTTCTTCGATGATGAGGCCAATGCGGTTGTCGTCGTCACTAATGAACGCGGCCGTGACACCGTTGAGGTTACCATCACTTCAAACGGCATGATTTTCAGGTCCGAAAAAACGACCTTAGATCGTTCTGACTCGTTGGAGGCTGTTTGCGACATATTATTTAAGCAAATTGTCAAGAATAAGTCCAAGCTGATTAATCGCGTGCGTGAAAAAGCGTTTGACAACATTGATGCCGCCGATTTGCCTACCGAGCCTGAGAACGAGTTTAATATTGTTAAACATAAAAAATTTCCTGTGCATGCCATGACAATTGACGAGGCTATCTTGCAGATGAACATGTTGGGACATCAGTTCTTTGTATTCGAAAACGGAGAAACTGGCAAGATCAACATCGTGTACAGTCGGCATGATAATAGCTATGGACTCATTGAGCCCGTCCAGTAATGCTGCAAATGATTTTATAGTTCGGATAAATTTTAACCAGTGCGGCAGTGCCCTGATTTTGGGCACTGCCGTGATTTGAAAGGAAGGGAAAATGGCTTTTTTGACGCTCGCATGTCCGTGCCTGTTCGGATTGGAAAGTGTGCTTTCAGGTGAGATCAAACGTATTGGCGGTCAGGATATCGAAGTGACCGATGGCCGGGTATGCTTTAAGGGCAGCCCTCAAATGATTGCGCGCGCAAATATATTACTGCGCACGGCAGAACGAGTGCTGATTGTGGTGGGTGGTTTTCGCGCCGAGAGTTTTCAGGAACTTTTTGAGGGCGTTTACGCACTGCCTTTTGAGAATTATATCGGAAGCGCGGATGCATTCCCTGTTAAGGGCTGGTCACTTAATTCCAAGCTTAAAAGCGTGCCGGATTGTCAGGCTATCATCAAGAAGGCGACGGCTAAACGTCTGGGTGAACACTATGGAAGAGAGTGGCTGGCTGAGACCGGCCCTGTGCACCAGATACAATTTTCTGTCATGCGGGACGTAGTAACCGTTATGATTGATACCTCCGGCAATGGATTGCATAAGCGAGGCTACCGTCCGACTGCAAACGCTGCGCCTATTAAAGAAACGTTGGCTTCCGGCATTGCTGACCTTGCGCGTGTACGCGAGGATACACTGGTGCTTGACCCGTTTTGCGGTTCAGGCACGCTCCTGATAGAAGCGGCAACAAAGGCGCTTCGCATTGCGCCAGGTTTAAAGCGTCGTTTCTCTGCGGAAGGCTGGGGTCTTGTGCCTGAGGGAGAATGGCAGCAGGTGCGTCAGGAGAGCTTTGAGAATATTAAAAGACGAGGTGCGTTTCAGGCAGTTGGATTCGATAATGATCCGCATGCTATAAAGCTAACCCATGACAATGTGCAGCGCGCGGGTGTGGGCGTTAAAGTAAAGTGTGGCGTTGCGGATATTGCCGCATTTGTGCCACCCGAGGAGCCGTTTACTCTTTTAACCAACCCACCATATGGTCAGCGTATGCTTGAACTGCATCAGGCCGAGGAGCTTTATCGCACAATGGGCAGGGTGTTTGTTCCAGGCGAAGGCAGAAGCTACTATATCATCAGCCCCCATGAGCATTTTGAAAATCTTTTCGGTCGACAGGCAAGCCGACGCCGAAAGCTTTATAACGGCATGCTGAAATGCCAGCTCTATATGTTCTTTTAACCTTTTACAAGCTTATAAATACCGCTGTCGCTGTTATAAGATATCAGCGTCGCGGTATTTTGTGTTTGATTGTCGAATAAAACATTCCATGCTTGGCGCTATAAATGAGAATATTTTTATATTAACTCCCTTCTTTTTTTATTTTGCCAAACAAGGTGTTGACGCTGGTTGTCCGGAGACATATACTGTGAATAGTTGTTTTTCTCCTATAGAGGCGTGGAAATGCATCTGTGGTTGGATTGCATCTTATGAAAAGGACAAAGTTTTATTTATAAATGGTCTGTAATACTGAGGAGGCCTGAGGGAATCAACAGAGTATGGGTCATAAATTTAGGAGGTCATAGTGATGTCAAAGTATGAACGTATCTATAATTTTTCGGCGGGTCCTTCAATGCTACCCATCGAAGTGCTTGAGGAATGTAACCGCGATATGTACAATTACCACGGCAGTGGCATGTGCGTGATGGAGATGAGTCATCGATCTAAAGTGTTCATTGAAATTGCACAGGATGCGGAAAAGCTTCTTCGAGAGGTTATGCAGATCCCTGATAATTACAAGGTGCTGTTCATGCAAGGCGGCGCGACCCTTCAGTTTGCAGCACTCCCGCTTAACTTAAAGCGCAACGGCATGGCCGATTATATCAAGACCGGAAACTTTTCTTCACTGTCTGCAAAAGAGGCCGCAAAGTTTATCAAAGTTAATATTGCGGGGAGCTCTGAAGAGACAAAGTATGACCGCATTCCGCAGCAGCATGAACTGAAGCTTAATCCCGATTCTGACTATGTACACATCTGTTTTAACAACACCGTGTATGGTACCAAGTTTCCGTATATCCCCGAAACCGGTAAAGTGCCTCTTGTGGCCGATATTTCAAGTAATATCCTTTCAGAGCCGTTGGATGTCAGCCGCTTTGGCGTGCTGTATGCGGGCGTGCAAAAAAATATTGCGCCTGCCGGTATGGCACTGGTTATTATTCGTGAGGATCTGATTCAAGAACCTACCGCAGATACGCCAGTGATGCTCAACTTTAAGACGATGGCTGAAAAAGAGTCGATGTATAACACCCCGAATTGCTGGTGCATTTATGTAACCAAGCTGGTGCTGGAATACATCAAATCCATCGGCGGCGTGACCGAAATGCAGCGCAGAAATGTCGCCAAGGCGGCGCTGCTTTACGATTATCTCGACTCCAGCAAGCTGTTTAAGGGCGGCGCTGACAAGGATAGCCGCTCGATCATGAACGTTGTTTTCAGAACCGGGGACGAGGCACTTGATGCCCAGTTTGTCAAAGAGGCATCAGCGCTTGGCATGTCCAACCTCAAGGGGCATAAGGTGCTTGGCGGTATGCGTGCGTCGATCTATAACAATATGCCATATGAGGGCGTTGAGGCCTTGGTTAATTTCATGCGTTCTTTTGAAGAGAAACACGTCTAAGTTCGATTAAAGCGTTTAGGCAATTATTTTCCTATCAGGTTTTTTAAGCAAATAGCATCAATGCGAAGCGGGGTGCTCTAAAACGGCTTTGTCTGTTTATGGCATCCCGCCTTTTTATAATAGGGAGTGTCGAATTTTAATGAAATGCGTAATCTTTTTGGGCGACGGCATGGCAGATGAGCCGATTGCCGAGCTGGGTGGCAAGACCCCGCTTGAGGTAGCCAAACATCCGAACATGGATCGCATCGCGACCGACGGTGTTATGGGGCTAAGTGTGACCGTTCCGGACAACCTGCCTGCCGGTAGTGATATCGCCAATCTATCCATCATCGGAGTGGATCCGTCAAAGTGCTACACCGGCCGTTCGCCGCTTGAGGCGGTCAGCATGGGCGTAACGCTGGGCGAAAACGACGTGACATATCGCTGTAACCTCGTGACGTTGTCAGATCAAAAGGCGCTGACTGACCGCACCATGCTTGACTATTCTGCGGGCGAAATCTCCAGTGCCGAGGCCGAGCAGCTTATTGCCGTAATGCAGCAGCGTTTTGGTTCTGATAGAATTGAGTTTCATCCGGGCGTCAGCTATCGTCATTGTCTGGTGCTCAGAGGCGGCAGCACGGGTGCCACGCTCGTTCCGCCGCACGATATTTCCGGCAAAAGGCTAGGTGAAGCTTACATACCTCAAGGAGTTAACCACGATCTTCTGTTAGAGATGATGGCCTATTCGACTGAGGCATTTCGCAATCATCCAGTGAATTTGGCTCGCGTTGCGCAGGGTAAGAACCCTGCGACATCGGTGTGGTTTTGGGGCGAAGGTACCCGACCCAAGCTTCACAGCTTTGAGAAGCAATTTGGCCTTCGTGGCGGTATGATTTCCGCTGTGGATCTGCTGCAGGGGATTGGCCTGTCAATGGGGATGAAGGTTATTCCTGTTGAAGGTGCGACCGGCAACTATCACACCAATTTTAAGGGCAAGGGTGAGGCAGCCATCAAGGCGATTCAGGAGGATTGTGATTTCGTCTATATCCATGTTGAGGCACCTGATGAATGTGGACATCAGGGGCAGCTGAAGGAAAAAATTTGGTCAATTGAGCAAATTGACTCGCATATAATTGGGCCAGTGATGGCAGCCCTCGATCAGAGCGGTGAGGACTGGGCAGTTATGGTCGCACCAGACCACCCGACGCCCATCGCACTGAGAACACATACGAGAACCCCCGTTCCGTTTGCCTATTGCCGAAAGGGGCAGCAGGGAGTGCAGCCCCGCATATACAACGAAAAAACTGCGCAGGCATCAGGTTTGTTCGTGCCAAAGGCGCACGAACTGCTTGGCATGCTGCTTTCCGGGCAATAATTGAATAAGTAACCATTTAAATGGATTTTTTAAACGGGGAGAAAGTGCGATGCTAGCTCAAATGGGTGAAGTCCTTAATTCACTTAGAACCCTGACACTACTTTCGATTTTTGCCCGGTTTGCCCTTGCGGTCGTGTTAGGCGGTGTCATAGGCATGGAGCGAGGTAAAAAGCGCCATCCTGCGGGGCTAAGAACCCATCTAGTGGTTTGCATCGGTTCAGCTTCGGTCATGATGGTGAGCCAGTATATCTTTGACACTATGAACGGTGCTGCGGATCCGGCCCGCTTAGGTGCTCAGGTCATCAGTGGTATCGGTTTTTTGGGCGTGGGTACTATTGTGGTGACTGGTCGCAATCAAGTTTCAGGACTCACAACGGCGGCGGGACTATGGGCTTCGGCCTGCATGGGGCTTGCTATCGGTATCGGGTTTTATGAGGGTGCCGTCATCATGTGCTTGTTCCTCTACCTTGTACTTGAGGTGCTAGACCGTTTAGATGCTGAACATGTCAAGTATTCTAACAAATTTCAGTTGTTTATAGAATATAACCAAGATGTCCACTTAGGGCAGATTATTAAGGTGATTCATTCACTTGACTGGCGTGTGACTAATATTGATACGATCAGCAAGATTGGTGACAGCGTTTCAATAGTACTTAGCGTTAATCACGACGGCAAAAGAGTAGATCGAAATCAGTTAATTGAGGCCTTAACAAATATCTCTGGTTTGTTTTTTGCACAGGAGCTCTAATAGAATAATTAAGCCGCCGCAGGTATAACTTGCGGCGGCATTTTTATGTAGTTTTAAGCAAGTTGTCACTAAAATTACACATTTGACCGTTATTCTTTTGATTAGACTTATTGGATAAATTTCCTTTTCTGGCAGACTATTCGGAATGCAAATTAGAAAAAAATGGATGACACCGTATCTTTTAAGGTCGCATAATTAAAACGTAATAAGGAGTGTATTATTTAATGAAAAAGTCTTTTGGATTTATCCTTTGCATGATGCTTGCTGTAGCCCTAATGGTAGTAGGCGCCTTTGCAGACAGCAGCCCATCGCCAGGGAAGCGCGGAGACAGGCGGGGAGCGCCGGGAAGTAAAGATGGCGCTATGGTTCTCTCTCAGATCAAAGAAAAAATTAATGCACTTGAAGATGATGAAACTCAGGCCAATCTGACCAAGTTACTCCAAGCTTATGAAGATGCGCTGGCTGCTGAAAAGACTACATTGGAAGCGGCTTCATCAGCGACGCAGGACGCGTTAGACACACAGAGAAAGGCAACTGCCGATGCAAGAAGCGCTTTGGCTTCTGCGCTTTCAAAAGCGGGAATCAATTTAGACTCGCGCCTCAGCGATGAAATAAATAATAGCCGCCAGAATGATGGCAACAGAGGCGGGCGAAATGGCTTTGCTTTTCAAACGCTGGATACTGAAATGGTAGAGAAATTAATTGCCAACGTAGAGGAAAATAAGCGGGCGGATCTAAATGAATTGCTCGCGGCCTATAAAGATGCTTTGGCTGCAGAAAAAACCGGTATAAGTAATACAGCGCTCACCGAGGATGAAAAAAAGGCGTTGCAGGAGACGGTAAATGTAAAAGCCGAAAAACTGACTGACGCACTAACAATTGCCGGCATCAAAAAAAGTGATTATACCCATCGCAAGAATAATGTTGACGGCAGCGCGCCAGAAACGCCACCCGAGCAGACCGAAGATACTTCATCTATATCAGACAGTTCAGCTAGCGGCACAGCTAAAGTCGGCTTTGTTCAAGGCTTAATTAAATGGCTGGGCGGTTGGCTAAAGTAATTAGAATGATAGCAGGGCCGGATAAGCATAAAAGCTTGTCTGACCCTGCTTAGTTTCGGTTGTATCGGCAGTCTAATCACGTGGTGGGAACAAGCCCTCGACGCAAATAATATATTTTATGGGCTTTTCATGCGTGTCAACAAGGCTTGGCATTGCAAACGTGTTCACGCCGTCACCGCCGTATTGGGTGCCAATCACAGCATAAAGCGCTTGATACTGAGCAATTGGTAGTTGCTGTCCGTTACACAGGGCCCAGCCTTTTGGCACCCAGAAACCTGCCCATGCGACAATCGTACCTAAATATGACTCATACATAGCTAATCACTCCTATTTAAGTTGTAATTACAATTTACCATAAAAGACACAAAATTATTAAAAATAGTTTAATAGCGCACACACACGTACGATTGACCAAAAAATTAAGCTGCTAAAAGGGGCGCGACTGTACAATGCAGTCGCGCCCCTTTTAGCAGCTATCAGTTTACTGATTGTTCAAAGCACGCTCCAGCCAAATGGTGGCTATGGTAAGCGCCTTGTAAAGACCATTTTTTTCAGTACGCTTAATCACACGCTGACTGGTGTGAATCGTTTCATCGGTAGAAAGAATCTGAACCGATACCCGGTCGGAAAGCGTAACATCCTCAAAGCTTTTGTTGGTGAGAACCTGCATCATGGCAATATACTTCTCGGACGGATCGCCGTAGTACAATACGTTGCCGGAACGCACCAACGGTTTCCCTTTAAAGGCGGGAAGCGTCTGCTTTTTGGCTTCGGACAATAAAATCGACCCCTTTCAGTGGAAATTTCGCTGTAACGGCTAAAAAGCCGAATACCTACTCGCCAAGATAAGACCGAACGAGGATTTGAAGTAGCTCGTCCCGGTCAATGCGGCGAATAAGGCTGCGGGCGTTATTGTAGGTAGTGATATAGGTGGGATCCTCCGAAAGGATATAGCCGACGATTTGGTTTATCGGGTTGTACCCCTTTTGCTTGAGCGCATCATAAACCCCTGTGAGAATGTTGCGCACTTCGGATTCTTTGTCTTCGTAAATTGAAAAGGAGCGTGTTGGCTCTTGCATAATATCACCTCTTACTACTATCTTACAACATATGTTTCCCGAATACAAGCGAAATTTATGCGCGAAGCTGTGCGCCCAGCGCAGAAACAGCATTCAATGCGCGTTCCATAGCTGCATTCACTTCGGTGTCGGTTAGTGTACGGTCGGCGGCACGCATTGAAATAGCAAATGCCAGACTCTTTTTGCCCTCGGGAATCTGTGCGCCCTTATAGTGGTCAAACAGTGAGACTGATTCCAGAATGTCACCAATCTGAGACTTGATGGCTTTTTCTATGGTCAACACTGGCAGCACGTCATCGCAGAGCAGGGCCATATCACGCGTGGAAGCGGGGAAGCGAGGAAGGGGGCGATAGGTGCGTCCGGAAACATCTGAAAGCTCAAACAGTACCGCAAGATCAATGCGGCCTATATAGGCACGTACGCCCATATCATAGTTGGCGCAAACCGAGGGGTGCACTTCGCCGATAGTGCCGATCAATCGGCCATTCTTGGTCAATTCTGCGCAGCGCCCAGGATGGAAAGTGGGGTTATTGGTGACGGCGGTCACATCGTAGTCTGCAATGCCAAAAATCTCTAAAAGCTCCTCAACAATGCCTTTAAGCGAGAAATAATCATAATTAGGACCGTACATGCCCAATGAGAGCATTTTATTTTCATCGGGCAGGGTGTTGATGCTCTCCTTGGGAATGAACTCCTTGGCAACTTCAAAAAGTGCGGCCGATTCGTTACGGTTGTTGTAGTTACGCGCGAGCACTTCCATCATCGACGGGTAGACGACGGTGCGCATGACACTGGTGTCTTCGCCCAGTGGATTTAGAATCTTAACGGTGTTGCGCAGCGGGCTATTCTCTGGAATACGCACCAGGTCAAACGCCTTGGGAGAAACAAAGGTGTAGGTGCAAATTTCGCTCATGCCCTGCGCTAGTAGTGTGGTGACTGCACGGCGTTCAAGCTTATGCGCTTCGGTTACAACACCGTAAACACCACCCTGAATAGAGGTGGTTGGAATTTTGTTATAGCCGTAAAAACGCGCGATTTCTTCGGCAACGTCGGCCTTGTGTTCAAGGTCCGCGCGCCAAGAGGGCGCTGTAATGTCATCACCCTTTACATCACAGCCAATGGCTTGCAGCGTTTTAACCATTTCATCACGAGAGACAGAAATGCCCAAAAAGCGGTTAATCCAGTCTGGCTCCAGCTTGATAACAGTAGCCGGCTTAGCGGAATTATCCACATCAATCGCACCGTTCACCGGTTCACCGGCACCGAGCAAAATAGCCAGCTCGCAGGCACGGTCAGCGGCGGTCAGGCAAACGGTGGGGTCTAACCCTTTTTCAAAGCGGGAAGAAGCCTCGGTTCTCATGCCGAGCTTTTTAGCGGTGGTACGCACCGAGCTGCCGAAAAAATTGGCAGATTCGAACACGACTGTAACCGTATCTTCATGAATGCCAGAATTTTCGCCGCCCATAACGCCTGCGACTGCAGAAGGTTTTTCTGCGTCAGCGATAACCAGCATTTCAGGCGAAAGCGCACGTTCGGTGCCGTCGAGCGTCATGAGCGTTTCTCCGGGCTGGGCGTTACGGATGACCAGCTTTTTGCCTGCGACGCAGTTGACGTCAAAGGCGTGCATCGGCTGACCGTATTCCAGCATGACATAGTTCGTGATGTCGACGATATTATTGATGGGACGCACACCCGAAGCGCGCAGCCGCTCACGCATCCAAAGCGGGGAGGGGCCGATTTTGACGTTGGTGACTGCTCTGGCGACATAGCGCGGGCAGAGAACAGGGTTCTTGACCTCTACTGACAGCATATTATTGATGTTGATGTCGCTGCTACCCATAGCTACGACCGGCGCTTTGACGGTCAGTGGTTTGCCATAGGTGACAGCTGCCTCACGCGCCAGACCGATAACCGAAAGGCAGTCCGGGCGGTTGGAAGTGATTTCGAATTCCACGATGGTGTCATTAATTCCAAGTGCGGTGCGAATATCCTCGCCGAGCTTGCAGGGCTCGTCGATAACGAAAATGCCATCCTCAATTGCGTTGGGAAAGTCATTTTTGGTCAATCCCAGCTCGGCAAGAGAGCAGAGCATGCCTTCACTGAGTTCACCGCGCAGCTTGGTGGTGACGATTTTGTGCCCGCCAGGCAGAGTTGCGCCGTCGAGCGCTGCAGGAATAATGTCGCCCACCTTGAGGTTGGAGGCACCTGTGACAATCTGTACAGTCTTGCTGCCAACATCCACCTGGCAGATGAACATGTGGTCGGAATTGCCGTGCGGCACAAGCGAAAGAATTTTGCCGACCACGACGTTCTCTATTTCTTCGCCTTCTTTAGTGAAGCCTTCTACTTTAGAACCGGACATTGTCATCGCTTCGCAGAATGCCCTAGGGGGGATTTCATCCAGCGTGACGTAGTCGCCAAGCCATCTCATTGAAAGATCCATTCTTTTTACGCCTCCCTTTAAAACTGGCCGAGGAACCGCAGGTCGTTCTCAAAAAGAAGCCGCAGGTCGTCGATGTTATAGCGTCTCATGGTCACGCGGTCAAGGCCCATGCCCAGTGCAAAGCCGCTGTACTCTTCGGGGTCGATGCCCCCGTTTTGCAGCACCTTGGGGTGTATCATGCCGCAGCCGAGCAGCTCAATCCAGCCTTCGCCCTTGCACAAGCGGCAGCCCTCGCCGTGGCAGTTGAAGCACATAATATCCATTTCAGCCGAAGGCTCGGTGAACGGAAAGTGATGTGGGCGGAAACGTGTAACGGTGTCCTCGCCGTACAGGCGCTTTGCAAAGGTGTCCAGTGTTCCTTTCAGATCGGACATCGTAATGTTCTTATCGATGACCATGCCCTCAATCTGGTGAAACAACGGGGAATGGGTGGCATCCACAGCGTCAGAGCGGTACACCTTGCCGGGCGCGATAATGCGAATGGGCGGCTTGCGCTGCTCCATTGTGCGAATTTGTACAGGAGAGGTCTGGGTTCTTAGAACAACCTCGTCAGAGATATAAAACGTATCCTGTGTATCACGCGCAGGGTGCTCCTTGGGGATATTGAGCGCCTCAAAGTTATAGTAGTCAGTCTCAACCTCAGGACCTTCGACAACGTCAAAGCCCATTCCGAGAAAGATTTCCTTAATTTCATCCAGCACGAGATTCAAAGGGTGACGCTTGCCCAACGGCGCATGGTTGCCCGGCATGGTTACGTCAATAACTTCGCCAGCCAGTTTTGCGTTGAGTTCCGCGTCCTTGAGTTCCGCCAGCTTTTTGCTCAGCGCTGCTTCGATCACAGCACGCGCGTCGTTGGCGGCTTGACCAACCTCCTTGCGCTCCTCGGGGGTCAGTGCGCCCATGCCTTTTAAAATAGCGGTCAGCTCGCCCTTTTTGCCGAGATATTTGACGCGCACCGCGTCGAGGGCGGGCAAACTTGGGGCGTTTAGCAATTCCTGTTCCGCCTGCGTGATGATGCGACTGATTGCTTCGTTCATACGATCACCTCATAAATTATTATTACCGTTTTTGTGTGGGAAAAGAAAAAGCCTCCCATCCCCAATAAAAGGGACGAAAGGATTCGATAATCTGCTTCCGCGGTACCACCCGGCTTTTCGCCGAAAATTCGGCAAACACTTTGTCCCCCGATAACGTGGGGTAAATCCGTCACCACCTACCATAAAAACTTCAGCAGTGCCACTCGGGAGGGAACTTCAGTCTGCCTTTGCACAATCGGTCTTTCAGCCGGTGAACCGATCTCTCTGCGGCGCTTATAGCGGACATACTTTCTCCGTCAATGCGTTATGACTATTTATTAAATTAGTTTATCACAGGTTATTGCCGGTTTCAAGGCCTTTTAACATTTTCTTTCTTTTCAATATTTTTACCGAAGTGTACATGGGTGATATAGAAATAGAATTGGCCTTGGTTATAATACTTATACCATTTAAGTCTGTCAGATAGGTTATATGGCAGCATTAATGGGGATGATATTGTGTATTCATTAATATCATTGTCAGTAGGAGGGATTATTATGAACAAGTTGGCGCGTTTCTTTTACATAGGGTGCGCAGTACTGATGCTGGCGGCCTGTAGTGCTCTAGGCAGAACCGAACGGCCCGATAAGCTTTTAAATCAGGCATTTGATTCTAATATTTCAGTTAAATGGTGCGATGAGGACTATCGGGGGTTTATAAAGAAGGGTAATGACGGTATCCTAACCGTGACGCTTAATAGTGAAACGCTTACCGAGCCACTGATATTCTATTATGGAGATGGAGGCTACGGCATTGAACAGGGGGAGTTGTCGTTTACTGCGCCCAAAGAAACCTTGCTTTCTGGTTCGCTGCTGTCATCGCTGGAGCAAGCGTTTGTTATGCTGCCGCATGCAGAAACTTCAGCCAACGGCAACGATTTAATTTTAAAAGCGGGCACAGCGATATTGCGCTGCAATAAAATTGATGGAACCTTTATAGACTTAACGCTTGAACGTGGTTATATAAAATTTTCAGACTTTGTATTTTCAAAAAGCTGAGGGGTGCAATACCCAAACCTGTTGCATAGAATGTAACAGGCGAATATTGCCTGATGATAATTGTGGTATATCTGATTAAAACTTAACACCGTCGGTCAGAATATTACTGCATAACATCGGACGGAGTGTGATGACCATGACGGTAAAACGAGGAGACATTTTTTACGCCGACCTAAGTCCTGTGGTCGGCTCTGAGCAAGGCGGTGTCAGGCCGGTACTCATCGTTCAAAACGATGTAGGGAATCGGTACAGTCCCACCGTCATAGCAGCGGCTATCACCAGCCAAAAGGACAAATCGAAACTGCCGACCCATATCGAGCTATCTTCACAGTCTTGCGGGCTTTCACGCGACTCGATTGTGTTATTAGAACAGATTCGAACTATTGATAAGAGAAGATTGAAAGAACGTATGGGAAGGTTGGATGACGATTCTATGAACCAGATAAATCATGCTTTGCAGGTTAGCTTTGGCCTCGGTATTCAGGGGTAGCTACATACGCTGCCTCATGAATATTTACAAACGCTCAGATAAAAACAGCGCTGCTTAATGCGGCGCTGTTTTCTGTAGCTCCCTGTTGCAAGAAAGCCAAAAAACGTGTATGATATTCGAAGTGTTTTTACACTTTTATTTTGCTGAAAAGCGGGATATCTTTATTGAATGGATTTTGTCCTACAACGTTTTTACCGTTAGCCTTATTATGGAAATCTATCTGTTGAAATAACATTGTTTAGAGGGGAGGCAGAGCGTTGGAACAGACTATCAAACGCAAGTTAGATGAACGCTATGAGATCACACGTCAGATTTCATCCTGCGGCGAAACTTTGATCTACCTTGGTCGAGATATTGTTTCCGGTCAGCTGGTCACGATCAAAGAATTTTTTGCCGAGACGATTATGCAACGCGATGCTGCCGGCAGGGCTGAAGTGCTTCCGGGCTGCGATGTTCAATACAAATCTCTTTCATCAGATTATGAAGAGCTTTGTAATTACCTAATGCAGCTACCCGATGATTTCCCCGTTTTGCGCCCGTCCGAGATTATCTGGCGCAATAACACGGTCTACGCTATCGAGAAGTATTCTGAGAACGAAACTTTTGACGATTTTATGGCGCGTCGCGGACATGCGTTAAGCTGGAAGCAGCTCAAATTTATGATAACGCCAATCGTAAAATTGCTTGGTCGTATGCACGCCGATGGAATATATCATCGGGGAATTTCACCGGAAACCCTATTAGTCAATTCTGCTAATGCATTGATGTTGTCTGGTTTTTGTATTCCAGCAGCCCGTACTGCCGAAAGTGAGATTGCTTCTACGCTGTATTTTGGTTATAGCGCGCCGGAACAATACTCCTCAAACAGCTGGCAGGGCAGTTGGAGCGACGTTTATTCGCTGGGCTCGGTATGCTATCGCGCCCTGACCGGTATCACGCCTGTTGAATGGCGGCAGCGCGGCAAAGGCCGCGAGCTGGCAGCGCCGATTGATCTGGTGCCAGAGATTCCTCAAAACGTATCAGACGCACTGGTGCGGGCGCTGACCGTCGACTTGCGCAGCCGCTATCGCACGGTTGAGGAATTCTGGTGTGCGCTGTTAGTCTCACCCGATCAGGGAACGATGACCTATCAGTTACCTATCCCATTAGAAAAGCGAACCGATGAATTGATTGTACCGGCTGCAAAAGGCAGCAATGTCCGACCGCTTTTACTGGCGTTAGCACTCATTTCAATAGTAGCGATGTTTTCACTAGCGCTGGCATACCGTTTGGTTGATACTTATTTTCAGCCAATTGCCTCCAGTTCTCAGCCCGCAGAGGAAGAGTCATCACAGGAGGGTTCAGAGTCATCTCAGGCTGAGATTGTTGTGCCAAACCTCGTCGGAACGGATGTTCAGAAGGTGCTGCTCGATCCTTTGTATCAGCGGCTTTTCACCTTTCAAATAGAGCGGATATTCTCCGAAAGCCAGCCGGCGGGAGCAATTGTGGCTCAACAGCCAAAATCGGGCGAAACACCAGGAAATTCAGCACAGATTTATCTTTGGGTTAGCAAAGGTAGTGAACTGCTCCCTATGCCCGATTTACAGGGCAAAACGCTGGCTGAGGCCACCGCCGAGCTTAACCATGCAGAAATTGGCTACACCGTCGAACTAATTGAGCCGGATGAAGCACATCCGGACGCCAAAGACGGCACTGTGCTCAATACCAGCATACCTGCAGGCAATATTGTATATCGTAATACCGATACTATTATTATTTACGTGGCGCAGGTTGTGGAGCCGCCAGAAGAGGAGTCGTCTTCATCTTGGAATGAAGAATATGTCTATTCGATGCCGCCCCGAACTGAAACTTATTGGCCGCCGAAGAATGGGGATTCTAACAGCGCGTCTGATGATCAACAAGATTAAAGCAGATTTTCTAAGCGGCTTTAATAATTTTTTTATTTTGCTTACTGATATTGGATGGAGTGCGTGCATATGACCTATGAACAAGCGCTGGCAGCTATACACCAAACCCCTTGGGAAAAAAGTGTTCCAGGACTAAAACGAATTCAGGAACTCATGCGACTTTTAGGCAACCCGCAGGATACACTTCAATATGTCCATATTGCAGGCAGCAATGGGAAGGGCTCTGTCGCCGCCATGACTGCTTCAATTTTACAGCAGGCGGGCTATGTAACGGGCTTGTGCACGTCGCCCTACATTGCTCGATTTAATGAGCGAATCCGAGTCAATGGCCTTTCGATACCGGATGAAGACCTTGTTGCTGTGACGGAAAAGGTTCTAGTCTGTGCGGAAAAAATGCAGGAGCGACCCACCGAATTTGAGTTGGTCAGTGCTATTACCTTCACTTATTTTGCCGAGCGGCACTGTGATATTGTAGTGCTGGAGGTTGGCCTAGGCGGCAGACTGGATGCGACTAATATCATCAAATCGCCGCTGGTGGCAGCCATAACGGCAATTGGACTGGAGCACACTGCACTTTTAGGGGATACCGTTGAGAAAATTGCAGCTGAAAAAGCGGGTATCATCAAGCCAGGGACAACAGCGGTCATAAGCGACCAGCCAATAAACATTGTCGATGTCATTGCAGATATTTGCTATAAACAGCAGGCGGCGTTTTGTGTGGCTGAAAAAAGCTATATTCATCGGCTGTCGCAGGGGTCGGACGGGCAGCAGCTATTATATCGTAGAGAGCGGATTTATCATCTGCCGCTATTAGGGGAACATCAGCTACAAAATGTTTCCACAGTGCTGTCAATTGTCGAAGTGCTTCGACAAAAAGGCTTTGCAATATCTGAACAAGCAGTGGGCGAGGGGCTAAAAAATACCCGCTGGCCAGGTAGGTTTGAACTGTTGCAAAGATCACCCGACTTTTTTGTGGACGGCGGGCATAATCCACAGTGTGCAAGCGCGGTTGAAGCAACTTTGCGCGAGCTGTTTTCTAACCAAAAGATTTGCTTATTGCTTGGCGTTCTGGCAGATAAGAATTACCGTGGCATTATTGAACCGACGCTGCCAATAGCAAAGCATATTGTTACTATTACGCCACCCAGCCCGCGCGCCATGTCGGCAGAGACACTTTCGGAATTGTTGCAGCGTGAGTATAGTATTTCGGCAGAACCCTGTGCAACGATTTCGGAGGGAGTTGCTCGAATTCTTGAACTTGCCGAACCCGCAGATGTAATTTGTGCCTATGGCTCGCTTTATTCAGTTGGCGAGATCAGAGCCTGCTTTGGGTTATATTGATTAGAGTGAATGAGGTGAATTCACTGAAAAATATTTTGATGATTATGCGTTTTATTTTCGTGACTTTAACATTCATTGGTGCCGGATATGTGCTTTTTACCGGCGGAGAAGCAAATGCTGGCTATGCAGTTATTCCAATGCTGTTGACGCTTATTATAAATATCGCCTATAAAAAGCAGCCATAGCGCATTGAAATACCCAGATATCTACTTCCAAACTGCAAAAAGCCTGCGGCAATAATTTGCCGCAGGCTTTTAAAACATATGAATCAATCGCTGACGTAAGGCAGGAACGCCAAATGTCTTGCGCGCTTGATTGCGATGGTCAGCTGACGCTGATGGCGGGCGCAGGTGCCGGTTACACGGCGGGGGACGATCTTTCCGCGGTCGGAGAGATATCTTCTCAGACGGGGAACGTCCTTGTAATCAATATCATGGATTTTATCTACGCAGAAGGCACAAACTTTCTTTCTGCCTTTTCTGCCGCGCGGCTTGCTGTCGCGGTCGCTTCTATCAAAAGCCATATCTTTTCAACTCCTTTACTACTTGTTTTGTAGAACGTTCAATTAAAACGGGAGGTCATCATCGTTGTCTACCACTTGAAAATCTCCGGCGGAGCCGCTGGCGTAAGAGACGCCTTCGTTTCCGGCGGGAGCAGTGGGTGCTGAACCTGAAGCATTCTTTGATTCCACAAAGAACGTGCGGTCAGCAACAACCTCAAAAGCGTAGCGTTTGTTTCCGTCTTTGTCGGTATAGTCGCGGGTCTGAATAGAGCCCTCAACACCAATAGCTTTTCCTTTAGAAAAGTAACGGCTGACAAATTCGGCCTGCTGACGCCAGCAAACAATGCTGATGAAATCCGCTTTTTTGTCGGCACCCTTGGCGTAAGCACGGTCAACCGCAATGCGGAAGGTCGCAACATTGACACCATTAGGGGTGGTGCGCATCTCGGGATCTGCCACGAGACGACCGATCAAAATTGCCTTGTTATACATGGCCGTTCCTCCTTAATCCTCGCTTTTGACGATAATCAGGGAACGCAACACGCCGTCGGTAATTTTGTAGATACGGTCGAGCTCAGCAGGGAAATCGGGAGCGCAGTTGAACTCTACAAACAGGTAGTAACCTTCGTTCTCGTCGTTGATCGGGTATGCAAGTCTGCGCTTGCCCCATTCTTCGACGTTGGTGATGGTTCCGTTTGCGCCGATCAGAGACTTGAATTTCTCAACCAGCGCAGCGATACCTTCCTCGCCGGACTGAACATTGAAGATTGCAACAGTCTCATAGTTCGCGGTAATCTTTGCCATTTTGTACACCTCCTTCTGGACGTAAGGTCTCACGCGGCTGCGCAAGACAAGGATTCTGCTTTTTAACTAAAGCATAACAGATAGAATATAACAGCATATGAGATGCTTGTCAATAAAAATTTTAAGAACAGTAATTCGCAATGCTAAAATTTCGCAACAATATCGGTTAATAAAACTTTTAGATCGTCTTTAAGATCATCGCGTGAAAGTCCAGCGGCAAGGGTGGCCTCGATAATGCCGAGCTTGTTGCCCATGTCATATCGGGTGCCCGAGTACTCCTTGGCGGCCATTTTGTCACGGTGGGCCAAAACCTTCATGGCGTCGGTCAGTTGAATTTCGCCGCCTGCGCCAGGCGTGGTCTGCTCCAATACTGGAAAAATCTCAGGCGTAAGAACCACACGACCTAAAATTGCGAAAGACGAAAGCGCCTCTCCAGGTTTGGGCTTCTCATTCATATCAGAAACGATCATATTGTGCGCTTCGTCATATGAAAATTTAATTGAACCATATTTATGCATTTCGGATAAGGGAACTTCCTTGACGCCCAGAACGCAGCGACCAGTCTGCTCATAAACTGTGCAAAGCTCAGCAGTGGCTGGGGTGTCACCCAAAATGACGTCATCACCGTACATCACAACAAACGGATCGTTGCCGACAAAGCTTTTTGCGCACAGCACGGCATGGCCAAGGCCTTTTGTCTCTTTTTGACGAACATATTGAATATTGGCAAGGCTTGAGCACTTGATGCATTCGTCATAAAGCGCATTTTTCTCGCCCTTTAGCAGACGGTCTTCCAGCTCAGGTGCGCGGTCAAAATGGTCCTCAATTGCACCCTTGCCACGCCCTGTTATAATCAGAATATCGGTAATTCCAGCGGCAACAGCCTCTTCAACAATATATTGAATGGCCGGCTTGTCCACTATCGGCAACATTTCTTTTGGAATAGCCTTCGAAGCCGGCAGCACGCGGGTTCCCAGACCGGCGGCCGGAATAACAGCTTTTGTAATTTTCATGTCATTTCCTCACTTTATTGCAATCATTAAATGGTTTTGCCATTAAACTATGCTCCAGGTAATAAAATTCATTAAAACGCTCTGAGCAGTAAATAATCCGAAGCCGATCAGAATTGCGGCAAGACGATTGGGTCTGCCATAGTAATACAAACCGCTGTAATATTCCGGCGTTCCCTCGGGGATGCCGGATTCACTTTTGAATCGCTTAATATTTTGCAGGGTGGTTTTAAGATAAAGCTTATTGGCAAAAATGGTGCACCAGATTCGTAAAAACAGATGCATCATATTAATAATTGTTGCAAAGGGGGCAACCTGGTTCAACATATGAGAATTATAGGCGATGGAAACGCCCATCATTGTCGTGGTCGCATCGGTGGGGCCAAAAAAGCAGAGAAAGGTCGGAATGCTTGAGACAATATAAAATCCCAGCAGCGCAAAACCAACCTTATACATTTTTCGATAAAAGAAATAGAAAAAATTGAAGATCAAGGCGCTCCAGTTCCAGCTCATATTAAACTGCGTGCGAAGAATTAATTTGAATTGCCGCAGAAAATAATAAGAACCGTTACCGGTATAGGCAGAGATCTCCTGAGAGCTGACGCCGTCGATATCCCAGCGCTCAAAATTGTTAGAATTAGAGGCCGAGTTCTGCTTTGTGCCGTAACCCTGCGCGCCCTGGCTGTATTGGCCATAAGCATTAGAAGCATTTGGCACCGCAGAACTGCTGCTTTCAAGGGGAGTGCCACACATCTGACAATATCGTCCCAGTGGCGGGTTTGCTGCATTGCAATTCGGGCAGATAATAGAAGAAGCTTGTCTCTGCTCATTTTCGGTATTAGGCCTTTGGGCCTGCCACACAAACTTATCGCTGTGTTTTTCCTGCAGCGCACAATGACCCTGCGCTTCATAGCAGCTTCTGTGATGCGGGGCACCGCAGTCAGGGCAGACGACAATATCGTCATTATCGGTAAAAGATTCTTTGCAGCTTTCGCATAAAAGACCAGTGTATCGGCTCAAATCAGAACCCTCCATTCGGATAAAGCAGTCTGGGCAGTACCGAAATGCCACGACTACATTTTCACTTTGATGTTAATAATTCCATTATAGCGTAGGGGCGGTGAAAGCACAATTGATAATTTGTAAATAAACACTAAGACATTGGTTTTCCGCCCTTTACAACAATCAGCTTTTTCCGTATAATAACAAACGATATTGAATAAAGGATGGATAACATGCTTCAGCTCGAAGAAATGCGATTGGCTCTTTCCGCCCGAAAGCCTGAGCTTTTGGATTTGGCGGAGGCGATAAACTACAAAAGGCTGGGTATTCAGGTAGCTGAGCTGGAAATGAAGGCGGCTGAACCGGGCTTTTGGGACGATCTGGATAACTCTCAGCAGGTGCTTTCACGTACAAAGCAGCTAAAAAACCGCATAGAGGAATATGACGAACTCACTACCCGATACGAGGATGCCATGACGCTGATCGAGATTGCGCAGGAAGAAAACGATGAAAGTGTCCTGTTGGAAATTGAGACGCTCAGTGATGACTTCTTTGCCAAACTGGATGAAATGAAACTCTCGACGCTTCTTACCGGCGACTATGACGATAAGAACGCGATTTTGACCTTTCACGCTGGTGCAGGCGGTACTGAGGCTCAGGATTGGGCGCAGATGCTTTACCGCATGTATACCCGATGGGCCGAGCGCCACGGCTTTTCCTATAAGATTGTCGATTATCTCGACGGCGACGAAGCGGGGCTTAAAAGCGCCAGCATCATTATTGAAGGGCTTAACGCCTACGGTTATTTAAAGTCGGAGGGTGGGGTGCACCGCCTCGTGCGTATCTCTCCCTTCGATTCTTCCGGCCGGAGGCATACTTCGTTTGCCTCATTGGAGGTTATGCCTGAGATTGATGACACCATCGAGGTGGATATACGGCCCGAAGACCTGCGCACCGACGTCTATCGTGCAAGTGGTGCCGGTGGACAGCACGTCAATAAAACCTCGTCGGCGGTCAGAATTACGCATATTCCAACCGGAGTGGTGGTCGCTTGCCAGAATGAGCGCAGCCAGCATCAGAACCGCGACATGGCGATGAAGATGCTGCGTTCCAAGCTGGTAGAAATCAAGGAGCGCGAACACTTAGAGCACATTGAGGACATCAAAGGCGTGCAGAAGGAAATTGCCTGGGGCAGTCAAATACGCTCCTATGTGTTCATGCCTTATACGCTGGCTAAGGACCACCGCACAGGATTTGAGTCGGGCAATATCAACGCCGTTATGGACGGAGATATCGACGGCTTTATCAACGCTTATCTCAAGGCAGCCAGCTTAGGCACGCTTGAACAGCAATCTGAATAACAGTATGAACCACACAGCGCTGTCTCAATACCGAGACAGCGCTGTTAATATTATTGTTAAGCCCTTTATCAGGCGTGCTTATTAATGGCTTTTTGGTAAAGATCAAGCAAATATTTTGCAATGCTGTCACTGCTGCGTTCTCTGACTGACTCCCGGACCGATTCGCTCAGTGTTTGATGTGCTTCGGGGGTCAGGTCGTGCAGTTTTTTCATGATCTGTCCAAATTCCTCGGCACTTTCAAATAAGAATCCGTTTACACCCACCTTGATTTGGTCAATATTGTCAGGGTCAAGTCTTTGCACCACCGGCAGGCCAGAAGCCTGTGCTTCCAACATTGAGATGGAATACATCTCGGAAAGAGAAGCGGTCACATAGGCGTTACAGCAGGCGTAATAAGGCGGAATATCTTCATGCGCCACCGCGCCGGTAAAAATAACGTGATCCTGAATACCAAGACTAATGGTGAGTTGTTCCAGTTCTTCGCGTGCAGGTCCGTTTCCAATAATCATCAGGTAGGAATTGCTATTGGGGTCAATTTGTTCCTTCCATAGACGAATAAGGTTGTCGACGCCTTTTTCCTTGCCAATACGCCCACAGAAACAGGCGACAAAAGCATCTTCGGGTATTGAATATTGTTTACGTATGGCAGCGCGCTGCTCCGGCGTAGTGGCGTCTTCGGTGTAGTTTTCAAGTTCTACCGAGTTGGGGATAACATAAACCTTGCGATGAACGCCTGCATTCGCCAGATAATCAACACATTTTTTTGAGGGGCCGGTCACAATGTCGGCACGGCGTGAGATGAAGCGGATATAGTTGTGTGAAATGCGACGCATCATGTCGGTAAGTGGCCATGGCGCGATGTAATAAAGATAATCATCATACATGGTGTGCAGTGTATAAACCAGCGGAACATCGAGTGCACGAGCGGCGCGTATACCGGCCAAACCAATGCCGAATTCCTGCTGAATGTGTATAATATCAGGATTAAACTCCCGAATTTTCTTTTTAAGGGTCATGCTCAACGGGCTCGAAATTCCATAGCCGTAAATTTTTTTGACTTCCAGCGCAGGGCAGCGCAGGACGCCATCCTCAATGGTATGTTCACGCACGTTTTTGTCAGCGGTGACAATCAATACCTCGTGACCGTTGTGAATAAGGCCCTCTCGTAAAATTTTAACATGCGTGACGACGCCGTTAAGATAGGGGAGATAGGTCTCCACAAAAATAGCAATTCTCACAATGTTTCCTCCGAATAATTAGTTGTCTGCAATCAGGGAAATTGTCCGTTTTTAAAAACGTAATGTGCTGAAAAATTAACATTCTTTAAAGGCGACAGCCTTGATTTCAAATGAGTTTTGGGCATCCATCTGTTCACATAGTCGTTTCGCGGTTATTATACCATTAAGTTTATAAAAAGAAAACTGCAAAACTACTTTTAAAGCTGGACAATGGGTTTGAAAAATAACAAAAATTCCTGTATAATGAGCTCATAGTATAAAAATTTGATAAATGATAAGGTGCTGATAGGCATGTCAACAAAATTTCATATCGCACTCTCTAAGCTGATTAGTGAATTCAAGCTGGAAACGATTTATTTACCCATTCCTGCCGACCAGATTAATATTTCAAGTTCCGAGGTCAACCGCCCCGGCCTTCAAATGGCGGGTTATTTTGAGGTGTTTGACAGCCACAGAGTTCAAATACTAGGTAAAACCGAGATGAGTTACCTGCACACCCTTGAAAAGTCGGTGGCAGAAGAGCGCCTCGAGCGTCTTTTTTCCATGAAGCCGCCGGTGGTCATCATTACCCGCAGTTTGGAAGTTTGCCCGTCGCTGATTGAGGCTGCCAGTCGCGCTCAGATTCCATTGCTTCGCACCGATGAGAATACTTGTTCGTTTATGTCCTCGCTGATCTCTCAACTAAATATTGATCTTGCCCCGCGCATCACCCGGCACGGTGTGCTCATGGAACTGTTCGGCGACGGTGTGTTGATTCTGGGCGAAAGCGGCGTAGGTAAGAGCGAAGTGGCTGTTGAGCTGATTGTCCGTGGGCACCGTCTGGTGGCGGATGATGCTGTTGAAATCCGTAAGGTGTCTAGCAAGGCGCTGGTCGGCACCTCGCCCGATAATATTCGGCATTTTATGGAGCTGCGTGGCATAGGTGTTATTAATGCGCAGCGCATGTTTGGCATGCGCGCTGTTAAGATCGCAGAGAAAATACTGCTCATTGTGCAGCTCGAGCCATGGAACGAAGAAACGCCCTATGATCGTTTGGGCTTCGAAAATCAGGTTATGGATATTTTAGGAATAAAAATACCTTGCGTGACAATTCCGGTCAAGCCGGGCCGAAATTTGGCGGTCATCATTGAGGCAGCCACTATGAATCTGCGGCTAAAAAAACTGGGATACAGTGCGCCGCACGATTTAATGCGCAGCCTTGGTATGCCGGAGGATGAGCTGCCTCCGGTGGAAAAGATTGCTGTAAACAGCTATTGGCAATAATGCTTTAGGAGGAAATCCAATCGATGTCTCAGACAGACGGCCTGAAGGTAAAGCTTGAGCAAGCAGGATGCTTATTTTTGTGTGAGGAGCCAATGAGCCGGCACACATCCTTTCATATAGGGGGTCCTGCCGAGCTTTTTATTACTCCCGCAAGCGAAACACACGCGGTGCAGGCGCTTTCTCTTTGTCGGGCAGCGTCAATTCCGGTGTATGTTGTGGGCAACGGTTCAAATCTTTTGGTGGCGGATGAGGGCCTGCGTGGCGCGGTTATTGCTTTTTCTCAGCCGATGAGCGGCATTACCCGTCAGGGAAACACGCTTTCAGCTCAGGCGGGCGTGACGCTCTCACAGCTTTGCCGCTTTGCACAGCGGGAGGGTCTTAGCGGTTTGGAGTTTGCTTATGGAATACCTGGAAGCGTCGGTGGTGCGGTCTATATGAACGCGGGTGCTTACGGCGGCGAGATTAAGGACGTGATGGCCTCTATTCGTGTATTGGATGACACCAGCGATTGCTTAGTAACCATCCCGGCTGAACAAGCGGGTTTTGCTTATCGCAGCAGCCGCTTTCAGAAGGAAGGGCAGATCGTTTGCGCAGCCGATTTTAAATTGACCCCTGACACGCCTGAGGCGATTGATACGCGTATGAAAGATATTATGGCTCAGCGGGTCGCTAAGCAGCCTCTGGATTTTCCAAGCGCAGGCAGCGCCTTTAAACGTCCTGTGGGCGGTTATGCCGCCGCGTTGATAGAAGAATGTGGGCTAAAAGGCTTTTCAGTTGGCGGTGCACAGGTTAGCACCAAGCACGCTGGGTTTGTCATCAACACTGGTGGCGCAACTTGTCGCGATGTACTGACGCTGTTGGAGGCTGTGAAAAACGAGGTTTTCCGACGTACTGGCGTAATGCTTGAGCCGGAGATCAAACACCTAGCATAAAATGAGGATACCAAAATGGATTTTTTAATTATCACCGGCCTGTCGGGTGCTGGTAAATCACAGGCTGTACATGCTTTGGAGGATATCGGCTATTTTTGTATTGACAACATTCCAGCTGAGCTTTTGGAGCAGTTTATTGCACTATGTCAGACGACTGACCGGCACGATAAATATGCTGTTGTTGTGGATATTCGCAGTAGCTGTTACTTTGAAAATTTTAGTGAGACCAAGAAAAAGTTTTCTGATAAAGGCTATGATGTGCGTACCCTCTATCTGGATGCTGCTGACGAAGTGTTGATTCGCCGCTTTAAAGAGACGCGCCGCAAGCATCCATTGATGGACGATACAGTCAAGGTTTTGCAGGAGGCCATCATGCTTGAACGCAAGGCCTTAAGCCCGCTGGGGGAGTGCGCTGATTATTTAATCGACACCTCAGCACTTTCTACCTCACAGTTAAAAGAGCGCATCGTTTCTTTGTTTTTTTCAAAAAGCAGTAACGCCATGGCTATTACCGTCATGTCGTTCGGTTTTAAATATGGCATTCCGGCAGATGCCGATATTATATTGGATGTGCGATGCCTGCCAAATCCGCATTATATTCAGGAGCTTCGACCGCTTACCGGTTGTGATAAACGGGTAAGCGACTATGTTTTCAGTTTTGAAGAATCCAACGGGTTGCTGGCTCGTTATAATGATATGATTGATTATTCGATTCCGCTCTATGTACGGGAGGGAAAAAGCAGTCTGGTGATCGCGTTCGGCTGCACCGGTGGCCGTCATCGCTCGGTTTCGTTTGCTGAACGAGTTGGAAAACGACTAAAAGAAAACCATGATTCGCTTTTGATTTTGCACCGCGATTACAATCGTTGATGAGGTGACGCAGCTTGTCTTACGCAGCACGTGTCAAAGAGGAAATATATCTTTCACGGCCGTCAAAAAGCCCGCAGTATAGGGCTTTTTGTTACGGCTTACTTTTAATGGGCAAAAAGTTTGACACTCAGGGTGTTTCTATTGCGACTGAGCATCTGACCGTTTCAAAGCTTTATGGTTTTGCTATTAAGGATGCTATTGGCGTGCATGCGGCCTTCTCGGAGCAAAAAGCGCCTCGAGGCGCTCAGCTTTATACAGTCGAACTAAATCGTCCGGAGGATGCTGCACGATTATTACGTAGTTTTGAGCATAACGAGGACCATTTTAACCAGGAACTGATATCGGAAGAAAATTTCGCGAAGTTTTTCAGCGGTGCGTTTATGGCCTGTGGCACTGTCAGCGAGCCAGCTAAGAGCTATCATTTAGAGTTGTTGCCGCCTGACGATTCGCTGGCGGACATGCTGTTTGAGCAATTGTCAATCGTTGGCTATCCGCCAAAATCCACGGTGCGCCGTGGGCAGACGGTTTTATATTTTAAAGAGAGTGAGCAGATTGAGGATCTTCTGACCATGATCGGCGCCACCCGCTGCTCGCTGGAATTGATGGAGACAAAAATATATAAGGACCTGCGTAATCGCGCCAACCGGGCAGCCAATTGCGACGCTGCCAACGCTGGAAAGCTGTTTAAGGCGGCGGAAAAGCAGCTATCTGACATTCAACTTTTACGTGAACATAACCTGCTGGAAACGCTGCACCCACAGACGGTGGCAGTAGCCCGTCTACGGGAAGAAAATACCGAGGCATCGCTTTCCGAACTTTCAAAGCTGTCGGGACTGTCGCGCTCAGGAATCAACCACCGGTTTAACCAGATTGCGCAGGCGGCTCAACCGCTGCGCAACCAAGGGGAGGCGGTTTAATGGATGACTTCGTCCACCTGCACCTACATACCGAATATAGCCTGTTGGACGGTGCCTGTCGCATAGATAGAGTGCTCGAGTACGCTAAGAGCATCGGCCAATCTGCTATGGCTATCACCGACCACGGCGTGATGTACGGTGTTATCGACTTTTATAAAAAGGCGAAGGCAGTGGGAATCAAGCCTATCATCGGATGCGAGGTCTATGTTGCGCCGCGCGGTATGCAGGATAAGGTACACCGAATCGACTCTTCACCGCATCATTTGGTGCTGCTGTGCAAGGACATGACAGGATATCAAAACTTGATTTCGCTGGTGTCACACGGATGCATTGAGGGCTTTTATACGAAGCCACGCGTTGATATGATGCTTTTGGCACAGAAGTCTGAAGGATTAATTGCGCTTTCCGCCTGTCTGTCGGGACAGATCCCCCGATTGTTGATGGCGGGCGACTACGAAGGCGCAAAAGAAGCTGCTGAAAAACATATTGAAATTTTTGGCCAAGAGAACTATTATATTGAGGTGCAAAACCACGGCATTGCTGAGCAGCAGCGCATTTTGCCTATGTTGCGCCGTCTGGCAAGCGAGCTTGGAGTGGGAATTGTTGCGACCAATGATGCGCATTATATCCGTCGTGAAGATAGCCGCATGCAGCATGTACTGACTTGCATTCAGACTAATACCACCGTTGACAATTCCAGCATGGAATTTGCCACCGATGAGTTTTTTGTTAAGACCCGTGACGAGATGCACAAGGCGTTGCCTGGTTTTGAGGACGCGCTGGATACAACCCTAAAAATTGCTCAACGATGCAATGTAGATTTTACATTTGGGGAACTAAAGCTACCGAGCTTTACAGTGCCGGATGGGCGGGAAAATTGCGAATATTTCAGAACAAGCTGCTTTGAAGGACTGCGCCGTCATTATGGCGAGAACCCTGCGCAGGAGGTTATTGATCGGCTGGAATATGAGCTTTCTGTGATTGAAAAGATGGGGTATGTTGATTATTACCTCATCGTTCATGATTTTATTGCGTATGCTAAGTCGCAGGGAATTCCGGTTGGCCCAGGCAGAGGTTCGGGTGCAGGCAGTCTTGCGGCGTACTGTATTGGTATCACCGGCATCGACCCGATGAAATACCACCTGATCTTCGAGCGGTTTTTGAACCCCGAGCGCGTGAGCATGCCGGATTTTGACATCGATTTTTGTTATGTACGAAGGCCTGAAGTCATAGAATATGTCGTCCGGCGTTACGGCGCTGACCATGTGGCGCAGATTATCACATTTGGTACTATGGCCGCGCGTGCTGCTATTAGAGACAGTGGTCGGGCACTGGGCATGAGTTACCAGCAGGTCGATGTCGTTGCTAAGCTGGTACCGGCAGAATTGGGGATTACGCTCTCTAAGGCGCTGGCTTCTTCGAGGGACTTTAAACGCCTGTACGATGAAGACCCGGCTGCGCATGATTTGATCGACGTTGCTATCAGCCTTGAGGGGATGCCGCGTCACGCCTCAACCCACGCGGCGGGCGTCGTGATCTCTAAGGAACCGGTGGAAAGGTATGTGCCTTTACAGAGCGGCGAAGATGCGATTGTGACGCAGTTTCCGATGGGAACACTCGAAGAACTCGGCCTTCTCAAGATGGATTTTCTTGGGCTGCGCAATCTCACGGTTATTGCTGACTGTGAACGCATGATTCGCAAAGTAGATTCCGGCTTTTTAGCTGATCACATCCCAATTGATGACTCTGCGGTTTATGCGATGTTTTCAAAGGGGCATACCGAAGGCGTGTTCCAGTTTGAATCGTCCGGTATGCGTCAGGTACTGATGCAGTTGGGTCCTGAGCATATGGAAGATTTGATTGCAGTCATTTCGCTCTATCGTCCCGGTCCGATGGAATCAATTCCTCGCTATATTCAAAACCGGCATAAGCCGGAGCTGGTCACCTATAAACATCCGAAACTTAAAAATATTCTTGATGTTACCTATGGCTGTATTGTCTATCAAGAGCAGGTTATGCAGATTTGCCGTGAGTTAGCAGGCTTCTCCTACGGGCGGGCTGATCTCGTGCGACGCGCCATGAGCAAAAAGAAGGCCTCGGTTATGCAAAAGGAGCGCGAGCACTTCATCTACGGACTGAAAAACCAAGATGGTACCATCGAATGTGTGGGCTGTATTGCAAACGGCGTTCCCGAATCGGTTGCCAACGAGATTTTTGACGAAATGAGTGCTTTTGCAGCCTATGCTTTTAACAAATCACATGCGGCAGCATACGCTTATATTTCGTATCAGACCGCTTGGCTTAAGTGTCATTATCCTAAGGAATATATGGCAGCGCTTCTGACCAGCATACTGGACAATACCCCAAAGGTTGTGTCTTATATCGGAGAGTGTGCCAGACTGGGAATTCGTATCCTACCTCCCGACGTCAACGAGAGCCTTGAAGAATTTTCGTCGGCTGAGCAGGGAATACGCTTTGGACTGCTTGCAATCAAAAATCTTGGGCGCTCGGTGGTGCGTGCAATACTCGATGCACGAGAATCTGACGGACGATTTACCGATATTTATGACTTTTGCAACCGGCTTTACGACTCGGATCTACGCCGTAGAAGTTTGGAGAGTTTAATCAAATGTGGTGCCTGCGACGGATTTGGCCTGTCGCGGCGTGCGCTGCTATCGGGCTGTGACGCGCTTTTAGAGGATATTGACCGGGTTCATAAGGCAAATATCTCAGGGCAGGTCAATCTGTTTGATAACCTCTATTCCAACGAGGATGTAACTCATCAGCAAATTGCCCAGCAACCGGAATATGAACCCTCTCAGCTTTTAAAAATGGAAAAGGAGATCATCGGTCTTTATGTCTCAGGACATCCACTGCTGGCGTATCGTGATTTGATCGCGTCACTGCCGGTGACATGCGTTTCAGATATCATTGCCTCCGCTGAGAACAGAACTGATGCATTACATGATGAAGCAAGAGTCAGCATTGCGGCGGTAGTGGACGCCAAAAAACTAAGCGTAACCAAAAAAGGTGATACGATGGCCTATTTAGCTGTTGAAGATCTCACCGGCAGCATCGAGGTGCTGGTTTTTCCGCGGATACTTGCGCAATATACGGCGCTGACCGACGTTGACCGACTGGTAATTTTAAGTGGTAGGCTCTCTTACCGTGAGGAAGAGGATCCTAAACTAATTTTGGAGGAGGCTCGACCAATGGATGAAATGGGAAGTACTTCGCAGCAGGCCGATATCTATGCGAATAAAGCTAGGCCGTCTGAAGAAAAAAACCATAATAAGACGGCGAGGCCTGGGCTATATTTAAAGATTCCAGCGCCAGGTACGCCCGCCTGGCTTAGCGCCCAAAAATATATGGCAGTGTTTGACGGGGATACCCCTGTTTATGTATACTTTACTGAAAGCCGCCAGCTGACTCTAGCGCCGCGTAATATGTGGGTTTCGCTGTGTGAGATACTGGTGCGGACCCTGAAAGAAGAGTTGGGTGATCAGAACGTAGCGGTGGTTGAATAGACTGCTGTCTTATATCAATCGTATGGGAGGAATAGTTATGATCAGGAAGAAAGCGATTGGCATATTAACCAGCGGCGGCGACGCTCCTGGAATGAATGCTGCTGTGCGTGCAGTTGTACGCATGGGTATCAACCGCGGGTTTTCAGTCGTGGGTATTAAGCGCGGATACAGTGGTTTGCTTGCCAACGATATGGAGGATATGCACCTGCGAAGTGTGAGTGAAATTCTTCAGCGCGGCGGTACGGTGCTTTATTCTTCGCGATGCCCCGAGTTTTCGGAAGAACGCAATATTATCAAGGCAGTTGAAATCTGTAAAAAGGCTGGAATCGGAACTCTGGTTACCATTGGCGGCGATGGAACCTTCCGCGGCGCACTGGATTTATGCCGCCACGGGTTGCCCTGTATCGGAATTCCGGGCACCATTGATAACGACATTTCCTCCTCAGATTACACCATCGGCTTTGATACCGCTATTAACACCGTGGTTCAGATGGTTGACCGCGTGCGCGATACCTCGCAATCGCACGACCGTTGCTCAGTAATCGAAGTTATGGGGCGACATGCAGGACATATTGCTTTGCATGCGGGTATTGCCTGCGGCGCGCTGGCAATACTGGTGCCAGAAATTGAGTTTTCCATAGAGCGGGATGTGGTGGCTAAGATGGTCAGCACGCTACGTTCGGGCAAGCAGAACTTTATCATTATGGTGGCTGAGGGCGTTGGAAGTGCACCGGAAATCGCTGAGCAGATTGAGCGTCTTACGGGTATAGACACCAATGCCGTAGTGCTTGGTCACGTTCAGCGTGGTGGAACGCCCACTGCTAAAGAACGTGTGATCGCCAGCATGATGGGGCACCATGCCGTCGAACTCATTGAGCAAGGCGCCGGAAAACGTGTGGTGGTCTACCGTCAGGGCAAAGTTGTGGATATCGACATTGAAGAGGCTCTCGCAATGCACAAGGGGATAGACATGAATATGTATCGTGTTGCTAACGACATTTCAATCTGATCTTCTCATTTGTTGTGCTCGGGCAAAGATTTTTTGTAAAAAAGGCAAAGTAATTTGTAAGCGCTCATAACAAAAATGAGCCCCTTGGAGAAGTTTTAAATGACTTTTCCAAGGGGCTTTTTTGCGTAAAAATGTGATGATGCTTTTCTTTTATTGTTATATACTGTGGTACGTATCAAAATTTGCATCGAAATTTTTATTTGAGTTTAAATTCAAATTATTATTTAGGCATGTCCATCACGTAAGGGATCAAACGTAGAAATAAACTGCTTAACACAATTAGCATAATAGATATTACTGCTCCAACACATCATAGGATATGATTTGCCCGGAACGCCCTTAATAGGCTTTGAATAGATATTAGAATTGAGATGAGTCTCCACTATCGAGCGGGGTAAATAGCTAATTCCAAAGCCAGCCTGCACGAGCTGCATTGCCATGGGGGTATCATAACATTGGCAGACCACATTAGGTGCGAATCCTTTTCGATGACACTCATTTACCAAATGTGTACCGTATCCCCACATATCATCACTGCGTAATAGACACATAGGAACCCCTTTCAGCGCTTCTATCGGAATGGAATCCAGCCCAGGAGCTGGATCCATCTTGCGACACATGACTAGTTCGAGAGGGTCCTCTCCTAGAACTCTCTCACAATAGTTGGAGATATCATCTGTGGGACTGCGTAAAAACAGAACGTGCAAGTCTCCTCGGCTCATGTCATCCAAAAGATCCTTAGGCGAGCCCAGCCGAATATAAAGTTCCACCAGTGGGAATTTTTTATGATATTCCTTCAAACGTTCCATCACAACGGGGATATTTGAATATATAATCCCAATCTTTAAGAGACCACGCACGCCCTCATTGATATCTCGAACACTTTCCACCATCATCCGCAGATTCTGAAACATATGCTGGCTTTGTTGATATAGACTTCGTCCCGCCTGAGTTAGTTCAATTCCTTTGTTGTTACGCAAGAAGAGACAAACCCCAAGCTCATCTTCCAACAAAGCAAGCTGACGGCTGATTGGCGGCTGTGCTACATGCAGCTTTCGAGCCGCCTTAGAAATGCTTTTTTCCTCCGCGACAGCGCAAAAATACTCAAGCTGTTTAATGTTCAAGTCCATATTTGATATACCTCTTTTATATAGCTATTATATAATTTAAGTACTTTTCATTATAGCGGTTTTACACTAAAATACAATTAGAAGAAGAAATGTTTTTGTAAAAAACATCGTAATCACAATTATACAGAAAAGAGGGAAATACAATGTTAGGTACACTAAATGACGCAATGACAATTAAGCTAGACTACGAGTTACCTGAGTACCCCTCCTTTGTGGAGGGCATTCGCCGGGCGCCTCGCCGCGAGTGTCATCTGTCAAAAGCTGACAAAGCGCTTGCAATCAAGAATGCTCTGCGCTACATCCACCCTGACCATCATGTAAAGATGGCCAAGGAGTTTGCTCAGGAGCTAGAAGAGCATGGTCGCATCTATGGCTACCGCTTCCGCCCCGTTGGCAAGCTTTTCGGCAAGCCAATTGAAGAGTACAAGGGTAACAGCACTGATGCGAAGGCATTTCAGGTTATGATCGACAACAACCTGGACTTTGACGTTGCTTTGTACCCCTACGAGCTTGTCACCTACGGTGAGGCGGGTCAGGTTTGTCAAAACTGGATGCAGTACTGCTTACTTAAAAAGTATCTTGAGGTCCTGACAGAGGACCAGACTTTGGTGGTTATGTCCGGACATCCTCTGGGACTGTTCCACTCCCACAAATTGGCCCCGCGTTGCATTATTTCTAACGGTTTGATGATCGGCGCTTTTGACGACCAGAAAAACTTTAACCGTGCTGCTGCTCTGGGCGTTGCCAACTACGGTCAGATGACCGCTGGCGGGTGGATGTACATAGGACCGCAGGGCATCGTCCACGGCACCTTTAACACCCTTCTAGGGGCTGGCCGGCTGAAGCTGGGAATTCCCGAAGACGGCAACTTGGCAGGCCGTCTGTTTGTTTCCGCAGGTCTTGGCGGCATGAGCGGCGCTCAGGGCAAGGCTGCTGAGATTGCCGGTGCTGTATCCATCATTGCCGAAGTGGATGAATCCCGTATCATGACGCGCTATACCCAAGGGTGGGTCAGCGAAAGGACAGATCAACTTGAAGAAGCGCTGTCCATTGCCAAGAAGAAGATGGCTGCTAAGGAGCCTTGCGCTATCGCCTATAACGGCAACGTGGTAGATCTTCTAGAATACCTATATGAGAAAAATGTTCATGTAGACCTGATGTCTGATCAGACTTCTTGTCATATGGCTTACGACGGCGGATACTGCCCGCAGGGGTTGACCTTTGCGCAGCGCACCGAGATGCTGGATAAGGATCCTGAAGGTTTTGCTAAGCTGGTCGACAAGTCCCTCAATCGTCACTATGAGATGATCTGTAAATTCCACGATAAGGGTACCTACTTCTTTGACTATGGTAACGCATTCCTAAAGTCCGTATACGATGCTGGCGTTATCTCTGTTTGCAAGAACGGCGAGAACGACTTGGACGGATTTGTATTTCCTTCCTATGTTGAAGATATTCTTGGCCCCACCCTGTTCGACTATGGCTACGGTCCGTTCCGCTGGTGCTGCCTGTCTCGTAATCCCGAGGATTTGGATAAGACTGACGCTACCGCTGCCGAGTACATTCTTGCTCACAACCGCCGCTATCAGGATTATGATAACTATGTTTGGGTTCGCGATGCAAAGAAGAATAAAATGGTTGTCGGAACCCAGTGCCGTATTCTTTATCAAGATGCAATGGGCCGTATGAATCTTGCGCTCAAGTTTAATGATATGGTTCGCAAAGGAGAGATAGGCCCAGTTATGTTAGGCCGCGACCACCACGATACCGGCGGAACTGACTCGCCATTCCGTGAGACCTCCAACATCAAGGATGGTTCAAACATCATGGCCGACATGGCTACCCAGTGCTTTGCTGGAAATGCCGCTCGCGGCATGAGCCTCATAGCGCTACACAACGGCGGCGGTGTTGGCGTAGGTAAGTCTATCAATGGTGGTTTTGGCATGGTATTGGACGGCTCAGATCGCGTAGACGAAATTCTCAAGATGTCCATGCCTTGGGACGTAATGGTAGGTGTTGCACGCCGCTCCTGGGCACGAAATGAGAACGCTGTCTCTACCGCTAGCGAATATAACAAGCTATACGAAGGTAAGGATCATATTACCATCCCCTATATTGCGGATGACGCTGTAGTAGAAAGCGCAATCAAGTAATAACTACTTAACACTATAAAAGTCAGCATGAATGAAAAGCATTCGTGCTGACTTTTGCTTTTGTTGTTTAATGATCTCATATATTTAGTTAATTTTTAACAGACTATTAAAAATATTACATAAATGGTATAATAAATCTGTTTCTGTGAAATAAAAAATTAGGTAGTACAGCCACAAATGACTGGCAAAATAACTTTTTAATTATGATAGTAGGAGGGCTCTATAATGAGCAAAATTTCATTTAAATTATTTGGCGTTCCCAAAATCACCAAAGATGGACAAAATGTCTTTTTGCCTTACGCTAAAATTGATGCACTTCTCTATTATATGCTGGTGACTAAGGTAGTCACACGCGATGAAATTGCCGGATTATTGTGGCCTGATGAAAATGAATTAATAGCTAAGAAGAATATTAGAAATGCAATATATCAAGCCAAGAAGTCTTTAGGCGAGAATATTATAATTTCCCCCAAAAAAACTTTTATAATGCTAAATGAAAATTTAGATATAGAGACTGACGTAGAACTTTTTATCCGTTCACCCCGAGAGAATATGCATCTATATACAGGGGATTTTCTGCAAGGTTTTTTCTTAAAAGAAGCGGAGTCGTTTGAATACTGGATAGTCAAAATGAGAAACTACTATCAGGATAAATTTTCTATCGAATGCTATCTTAAAACCGAGGAAGATATACAAAATAAAAACTACGATAATGTAGAAAATAATATACAGCGCTTAAAAGAGCTCGATGAGTATGACGAAAGAAGTTTTCGCCTTTTGATGCGTTTTTATCAAGATACCGGTCGTAATAGTAAAGTTATCGAAACCTACTATGACTTATCTAAACTTTTACGAAGAGAATTAGGAATAGACCCCGACAATAAAACCAAAGAAATTTATGAGCGTTCTCTGGAGAAGATTAGTTTTGGTCAAGAGAAAAAATATTCGCATAACGATTCTTTCTTCTATGGAAGATATAATGAAATCGCGACTTCTCAAAAAGTGTTTAAAAATTTTAAGCAGCAGAAGGAAGGGAAGTCTCTACTGATTAAAGGGGAGATGGGCATAGGAAAATCAACCATAAAGCGTAAGATTCTAGAAGAGGTGTCAAGAGATTTTTTTGTGTTTGAAGCCTATTGTTATCAAGTTGAAAAAGATTTGCCATTACGCCCATGGCGTACAATTGCACATGAAATATACCGTCAATTACAGAAGAACAAGCTTATGCCTCCTGTTTTGTGGAAGGACATGATGATTAGAATTTTTCCTGACTTTAGCGAAAATCTGCCTAGTAATAAACTTATGTATACCAAAGAAAAAATGCCATTTGATATTTTCGTACATATTATGGTGGAAGCTCTTATAAATCTTTCGTCTCAAAAGCAAGTCGTCTTAGTGTTTGAAGACTTACAGTGGATGGATTCTGACAGCCTGAGACTTTTGACGGCAATCTTGTTGGAGAGTAATCCTCTAAAAATTATGCTAGTTGCTACTTGCGACAAACAGTACAACCAGGCTATGGAAGATGCCATTACATCATTGCAACAATATAAGCGTTTAGTTACTGTTCTTTTAGAGCGCTTCAACATTGAAGCTTGCCATCATTTTATTAAAAAGGTACTACCAAACCAAGAATTAAAGGGGGAGACCCTCGAGTGCATTTATAATGAAACGGAGGGAAATCCGTTTTTTCTCAACGAATACCTTGAAATGATTAAAAATGGTACCGAATCCGAGGGCATGACGCCAACAATGTTGGAAGCAGTCAAAAGCTACTTTCTGTATCTTTCTCCAGAAGAAATGGAGATTGTCAACATTCTCTCATTTTCCTATGATGAGATTCCTTTAAGTATTCTCTTTAGACTTACTGAAAGATGTGAAACTGAAGTACTTCATCTATTGGAAAAGTTAAGGTGTCGAAATATATTAGCGGAAAAAGACATGAGCGTTTTATTTACTCATACAAAATTGCGTGAATACATTTACATGAAGCAGTCCAAATCACGTAAAAATTTTTTTCATAAAAAAATAGGACAACTACTGGAAGATATGGTTGACAGCAAGAAAACTGATAGTAAGCTTTGTTCAAAGCTGACCTATCATTTTGCCGCTTGCGGTGATTATCTTAAGGTTTTGAAATATAAAATAGAAACGTTAAATCACTACCTCAACTTTAGCCATGAAATGTTTCCGATTCTTAATAACATGGAAGTCGAACCGGAAGCAAAAATGTACATGTCCCGCGGCAAAATCGAGGAGCTTTTTAATAATTTGGAATCAAATTTTAAAGAAATTCAAAGCTCTACGAAAAGCTCTCCAGAACTGGACCTTCTGGAAGTGGGATTTTTCTACATGAAGGGGCGATATCTCATTAGAGAGGGTCGCTATGAAGACGGCGTAAATATTATTATGTCTGTAATAGAAAAATCCAAGCAAATTGGCAATAGAGATTATACCTTGGAAGGTTATAAACAGATGATTTTATATCACCTTCAAATTAACAACCCCAAGGAGATGTCAAAGTACGTTGAACTGGCACTTGATTTAGCAGTAAAGTGCAATTACCATAAAGAAATTGGAATACTCCTTCGTCTAAAAGGCTTATATAATATGTACACAGGCAACTATTATCTGGCGGAAAAACTTCTGACTGAATCTATTAATACCCTTGTCGTGACGGAGGATGTTGCTAAGCGATACGCGACCAATATAGCTGCCGCCTATAACTATATAGGAGAAATAAGACAGGCAGAAGAAGATTACGCTGGCGCGTTACAACTATTTGATAAAGCCATTTCTCTATGTATTGGAAAAAACGCCTTAGCAAGTCTATCATATTTTTATATCAATGCAGGGAAAACAGGCTATTTTATGGAAGACATCGTCACTGCGAGAAACTACTTTGAAAAAGCCTATTCCCTTTATGGACAGTTTGATTCCTTCTGGAGACGCTCGGTTCTGGATTCGTATATGGCACTTACTCTTATAAAAGAATATCGCTATGATGAAGCATTGAATTATCTCATTACAGCGCGCGAAAATGTAGGATATATTAAAGATCCTAGTGATTTAGGAACAGTGCTCTTTGCGGAGACTTACATTCGCAAAATGGCGGATCAAGATGAAAAATTAGAGAGAGTCTTTGGCGAAAATCTGAAGGAAAGTTTAGGCTACTACTATATGCGCGCACTAGAAAATCTTAACGAGTACTGCAATAGATATGAAATTAAAACACTGAACAGAATTATCAAAGAAGCCGAATTGAGTAATAACGTAATAAACTTCTAAAATTGGAGGTAGTATTATTAGAGTGCGTTTCGCGTGTTGGGAAACGCACTCTAATAAATTTTTGGTGATCTAAGAGATGGCTATTAAGTCAAACTGATACTAATACTTTTTTAAACGCTTCTATCATTACAGGCAAAATTTCATACATGTCGCCTAAAATTCCGTAGTTCGCTACGCCAAAGATGGGTGCTTCTTCGTCGTTGTTAATAGCGACTATAACGTCTGAAGTCTTCATTCCCGCTAAATGCTGGAGCGCACCTGAAATGCCACAGGCGATATAAAGTTTAGGCCCCACAGTTTTTCCTGTCTGTCCGACTTGATGATCGTAACTAATCCATCCGGCATCAACAGCCGCTCTGGATGCGCCTACGGCTGCATGGAGCGTATTGGCTAACTCTCTAATCAGCTCAAACCCCTTTTCATCGCCTAAACCACGTCCACCAGATACGATGATTTGTGCATCGGTAAGGCTGATTTCTCCTCCGACCTTTTCAATGATTTCCAATACTTTTGTGCGCAAATCTTTTTCACTTAAGTTTACTGCAACGTCTATGACTTCACCCGTTTTTGAGGAATCGGGATCAAGTTTTTCCATAGCGTTGGGGCGGATGGTGCACATTTGAGGCCGCTTTGAAGGGCAAAGAATTTCAGCCATAATATTGCCACCATAACTTGGTCGGGTATAGATAAGGTCCCTAGTTTCAGAATCCAGACTTAAGGCGACACAGTCGGCACTGAGCCCCGTCTCTAATCTGCTTGCCAACCTTGCAGCTAAATCGCGGCTGTTATTGGTGGCGCCCAAGAAAAGAATTTCTGGATGATGCTCTTTTACCAGATTCTCCATCACCTTGCAATAGCTTTCGGTACGATAGTCCTTTAACTTCTCATCATCACAAACATAGACTTTATCTGCTCCATATAAAAATGCTTCTTTTGCCTTATCCTTAATCTGATAGCCCATAAGCACAGCACTGACATCAGTAGCAAGTTGATCCGCTAGCCTTCGCGCTTCGCTTAACATCTCAAAGGAGACGCCGTTAATCCTTTCATTTGTCGTTTCTAGGCAAACCCATATACCCTTATTGATTAAATTCGACACGTTGATTACCTCCTTTTAAACAATTTTGAGCTCAATAATTTTTTGAACAGCAGTCTTGCCTAGTTCAATTGCTTCCCCTTTAAGAATCTCTCCGCTCTGGCGAGGCGCCGGCATGTAGAGCTTTTTAATATCGGTAGGAGAACCTTTTTTTCCAACTTTTTCTGAATGAACACCAATAGCGGCGCAGTTAAGTATGGGAATTTCTGTTCGATTGGCTTTTCTCGTTCTTTTTAAGGTTGGGTAACGTGGTTCGTTAAGAGACTTCTCGCAGGTAAGTAGCGCCGGCAAGCTTGCCTCGACCACTTCTTCTCCCGCTGAGCTTGTTCTCTTTGCGATGATGCTTTCTGCCGTAACTGCCTTGATCTCGTTTACATATGTAATTTGCGGAATATTTAGCTGCTCAGCTATACCTGATCCTACTTGTGCTGTGTCGCCGTCAATCGCTTGCTTTCCGCATAGAATCAAGTCAAAATCTCCGATAGACTTGATAGCCTTTGCTAAAACATAAGAAGTCGCCCAGGCATCAGACTCTTCTAGTGCTGGATCACTGACCAAATAAGCCTTTTCTGCGCCCATAGCTAAGCCGATTTTGAGCGCGCTTTTTGATGCTTCATCTCCCATAGTCATAACGCTTACTTCTCCGCCGTATGTGTCTACCAGTTGGAGAGCTTCCTCAATGGCGTTTAGATCAAAAGGGCTTACCATCGTCTCTACGCCTTCTTTGATAACACGATTAGTCGCAGGATCTAACTTGGGCACTACTGCGTTATCCGGTACTTGCTTAATGCATACCAGTATATTCATATATTCTCTCTCCTTCACGATTCGTTGATTTTATTCTAATTAGTCTTAAATGATATAGGCAAATCCTGTAAAAGCAAGATTTGCCCATATCTTATTTTCTACGGTGCATGAGTTAAAGATTAACGAAGAATTTGCCCAGCAATAACAATCTTCTGAATTTGAGAGGTCCCTTCAAAAAGCTCAAGGATTCTCTGGTCTCGATAGAGTCTTTCAATTGGATATTCCTTCATATAGCCGTATCCGCCATGAATTTGCAGTGCAGTATCAACAATCTTGTGGGAAGCTTCCGCTGCAAACAATTTTGCCATTGAAGCTTCTTTTGTTAACGGAACGCCTCTATCCTTTAAATCCGCCGCATAATAAGTCAACATACGAGCAGCCTCAAGCTGAGTGCCTATGTCGGCTATCATCCACTGAATGCCCTGAAATTTGGAGATGGAGCGTCCAAAGACTTCTCTTTCCTTCGCATACTTGACTGCCATATCAAAAGCGGCCTGGGATACGCCCACTGCCATAGCGGCAATGCCGATGCGCCCTCTGTCAATAACTTCAAGGGCAAGCTTATAGCCGCCACCTACTGTACCCACCATGTTTTCCTTGGGTACACGACAATTTTTAAATACAATTTCGGCAGTTCTCGCGCCGCGAATTCCCATTTTATTGTCTTCTGAAGCTATTTCTACGCCGGGTGTTCCTTTTTCCACTACAAAGCAGGTCATGCCTTTTTTGCCGAGAGAACGATCGGTCATCGCAAAGCAGGTTAAAAAGTCGCAGTGTGCGCCGCCTGTAATAAAGTGCTTAACGCCGTTTATTACATAGCTGTCTCCGTCTTCCACCGCAGTTGTTCTGTTGGAGGTCATATCGGAACCACCCGCTGGCTCAGTTAAGCAGAATGCTGCATATTTTTCACCTTCTAATGCGGGTCTAAGCCATTTTTCCTTTTGTTCGTCATTTCCCTGAAGATACAGTGCATCAAAGCCAAGATAGTGGCCAGTAATAATTGAACCAGTCGCTGCGCAAGCGGCTGAAATTTCCTCTACCGCAATAGCTTCAGAGATGGCATCCGCACCGCCGCCGCCGAGCTCTTCTGGATAAGCAATACCCATCAGATCCTGCTCAGCGAGCGCTTTTACGTTATCCATAGGGAAACGGTTACTCACATCAATTTCTTCAGCCTTAGGTGCCAAATATCCCTGTGCAAAATCACGCACCATACGTCTGATTTCCAGTTGGTCATCTGTGTAGTTAAAATTCATGATACTTCCTCCTAATATGTATTTTAGAAAAGGTTTTCATTTTCCCATTGCGAAACTTGTGTATCACTGTATCCAAAGATATTGCACAAAACTTCTTTGGTGTCTTGCCCCAAAAGCGGAGCGGGATGCTTAGGATCAGCAGGTGTTTCAGAAAGCTTCATGGGGTTACCTGTAATAACAAGTTTGCCTGCTTTAGGCTGATCAATTTCTACCAGCATTTCTCTTTTTAAGATACTGGGGTCTAAGCACGCCTGGCAAACATCTTGAATAGGGCCACAGGGTAATGAGAGTTTAAGCATCATATCCATCGCTTCCTCGACGGTGTAATCTGCTAAGAAGCTTTCTATAATGGCCTTGAGCGCCACATCATATTTGGAACGGTGCGGATCGGAATCGAAACGGGGGTCTTTAATTAGATCGGGCTGACCCATCATGTTGCAGAGCTTTGCAAAATGATAGTCGCTGGCAATCGCGATAATTACCATATTGTCTTTGCACTGGTAGATATCAAAAGGCGCACTTAGCGGATGGCGGGATCCTACACGAGTGGGAAGGATGTTCCCAATAGTGCACCGTACAACGTTGGTTTCCATAAAAGCGAATACGCTATCAAGCATCGCAATATCCACACATTGACCTTTTCCAGTTCTTTCTCTGCTGTAAAGAGCCAGCATAATGCCCATTGCCGCATACAAACCTGCACTTATATCGCCTAATGAGCTGCCTATACGGGTGGGGGGACTATTTGGAAAACCTGTTATGCTCATCATGCCTGACATTCCCTGAGCGACAATGTCATAAGCAGGACGGTCGCTATATGGACTATCCTGTCCAAAACCAGAAACAGAACAATAAACTAGACCCGGATTGATTTTTTTGAGTCTATCATAAGAGAGGCCGAGCTTCTCCATAACGCCTGGCTTAAAGTTTTCTACAACAACATCACACTTTTTCACCATATCGTATACGATTTCTGTTGCTTTAGGATTTTTTAGATCCAGAGTCATACCCTTTTTTCCGCGGTTTACTAGAATATAATAGCCGCTTTGTTCTTCGATAAAGGGGCCGAAAATCCGGCTGCCATCACCTGTTACGGGCTGTTCAATTTTGATGATTTCTGCGCCGAAATCTGCCAGGTTCATCGTACAAAACGGACCTGCCAAAACACGGGTAAAGTCCAGAACTCTTATTCCGCTTAACGCTTTGTTCATAAAAAATGCCCCCTAAAACCATAGTGTTTTGAATTGCTAAAATAGCATGTGAGCAAAAAAAGCTACAATGGGAATTGCAATTACAGTTCGGATTACGAAAATCAAAACGAGTTCAAAGAATTTAAGCCCCATATCGGATTGCATCATCGCATTAGCACTTTCGGTAAAGAAAATAATCTGTACCGTTGAGAGTACAATGACAAAAAATACACTCATAGGTGCAATGTTTTGTCCAGCAATTGTAAGTGCAGGCAAGGCAATTTCGGCGATACCGACCAGCGTGGCAGGAGCGATTGCCGCTGCATCAGGCAGTTGCATGAGCCTGAGATAAGGAATCATGGGTGTTCCTAGCCATGTAAAGAAAGGGGTATATGTACTTACCAAAAGGGAAATGACTGCTATGGACATAACGTATGCTTCGATTTTAAACGCGAATGATACAACATCGGGAATAGAGGTAACAAATACGGAGTAGGGTGTTCGAGCAGATTTAGTAGTTGACGCGGCAAGCGCTTTTTTGAAAATATCTGAGGTGTATTTTCCCGACCTACGCATGTCTGAAGTTTGTTGCAGTCCGTTTGCATATACTTCACTTTTTTTGGACAGCGGTGGAATTCGTATGATGATAGCGGCAAGGATAAAAGATATAATCAGCGAACATAACACCGCACTGCCGTACATATACTCGGTTCCCGTGATGGAAACCAGCAAGGCAAAAAAGCCCAAAGAACACACGCTGAAATTTGTCGCAATACAACAAGCTTCTTTTTGAGTGTAAATGTTTCGATTGTAAAGCTTGTTTGTAATAAAAACACCAACCGCAGGAGCGGCAACAAAGGAGGACAGTGCATCCACCGCCGATTGCCCTGGTACCTTAAAGAGCGTTCGCATTATAGGTTCCATCAAGGTGCCTATAAATTCCAAAATGCCAAATTCGGTTAATAATGTAACCAGCCATCCGGCTATAGTTACAGTAAACAGAACACTGGCTGCCAGTTCAATTGCAAGACCGCCTACATCGGGATTCAAAATTTGTTCCGGTCCAAGGTTAAAGACTACCATGATAGAAAAAATTGCCGCCAGATAATAAAGAAACCCGGTGCCCCAACCGTCTTTAGCATGAAACTTAGCAAAAAAGCCATCCTTTTTAATTCGGGACAGGGCAAAAGTAATACATAGCCCAACGCATATGATCAAAACAAACCAGCGCAATATGGTCGCACCTAAAAAGCTTTTAACAGCGTTGATTAAAAGCACCATAGGAACAGCTGACTTTTCTCCTAATGTAGTGGTAATGAAAAACATCCATACGCCTATGCCGGAAAGAATAATGAACTTTAAAAAATTACGCATATTAATTGTGCTGTAATCTACCGGAACACCAACATTTTCCGTTAGTTCTCTTTCCAATCGTTCTTTTTCCATCTCTTGCTGATCTTTTACATGCAATCTAGTGTCCTGCGTTTTCATAGACCTTCCTCCCTTACAATCAAGCTTTGTGAATGATGAGGAATACACTGGAGTCATCAATCTCCATTATTCGATAAGGATATCCGGATACTTCGCCAATTTTATTTTAATATATCCCGAGAAATTACCATACGTTGAACTTCACTTGTGCCTTCATAAATTTGAGTAATCTTGGCATCTCGCATCATACGCTCTACTGGGTATTCGCGTGTGTATCCATATCCGCCTAAAAGCTGTACGCACTTTGTGGTAACATTCATTGCCATCTCAGCAGCGAACAATTTTGCATGAGCTGATTCAACAGAATAGGGCAGTTTGTTGTCTTTGCACCATGCAGCTTTATAAACCAAAAGTTTTGCAGCCTCAATTTGGTTGCTTAAATCAGCAATCACAAATTGTGTATTTTGAAAGGCAGACAAAGGTTTGCCAAACTGCTCACGCAGTTTCACATATGCTACCGCCTCATTAAGAGCGCCTTCTGCTATACCAAGGGCTTGGGCCGCAATTCCGATGCGCCCGCCATCCAGAGTGTGCATAGCAACCTTAAACCCCTGACCTTCTTGCCCCAATAGGTTTTCTGTTGGCACAATGCAGTTCTTAAAAACTAATTCTGCTGTAGCGGAGCCTCGGATGCCCATCTTTTTTTCATGTTTTCCGATAGAAAATCCTTCAAAGCCTTCTTCAACGATAAATGCGGAAATACCACGGTTTCCTTTTTCTTTATCTGTCATAGCCATTACAACGTAGATTCCTGCTTCGCCAGCATTTGTGATAAAGGTTTTTGTTCCGTTAAGTACATAATGGTCGCCTTTATTCACCGCAGTTGTCTTCTGACCAGAAGCATCAGTGCCCGCGTTAGGCTCTGTCAAACCAAATGCGCCCAAAGTTTCACCGCTTGCCAGCGGTGTTAAATACTTTTGTTTTTGATCTTCTGTTCCCCAATCGAAAATAGGGGCTGAGCCCAAAGAAGTATGAGCTGACAAAGTAACGCCTGTGGATGCGCAAACCTTAGATAGCTCTTCTACAGCAATAACATAGGTGAGATAATCGCCTTCTTCACCACCGTAATCTTCTGGGAACGGGATGCCCAACATCCCCATATCTGCCATTTTTTCTATGCTTTCCCTTGGAAATCTCTCATTTTCATCAATTTCCTCAGCGAAAGGCTTAATTTCTTTTTCTGCGAATTCCCGATACATTTTTTGAATCATTTTGTATTCTTCATTAAAACCGAAATCCATAGTGCTGCCTCTTCCTTTCTGATATTGAGATTCGGGAACCATCTAGGCTATTTTTCTCATGATTCCGTTACAATTGCGGAATCAAGATTTAGCAATCCTCCTTTCTCAGGCCTTCATGTCCTGTTTATATATCTTCTAAGTCTTTTAAGCGTCTGAGTTAAAAATAGAAAATGTATTTTTATACTGATTTTGCTAAAATTATGTATAAAGCTATTTTTAAGTATTATAGTCAGATCCACAAACTAAATAAGAAAATCGTTATTGATAATTCACGACAGATTGGAAAAAATCTTTGGCTAATCGTCTGAGCATCGTCTAATGAGGGTTAATTATTTTCAAAATCTTATAAAATATTTAGAAAATATTTTTTAGAATAAAAATCAAAATAAAAGCCTTTAGTCGTAAGTATGAATTTACAACTAAAGGCTTTTTATTTTATAAATGGTCTGATAGCCTTAATAGAGGATTGCAATTTAGTAACTTTGAGGCATAAATAAAGATGTTTTCTGTAGCTATATCAGCATCAAAAAAGAATTAAGTTTATCTCTGAAAAACGACTGACCCTTGGTGCATTTCATCAAAATGTGTGGTTATTAAGCTGCATTATACCTCGTTTGCATGTATGTACTTGCACCGCGATGGAAAACCATGTAAAATAAGAAAAAGACAAAAATAGCTAGTAGGCACTTAGGCTGTGTATAAACAAGAGGCCACGACTGGAGGAAATAAAGTGGAAAAACCAACCGAGTATACTTTGAGCTGGATTGTGACGGAGGATATGACCGCGAAACGCATTGGCGGAGCTGGCTCACAAATTTTTTCGACACCTAATATGGTTGCTTTGATGGAGGGCGCAGCACTGGAGCTGGCAAAGTCATATCTGGACGAGGGGATGAATACTGTAGGAGCAGAAATTCACTGCCGCCATTTGGCACCTACGCCAGTGGGGATGAAGGTAAGCGCTACCGCCCGCCTGCGCAGTGTAGAAGGCCGGAAAATGTGGTTTGACTTGCAGGTAAATGATGAAAAGGGCAAGTGTGGAGAAGGGTCACATTTGCGTGTTATAATTTCTAATGATCGACTGGGACAAAAAGCTCAGGCAAAAAAAGAAGAAGCCTAATTTTTATCTGCTTAGATCAGAGTGAACAGTTTTCCCGGCATATGCCGAGGCTAAACGCAAGCAGCCCGCCGGCGGTCTTTTGGCCATCGGCGGTTTGTTATTTTTGGCAGACTGTACGGTTTTTGTGCTTGTACTCATACCTCCGGTTTGGAATCGCATCAGGTGACATGCTTCTTGGTGAAGGTAACACATAAGTGTTCGTCTAATTAAAGTGGCCAAGTAGGTACACTATGATATGTTTTCCTAAAAAACACCTACACTCTGTCCATTCATTCAGTATACAAAAAATCGTAGAATAACAGCGTGGTGATATATTCTGATGAAAAATCGTCTGTCTGATCCACCATACTTTGACCAGTAAAATTACCTAAACGTTTAACTGAGCCTTTCTTTTGAATTAATAGACATAATCTTGCCTGTATTTTAAAGCGTAATGTGAACTTGAAAAAATGACCTATCGTTATATTTAATAAATCAACGTGAGTGTATAATCACCTCAGCTATATTGGCTTTAAGAAAGGAATCCAACAATGATACGTGTAATGTTTTTGACAGATGCTCGTCTGGTTGCCGCCGGTAAGAAGCTTGCCGCTGCAGGATACGAGGTGATCAGCGCGGCAACACTTTCCGAGACTGAGCAGATTTTTCAGACAGATCCTTTTCAGATTAATTGTGTAGTGCTGCCCATTCGTGGCACTGACGATGGAACGGTGACTCTAAATGATGGCATCGTCGACATCGGACCACTGCTTAAGAGTTTAAAACCTGGGACGCCGGTTTTTACTGCCCATAAAACAGCCTATCTTCAAGCGTTGGGACTAAATATACAAAACTGTTTTGAAAGTAAGGCGGTGGCGCATGCCAATGCACCATTGACTGCTGAGGGCGTATTATGGATGATTCTAGAGAAAACGCCTCGCAGCTTAAATGAATATACTTATGACGTTCTGGGGATGGGCAACACCGGAACCTGTATTACTGCTTTGCTCAAAAAGTTGGGGCTGCAGGTAAGAAGCTTTGCGCGCGGCGAAAAAAGTGACATATTGCCTCTTTCGTCATGGGCGCAGAGTGATCCGGCAGATGTCATAATTGTAACCATACCGACTCAGGTTATCAGCAAAGAAATTGTAAAGCAATGGAAAAAGCCGATCACAGTCATTGACATTGCGAGCGGGAGGGCGGGCGTTGCACCCGAAGCATTAACGCTGCCCAATATTACTTATTTTGCCGCGCCACCTCTTCCCAGCATTGTAGCACCTGTCACCGGGGGTGAACTCATTGCAGACTTTATTATCGAGACACTTGGCGGCGCACAAATGCAATAAACAATCGCCGTAACTAATTATATCTTGCAGGAAAGAAGGTCATATCTTTGCGTGTCATTAAACACCCTGTTTTGGAAGAACTGGCCGATCTTAAAATGGTCACATTATATTTTAATGGAGAACCGATAGAAGCGGTTGAGGGGGAACCAGTCGCTGCTGCATTGCTGAATGCCGGCATTAAGGTTTTTCGAACCACTGCCAAACGGCATGAGCCACGCAGCGTGTTTTGCGCTATTGGGCGCTGTACTGACTGCATGATGATTGTGGATGGCATACCCAACACCCGCACCTGTGTAACACCGGTACAGGACGGTATGCGCGTAGAGCGACAGGAAGGGCTCGCGCCGCTTCGTGCTGGGGAGGTATCCAAATGAAAACGCTTGAAACCGAAGTTGCAATAATTGGCGCGGGTTCCGCAGGTCTCAGTGCGGCCTATCAGGCGCGCTTAGCTGGTGCGAGTGTCTTGGTTATTGACGAAAATCATTTGCCTGGCGGGCAGCTTTTTAAGCAGATACATAAGTTCTTTGGCTCTAGCGCCCATCAGGCTGGTGTGCGAGGTTATGAAATAGGGCGAAAGCTCTTACAGCGAACCTACGATTGTGGCGCAGAGGTTATGCTAGACAGCCTTGTATACGGCATGCAGCCGGATAAGAGCATGGGCATAGTTAGCGGGGGTGTCAACTACCTTTTAAAGCCTAAAAAGGTTATTATCGCCACCGGTGCAAAGGAAAATTATATGCCGTTCCCTGGTAGCACGCTGCCCGGTGTAATGGGCGCAGGTGCCGCACAAACGATGATTAATGTCAATCGTGTACTGCCCGGTCAGCGCATCGTGATGATGGGGTCTGGCAATGTTGGGCTTATCGTTTCGTATCAGCTTATGCAGGCGGGGGCTGAGGTGGTCGCAATCGTTGAGGGTGCGCCTAAAATAGGGGGCTATGGTGTTCACGCGAGTAAAATTCGACGTGCGGGGGTGCCAATTTATCTTGGACACACTGTCAAAAAAGCCTACGGAGTTAATAGTGTTGAATGCGTAGAGATTGCCGCAGTGAATGAGAAATTTCAGCCGATTGCAGGAACCGAGCAGGTGCTTGAGGCGGATACCGTTTGCCTTGCGGTTGGCCTGAACCCGATGACTGAGCTGGTATGGATGGCCGGCTGCCAGTTCGATTTTATACCCGCATTTGGTGGCCATGTGCCGCTGCACGACAGTAATATGGAAACAACCGTCGAAGGCATCTATGTGGCCGGCGACGTCACTGGTGTTGAAGAGGCTTCTTCCGCGATGGAAGAGGGCAATCTTGCAGGCGTAGCTGCCGCCGAGGCACTGGGATATCTCTCAAAGCAGGAAGCGGCGGCTAAAAAGGCCGAAATACAAGCGCGGCTGGATACGCTACGCTGCGGCCCATTTGGCGAGCGCCGAAAGCTCTGTAAAGATCAGCAACTTGCCGATATGAAAGCGTTGCGTCAGGGCAAATTTTTTGGGAGGAGTATTGAAATATGAATACCGGAATTGCATATACAGGCATCCCTTCGGCCGAGGAGTTGGCGGCCTGTCCGGGTGTTCCAACTGAGACGCGCATGAAAAAAGGCCGTGTGGCGGTTATAGAGTGTGTTCAGCAAATCCCCTGTAACCCCTGTGAGTGCGCTTGCCCTGTGGGTGCCATCACTATTGGCGATCAGATCACCAATCTGCCCTTTATTGACAGCGAAAAATGCACTGGCTGTGGGCTTTGCATTGTGCGCTGCCCGGGGCTTGCAATCACGGTTGTGAATAAGGTGCTCAATAAATTGGAAGCGTCGGTTGATTTTCCGTTTGAATACATTCCACTTCCAGCGGAGGGCGATATTGTGGATGCGGTGGGACGAGATGGGCAACCTGTCTGCAAGGGACGCATTCTCAAAGTTAAAAAGCTGTCTTCTTACGGCGGTACAACGGTTATTAGCATGGCTATACCGGCCGAGTATTCTGACACAGTGCGAAGCATGAAGCGACTGCCCGCAGAGAGATAGGAAGGGGTTCATAAACGATGGATATGGATGATGAAGTATTAATTTGCCGTTGCCAGGAGGTAACGCGTAAAATGATTTTAGACGCCATTGCTGACGGTGCAAGCACAGTGGACGGTATCAAACGTCGCACTCGCGCTGGTATGGGCTTATGTCAAGGAAAATCCTGTGAACGTCTGATTCAGGGCATTCTGGCTGAGGTTACCGGACAGGATAGAGCTCAGATTACGCCACAAAAAAGTCGTATGCCGGTTCGTCCGGTGAAAATCGGTATCATAGGGGGTGCCGACGATGAATAAGTATGATGTGATTGTAATCGGGGGCGGTGTCATCGGCTGTTCGGTGGCTTACTACTTGAGCAAACGCGGTCAAAAAGTGCTGTTAATTGAGAAAAAAGATCATGCACAAGGCTCAGCAGGTGCGACCGATGGTGTGGTAAGTTATCACACCAAAAAGCCTGGCAAGCAGATGGATTTAGCAGTTCAGTCTATGAAGCTTTTTAAAACGCTGCCTGATGATTTGCAGGATGACATCGAATATGAAGAGAGCTGTGGCGGCTTTCAGGCTGCCGAAAATAAAGAGCAGTGGGATATGCTTTGCAGTATTGCTGACAAGCAGCGTGAGAGCGGTGTTGATGTTAGAATGCTGAGAATTGACCAAGCGCGCGAAATTGAACCGATGCTTGCTCCCGATTTATACGGTATCCTTTATGCCCCTTCTGGCGCGAAGGTAGAGCCGATCAGATTAACGCTGGGTTTTTCACACGCAGCTAAACGACTGGGTGCAACGGTGTTGACTCAAACAGCTGTAACTGGTATCACACAAAACAGTGCAGGCGCAGTCACTGGCGTGATGGTCGAGGATGGCACGTACTATGAATCCAACAAGGTGGTCATCGCCTGTGGCTCCTGGTCGGCAGAGGTTGGCAAAATGGCGGGTGTTACTTTGCCCATCAAGCCCCGAAAGGGTCAGCTGATTATCACCGAGCCCATTGGGCATTTCATGAAATGCACGATGCAGTGCGCGCTTTATAATGTCATTAAATATATGCCTGAAAAAATCACCGACCCAAAGATTCTTAAAATGGGTGCCTCTTTGAGTATGCACCAGACACATGACGGTGGGCTTTTGATAGGCGGCACGCGCGAATGGGCAGATTTTGACCGCACGAACACTTTTGAGGCGGTTGAAGCAATCATGCGCCGTGCAGTTCGGTTTTTTCCGGCTATCAGAGATGTTAGCATTATTCGCACCTTTGCGGGTCTGCGCCCCTATAGTCCCGACGGGTTGGCGCTTATCGGCCCGACCAAAAAGGTTCCCGGGCTTTTTATTGCTGCGGGGCATGAGGGTGACGGCATTGCGCTGGCTCCCATCACTGGCAAGTTGATTTCAGAGGAGATTGTGGACGGTCGAGCATCTTATCCCATTGATACCTTTAGCCCAGATCGCTTCGGTTAAATATGCTGAATTATTGACTACATAAAAAAAGGAGAGCGGCTGCTCTCCTTTTTGCGTCTATTAAATCGTTAGGTGTTATCCTCGTGCATTTTTCGCCGAACAACCAACCGGATCAGTTTCTGTCCATCAAATGGAATCAGGGGCGTTAGATAGCTCTGACCGGTGATGGTGGGGGTAGTCGCAATTAGTACCAGTATCAGTACGATACCCGCGATATAACCCCAAAGGTTAAACAGTGCTGTAACCACCAGCAGCATCATGCGGCAGAGTTTGACAGCGTAGCCCAGTTCAAAGCTGGGGGAAGCGAAATTCGCGACCGCGACAAACGCCATATAAAGCAGAACCTCAGGCACAAACCAGCGCGCCTTTACCGCAAAGTCACCTAAAATTAACGCGGACACCACTGAGAACGAGCTACCAAGTGCTGCGGGTGTGTTCAGCGACGCTTGCTTTAAGCAGTCAATGATGAGTTCAACGACCATGAGCTGAAAGAATATAGGGACTTTATTCATTTCCAAAACACTGATAAAGTCGATGGAGTTGGGAATCCACTGGGGATTTTTAATGAATAGAAACCACGTCGGAATCAACAGCATGGTCAGTGCGTGGATGATATAGCGTACAATACGCAAATACGTGCCAATTAACGGCGGAAAGTAATAATCGTTTGTATCCTGAAAAAAGTCAAAAAAAGCGGTTGGTAACAAAATAACCGAGGGGGAACCGTCCACAATCAATAGGATGCCGCCTTCTGTTACGGTGGCGGCAGCGGTATCGGGGCGCTCAGTGTAGCGCACTTTCGGGAAGGGGTTATACCACCGCCGAGGCAACAGCGCTTCGGTCAGACTTTCTTGCGCCATAGCCAGCGTTTTGACTTTTAGGGAGTCTAACTTTTTGGCGAGGTTGTCGATTGTTTTCTGCTCTGCCCGACCGTCGAGATAGCATAGAATAACGTCTGTTTTCGAAATGCTGCCGACTGAGTGATTTTGCATAGTCAGGCGTGGATCACGGATGTGACGCCGAATGAGGGCTGTATTTAAAAGTAACGTTTCACAAAAACTATCGCGGGCGCCGTGCATAACGCGATCACTGTCCGGCTCCTGTAGGGAACGAGTGGGGGCGGTGCGCACACCAACCAAAATGATATCGGGGATGCTTTCGACTACAAGCGCTACTTGTCCTGCGAGAACCTGTGTTACAATATTTTGTAAATCGCTGCTGCTTTCAACTTCGGTATAGGGAATATAGGAGTTAATAAAACTCTGGGCATCGGTGCATTTGTTTAGCTCAGACGGATTTATCAGGATGAGTGTATTTAATATGCGCTCCATGATTTCATCCTTGACTAATCCCTGAGTAAAATAAATACGTGCATCTTTCGTGCCAAACACAAAATCACGTGTGCCAAGATCAAAGCTAGCACTTACCCGCAGTTTAGAGTCCAATGTTTTTATACTATCGAGATATCGTTTTTTATCCGGTGTCAGCTCTGTTTGCTTTGCCATAAATGCCTCCGAATACTGGTGGTTATTTTAAGCTCATGCAGTATTATGCGCGATTTAAGGCAAGATATGTTAGATAGACGAATTTGCTGGACGAGGTTTGTGTTGTATTCTCATTTTGATACTGGTAGAATATCACCTATAAGTATCTTAAATGTGGAGGAACGGCATGGCGATTAATAAATATATGCGTGCGGCACTAAAGACGCTATCATATACTGAACCCAGTATGCTCGAAAACTATGAGATGATGCGCCGATTAAATTCGCTTAAAAGCTATGGCCGGTCGATTAAGACCTGCTGTCAGTGGGATCATCTGGTGCCAAATGGTGACCACGATGTACCAGTGCGCATTTTTTCGCCAGATCTTGGCCCGCTCGACCACTCCGTGCTGTTGTTTTTTCACGGCGGAGGCTGGGTAACCGGCAGTATTGACGATTATAACGGGCTGTGTGCCAGCTTGGCTAAAGCGACGGGCCAGATTGTCGCCTCTGTTGATTATCGTTTGGCACCGGAATATAAATTCCCTGAAGGGCTTAACGATTGTTATGCAGTAGCACAATCACTTTTTAAAACACCCAATATTTTGCGGGTTGAGCCTGAGCAGATTACGCTGATCGGTGATAGCGCAGGCGGTAATTTAGCCGCCGCCGTCTCGCTGATGGCGCGGGATCGGGGCGAGTTTTTTCCTAAGCGACAGATTTTGATTTATCCGGCGACACAATCTGACCACTCTGAGCAATCACCTTTTAATTCAGTGCGTGAAAACGGCACTGATTATTTGCTAACTTCAAAGCGGGTAGCCGAATATATGCAGCTTTATATGTCTGTACCCGAAGATTTAAAAAATCCCTATCTCGCTCCGCTGCTGGCTAATGATTTGAGCCGCCAGCCAGACACGCTAGTTATTACCGCTGAGTTTGACCCGTTGCGCGATGAGGGAGAGGCCTATGCCAAGGCATTGGCACTAGCTTCTAACCGCGTGGTGCTGCACCGAATACCCGATGCGTTACATGGCTTTTTTATGCTGCCGCCACGATTTAGGCATGTGCAGCTTTGTATGAATTATATTAAAGACTTTATATCGGAAAAAGGAGCTGCGCTTTGTGAATAAACATTCTGCCTCTGGCTGGCGCAAGTTGGACAACGCCGCAAAGATTTTCCCGAGTGCCACCTCCAAGGCGGATACCAAGGTTTTTCGGTTCTCAGCTGAATTGACCGAACCGGTGGATCAATACTATCTTCAGGATGCACTGGATCGCACGCTTGAGGATTTTCCCAGTTTTTGCTGCGTGCTAAAACGTGGGTTGTTTTGGTACTATCTTGAGGAGGCCGGTACAAGCTTTCTTGTGAGGGAAGAGGATGCGCCTCCTTGCAGCACAATGTATTATGATTCGCGCTCGCCGCTGTTTAAAGTGACTTTTTATTTAAACCGCATCAATCTTGAGGTTTACCATGTTCTTACGGATGGTGCAGGAGCGTTACAGTTTTTAAAGGCCATGACCTATCACTATCTGCTGCTGGCGCATCCAGAACTGGCAGGTCGCTGCTCCGCACTGGATTTTGATGCTTCGGTAGCACAGCGGATGGATGACAGCTTCGCAAAATACTACACTGGGAAAAAGAATATCACCGCTGCTTTAGCTAAAAGCCGTGTGCCGGTTTACATTCTTAAAGGGGCAAAAACTGCTGAATGGCGTTTGAAAGTCATCGAGGGGGTTGTCCCGGCTGACCGCGTGGTGGCCTGTGCCAAGAAGATGGGTGTTACTGTGACAGCTTTCTTAACGGCGGTGCTGATCTGTGCCATTAAAGAGGAGATGAGTGAGCGGGATAAGGGGAAAAACGTGGTGGTATCCATCCCGATTAACCTTCACAAATATTTCCCTTCCAAAACAGTGCGCAATTTCTTTAGCGTAGTGAATATCGGCTATTGCTTTGAGGGACATTCCGATGCACTGGAGGATGTGGCTGTTTCGTTGCGCAATAGCTTGACTGAAACGCTGACTGGGGAATATCTGCAAAAACGTCTGGATATGTTAGCGGAGCTTGAACAGTGGATGGTGGCGCGCATTATTCCGCTCTTTATAAAAAATATTGTGTTGAAGCGGTTTTATAAGCGTTCCGAAAAGGAATACACGACGACGCTATCTAATGTAGGCACAGTCGTCATGCCCGAGGAATTACACCCTTTTATAAAACGAATTGACGTTTTTAATAGCACAAAAGACATACAGGCTTGTCTTTGCACCTATAAAAATATGTTAAGCATCAGTTTTACATCACGTTTTTTGAGTAATGATATCCAGCAGCGCTTTTTCCGCACTTTAAGTGGCATGGATATTCCCGTGGAAATAGTCGCCAACCGCTTTGAGGGGATGGGGGAGAGTGTATGAAAACCTGTGAGCGCTGTCGGGTAACGGTGGCAGGGGGATTTAATAAGTGCCCGCTCTGTCAGCATCCTTTGACGGATGATGGTCAAAACCTGCCAGATGTTTTTCCTGTAATTGAAACGGTGTCCTACACCCATGGCCTGTTTTTTAAGATATTGATTTTTTGCTTGATTTCTGTTTCCATCGTTTCGGTTATGTTGGATCTTATGATGCCGGAGCAGAATTTCTGGTCGCTGCTTGTCACGGTGGGAGCGGCCTGTGTCTGGCTGAGCGTGGTAACGGCTATAAGGCAACGGGGGGCATTCCACAAAAAATTGATGGATATGGGGCTTTTGATCAGCCTGTTTTCTCTGCTGTGGGATTATCTCACCGGATGGCACCGATGGTCTATCGATTATGTCATTCCGGTAACCTTTATTTGCTGTATGTTGATTGCGGCGATACTTGGCTGGGTGCTAAAGCTGCCGTCGGAGCATTTTGCCGTGTATCTGTTGATTTTAAATCTGTGCGGGCTAATTCCGACTCTATTTTTGCTAGCTGGGTGGAACCTTCACCGTTTACCTTCCTTTATCTGCGTCACCGTTAGTCTGCTGCTGTTTACATCGCTCATGGTGTTCCAGTGGCAGATGGTTAAAAACGAGGTCCGACGCAGGCTGCATCTGTAAAAGCAACTGTCATACGCTGCAAGATTTATTTGGAGGCACCAAAATGAAAAAAACATCTCTTAGCTTTTTTATTATCGTTTTTACGACTATTGCGAGTCTAACCGCATGTGGCAAAGGAAACAAACTACCTGAACCGGCCGTTGAACTGCCTACTGCACTTTCTTCATTTGATGTCATAAAATACGATTATGATTTTAATCTTGGCGATTATGAGCATCAGTTTAAATTGTCTCAAACGCAGCAGACTGAGTTTCAGATGTTGTTACAAGCGGATAAATGGTTTGATCCTGGGGAGCTTCCGGGGCGGGGATACACGCCTGTTTTGGATGCCTTTAATGGGGAGGGGTGGATGCTAACGGTGGGCTACTGGGATGATGAAAATACGATTATTGCATTGTTCAATGATGACCAAACAGAGAAGATCTTCTATTTTGCCCCGATTTCAGTTTTAAAAAGGACCATGGAATTTCGTGAAACGCTCAAGTAAATAAATTCTGTTATAAGTCTAAGCGGATGTCATCCGCAAATTTTCAATTGCGAGGATAGCGCTTATGGCAATTAGAAGCACAGCAAAAGTTATTATTCTCCATAACAATAAAATATTGCTCAATAAATGCATCAACAACCGCGGACAAGTCTATTTTGATTTGCCGGGCGGCGGCCAAAATCAGTTTGAAACGCTTGAAGAAGCCGCCGCCAGAGAGGTTTTAGAAGAAACGGGATATCTGATCAAAATCGGGCGCTTTGCGGCGCTGGCGGAAGAAATATGCGATAATGAGGAATTAAGAAAAACTTATTTTGATTATACACATAGAATGTTACATATCTTTTTGGCTGATCTTGCAGACGAGCAAAAGAGGGAAGTCAAAGAAATGGATTGGCAGCAGCAAAACAGCCAATGGGTTCCTTTTGAAGAAGTGGATGCGCTGATTTTTCGCCCCGCTATTCTAACCGGAAAAATAACGTCTTTAATTTCTGGAGAGCATGTGCCATATTTGGGCTGTACGCACTTTGTCAGCATTTAGTGCTTTGATACTTATCACTAGAAAATGATGCACCCAAACCTAATAGGAGCGGGCGGCGAAACAACACTTTAACTGGCGCGGCTAAAGGTCGCGCTTTTTGCATGGGAAACTTAAACACAAGCATAAAAGACAAGAAGGAAAGAGGCTTATCTTGCCCTTTCCTTCTTGTCTTTTACATATGATTTTAAAATTGTTTCAATCAAATTTGATAGCGGACGGTTTTCTTCTTTTGCTGTCTTTTTCAGTTCTTCTATAAATTCTTCATCAAGACGAATGCTGACAACTTTCTTTTCAATTCCCATATCATCACCTGTTTACATTTTACGCTAAATGTAATACAATAATCCAAGAATACATTGTATTACGTTGTATACAAAAGATATGGAGAGATGTAAAAAATGGAAGGAACAAATTTTGACGCATTAGGGCGGCTTACATTGCCCGTTAAAGCGGCAGATCAACTGGGGCTAACTGAAAACAGCAAGCTGCTGATAACCGTAGCAGAAGCGGATCGTCACATTTTGTTGCGTCGGACGCAGGAAGAGCCGCAATCGTTTGAATCTACAAAAGAAATGAAACACAGCCAGAGTGAAATGATTCAAAAGCCTGCTGACACATGGCGGTATATCCGCAAGCTGGATGATAAACGGCGTGTAGTTCTACCCCGAACAATGCGTGAATTGCTTGGCTGGACAGAGCGTACCACTATGCGCATTATTTTAGAAAATGAGACTATATATTTGCAAGCAATCGAATAGGCTTTCACGGTTTTCATTACAAGCGTATAGCATTCGTCTGTCTTTTGCGTTTTAGCATATTTGAAAAATAAAAATGTCCACCAGCCTTTTTTGGTTGGTGGACATTTTCATACATAATAGTATTTTACTGGCTTATTTTTCAAACGAGACAAAAATCTCCAACGGAATATCGTCCGCCAGAAGACGCGCACAAAAAACCTGTTGCGAGGTCATCATGATCGACATGTTATCACCCTGCAGCATGGTCGGTGTCGAGATATCCGCCATCATGCCAAGGCTTGCAAAACCAGTCGCCGCAGTGGCCGTCAACATATTGGTTAACTCTGAGAGCGCACTTTTGGCCATGTCATCAAGCGCCTCTATCGGCATGCCCATCATCATTGTGGATGCAATTCCTTTTGCAGAGGTCTCATCCAGCGCGTAAACGACGTTACCGCTTACATCGCCCACAATGCCCAGCACAACCACAATGCCGGAGGCCGTGACGCTTTTGCTCTCTTTGGTGGAAATACCGCCAATTTCTACTGTGCCAAAGCCCACTTGTGGCATAATAGCTGAAAAAGCTTCTATAAACGGGTTAAGGTATTTTACATCCATTCGTCTTCACCTCTCTGAAAGCCGACATTTAACACCAGTTGGCCAAAGCTAGTCTGAGCTGTAACGGTGGTGGTGTTAAACTGCGGTGCCGAAATCAGCACGCTGTCGCCCGAGAGAGTGGACGGCGGTGCCATACGCAGTCCAAAAGCCTTGTCTTTTCGGTTGAGAATGGAGCAGGCGTTACCGGCAACGATATTGGCAAATTCGCTCATGGCTTCAAGTGTTTCTTCCTGACTGACGTCATTTTTTCCAAAGATGGCAGATGCTATTTTGGTTGCGGTTTCTTTAGAGAAATCCAGCAGCATTCTCCCTGAGAACTTGCCGATAATGCCGATTATCACGGTGATACCCTGGGATTTCTGCTCGCGATTGGCTGAGAATTCATTATCGTATGTAACAAGCGATTTAGTCATTCGGTTCATGCCGTCAAGAAGAGACTCTTTGAAAACCTCAAAATTTTCGTTTATCAAAAGCTGGTAAAGCTCTTCGGATGCCATGATGCGTTTGATGGTCGTAACAAGTGCATCTTCGTCTATGGGCTTTTGTATGTAAGCGGAAATCTTGTTATCTTTGGCTTCTTTAATAAGTTCGTCGTCCATCATGGCACTAATGACGATAACTTTGATATCTTTATCTATTTCATGCACGGCGCGCGTACACTCAAACCCATCGGTTCCGGGTAGTGTCATATCCATTGTCACCAAGGTGGGCTTTTGCTCTTTTACGACGGTCGAGACCTCTTCAAGATTTTTTGCGGTACCGACGACTTTATAACCGTTATTCTCAAGAATGTTTCGGATAAATGCGATTGAAAAAGCCGAATCGTCTACGATAACAACTCTGATATCTTCCATGATATTGCACGCCTTTCTGTTCTGAATGAAAGAATTATATCATGATATGACAATAAAACCTACTATTTTCTTAACATACCCCTTACAAATTGTTTCCATATCCGTTTATGATGAATTGGAGTAATCGATAATGAAGTGGAAGCTTGATGTTATGTCGCAGAGATTTGAATAATGTTTTATCACACAATTTTAAAAAGATACCACTTTTAAACGCGAACAATTGTTCACTTTTGAGGTTTATTCCAGCTTGTTTTTGTGGTATAATAGCTGTAAAACAGCTATTATACCTAGAAATGTCCAACGGCTCGCCGCATAACGCGGCAACCGCCTGTTGATGGACAATTAGAACACTGCGTGCTTCGCACTTGTGGCCTAATAGCTGTAAAACAGCTATTATACCTAGAAATGTCCAACGGCTCGCCGCATAACGCGGCAACCGCCTTTTTATTGGCGATTAAAAGAAAGCTTAGAGGAATAGAGCAATGACTGAGCAACGAAAATTTGAACTGGTGTCCCCTTTTAAGCCTACGGGTGACCAACCCCAGGCGATTGCACAGCTTGTCGATGGGCTTAATTCCGGTAAGCGGGAGCAAACCCTGCTTGGTGTTACCGGTTCGGGAAAAACCTTCACCGTTGCCAACGTTATTGCACAGGTGAATAAGCCCACGCTTATTTTGGCACACAACAAAACACTGGCAGCACAGCTCTGTTCGGAGTTTCGAGAATTTTTCCCGAATAATGCAGTCGAATATTTTGTCAGCTATTACGACTACTATCAGCCGGAGGCCTACATCGCTTCTACCGATACCTACATCGAAAAGGATTCCGCCATCAACGACGAAATTGAACGGCTGCGCCATTCGGCAACCGCATCATTAGGTGAACGCAGCGACGTGATCATTGTGGCATCAATCTCCTGCATTTATACCCTCGGCGACCCGATTGACTATCGCAGCATGGTCATCTCACTGCGCAAGGGTATGACAAAGGATCGGGATGCGCTTTTAACCAAGCTGGTCGAGCTCCAATATGAACGCAACGATGTCAATTTTGTGCGTAACAAATTCCGTGTGAGAGGCGATTCAGTCGAAGTTTTTCCGTCTTACTACACCGACACCGCCGTCAGAATTGAGTTTTTCGGTGACGAAATCGACCGCATCAGTGAAATCAACGTCGTGACCGGCGAGATAAAAAATTTTCTCAACCACGTTGCTATTTACCCTGCGTCGCACTACATTGTCCCCCGTGACAAAATGATGGTGGCACTTGATGAAATACGTCACGAATGCGACGAGCGTGTTCGTTTCTTTCAGCAGAATAACAAGTTGATAGAGGCGCAGCGCATTGCCGAACGCACAAATTACGATCTTGAGATGCTCAGCGAAATTGGTTTTTGTAAAGGAATTGAAAACTATTCCCGTGTGATAGCGGGGCGTGAGCCAGGCAGTAAGCCCTTTACGCTGTTTGACTATTTCCCGGACGATTTTCTTTTTATCATTGATGAATCACACGTGACGCTGCCACAAGCTAGAGGAATGCTGGCTGGTGACCGAGCCCGTAAGGGCAGTCTTATCGATTTTGGCTTTCGCCTTCCGTCTGCGCTGGATAACCGCCCGCTTTCTTTTGAGGAGATGTACGAAAACATCAACCAGGTCATCTTCGTCAGTGCTACACCTGGTGCTTTTGAATTGGGTAAGAGCGTCGAGCCGGTGGAACAGCTCATCCGCCCGACCGGCCTGCTTGACCCTGTGATCGACGTGCGTCCGGTCGAGGGACAGATCGACGACCTGCTCTCGGAAATCAATATCCGCGCCGAAAAGAAGGAGCGCGTTCTGGTGACGACGCTCACTAAAAAAATGGCTGAGGATCTTACTGCTTATCTGGAAAATGCCGGCGTAAAGATACGCTATATGCACCACGACATTGACACGATGGAACGCATGGAAATCATCCGTGATCTGCGTTCGGGCGAGTTTGATGTGCTGGTAGGAATCAACCTTTTGCGTGAGGGGCTGGATATCCCCGAAGTATCGCTCGTGGCGATTCTGGATGCCGACAAGGAAGGCTTCTTGCGTTCTGAGACATCACTAATCCAGACCATCGGCCGCGCTGCCAGAAACTCAGAGGGTCGCGTTATCATGTATGCTGATTCAGTGACCGCTTCGATGGAACGCGCCATCACTGAAACCGTGCGCCGCCGCAAACTGCAGGAGCAATACAACATTGAACACAATATTACGCCGGTTACGATCAAAAAGGATATCCGAGATATCCTCGAAATCTCCAGCCGTGAGACGGTGGAAGGGGAGACAAAGCCCAGAAAGCGCATGTCCGAAAAGGACAGACAGGCGTTGATTATCCGACTAACCAACGAGATGAAAAACGCGGCCAAGCTGCTGGAATTTGAACATGCGGCTTATTTACGCGATAAAATCAAGCAGTTGAAGGAGGGTAAAGTGTGATTACTTTACAGAGGTTAATTGCTCTTTTTTTGTGTGTTTTCCTATTGTTTGGCTGTTCTGGTAGGTCTATATCCGAAAGCGGATCATCGGAAGCGTCAACGAAGAAACCGGAGCTTGCTGTCGAGATTGCTACATCTCCTGTGGTTGAGCTCAGAACGCCACAGGTGCTTTATGTATACCGCTTTTTCAGCAAAGGGCGAATGTACGAAAAAAAAGAGATTACCTTTATGGACGAGCCGACCCTGCTTTCGGTGATTAACCGTACTACTGAGGCTTGCGGTTTTGAAGAACCGCTACCGATTATCAGCGTAAAAGAGAGTAATTTTGTTCATTTCGTTATTGACTTTGACAAATCACTACTTGATCGCGTCAGCGAGCGTGAGATGTACGAATTATTCAGTACATTGGTCATGACGTTGCAGCAGAACTTGCGTTCTTCCGGGCCGATACAGTTTACTTTGGAGGGCGATGTTGAGGCGTTTGGAGGGAGTTATGATCCCGCACCGTTGGTTTTAGCAGAAGGTGACCCAGCCGAGTTTGCCGCTATCTGTGCTAGCATCCCCTATGAAGGACTTCAAACCGAACCGCCATACGTGACAGATGAATTAGCTGAATTGACCAAGCCGATTGACGCAACCATGGGGGAAATCACCGAATTTTTATCCATACTCGGGCAGATTGAAAAGGATGCAGCCTCGCCCGCCGAGCTTGACCAAGAGAGGCTGGTCATGAGCTGTATTTTAGCTACGGCTCATTACTGGAGCATCCCGTATGAAAGTGAGCCAACGCAATACCGTAAGGAGTTGGCACCCATAGCCGATTCGGTTTCGACCAAGCTGGGTATAACTGAAGATATGTTTTGGATTGCCGACCATGTCAGGCAAACGGCCAGACTATTGTGCGGAGACGATTTTACGTTGCAGCTTACGCAGAAAAATTGTGACCCTTGGAGCTATTTTGAACAGGAGGGGGTTATCACTCCGCCGCATATGGGCGGCGGCTACGCCTTGTTGCCTGTCGTGCTCAATTATAAGGCAACAGCGGATGGCTACCGCGTCGAGGCAGTCTATATTTATGACAGTATGGACGGGTTTTCCCTGTGGGGCGGGGATAATATTCCCGAGGCGCAGTTGGCGGATTTTGTACAACATAAAGCGCCCCGACGAGAAATCATTTTAAAACGCGCCGACGATGGTAAATTGCGTTTTGTCAGCCATCGGTTTTTGTAAGAACAAATAAAGTCCACGGAGGAATCTTCACTTGACAAAGGATCAAATTATTATAAAAGGTGCCAGAGAGCACAACCTCAAAAATATTGACCTGACCATTCCGCGGGATCAGCTTGTGGTGTTCACCGGGCTTTCTGGCTCGGGTAAAAGTTCGCTGGCGTTTGATACGCTCTACGCGGACGGTCAGCGTCGATATGTTGAAAGTCTTAGCTCCTACGCGCGGCAGTTTTTGGGCCAGATGGAAAAGCCCAACGTCGACAGCATTGAGGGGCTTTCTCCTGCGATCTCAATCGACCAAAAATCTACATCCAATAATCCGCGCTCCACAGTGGGCACTGTCACCGAAATTTACGATTATCTGCGCTTACTCTATGCTAGAATCGGTATTCCGCACTGCCCAATTTGTGGGCGCGAAATATCTCAGCAGACGGTGGATCAGATGGTTGATCGTGTGCTCATGCTGCCCGAAAAAACCAAGATTCAGATCATGGCACCGGTCATCCGCGGGCGCAAAGGCACCCATCAGCAAGAACTGGATTCAGCGCGCCGCTCGGGCTATGTACGCGTTCGGGTCGACGGTCATATGTATGATCTATCAGAGAATATTACGCTGGAAAAGAACAAAAAACACACCTTAGAGGTGGTTATCGACCGTCTGGTGGTGTCTCCCTCCATTCGCTCGCGCCTTGCGGGCTCAATTGAGACAGCGCTTTCCTTGACCGGCAGTCTAGTGCTTATCGACGTAGTAGACGGGGAGGAACTGCTGTTTTCTCAGAGCTATTCCTGCCCCGAACACGATATTTCCATCGATGATCTCGCGCCGCGCATGTTTTCGTTTAATAGTCCGTTTGGCGCCTGTGAGAAATGCACCGGTCTGGGAACCTTTATGAAAGTTGACCCTGACCTCGTGGTACCGAATAAAAATCTCTCGGTTCGTGAGGGCGCCATCAAGGCAAGCGGTTGGTACTACGCCGAGGGCGGCATCGCTCAGATGTATTATGAGGGATTGGCGGAACACTACAACTTTTCGCTGGATGTCCCATTTAAAAAGCTGCCGAAGTCTGCACAGGAGATTCTGTTGTTTGGCAATAACGGTGAAAAAATCACGGTGCGCCGCGAGACAGGCAGCATGCGCGGGGCATATCACACTGATTTTGAGGGTGTCGTCAACAACCTGGAGCGTCGCTTTCGTGAAACTTCCAGCCAATGGATGAAGGAAGAGATTGCAAGCTGGATGAGCTCGGTGCTCTGCCCAGATTGCCACGGCGAACGCTTAAAGCCGGTATCACTGGCGGTGACAGTGGGCGGCATCAATATCAGCCAGTTTTCGGCTTTGTCAGTAGCAAAGGCTCTGGAATTTTTGGATGTTCTTGTACTGACCGAACGCGAGCAGATGATTGCCACCCAGATTCTAAAAGAAATCCGTGAACGCTTAGGGTTTTTAAAGAGTGTCGGTCTGGAATATCTAACGCTTTCCCGCGCGGCTGGAACGCTTTCGGGCGGCGAAAGTCAGCGCATACGCCTTGCCACCCAGATCGGATCCTACCTCATGGGGGTTCTGTACATTCTGGACGAGCCTTCTATCGGCCTGCACCAGCGCGACAACGACAAACTGATTGCCACGCTGCAGCGGTTACGCGATCTGGGTAATACCGTCATAGTGGTTGAACACGATGAAGATACGATTCGTGCGGCGGATTTCATTGTCGATATTGGCCCGGGGGCGGGCGTTCACGGGGGCAGTGTGGTTTACGCCGGTGATCTTAAGGGCCTGATAAAATGCAAATCTTCTGTCACGGGTAATTATTTAAGCGGACGCGAAAAAATCGCAATACCTGAGACACGGCGACAGGGCAATGGTTTGCAGCTTGTCATCAAAGGAGCTTGCCACAACAACCTTAAAAATATTGATGTTTCCATCCCTCTGGGCACACTCACGGCGGTAACTGGCGTTTCTGGTTCGGGCAAAAGCTCACTAATTAACGAAATTCTTTATAAAAAATTGGCAGGGGAGCTAAACGGCGCACGTATCAAGCCTGGTAAACATGACGAGATATTGGGAATAGAGGCGCTTGATAAGGTCATCGCCATCGACCAGTCGCCAATTGGTCGCACACCGCGTTCTAACCCTGCGACCTACACGGGCGTTTTTACTGATATTCGCGAGTTGTACGCCACCACCAATGAGGCAAACCTGCGTGGCTATACTGGCGGGCGGTTTTCGTTTAATGTTAAGGGCGGGCGATGCGAGGCGTGTCAGGGCGATGGAATCATCAAGATTGAGATGCACTTCTTGCCTGATATTTATGTTCCTTGCGAGGTGTGCAAGGGAAAGCGTTATAACCGCGAGACATTGGAGATCAAATATAAAGGCAAGAGCATTTATGATATCTTGGAAATGACCGTGGAGGAAGCAGTGGGGTTCTTCGAGAACATTCCAAAAATACGCCGACGTATACAAACACTTTATGACGTGGGTTTAGGCTATGTCAAACTGGGTCAGCCCGCTACCACGCTTTCGGGCGGTGAGGCGCAGCGCGTCAAGTTGGCTACTGAGCTTTCAAAGCGACCGACCGGGCGGACGATTTACGTACTGGATGAGCCGACAACAGGATTGCACACCGATGATGTGCGCAAGCTTGTTGAGGTTTTGCAAACGTTGGTGACAGCCGGAAACTCGGTGGTGGTTATCGAGCATAATCTTGACGTCATAAAGGTCGCCGATTATGTCGTTGACCTCGGCCCAGAGGGTGGCGACCGTGGCGGTGAGCTGGTGGCTTGCGGGACACCCGAACAGATCGCGGCCTGTGAAGCATCCTACACGGGGCATTATCTTAAAAAGATGCTTTAGTAGTGGGTCATCTTAATTACATTGCGAAGCTTATAACGCTATCTTTCAACGCAAAAATATCATTACATGATATTAATGTCTGTTAAAGCAAACTGCCTTTTCACTCTCGTGTGCCTATTTACGGCGGTGAGTGTTGTGTAGAAAAATATTTTATGCTATACTAATTTAGTTATATTTGACACCGAAAAGGAGTAATACCGTGAGCGATTCTCTCCGCTTGGAGCTGCCTGGCGAGCAGTTTGACGATTTTATGCTCGCGCGTTCAGCGCAGCTGATACAGGCGCGTTTTGATCACCCGCCGATGGCTTTTGTGCACAGCTTTGGATGCCAGCAAAATGTTGCAGACACCGAACACATTAAAGGGTTGCTGGTCAAAATGGGCTTTGGATTTACCGATAGCGCCGATAACGCCGATTTTGTACTTTTTAACACCTGCGCGGTGCGTGAAACGGCTGAAGATCGCGTTTTTGGCAATGTTGGCGCTTTAAAAAACATTAAACGCGCCCGCCCCGACATGATGATTGCGCTATGTGGTTGTATGATGCAACAACAATCGGTAGCCGACAAGATTAGGAACAGTTTTCCCTATGTCGATATCGTCTTTGGCACCGGTGCGTTGCATCGGCTGCCCGGAATGATTGCCGATCGTCTTTCTAAAAATAAACGGGTATTTCACCACGAATCTGCAAAAACTGTAGTGGAAGGCGTGCCGGTTGTACGCGAAGAAGGGGTCAAAGCCTGGCTGCCCATCATGCAGGGCTGCGACAACTTTTGTTCCTACTGCATAGTGCCACATGTGCGTGGGCGAGAGGTTTCGCGTGCGCCTGAAATGGTGGAGACCGAGTTTAAAGAGATTCTAGCGCATGGCTTTAAAGAAATTACACTTCTCGGGCAAAATGTGAATTCTTACGGAAAGGGTTTAAACCCGCCCTGCGATTTTACGATGCTGTTAAAGCGATTGGATAAAATTCCCGGGGAATATCGCCTTCGTTTTATGACTTCACACCCGAAGGACTGCACCTTTGCACTGATTGATGCCATCGCCGAAGGCGAGCATATCTGCCATCACATTCACTTGCCGGTGCAGAGTGGCAATGATCGTGTGCTAAAAGCGATGAACCGCCATTATGACATTGCGCATTATCGCGAACTGATCGCTTACGCGAAACAGCGCATTCCAGACGTGACTTTTTCAAGTGATATCATTGTCGGCTTTCCGGGCGAAACCCGAGAGGAATTTCTGGATACGCTTAACCTGATCAAAGAGGTGGGCTATAATGCGCTCTTTACCTTTATTTATTCGCGCAGAAGCGGAACGAGCGCTGCCAAAATGCCGGATGTCGTCTCTGAAAAGGATAAATCTGAGTGGTTTAGAGAACTGCTCAAGGCCCAACAGGATATTTGCAGTGAACAAAACCATGCGATGATTGGTAAAACGCTGCGGGTTCTAATCGACTCTGTGGGCAAAAGCGGAGAAGGCTTTGTTGCTGGACGTTCCGAGGGCAATATCATTGTGGAAGCAAAAGGCGAACAAAATCTTATTGGATGTTTTGTAGATATTAAAATCACAGAAGCTATGAACTGGGCCATGGTTGGAACGATTTTGATATAATTTCGCCCAGGACTGTGTGTAAGATAATTATCCCACTGCGCGCCTTGGCGCTCATGGTATAATGATATAAATGACTTATAAACGAAGGAGTTAAACAAATGGATATTATTAAAATGGCGCGTGAACTGGGCAAGGCAATCCAACAGGATGAGCTTTATAAAAAGATGAGTGAAGCCAGTGCTGCAACTGAGAAATCCCCTGAATTACAGAGCAAGATTAACGAGTTTTCGGAGCTTCGCGTCAAGCTTAATCAGGAAGTCATGAAGAGCGAAGGTGAAAAGAACGAGGATCTGATCGCTGAGCTTGATTCCAAGCTGCGCACCCTCTACCAGAGCGTAACTGAGGACCCCACTATGATGGCTTATAATTCTGCCAAGGCACAGCTGGAGGGTACCTTAAACTTTATTTCTCAGATCATTACCGGCAGTGCGAATGGTCAGGATCCTGACTCAATTGAACAGCAGACGAGCTGCTCAGGCTCTTGCGGTTCTTGCGGCGGCTGCCACTAAGGCATAGCTTCCGATAGCATTGTTTTGGGGCGCTTTTGTTGCCCAGCTGATGATCTTATTATTTAAAATTCGGGGTGATAAGCATGGCGCCGCTTTCTCCAATGATGCAGCAATACTTTGAGATTAAAGAACAGCACAAGGATCATATTCTGTTTTTTAGATTGGGCGACTTTTATGAGATGTTTTATGAAGATGCCCAGGTTGCTTCGCGTGAACTAGAGCTGGTGCTAACTGGCAGAGATTGCGGGCAGACTGACCGCGCACCGATGTGCGGCGTGCCTTATCACAGCTGTGAGGCCTATATTGCAAGGCTAATTAAAAAAGGCTATAAAGTTGCAATTTGTGAACAGGTTGAAGATCCCAAAGAGGCAAAAGGTGTTGTTAAACGCGAGGTTATTCGCGTTGTAACACCCGGAACCCTGATTGAAGCAAATATGCTTGATGAGGGGGCTAACAATTATATTTCGTCGGTGTATGCTGGTGAGAGTGCATTTGGCCTTGCATTCGCCGATATTTCCACAGGGCAGGTGTTTGTTACACACCTGCCCTCGGGAGATTTAGCGACCTTAAAGAATGAGCTGGCACGGTTTTCGCCTAGCGAAGTTGTTTTTAACGACAAGTTTTTGAGCTTTTCTGAGATGGGAACATTTTTAAAAGAACGATTGTGTTGCTGTGCCGATGTCATTACACAGGAGGCTTATGAGGGCAATGCACCCAATGCGCTAATAACAGCGCAATTTGGTGCGGCGGCCTGTGCACCGGATGGCGCGGCTTTCGAACTTGAAACTGCTTGTGCTTTAGGCGGGCTGCTTCATTATCTACATGACACACAAAAGACGGGTGTCGAGCGTCTGATTGCGTTGGAGCGCTACAACGAAACCCGTTACATGGTGCTGGACGCCACCGCACGAAGAAATTTGGAATTGACCCAGACCATGCGCAGTGGTGAAAAACGCGGCAGCTTGCTTTGGGTGGTTGATAAAACAAAAACTGCGATGGGTAAACGCCTGTTACGTCGTTATCTTGAACAGCCACTTTGCCACCCAGTTATGATTGAAAAGCGTTTAAATGTTGTGGCGGAACTAAAGGACGATACAATGCTGAGGCTGGATCTAACGGAACAGCTCAGCGGTATTTACGATATGGAACGCCTGTTGACCCGCATAGTGTGCGGGGCGACAAATCCCAGAGAACTGTGCAGCTTTGCTGCAGCATTGCGGCAGTTGCCTAAAGTGATAGCACTTCTAGGTGATTGCCAGTCACGCTTTCTGCGCCAGATTGTGTCGGCTATAGATCCCATGCAGGATATTGAGGCGATGATTACAAACGCTATTGCCGACGAACCGCCTGTCACAACCAAAGACGGCTGGTTTTTGCGGGAGGGGTTCAACCCTGAACTCGACGAGATACGTGGGCTATTGACCCACACCAAAGAGTTTCTTGCCAAGATAGAATCGGACGAGCGTGAGCGCACCGGTATCAAAAACCTTAAAATTGGCTACAACAAGGTGTTTGGCTATTACATAGAAATCACCAATTCATATAAATCAATGGCGCCGCCTGAATATATTCGCAAACAGACATTGGCGAACTGCGAGCGCTATATCACGCAACAGCTAAAGGAACTGGAGGATAAGATTCTTACTGCCCGCGATCAGCTGATTGTCCTGGAGCTTCGGCTCTATGAAGAGCTGCGTCTCCAAATTGCGTCGCAGACCGAACGGATTCAGAAGACTGCCGATTCGATTGCCCAACTAGATGTTTTCACCGGATTTGCAACGTTAGCTACTGAGAACAATTACTGCCGTCCGCAAATTACGACAGACGGGGCGATTATGATAGAGGATGGAAGGCATCCGGTCGTAGAGCAGATTTTGGGGGCTTCTCAGCGGTTTGTGGCAAATGATTGCCAACTCGATTTAGGCGACAACCGCATCGCTATTATCACCGGCCCAAATATGGCGGGAAAATCCACTTATATTCGACAGGTTGCCATTATTGTGTTGCTGGCACAGATCGGCTGTTTTGTCCCAGCCAAGTCGGCTTCCATCGGTGTGGTGGATGGTATTTTTACCCGTGTTGGCGCCTCTGATGACCTTTCTACCGGGCAGTCAACCTTTATGGTAGAAATGAACGAGGTGGCACAGATTTTGCAAAGTGCAACTGAAAATAGTCTGCTGATATTGGATGAGGTAGGGCGTGGCACATCTACCTTTGATGGTATGAGTATTGCCCGCGCGATGCTGGAGTTTATTGCCGACCGCAAAAAGTTGGGAGCAAAGACTTTGTTTGCTACCCATTATCACGAACTTACAGAGCTTGAACAGTGTCTGCCCTGTGTAAAAAACTACAACACGGCTGTCAAAAAGCGGGGAGACGACATTACGTTTCTGCGCCGCATCGTTCCGGGGGCTGTGGATGATAGCTATGGCATCGAAGTTTCCAAACTGGCGGGTATTCCCGAGTGGATCATTAAGCGTGCACATGAGATTTTAGCTGATCTTGAAGCGGACAGGCCGGTATCTAAATGCCACGGCGGTGTAAAGTATAAAGACTTAACAGATGAAAGCGCATCTCAGCTTGCCTTGCCACAGGTCTCCGCTTTAGAAACTGCCTTACGTAAGCTGGACTTAAACACTCTGACTCCGCTTGAGGCACTCAACAAATTATACGAATTTAAAGCGATGCTATAAACTGATGATTTTGAGGAAAAGAGGTGTTTGCCGTGGGGAAAATTAATGTGCTGCCCGCTGCAGTTGCCGAACTGATAGCCGCAGGAGAGGTTGTTGACCGCCCCGCGTCCATTATTAAGGAGCTGGTTGAAAATGCGCTTGATGCCGGAGCGACTCGCATATCGGTTGAACTGAAAAACGGTGGTATTACTTATCTGAGAGTGACTGATAACGGAAGCGGCATGACACGAGAGGATGTACCACTTGCATTTATTCGCCACGCTACCAGCAAAATTTCCTCTGAAAGGGATCTTGATTCAATCGGTACGCTGGGCTTTCGCGGCGAGGCACTGCCTTCAATAGCGGCGGTTAGCCGTGTAAAGGTGATTACCCGTACAGCTGAAAATCCGGTCGGTTGCAGTTATTCAACTACAGCTAACGAGTCGCCTGTGCTTGAAGAGATTGGTTGCGCCGTAGGAACCAGCATAGAAGTGCGCGATGTCTTCTACAACACCCCTGCGCGCATGAAATTTTTGAAAAAAGATGCGACAGAGGGAAACGCTGTAGCCTCTTTAATGGACAGGCTTGCACTAGCTAACCCTGCAGTGGCACTTGAGCTGATCCGTGATGGTAAACGCGTGCTCAAAACGCCCGGAGACGGCAAGTTGTTATCAGTGCTACGTGTTGTCGGCGGTGCTGAAGTGGCGGCAGGTATGATTCCAGTGTCACTTAAAAGTGAGGGCGTTCTGGTTTCGGGGCTAATATCTCGGCCCAACGTTTCTAGAAGCACCCGTTCTTTGCAGACTTTTTTCATCAACTCGCGCTTTGTTCGTTCTAAAACCTGTGCTGGCGCAGTGGAAGAGGCCTATAAAAATCGTCTGATGTCAGGGCGTTATCCCGCCTGTGTGCTGAACCTTGAGATCGATTTTGACATGGTTGACGTAAATGTTCACCCAGCTAAGCTCGAGGTGCGTTTCTCGAACGAAAGGGCGATTTATAATGCTGTTTATGGCGCTTGTGTTGACGCGCTTGCACAGCATGAACGTGGACTTTCTGATTTTAAATCAAAAAAAATAACCCCATTTTCGCTTTCTGATTTTGACTATTCCGGGCGGCAGGTTTCGTTACATCAAGCCAATCGAATGGCTGATAGTTTGGTACCTACTTTCACCCCAAGGGTCGACAGCACCGCACCAACAGCAAAAACTATTTCAATAGGATATACAAAGCCTATTTCTTGCGCTTTTGAAACTACTGATCTTTTGGAGCTGCATGATGATACCCAGATACCCGCATTGCATGCAGAACGAAAGACTGACTATCCTGCCTCCACTTCTGCAAGAAATGCGATGATCGATATTGAAAAAACCGAGCCGGAAAAAATTCAAATTGCGGTAAACACTATTGTTCCGCCTATCTCGCAGGAATACACAGCGATATGGGAAAACTCGCCCGTAACGTCACAATTTGCTGCAAAAACAATGATTGCAGACCGAGTATCACCATTTGAATTATGCTCAGAGCAAGAACTTGAGGTGCAACCCGATGCGCAGCCACAGCCTTATCGGATTATTGGTGAACTGTTTGATACTTATATTCTGGCGGAACAAGCTGGACAGTTTATCATGATAGACAAACACGCCGCGCATGAGCGGTATATCTACAACAGCATTAAGTATCTGGAAAAATCAGCTGACCGCCAGATTTTCTTAACGCCACAGGCGGTGACATTGCCACGCGACGAATATTTTGCGCTTTCAGAACATCCTGAGGCGCTGCAAATGCTGGGCATTGTGGCTGAGGATTTCGGCGAGGGTACCTTGCTGGTGCGAGAGATCCCGATGATTTTAGACGGGGTTTCGGCCGTTGAGTTGCTTGGCGAGGTAGCCAAACAGCTACTTGCAAAGAAAAACAGTGTAACACCGCAAATGCTCGACGAGCTATTATATTCTGTGTCTTGTCGTGCTGCTGTCATGGCAGGCAAACGGTCTGCATTGCCCGAAATGGCCCTTATTGCCGACATGGTGCTTGGCAAGGACCAGATTCGCCACTGCCCACACGGCAGGCCGGTTCTAATAACCTACACACAACGCGAGGTGGAAAAGCTCTTTGGTAGAATTGGATAACAGTTTAAATAAAACTCCTCTGGTCGCGGTCGTTGGTCCGACGGCGTCCGGCAAAACCAAACTAGGCGTCGATATCGCACTAAAATTTAACGGTGAGGTAGTCTCTGCCGATTCCATGCAAATCTATTTGGGTATGTCAATTGCAACCGCCAAGCCAACTCTGGATGAAATGCGAGGTGTGCCGCACCACCTCATCGACTTTTTGCCACCTGAACAGGGCTACAGCGTTGCTCGGTATGTCGATGATGCCAAAGCATCCATTGCGGATATCACAGCTCGCGGAAAACTGCCGGTGCTGGTAGGCGGGACAGGACTTTATGTTGACGCCCTTTTGGGAGGCATTCGGTTTTCGGAAGAACCGGGCACACCTGAAATTCGAGCCCAGCTTTATGAGCAGGCAGCACAGCTCGGCAACGAAGCGATGCATGCTATGCTTGCACAGATTGACCCAGAATATGCAAAAGGATTGCACCCAAACAATTTAGGCCGAGTACTGCGGGCGATAGAACTCTACCGCGCCACTGGCAAAACGATGAGTGAACAGCTAAAAAGCTCACGTGAAAAGCCTTCGGATTATGCCCCTATTATGATAGGTTTAAGTTTTTCGGATCGCGCAAAGCTTTATGAACGTATCGACTACCGCGTGGATCTGATGCTGCAACAAGGCCTTCTTGAAGAGGTCCGTGCATTTTATAAAACACATAATCCCAAAACAGCAGCGCAGGCCATCGGTTGCAAAGAGTTTTTAAGCTTTTTGAACGGCGAAAAAACATTGGAAGAATGTACGGATGATCTAAAACGCGAGACTCGTCGCTATGCTAAGCGCCAGCTAACATGGTTTAAAAGAAATTCACAAATTTCCTGGCTAAATTACGACGAATTTGATAGTTATCAAGCGTTGCTGGACAAAGCTTATAGCATCATTTCAAATGGGCTTTCTCATAGATGATTTTAAAGAGGAGATGATGGTGTAAATGAATAGCCGGCTGACCGGTGTTCTGCTTTCGACCGTAATGATACTGTTTGTTGCTTCTTACAGCATTTACACCGGCGTTCGTTATTTTTATTCTCCCTATCAAACCGAGACGGTTTTTACTTATACCGTTTCGGACTATTACCGTGCCAAGGCTGTGGTTATACGCAACGAGCAGCTGCTTTCGCAGCAGTTGGATGATAACGGTGTCCTGAGCTATGTTAAACCCGATGGCGCGGTCGTCATTCCAGGCTCGGTGATTGCTAAAGTTTATACGGACGCATCGCAATTGCGCAGTCAGCTACAGATGGATCAACTTGATAGCGAAATTGGCCTGCTCGGTGAAGCGCAGCGAACTTCTGCTCAGCTTTTGGGAGCGGATATGCTTAGCGGACAGGTCAACGACACGGTGGGTGGTATTGTTGACGCCACTGTCAGACGCGACGTAGAAGATATTTACGACGCGCGCAACCGGCTGCAACTGCTTTTAGGCAAATATCGAGTTTCTACTGGACGGGACAAGAATTACTCTGAACGAATTACCTATTTACAGCAGGAAAAAAGCCGACTTATGGCTGAGCTTTCACAACCGGTCCAAAGCGTTGCTATCAACACGGGCGGCTATTTTTGCTCGACCACTGATGGATATGAAACGCTCTTGACTACCAATTTTGAGGCGCTCACTATTGATGACTATCGTCGCGCAATAAATGGTACACTGAAGGCGGAAAAAACAAATGCCATCGGCAAAGTGCAGCAGGGCCATGACTGGTATTTGGCACTGGTGGCTGAAAAGAATGATGTCAAACGCTTTGTTGTGGGCACTATGATCAACTTGGATTTTAACATTGAGGGCTGCAACGATATACCGGCCTCAGTTTACCGCGTTATCCCTGATGAAAGTGGAAATGCAGTTGTTATCCTTAAAACAAATTATATCAATCATACGCTCATCAATTTGCGTCAAATTGATGCCGATGTTAGCTTTAATTCCTACACTGGTTTGCGTATAAGCAAGCAGGCGCTGCGCTATGATGGGCAGACCGAAGGCGTTTTTGTTAAAAACGGCAATTTAATTACGTTTAAACCGATAGAACGCATTTATTCCAGCGAGAACTTTGTGTTGTGCACCAGTCCCTCGCCAAGCGAAAACGAAGAAGATACCGAATACGAACCGATAAATCAATTCGATGAAGTGATTGTAAAGGGGACGGATATCTATGATGGAAAAATCGTCTAGCATCAGAGAAAACGCCAAGATGTTGATGGATCGTATTGCATTGGCCGCGCAGGCTGCCAACCGCAATCCTTCGGAAATTCAACTGATGGCGGTCACCAAGACCAACAACGCACAGCGGGTAAATGAAGCCGTTGCTGCGGGAATCACGCTGCTTGGCGAAAATCGCGCGCAGGAACTTTTAGAAAAATATGAGGACTATCACAAAGAAAACTGCGAAATTCATTTTATTGGTCATTTGCAAACCAACAAAGTTAAGTCGATTATCGACAAGGTTTCGCTTATTCAATCGGTGGACAGGTTGCCTTTAGCTGAAAAAATTGACCGCTGCGCCAAAGAGGCCGGGCGCATTATGCCGGTGCTTGTTGAGGTAAATATCGGGGGAGAAGCCACTAAATCGGGAGCACAACCCCAAATGCTTCCAGACCTGTTGGCTAAAATGGCCTGTTTCTCTAATATAAAAATCAAAGGCCTCATGTGCATTCCGCCAAATGTAACGGATGATCTAACAAAAGAGAGATATTTTGCGCAGATGTATCGCCATTTTATTGACATTAGGACTAAAAAAATGGATAATGTCTGTATGGATATTCTATCTATGGGAATGTCATATGATTTTCCGCTTGCAATCAAGCATGGAAGCAATATTGTCCGAATAGGCCGCGGGCTGTTCGGAGAAAGACTGTGAGGGATATTTTACAATGGGTATGATGGATAAATTCCGCAGTTTTATGGGGATGCCCGATGATGACGACTATGATGATGACTATGACTATGAAAAAGAGAGCGAGACAGATTATGCCTCTAATAAACGTGCAGCAAAGGAGGCTCCTATGGCTGAGAACCCTTACGCAAGCGAACCAGAAGTGGTAAAGCGCTCAAACAAAGTGGTCAACATTGCCGCTACCACCCAGCTTTCTGTGGTGCTGGTCAAACCTGAGCGCTTTGATGACGCTTCGTCCATTGCAGATCACCTCAACGATAAGCGTACAGTAGTGCTCAATCTTGAGTCCACCAACAAAGATGTCTCGCGTCGTCTTGTCGATTTTTTGAGCGGCGTTGCCTATGCCAATCGAGGGCAGATCAAGCGCGTGGCGAACAGCACCTTTATCATCACACCCTATAACGTGGATTTTGTTGGTGATTTACTGGATGAGCTGGAAAACAGCGGTGTCTATTTCTAAATGATTCGTCGTTTTGACTCGGTCATTGAGGTGTCCGACCGCATGCTGCTTTTGCGGCTGACCGATTTATGTGATTTAGCCGATAAGCGGGGCAAACCTTGCTTTTCAACTTTTCTCAATGAGCATGAGCAATCGCTTGCCGAACAATATGGGCTTCTTAACACCAATGGCGTGTGTTGCTTTTTTCAGGGCGGCTTTGAAAACGCGCAGCGGCGCGTGTTTTGTGCGGTTGCACCAGACTATGCCGATCGCATTTCTCTTGACGAAACCGATTATCCTTTTACAGCTTTGACCATCCTATTTCCAAAGGGCTACACCGTTTCACACCGGGATGTGCTAGGGTCGTTGATGGCTTTGAGGATTAAACGTGAGGCAGTCGGCGACATTTTGGTCGGAGACTGCCTCGCCGTTGTGTTTTTGCTGGATACTGCGGCTAAGGTAGCTTTGTCCGAACTTGAAAAAATCGGTAATATAGGCGTGGAGTGCAGGCTTGGTAAGCCGGAAGCGTTGCCTACCGCCTTCAAAACTGAGACCTGTACCGGTGTTGTCAGCGCCATGCGGCTTGACGCGGTTGTTGCCATGCTCACCAGTACCAGCCGAGCTGATAGCGTCCGGTTGATTATGCAGGGTAATGTTCAAAGAAATGGACAACCTCAGGCTTCCGTGTCCAAACAAATTATAGAAGGCGACAAGCTTTCTGTGCGCGGTTTTGGAAAATTTATAATCTCAACTATTGGCAGTCCAACTAAAAAAGGAAGACTTCATATCACGTACCTGAAATATGTTTAAGGGGGATAACGCATGCTCACGCCCAAAGAAATTGCTGAAAAAACTTTTGATAAAACCTTCGGATTCGGTTATAGAATGGACGATGTCAATGCCTTTTTGGAACAGGCGGCAAAGTCGATGTCCGAGCTGCTTGAAATAAATTCTGATTTAGAGAAAAAGCTTGAGGTTTTGGCTGACAAGCTAACCGAATACCGCGAGGATGAAGAAAGTCTACGTACAGCGATACTCGGTTCACAAAAACTTGGTGACAGCGTTATCCGCGAGTCTAAAACTAAAGCGGAAATTATTTTACGCGATGCAACAATTAAGGCTGAAGCGATGACCAACCACGCTAAGCGTCAGATAGAGCGTGAGCAGGATAACTTACTGAGAACTCAGCGCGAGGTCGCTAGCTTTAAAAACCGTCTGCTAGATATGTATAAGCGGCACCTTGAGTTGATCAGTGCGCTGCCAGGGCAGGAAGATGAACCTGCCGAGACTCCAGCGGTTTCTGACACTCAGACTGGCGCTCAAATAGCGCCCCCGCAGTCTGAATCTTTCACTGAACACGAGAAGCCAGCGCCCCAGGCAGAATCCGAGGCCACGAATCCGATAGCCGATGTTGATGAGGAAGAAGATGAGGAGACCGCTGGTTTTGGTGTGGCACTCGATGACGATGATTCCGAGGCCGATCCGATTGATAATGATCCGACTTCACCTTATACAATGCCTGATAATTCAAAATTTGGCGATATGAGATTTGGAGAGGCTTTTAAAATAAAGCGCAACAGCAATCAGCCCAAATTCAAAAAATAATACTGTTATTCCACTAAAGATTAGACATGTTTTGCGATTGCCTTTCCGCCATGCGGTCGCCTTCGCAAATTTTCTACCCTTTTGATGGAAGGGAACAGTATAAGCTAATTTTAAGGAGAGAGAACCCAATGGCTAATGACTACAATAGCACGATGAATCTGCCTAAAACAGACTTTTCAATGCGTGCCTCGCTTCCTCAAAAGGAACCAGAAATGATCAAAGAGTGGGATGCAAATGATCTCTACCACAAGATGATTGAGCACAATCAAGGCAAGCCTTCTTTTATTTTCCATGACGGCCCGCCTTATGCCAATGCGTCCATCCATCTTGGTACTGCGCTGAATAAGACGTTAAAGGATATTATCGTCCGCTCTAAAAACATGCTGGGTTACTGTGCGCCGTACATCCCGGGCTGGGATACCCACGGTCTGCCCATTGAGCTGAAAGCATTAGCTGAACTTGGCGTTGAGAAGCCTATCACGCCGGTTGAACTGCGTCAGACCTGCCGTGCGTTTGCCAAAAAGCATGTTGAGATTCAAAAGGGCCAGTTCAAGCGCCTTGGTACATTAGCTGATTACGACCATCCTTATATCACACTGGATAACGCTTTTGAAGCCAAACAGATTGAGGTCTTTGGCGCAATGGCTAAAAAAGGCTACATCTATAAGGGATTAAAGCCTGTTTATTGGTGCCCGGACTGCCAAACCGCACTGGCCGAGGCAGAGATTGAATACGCCGAGGATCCCTGCACAACTGTTTATGTCAAGTTTCAGGTCACTGATGACAAGGGTGGCCTGTTCACTAAACTTGGCGCTGATCTATCCAAAACCTACGTGGTTATCTGGACGACTACCATCTGGACGTTGCCAGCCAACCTTGCGCTTTGCGTAGGCCCCAAATATGATTATGTATTGGTCAAAGCCAACGACGAGTTTTATGTTATTGCCGAAGAGCTGCTGCCTCAGGTTATGAAGGCGGCTGGCATTTCGGATTATGCCGTGCTGGGCAGTTTTTCCGGTGCGGATTTAGAGCTTTGCGTCTGCAAACACCCCTTCATCGACCGCGATTCACTGGTCATCGTCGGTGATCACGTCACGCTTGAAAGTGGCACCGGCATCGTTCATACCGCGCCTGGTCATGGCGTTGAGGACTTTGAGGTCTGCAAACATTACCCGCAGATTCCGATTCTGGTACCGGTGGATAACAAAGGCCGTATGACAAAGGATGCTGGTCAATTTGCTGGTTTGACCACCAACGAAGCGAATAAGGCAATCTACGCGCACATTAAGGAGAACGGCTCGCTGTTTGCCAGCGAACACGTTATCCACCAATATCCGCACTGCTGGCGTTGTAAGCAGCCGATTCTTTTCCGCGCTACCGAGCAGTGGTTCTGCTCAGTAGAGCAGTTTAAGGATCAGGCTGTCGAGGCGCTTCGAAAGGTCCATTGGATTCCTGGTTGGGGTGAGGACCGTATGGCAGGCATGGTACAGGACCGCAGTGACTGGTGCATTTCGCGCCAGCGTACTTGGGGTGTGCCAATTCCTATTTTCTTCTGTAAGGATTGCGGCAAGGAATTTGTCACCGATGAGAGCATTGCAGCCGTCTCTGAACTGTTCAGGACTGAGGGCTCTGACGCATGGTACACGAAAGATGCCGCTGATATTCTACCCAAGGGCACAACCTGCCCGCATTGTGGCGGCAAAGAATTCACCAAGGAAACTGACATCATGGATGTCTGGTTTGATTCCGGCGTAACGCATGCCGCTGTCCTCGACACCCGCGAGGGGCAAAACTGGCCCGCCGACCTTTATCTTGAAGGAGCCGACCAATATCGCGGATGGTTCCAGTCGTCGCTGTTAACAGCTGTGGCTTGGCGCAACGCCGCACCTTACCGCGAGATTTGCACCCATGGCTGGGTCGTGGATGGGGAAGGCAAAAAGATGTCAAAGTCTTTGGGTAATGGTATGGTACCCGAGGATATTACCGACCAGTATGGCGCAGATATTCTGCGTTTGTGGGTTGCTTCTTCCGACTATCACTCTGATATTCGTGTTTCCAAGGAGATTCTGAAGCAGCTCTCTGAGGTATACCGCAAGATCCGCAATACAGCCCGCTATATTTTGGGCAATCTCTATGACTTTGATCCAAACAAGGATATGGTTTCAGATGACAAGTTGTTTGATATCGACCGTTGGGCTCTGGCCAAGCTTTCAGAACTGGCGACGAAGGTACGCGAATCTTACAACACCTATGAGTTCTATATTATTTATCATGCAATTCACAATTTCTGCACGGTGGATATGTCCAACTTCTATCTGGATGTGCTTAAAGACCGCTTGTATGTTGAAGCGGCTGATTCTGACGCACGTCGTGCGGCCCAAACAGCTATTTATCGCATTTTGCGCGGACTGACGCTGATGCTGGCACCGATCATCCCGTTCACCGCAGAGGAAATCTGGCGTTATTTGCCCAAACAGACGGGCGACAGCACCGAGTCGGTTGTCTTCCATGAGATGCCCGATGGTACCGCTGATAAGGCGTCCGATGAATTTATGGCGAAGTGGGATCGCATCCACGAGATTCGCGACAGTGCTAACAAGGTACTGGAATTGGCCCGCGCTCAAAAGAAAATCGGCAAATCCTTGGAAGCCAAGGTCATTCTTCACGCCGAGGGCGAGCTTTACGATTTTGTTTCTTCGGTTAAGGAATTGTTACCGATGGTGCTTATCGTCTCGCAGGTGGAAGTCGTAAATGCTCCTGGCGGAGACGCTGCTGATATCGACGGGCTTGGTATCGAGGTACTTGGCGCGGACGGTGAAAAGTGCGAACGTTGCTGGTCCTTCTCCGATACGGTTGGTAGCGATCATGAACATTCCACGCTTTGCGCACGTTGCGCGGCTATCATTAAATAAATCAGCTTGTGCACATGGCGGCGCATCATACTCCTGTGATGCGCCGTTCGTCATACTGATAACAGGGAAAGTATATGAGATGCGTTTTGCGCTTATAGTGTGGAACAGGCAGAATATAGCGAGTACCCCCATAATTGGAAATCTCATTAAGAGTCAGATATCGGTGATGATGGCTATCGTAGTTAATAACAAGCGGAAGGAACGGTTCATAAATTATGTCTGCAACAATATGTATTATACTGGTGGCTGTGTTGGTTGCGAGCGATCAGATTATTAAACTTTGGGCGCTTAACAGCCTTGCACCCGTTGGAACCATGACGGTGATACCCGGTATCTTAAGTTTTACTTATGTCGAAAACCGCGGAGCCGCCTTCGGTATTTTTACCGGCCAGCGTACGCTGCTGATAATCATGGTAGCTGCTATTCTCTGTGCCGCAGGCTGGCTGCTGATTAGCGGCAAAATCAAAGACGCGTTGGAGCGAATATGTGTTATGCTGATTATATCGGGCGGATTAGGCAACTTGATTGATCGCATCCGGCACGGATTTGTGGTGGATTATATCGACATCAACGCGCTTTTCAGTTACCCGATGTTCAATTTGGCCGATTGCTGTGTTGTGGTCGGTGCTTGCTTGATGCTTATAGTGGCATTTCGCTCAGAACGCAAGAAGACGCATAAACTAAACACGAATGAGGAAAAGGGGAGCGATGGCAATACTGATTCAAGTAACGGCTGAGCATGAGGGCGCCCGTCTGGACGCTTTTGTCAGCGCTGTCTCTGACCCACCACTAAGTCGCAACGCTGTTCAGTTGCTCTGTGAGCAGGGACTGGTGCTGTATAACGGAACTGTAGCAGGCAAAAGCCTTAAAGTTAAAGCGGGAGACAGGGTGGAATACAGCGAGCCGGAACCTGTAAAGCTGGATGCCTTTCCGGAGAATATTCCGATTAACATCGTTTATGAAGATGAACATTTGCTGGTTGTAGATAAGCCGCAGGGCATGGTGGTACATCCGGCAGCGGGTAATTTGAACGGCACGCTGGTCAATGCGGTATTATATCATTGTGAGGGCAGGCTTTCGTCAATTAATGGCGTAATCCGCCCGGGAATCGTACACCGAATTGATAAGGATACCAGCGGGCTTCTGGTTATTGCTAAGGACAATGCCGCACATGAGGGGTTATCAGCTCAGTTTGCTGAACATAGTATTGACCGCTTTTATTTTGCCGTGGTACACGGCCGTATCAAAGAAGAGCAGGGGAGAATTGAAAAGCCAATTGGGCGGCATCCGGTTGATCGCAAGAAAATGTGTGTCACTGAGAAGAATTCTCGCAATGCCACTACCAACTATGAAGTGTTGGAGCGCTTTTCGCAGTTTTCGCTGGTGCGGTGTAAACTGGAAACGGGACGGACACACCAGATCAGGGTTCATATGGCATCCATTGGCCATCCTGTCGCGGGCGATCCAGTTTATGGGCCTGCCAAGCGTGTGCCTTTGCCCGGTCAATGTCTGCACGCCGCTGTATTAGGATTCATTCATCCTATAACGGGTGAGCACTTAATATTTGAATCACCGTTACCTCAATATTTTAACGATTTTCTAGAAAAACTCAGAAGGAGCACGAACTGATGAAGAAATTTGACGGCTTCTGTCTGTTTTCAGATATGGATGGTACTCTGATAACTGATAAGTATGAAATTCCGCAAAAGAATATAGATGCACTTAGATATTTTACCGAGAATGGTGGCCGCTTTGCTTTAGCAACTGGAAGAGGGCTGCATCCCACCACTGTTGAATTGCAGAAGATGTTGCCAGTAAATTTGCCCTGTATTATGGTAAACGGTGGTGTGGTTTATGATTTTGAAAGACAGCAAAGTCTATATACCGCCGTCCTGCCCAATGACGCAGCCCTATCACTAGTAGACACGTTGCTTGCTCACTACCCGAAGCACAGTATTGCGGTTTGGTGCCCCGACCATCGTGTGGAGCTGGGTGTGAGTGCAGAATGGATGTTACCCAGCCCGACTGGGGAGCTGGCTTCTGTGACCGACCCGTGGTGCAAGCTGGTCATTCATCATGACCCCAGCGAACAAGCCGAAATGCTGGCTTTCATTGAACAACACTTGACCGGCGGTATGCAAACGACGATATCCTGTGACCGATTTATTGAGGTTATGCCCAATGGCGTTTCAAAGGGGAGCGCCGTCGAGTGGTTGGTTGATCATTTAGGGCTAGATCGTCGTCGTGTGCTGACGATAGGGGACTATTACAATGACTTTGAAATGCTTTCACTCCCGGGCATTCGATCCTTCTGCCCGCAAAACGCCCCAGACGATATCAAATCGTTATGCGAACATACGCTTTGCCATGTAGATGAAGGTGCTATTGAAGCGTTGATTACATATATCGGGGCGCACTAGACACTATTATGTAAAGGAGCGGCAGAGATGGTAGCGGAACAGCAAAAAAAGCAAAAATGTTGGTTTTGCTTTATTTTGGCTTACTGTCTTGGCCTGCTCCTTGTTTTGGTTATTATCATGTTTTGGGAAAACCGCTGCTTTGATCATGGTGTGACTACTGAGGCATATAGCCAGCTTCCGCCAGCTTCAAGGGTTTATTTAGTCAACCTGAATCTTGCTACCACCGAGGAATTGCAAGAGCTCCCTAGAGTTGGTCCTGTATTAGCTGGCCAAATTATTGCCTATCGTGAAGCGCATGGAGGATTTTCAAAAAAGGAAGAATTGTTGCAGGTTAAGGGTATCGGTCAAGTAATTTATAATGACATCTGTAATCGAGTTACATTATAAAGACCGATCGCATTACTTTTTATTTTCGATCATAAATTCTCTACTGTCGACTACGCACTCTGCGCTGTTGAGTGGCGTGTTACCTCTGCCAGATTTGTGTTTTTCGGTCACAGCGTAGGTCTCAAAGGCGCTTAGCAGCTCTGCGCCAGTTGGTACAGTGGTGTTGTTCCCTTTGACAACTCTTTTGTGCTCCATTATATTGACCCCTTTCATTTTTTCTTAGAATTACTGTTTGCTATAATGGGTCAAACTATACATCGTCCGCAATGAAAGTCTTATACTAATGACGCAGGTGTTTAAAGCAAACCTAAATCAACAATTTACTTTAATGCAGCTTGGAATGAATATTAATGCCGTATCGACTTGCTGTTTGCAAATGTAAGTTTTTCGCATTGTAGCGCTAAAAAATGGGATACTCAATGTGGATATGTAATTTTGATTGGATTTTTTATATAAAGCTGTTGACAAATGTGTACAGTTGTTATATAATAACAAAGTCGCTGGAACGATGACACTTGGTTAGCTACGCTGCCATATTGCTCGTTTGCAAGACCAATATGGCCCGGTAGTTCAGTTGGTTAGAACGCTAGCCTGTCACGCTAGAGGTCGTGGGTTCGAGCCCCATCCGGGTCGCCATTTTTTCTCTTGCCTGCGGCGGATTTGCCAAGGCATCGATATGCCTTTGTAGCTCAGTTGGTAGAGCAGAGGACTGAAAATCCTCGTGTCGTTGGTTCGATTCCGACCGAAGGCACCAATATGCGGGTTTAGCTCATCTGGTAGAGCGCCACCTTGCCAAGGTGGAGGTAGCGAGTTCGAGCCTCGTAACCCGCTCCAATTTATCTAAGCCTGAGTACTTCAGGCAAACGGCGCGGAGCAACCGCCCGTTTATATGGCGCCATAGCCAAGCGGTAAGGCAGAGGTCTGCAAAACCTTTATCCCCGGTTCGATTCCGGGTGGCGCCTCCAAAAGCAAATATAAGATCGGTTAAAGCCGGTCTTTTTATTTGTTTTAACTATTGAACATTTGTTCTAGTTCTGGTATTATAAAGTTAATAGCATTCCATCTGCCAATCATGCATATCAATGCTTAGGGGGAGATGGGAATATGCGTAAAAAATTATATTTCTGCTTGGCTTTGACTGTTTTATTAGTTCTTGCATGCGGCTTGGGAATTTATTCTGTGACTAAGGTGATGAATAGCTTACATACGCCAGCATCGCCAGTCATTATTATTGATGCGGGGCATGGAGGCATGGATGGCGGTGCAACAGGCGTAAGCGGCGCTTTGGAAAAGGATATAAATTTGTCTATTGCCCAAAAGCTTTGCAGTTTGGCACAACTGGGCGGTTATAACGCCATTATGGTGCGCAGCACCGATCGATCAGTGCATGAAGAGGGAATCACCGGTGTGCGTAAACAGAAAGTTTCAGACATACATCAGCGGGCAGCGCTGGCTAAAAAATACCCAGAAGCAGTTTTTATCAGCATACATCAGAATTTTTTTCCACAGCAATCCTCATGGGGAACGCAGGTGTTTTATAGTACTGAGAACGAACAGAGCCGCAAACTGGCTCAAAAGATACAGGATAATATCCGGGAGGCTTTACAGCCAGACAACAAGCGAGAGATTAAAGCCGCAGGTAACAATATATACATACTTAACCATATGGATAATCCAGCCGTGATGGTGGAATGTGGTTTTATCTCTAATTCGGAGGATTGTCAACGCTTGTTGCAGGCAGATTACCAGCAACAGCTAGCGTTTAAAATTTTGCAATCCGTAACAGAGCTGCACATGCAAACGGAAACAGAAGGGGAATCGGTCAATGGCACAAAAGATTAAACAAGTGTTCATTTGCTCAGAATGCGGCTATGAAAGCGCGAAATGGTTAGGCAAATGCCCTGATTGTGGCAGTTGGAACACCATGAACGAAGAAATTAAAGCGCAACCTCAAAAACGAACCGACAGTATTGCCATACATACGGGTCCAGCTGCTGAAGTTTCCGCGCTTAATGCTGTGGAATCGGGCGAGGAAATCCGATATGTGACTGGTATTTCAGAACTGGACCGTGTACTGGGCGGTGGAATGGTGCCTGGGTCGGTAGTACTCATAAGCGGCGACCCAGGCATTGGTAAATCCACATTACTTTTACAGATGTGCCAGCCACTTTCTGCCATGCTAAAGGTGCTATATATCACCGGTGAGGAAAGTGTTCGGCAAATCAAACTGCGTGCTATACGACTGGGCGTTAGCAATAATGGTATGTTTATTTGCGCCAGTACCGATCTCAACCAGATTCTGGCGACAATAGAAAAGTGTAGCCCCGACCTTGTCATTGTCGATTCGATACAGACCATTAGCTATGCTGAGCTATCATCGTCATCCGGCAGTGTTACACAGGTAAGAGAGTGCACACAGAGGCTTACCCGCGCCGCAAAGGATAGGGAGATACCGCTATTTCTAGTCGGCCATGTCAATAAAGATGGGGCCATTGCCGGACCCAAGGTGCTAGAGCATATGGTGGACGCCGTACTGTATTTTGAGGGCGAGCGCAATCTTTCATATCGAATTTTACGTGCAATCAAGAACCGCTTTGGTTCCACTAATGAAATTGGCGTGTTTGAAATGACAGATCAAGGTCTGGAAGAAGTGGACAATCCTTCTGTCCTGCTGCTTTCCGGTCGGCCAGAGCATACCTCTGGAACCTGCGTGACTGCGGTAATTGAAGGGACAAGGCCTATTTTGGCTGAAATTCAGGCACTGGTCAGTAAAAGTAGTTTTCCAGTACCAAAACGAAGCACCAATGGCTTTGATTTTAACCGTGTTTCCATGCTACTGGCCGTGCTTGAAAAGCGCTGTGGTTATTTTTTCGGTACACTAGATGTCTACATAAATGTCGTTGGAGGGTTAAGGCTCGACGAACCTTCGGCTGATCTATCAGTTGTGTTGGCTTTGATTTCAAATCTATTGGACAAGCCTATTGCTGAGTCCATAGCTGCATTTGGCGAGGTGGGTCTCGCAGGCGAAATTCGCACCGTCAGTCGTGCACAACAGCGGGTAGGGGAAGCTTATCGACTGGGCTTTAGGCAAATTATTCTTCCTCAACAAAATGCAGAAAATATTAACGCTGCAAATTATCCGGGGCTAAAGCTTGTCGCTGTCAAGAGTGTTGGTGATTTGCGGCGGTTGTTCGCATGAGGTACTACAAAAATAAATGCAGTCAGTATTCATGCTAGCATCGCTTTGGTTCAACTGCTGCAGGGTGCAATAGCCGTCTATTTGATGAACGCAGTGGTGCGCACATTTTATTAAATTCAATTTACAGCACCTCCGGAACCTTTTATTATATTGTTTTCGATGTATGACCGATTATTCCGCAGCTGTTTTCGTAACTTTAGGAAAGAATAGGATGACTATTTTATTAGACTAAAAGTTATTTAACACGCCCTACATTTCGCTAAATATTTATTTAGCGAAATGTAGGGCGCCAAAAGGAGTGTTAATTCATGCCAGCTGTTTTAAATAACAAATCTAAATATGCGCCATTTACCGATTGCCCTGGGCCTCTGCGTGAATTTTTATCATATATATTGACCATCCGCGGTTTATCTCCGCGTACGGTTGACGGTTATTATATTGAACTTCGCACATTTTTACGTTTTTTAAAGCTTTACCATAGCAATGAACTAAACGCCCAAAATTTATCTGAAACTACCATTATTGACGTTCCGACTGAACTGATCTGTAGCATCACGTTAGCTGATATATATGCCTATCTCAATTTTGCGCATACAGAGCTTGGCAATGCTGCCAGCGCGCGTGCCCGCAAAATTTCGGCGCTTAGTTCATTCTATAAGTTTTTATCGACAAAAACGCTGTATATCACCGATAATCCGATAAAAAATCTGGACAGACCCGCGACTAAACGCGCGCTGCCCAAATATCTAACGCTAGATGAAAGTAATGGTTTGCTTGAAATTGCTGATTCAGATGAAAATCTGCGCGGTTATTGTATGCTGACTTTGTTTTTAAACTGTGGTATGCGTCTGTCCGAACTGGTAGCGATCAATCATACAGATATTCGCGATGATCATACGTTAAAGCTGCTTGGTAAAGGCAACAAAGAACGCATTGTTTACTTAAATAAAGCCTGTTTGGACGCAGTAAGCGCTTATCTCGAGGACTCAAAAACAATCAAGCGTAAAGATGATGCACTTTTTGTAGGGCAAAATGGTCATCGCCTTTCGCCCCGCCGGGTTGAACAAATTATCAGCGAGTGCCTTAGAAATGCGGGGCTATCCGGCAAGGGTTACACGCCACATAAGTTGCGCCACACTGCTGCAACGCTGATGTATCAATACGGTAATGTAGATGTTCGTATATTAAAAGAAATTCTAGGGCATGCCAATTTGAACACAACAGAAATTTATACACATGTTTCAAATCAGCAGCTTGAAAAAGCAGCGGATAGCTCTCCCCTTGCCCAAAAAAAGCGCACCAAACAACAACCCAAAGATGATGAAACTTCTTCACAGGAATAACGCATAGCTATACGCTTCCAACGCGGCACCTGCGATTAAGAAGATGCCATACAGCACCATTTTCCCACAAAAAAGCCCTGGCGAAATATTTGAACTGCCCCGCTGCTGAGGAACCATCGATTGCCAGAAATATTGGCTGAGCTGCATGGCATCACAGCAGCAAAACATGATAGCTACGGTAGAAATCATCAGATTTGGTAGCAAAAAGACTAAAATATATCGTAATGCAGAGTTGGGATAGCAAGCCAACAGTCCACTGGCTAATACACCATACCCCATACCTTTTATACATGGTGTCAGTGCGATAATCGGTGCCGATACTGCGCAAAAACCGCATATTAAAAGGATAAACCACGCTGCTATATTCGGCGTAAGTGCACTGAAAAATGTTTGCATCATTGATTGGCTTTCTCGACTTAGGATAAACTGCTTCAAAATTTCAGTAACACCGTCTAATTTGCCTATGCCCAACCATACCGATGCTACAGTGCCAATTAGCACGCCGACTAAAAACATAATGCCAAAAAACAGCATACCCCAGTGCATTCTAATCCAAAGAATAAAACTTTTGCGATTGGTGGCGTAGCTGCTTGTACGACCTGCTCTTTCCATACAAAATAACACCCCCGACATATCCTTTTATAAAGCATATGTCGGGGGTTGTCCGTATTATGATTCTATATAAAAATTTGTCTATTGACCTAGTTCATAAGCGCGTTTGATACAGCTATCAATTCCGGCTACAATTGATTCTTCTAGGTTGTGTCGTTCCATGGCATCAAGGCCGGCCAGTGTTGTGCCACCCTTAGAACACACCATCTTGATTAGCTGATCTAGGCCGATACCGCTGTCAGTCATCATGTGTGCCGAGCCAATCAGCGTACTGCAAAATAGCTTAATAGCCGTCTCATGATCGAAGCCCAAGGCAACAGCACGCTGCACAAAAATCTGTGTAATTCGATAGATAAAAGCGGGACCGCTGCCGTTAAACGGAATAACCTCGTTCATCAGGTGGGAAGGAATCTGTATAGCGTCGCCACAAGCAGCGAAAAAGCCGAGCACGGTGCTAAACTCATTATCAGTCGTCGGACTGACCTTTGAAAGTGTTGAGGTACCATATCCCAGCGAAACCGGGGTATTCGGCATGACCAAAACCACCTTGGCGTCATAATCCAAGGCATTTTTAATAAAGTTGCCCGAAATGCCAGCGGCAATAGAAATAAAAACATTTTCACCTTTGCAACAAGGCTTAATTTCCTGTAAAAGTGCCGAAAAGCCTTGGGGCTTTACAGCCAAAAGCACATATTCACAACTTTCTACCACCTCGCACGGGCTGGTTGCCTGACGGACACCAAGTTTGTACAGCGCCTCATGCTGGTCAGGATGTCGGTCACAAAGTAAAACTTGCTCTGGTGAAGCCACGCCATTTTTTAGAATACCACCAAGAAGAGCGGTCGCCATGTTTCCCACACCAATTACACCCAGTTTTAACACAATACTTCCCTGCCCTTCTGTCTATAGAGTAGCGGCCTTAATATAAAGCGCGCATTCGATACGCTTTTTCTCAGTTTCACAAGACATTTTATGAGGTTTTAAGATATCCCCGTTATAGATCATGCCGTTGGCGTTGCAGCCACCACTGCAATAAAATTTGGCCCAGCAGTTACGGCAATCCTCTTTTCCGTAAACGGTTGATTTTGCAAACCGTTCCTTCATAGCGGTGTCGATTGAGCAGTCAAATACACTACCCATCTTCCATTCCTCATGCCCCACAAACTGGTGGCATGGGTAAACGTCACCATCCGGTGTTATGGCAACATATTCATTGCCACAGCCACAGCCGCGCAGCCGCTTGATAGCACAGGGACCCTGATCAAGGTCAATCATAAAGTGGAAGAAGTTAAACCATTTTTTCTCGCCATTTTCCCTCTTTATCATCTCCTCGGCCAGTTTTTCATATTCTGCAAAAATGACCGGCAGATCCTTTTCGGTGATGGCGTAGGGCATGTTATCTTCAGCGACCACAGGCTCAACTGAAATCTGATCGAACCCAAGCTCGTTTAAGTACAGAACATCCTCGACAAAATCGAGATTATACTTGGTAAAAGTACCGCGCACATAGTAGGACTTGTCCCCTCTTGCGGCTGCCATTTTCTGAAATTTAGGTACAATGGCGTCAGAACAGCTTGAACCATCGACACGCTTACGCACCCGGTCATTAACACTTGGACGTCCATCTATAGACAATACCACATTTGACATTTCGCGGTTAATAAATTCAATTTTGTCGTCAGTCAACAGAAGGCCGTTCGTCGTGATCGTGAACCGGAACACTTTATTATATTCCTTTTCCTTCGACCTAGCATATTCAACGATTTCCTTAACGACGTTAAAATTCATCAACGGTTCTCCGCCGAAGAAATCAAGTTCAAGATTGCGTCGTCCCTGTGAGTGGTGTAGCAGGTAGTCAATCGCTTTTTTACCCACTTCCGCGCTCATCAACTTTCTTCCGCCCTGATAATCGCCGGTGGAGGCAAAGCAGTATTCACAGCGCATATTGCAGTCATGTGCAATATGCAAGCACATAGCCTTTACAGGGGAAATGGCGGTTAAACTCTGGTATTTTTCGTAATCATCCTCGCTGAGCAGTTCCCCAGCCTGAAAAAGTGCAAAAAGCTCAGCGTAGGTTTCGTTAATTTCCTGCTCAGAAAAGTCACCAGAAAACTTATCCAGCAGTGGCTGCGGACACTTCTCCGTCATGGGGGCCGTCAACATACCAGCCATGTCATAGCCGAGTCTATCCATTAGATGGATGGCACCGCTGTTGACGTCCAAAACAATATGGTATCCGCCCTGAATATAGCGATGGAGCATTGTAGTATTCATCCTAACTCATAAATTCGTTTAAAAAAGTAAGGGACAGGTAAACTGCCCCTCAGCTTGTCAAAAAAGTCCTTCACTTCGCTCAGTCTTTTACGACAAGCTTACAAAATAAGCTATTTGCCTGTTTTGTCGCCTGCGGGCGGACGATCCGGCGCACAAAGTGTGCGCCCAATGCGAAAGTGGGGGCTCACCGCCCCCTTTTCACACTATTCTCCCGTTGCCAGGCTTTATAGAACACTTTATCGACAATCTAAGGGGCAGATAAACTGCCCCTCTCAATACTTTAATCAGAGCTTTACTTTCTCTCACACTTCTGGTTGGCGACAGTGCAAGAGGTTTTACATGCAGACTGACAGGAAGCTTGGCACTCGCCGCAACCGCCTTTAACAGCCGATTCTTTTAAGTTGGCTTTATTTATCGTTTTGATATGCTTCATTTGAATCATCCTCCGAATATTTTATCAATAATAGTATAGCACACCTATTAGCATCTTTCAAATACTATTTTCGCTTTAATCTGGCATTAACGCCAATAATTCCACCTATGGCACCGCTGACTAACGAAATAACAAGTTTAATTAACGCGGCGAGACCTACATCGAATCGACTCATAAACGACGCTAACATCAACAGTAAAAATATAATTAAACCACAGAACGCGCCAACCATCATGCCGCGTTCACGGATGCGGCGTGCCGCAAGATATCCAGACAAAAACGAGCCCAACATCAAGAGGCCTGCCGAAAAGGGATTAAGTAGCACGAATGGAACGTCCTTTTTACACATCACAAAAGAAAAAAGCAGCAACACGACCGTTGTTGTCAACAGCCCGAAAGTCACTGCTTTAAGCATGGTCATCATATTTGTGGTTGCATTGTTTCCTTTGCTGACTGAACGCTGTTTTGCCTTGTTCTTCATCGCGCTTCCCCTCCTAAGCTCTTTACAAAAGCTTATTCAGGTTGCTGGACAAATATGCCTTTTACTAGTAAAAACAGAGAAGCAAAGGTGGACCGTAAAATAATTAATTATTATTCCTTGGGGGTGGTGTTGGCTACAACGGCGCTGCGCAGAATTCTGATCTTAACGCGGTCAGAGCCGGTTTCGATAACAATGGTATCATCCTTGACGCTGACGACGCGGCCAATGATGCCGCCTTGGGTCAGAACCTCATTACCGATATCAAGCGAGGCACGCATCTGCGCATCCTTCTTCTGCTGCTTTCTTTGCGGCAGGAACATGACTAGATAAACAACAACGAGCATTGCACCCATCATTATATAAGAGCCCATTGGATTTGCCGCCTGTAACATAAAATTACCCATTTCGTTCTTCCCTTCAATCTAATATAACATTGTCATTATACATAAAAAAATGCCAACAATCAAGAGAAAATCAGCCATTTATAAAGTCTTTCTTTTATAAGACCGTTATATGCGGGTAGCTAGCAGTGTGGCGTACTGATTGCGGAAGGCTTCAAAATCACCTGCATCAAGCGCCGCACGAATTTTTTCCATCAGCGTATTGTAAAAATAAAGATTGTGTTGCACCGCCAAACGCATACCCAACATTTCGTTTGCTTTGAGAAGATGTCGCAAATATGCGCGGGAATAGTGTTGACAGGCCGGGCATCCACACTGAGAATCCACAGGATTGCTATCATTTTGATATTTGGCATTATTAATATTGATAATACCACTCCAGGTAAATAAATGCCCATGACGCGCATTGCGGCTGGGCATGACACAGTCAAAAAGATCAACACCACGCCAAACCGCTTCAATAATATTTGCTGGCGTGCCCACGCCCATCAGATAACGAATTTTATCTTTAGGCATAAATGGCTCAACCTGTTCAATGATGTGATACATCACCTGGGTCTCCTCCCCCACCGCCAAACCGCCTATGGCATAACCATCAAGATCGAGTGTTGCGATATCCTTCATGTGCTGAATGCGCAGATCATCAAAGGTGGCACCCTGATTGATGCCAAACAACAGTTGGTGCGGGTTTAAAGTACCTGGTAGAGCGTTTAAACGCGACATTTCGGCCTTACAGCGCTCCAACCAGCGTGTGGTGCGCCCGATTGAGCGTTTAGCGTAGTCATATTCCGCGGGGTTCGAGACGCATTCATCAAATGCCATTGCGATGGTGGAGCCTAAGTTTGATTGAATGCGCATGCTCTCTTCTGGCCCCATGAAGATACGCCTGCCATCCACATGGGATTGAAATGTGACGCCATCTTCCTTTATTGTGCGCAATGATGCAAGCGAAAACACCTGAAATCCGCCGGAATCGGTTAGCGTTGGACCGCGCCAGCCAGTAAAGCCCTTTAGGCCACCCTGATCACGAACAATATTATCTCCGGGTCTTACATGCAGGTGATAGGTATTACACAGCATAATCTGGCATTTCAAATCAACGAGGTCGTGCGCTGAAATACCGCCTTTGATGGCAGCAGCGGTCGCCACGTTCATAAACGCGGGGGTTTGAAACGTACCGTCTACCGTAGTGAATTCTGCACGGCGTGCCCTGCCCTCTTGCTTTAATAAATGATACATAATGTCCCCCTGTTAGTTGATATCGGCGATAAAACAAGCGTCGCCGAAAGAGAAAAAACGATACTTCTGCGCAACCGCCTCGTTATACGCCGCAAGCACATGTTCACGCCCTGCAAAGGCAGAAACCAGCATAATCAACGTGCTTTCCGGTAGATGGAAATTGGTAATTAAACCGTCAATAACAGTAAACTTCTCGCCAGGGTAAAGGAATATTTCAGTGTAACCCTCATATGCCTTTAGGGGTAAGCCCATCTGACCCACCGCCTCAAGCGTACGGCAGCTTGTAGTACCTACAGCGATGACTCGTCCACCGTTTTGTTTGGTTTCGTTGACTAAATCAGCTGTTTGCTGAGGTAAGAAAATATGCTCGGAGTGCATCTTATGGTCGCTGATATCGTCTTCCTTGACCGGACGGAAGGTACCCAAACCAACATGCAGCGTGACAAACGCGGTTTTAATGCCCATGGTACGCAGGTCGTAAAGCATTTGCTCAGTAAAATGCAACCCTGCAGTGGGGGCTGCGGCCGAGCCTATTTCTTTGGAATAGACCGTCTGGTAACGTTCGGGGTCGTCGAGCTTTTCGGTAATATAGGGCGGCAGCGGCATTTGACCAATCTGTTCCAAGTTTGAATAGAAGTTGCCGTTACTATAAGAAAAGCGAACAAGGCGGTTGCCGCCGTCTAAAATCTCCAGCACCTCGGCATTTAGCAACCCTTCGCCAAAGATAAATTTTGCGCCTGGTTTGGCACGCTTGCCTGGTCGGACCAACACCTCCCACTCGTCTTGACGCTTTTGTTCAAGCAATAAAAACTCCATGGGGCTGCCTGTTTTTTCTGAAACGCCAAGAATTCGCGCCGGCAGCACACGAGAATCGTTTAAAACCAGCAGATCTCCCGGTCTTAACAGCGTGTAAAGGTCAGTGAACATCCGGTGCCCTACTGCGCCGCTTTTTCTATCAAGCGTCAAAAGCCTGGAGGCGTTTCTTGGTTCAATAGGTGTTTGGGCAATTAATTCCTTGGGAAGTGCAAAAAAGAAGTCAGATTTTAGCATAGATTCTCCTAGAAAATTTATTTAAAATTTATTTGACAATTTTTATAATGGATGCTACTATAATGAACAATAAAGATAGAGGCGCGTTTTTCATCAGTAATACTTCGGTAAGATCGCCAGATCGCTTGGAGCCGTTATGAAAGGGAAAAACGCCGAAGGAAACGGTACGGCAGCCGTTGATCCTGGGGGTACGTTTAACAGACGTGCGACTGTCACCACTGCAAATGGTGAAGAGCTATCGACTTTTTAGCATGCATTGGGAGTAGTGCATGTTTTAAGCGTCAATATCTCTATTATATTGCAGTGGATGCCGGTTTTCAACCGGTATTTTTCTTTATACAGCAAAGTGAGACACAATACTAATATTTGTATAAACTTGATTAAAACAGGAGAATTTGTTTTCTATTTTTATTTCATTATACTAATATTGGCAAGGAACATTATGGAGGTGCTTTTATAATGAAACAGTACAACGTAGGTGTAATTGGTGCAACAGGTATGGTAGGGCAACGTTTTTTGACGCTGCTGGATAACCATCCGTGGTTTAAGGTGACGGCGATTGCCGCTTCTGCCCGTTCTGCGGGTAAAAAATATACGGATGCTGTAAATGACCGCTGGGCGCTCAATGTTCCAATGCCGGAATATTGCAAGGATATGGTCGTTATGGATGCTGAAGCAGATGTTGAAAAGATTGTTTCACTTGTCGATTTTGTCTTTTGTGCCGTCGATATGAAAAAGGAAGAAATCCGCGCACTTGAAGAGCGTTATGCTAAGGCGGAGTGCCCTGTCATGTCCAATAACTCTGCACATCGCTGGACGCCCGATGTTCCAATGATTGTACCGGAGATCAACCCTGAGCATGTTGAAGTTGTAAAAGCGCAGAGAGCGCGTCTCGGCACCAAGCGTGGTTTTATCTCGGTTAAATCAAACTGCTCGTTGCAATCTTACGTACCTGCGCTCTATCCCCTGCGCGAATTTGGCATTGAAAACGTTCTGGTCTGTACCTTTCAGGCGATTTCAGGCGCGGGCAAAAACTTTGAGCGCTGGCCTGAAATGGTGGATAACGTCATCCCCTATATCGGCGGCGAAGAAGAAAAAAGTGAAAAAGAGCCGCTCAAATTGTTTGGTAAAGTTGAGGGCGACCGGATTGTAAACGCTGAAGGCCCCGCCATTACGGCGCAATGCCTGCGCGTTGCCGCCAGCGACGGTCACATGGCTGCAGTGTTTGTAAGTTTTAAAAATAAGCCCTCTATGGAAGAAATCAAAGCGCGTTGGGACGCCTTTAAGGGTGAACCGCAGGAATTAGAACTTCCCTTGGCACCCAAGCAGTTTTTACACTATTTTGAAGAGAACGATCGTCCCCAGACACGCCTTGATCGAAATATTGAAAAAGGTATGGCGGTTTCTATCGGACGCCTGCGCCCTGATACCCAGTATGACTATAAGTTTGTCTGCCTCTCGCACAATACGCTGCGCGGTGCCGCTGGCGGCGCGGTATTAATGGCCGAATTATATGCTGCAAAGGGATTTTTCGACTAAGTTGTAGACAATTGAATTAATGCAGTAAGGAGCAATCAGCTATGAAAAGAGAGATTTTCCGCGGCGCAGGTTGCGCTATTGCCACCCCAATGTTTGAAGACGGCAGCATCAACTACAAAGAGCTAGCCAGATTAATAAATTTTCAAATAGATAACAGTACCGACGCTATCATTATCTGTGGAACCACTGGTGAATCTTCTACCCTGACTGATGAAGAACACACTGAATGCATCCGTTTTGCTGTTGAGACTGTAAACCACCGTGTGCCGGTCATTGCGGGGGCGGGCAGCAACGACACTGCTTATGCCGTCTGGTTAAGCAAAGAAGCGAAGCAAGTAGGCGTTGACGCGCTGCTGCATGTTTCGCCGTACTATAACAAAGCTTCACAAACTGGCCTTATTCGTCATTATAACGCCATCGCGGACGCTACTGATTTGCCTATTATCGTTTATAGCGTGCCCAGCCGTACCGGTGTTACTTTTAAACCCTCCACCTATGCCGAACTTGCAAAGCACCCGAATATTGTGGCGCTTAAAGAAGCCAGCGGCGACATCTCGGCTGTGGCACACACCCGCGCATTGTGCGGTGACAATCTTGACATCTATTCCGGTAATGACGATCAGATCGTCCCCCTCATGTCATTGGGCGGCAAGGGCGTTATCTCAGTTCTTTCAAACATCTGCCCGAGAGAGACACATGATATCTGTCAGCTCTATTTTGACGGTAAGGTCAAAGAAAGCGCTGACCTTCAAATTGCTTATATTGAGCTTATTGCTGCACTCTTTTCGGATGTTAACCCCATTCCAGTGAAGCAAGCGCTAAACTTCATGGGCTTTGCTGCGGGCCCCTGCCGTCTGCCGTTGGATGAAATGTCGTCTGCTGCCAAGCAGCATCTGCGTGATGTCATGGCAAAATATCATCTGATTAACGCATAAAGGAGACATTCATGAACATTATTATTTCTGGTGCTCTCGGCGCGATGGGTCGTGCAGTGGGCGCTGCTGCCGCCACATTAGATATTACCGTAGTGGCGGGCGTAGACCGAGAAGCAAGTAGTGCACTTGCTTATCCCGTTTATGCAGGTTTTGAAAATGTACCCGTTTTCGCTGATGTCATCGTGGATTTTTCTCACCCCTCTACCCTGCCGAATCTGTTGGCTTTTGCGAAGAGCCATCAGATTCCAGCTGTCATCGCAACCACTGGAATGAGTGAGGATGACATCGCCATGATTCAAGAGGCATCAAAAACTGTGCCGATTTTCTTCACCTTCAATATGTCGCTTGGCGTCAATCTGCTCTGTGAGTTGGCTAGATATGCCGCTGGTGTACTGGGAAAAGGCTTTGATGTGGAAATCATTGAAAAGCACCACAATCAGAAGATTGATGCGCCCTCAGGCACCGCCATCATGATTGCAAACGCTATCACTGAGGCGCTCCCCTACGAACCTGAGCTGGTCTACGACCGTCATGCGGTAAGAAAGCGCAGGGAACCTAACGAGATTGGTATGCATGCCATCCGCGGCGGCACAATTGTAGGTGAGCACGAGATTTTGTTTTGTGGACTGGATGAAGTTATCACACTCTCGCATTCAGCAAGCTCCAAGAATGTCTTTGCCACCGGTGCACTTAAGGCCGCTGCGTTTATGGCTGGGAAAGAGCCTGGGTTATATAACATGAAAAATATGCTAAAGTTCTAAATTACCAATCTTATTCCTACTTTGATAGACCGGAAAGTTTGAAAGCGTTTTATTATTTGGCGATAGATTGTGAGTAATTTGCTTGCAGTCTATCGCTTTTCTCTGTTATAATAGCCGCAAAGGATTGGTATATTAACTGGAATTAATCGGCTTTTCGTTCTGAACAGTGCAACTACATTGATTGACTTTATCGTTGTACGATTGCTTTTTAGGAATTGGCCATAAACTCCGTGAAACTTTAGATAATTAATATCGGGTGCGGACTGTTTTTTATATGCCGCGCCTTTGCATAAAAGGGGTAAGAATATGAGAAAAACCAAAATTGTTTGTACACTGGGCCCCGCAACCGACAAGGGGGATATTTTACGTCGAATGGCGCTTGCTGGCATGAATGTGGCGAGATTAAACTTCTCCCACGGCACCCACGCCGAACATTTAGAACGCCTCAAATCCCTCAAGCAAATTCGTGAAGAATTGAATCTGCCTATTGCCGCGCTGCTTGATACTCGAGGACCGGAAATTAGGCTGCGCGACTTTGAAGGAGGAAAGGTAATCCTTTCTGACGGGAGCAGTTTCACCCTGACGACGCGTGATTTGTTGGGCAATGCACAGATAGCCTCGGTTACCTATCAGAATTTGCCCGCTGATGTCAGCGTAGGAACGAAGCTTTTGCTGGATGACGGTTTGATAGAGCTTTCGGTACTAGATGTTGTGGGTGATGAAATTCACTGCAAGGTCGTGCATGGCGGGCCAATTTCAAACCACAAAAGTGTAAACGTGCCAGGTGTTTCACTTTCAATTCCCTATCTCAGCGCACAGGATGAATCAGATATCCTGTTTGGTATCGAAAACGGTTTCGATTTTATCGCGGCTTCTTTTGTTCGCTGTGCACGCGATATTCTAGATATTAGAGAGCTGCTCGACAGCCACAAGTGCGATAGCATCAAGATCATCGCAAAGCTGGAAAACGCCGAGGGTGTCGCCAACATTGACGAGGTGCTGGCCGTTTCGGACGGCATTATGGTAGCGCGCGGCGATATGGGCGTTGAAATTGACTTTACTGAGATTCCAATCATTCAAAAGAGGCTTATTTTACATTGTTCTGCTGCGGGAAAGCCCGTTATAACCGCCACTCAAATGCTCGAATCAATGATTCAGCATGCGCGTCCCACCCGTGCCGAGATGAGTGATGTCGCAAATGCCATCTACGACGGCACTTCGGCTATCATGCTTTCAGGCGAAACCGCAGCCGGAAAATTCCCGGTCGAGGCGGTACAGACCATGGCTGCCATTGCCGAACGCACCGAACAGGACATCAACTACGATAAAAGGTTGCGCGCCCGCAGCGCCGAAGCGCATTTAAGTGTCGCAGATGCTATCGCCCACGCTGCCTGTACCACTGCTATGGATGTTAGCGCACAAGCTATTGTTACCATTACGCACAGCGGTGAGACGGCACGGCTTGTTTGCAAATATCGCCCGAGCGCGCCTATTATTGCCTGCGCAATAACTGAGCAAACCTGCCGCCATCTTGCAGTTTCGTGGGGCATATCCCCAGTCGTAATGCCGATGAAGAAAACCACTGATGAGGCTATTGAGCATGCTATTCAACTTGCCAGAAAACAGGGTTATGTCAAATCTGGTGATCTGACCGTTCTGACAGCAGGCGTTCCTATCGGTATTCCTGGTACAACCAACATGATAAAGGTACATCTGGTTGGTGATACGTTGCTGTCCGGCGTAGGCGTTGGAAAATTAGTTGGGATCGGTCGACTCTGCATTTGCAAAAATGAAGAAGAGGTTGCTGCAAAGTATCATTCTGGTGATGTGCTAGTTATGCCTTCAACCAGTAATGCTATTCTTGATCAGATGCGAACGGCTGCCGCCATTGTCACCGAAGAACCGGGACTCAACAGCCACGCAGCTATTGTGGGCTTGACACTTGGTAAACCGGTGCTGGTAGGTGCAGTTGGCGCAACCACCCGGTTAAAGAGTGGCTCCGATGTAGCAGTCGATACTGAACGCGGCATTGTTCGCGCAATATCCGAATAGTATAGAGAATAAGCCGTCGGCCGAATGTGCAGACATACGATTTATTGGGCTGTCTACCAGCAACCCAAAGACTATGTTCAAACATAAAATTGGCTTGACGGCTTATGTTTATTGATATATTAAGAGATGTATAGTATAATAATGGTATACTTTTTGTCGAATAAATAACCAAATATATTATTCTGACTGATGTCCAATTGCCCGAATCTTGTTAGGCCTTAATCAATAGTTATACGTTTACGTGCCTTGCGCATGACAGTAATTGACGCAAAAAGAGGATGAAAAAATGGCGCAGATATTTGATGATAAAGATATTGCGGTATTGGAATGCCTATCGAGTTCTTCTGTAGCATTGGGTTCATGGAATTTGGTTGAGCTTTTGGAAAAACGCGGCATAGATGTTAGTTCCGCCACAATAGGACGCGTTCTTCGTCGGTTGGAGAATAAGCACTACGTCTATAAGGTCGGTAATACCGGCCGCAGCATTTCCCAACAGGGTCGGGAGGCTTTAATTGAGGCAAAATCATTAAATATAATCAATGAGCATCAGGAAGCACTCAAACGCGTTATCACTGTCTGCACTTTAGAAAATTATATTACTGTCTTACAAGCCAGGCGCGCTATTGAGCGAGAAAATGCGCGTTTAGCCGCTATTAATATTACTGATTCAGAGCTAACTCATTTGCATGAGGTGTTGCGTTTACAGGATGAATACAGTCAAGAAGGCAAAAGTGTCGCTCAAATTGATATTGAATTTCACAAAGGTATTGCACATGCTTCCCGGAATCAGGTATTGGAGTCCATGTACTATATGCTGTTCACATACGGTCAACAGACGCCGTTATTCGAGCAGATTCGCAAAGAAAAGAAATCTGTTATGACTGCCCATGTTGGAATTTTGGAAGCACTAAAGGATCACAACCCACAAAAGGCCGAGCAACGAATGGTACGCCATATTGACGGTCTGATTCAAGATGTCATCACCTATTGGGATCAGGTTGAAGAACAGCACGATAATATCCCATCCATAGATGAAAAATGAAATTATACAAATAAATCAACGCTCCCAAAGCTTTAGAAGTTTTGGGAGCGTTGATTTCATGTATTAATTGAACCGTGTTCCAAATAATCAGCTCTGCGTTAAACGCTGCATGGAGACAACTTCTTCAAAGTATTGCTTTGGATACTCTGCGGTAACCACCGCAGTATTGCCGTTGCTTTTGGCAGTGTTGACTTTTAGAATAGTTCCTTTGCAGAAAACCTCACCGTGACGGCCGACCATTTCAACTTCGTCACCAACCGCAGGTAATGGAAGGTACTCAAATGGGAAACTGATAGCGCAGGAATTTTCACTATGTGTATAGTCCTTGACATATATGGCAAGACCAGAACAAGCAGAAATACACTTTCCGCAGCCAATGCACTTCTCCACATCTAAACGGGGTAGGTTCGTGATAGGGCAGCCAATGTGAATGGCATGCATCGGGCAGGCTGCTTCACAAGGGTTACACGGAATTTCTTCAATACATTCAATGACTGCTATAGGACCTTTACGGAGTTGTTCCGGCGTCGGGTAAGCCGGCGATGCTCTGAGCTCTTCCAGTGAGGGCGCACCCTTAATTTTTAGTTCACAGTTCATTTGATTACTTCGGCCCCCTTTTTCAGAATGCGATCCTTGGCATCGTGCCGGCGCTGACCAAAGTATCCACAGCGTAGCGCGTTAAGATTTTCCCAGATTTCATTGGAGCGTTTTTTTGCGTATTCTTCTGTGACATATCCCAACGCGGCGGCCGCGTTGACTCCAGCCAATCTTCCCTCTTCCATAGCGGTACTGGCTTCCTCCGTACCGGAGATATCGCCTGCCACATAAAGATCCTGCTGGGTCGTCTGCATTTTTTCGTTGTGAATAGGTAAATTACCGCCCAAGGCACCAACAAAATCGAACTGACAGCCAGCCAACCAGGCCAGTTCGGTCAACGGCGTCAAGCCTGTAGCAAGACAAACCGTATCACAGTCAACGCTCTTTTCCGTTCCGGAAATCTGTTTAAAATTCTTATCAAGCGCAATCAATTCTACACCCTCTACCCTATTGGTTCCAAAGGCACGCTTTACTGTATGAGAAACGTAAAAAGGAACGCCGGCGCGGCATACTTTTGCAGTGTGTACACCGTATCCACCAATTTTGGGGGCTGCTTCAACAATGGCTGCAATCTCCCCACCGGCCTGCATAAGCTGGTAAGAAACAATAACGCCTACATTGCCTGATCCCACCATCAAAAAGCGATGACCTGGTAAAACGCGATTGACATTGATCATTGTCTGCGCTGCACCGGCTCCCATAACGCCGGGAAGATTCCAGCCAGGAAAAGTGACGGCATTCTCTGTGGCACCTGTTGCCAGAATGATCTTTTTGGCATGTACTTGAATGGAACGTTGATGGTTTTGAATGACCCAGAGGTTATGGCCATTCTCGATACCGCACACCTCACTATCCAGCCATACTTCAATGCCAAGCTCTTTCGTTTCTTGCAACATTTGAATACCGATATCGATTCCTCGCGTTCCGGCCCTATGCGCACTGGAACCAAAGAATTTATGTATCTGTTTAAATAACTGTCCTCCCGCTTTGGCATTTTCATCAATCAGCAGGACCTTTGCCCCACACTGTGCGGCTTCAATCGCTGCGGAGAGACCCGCAGGTCCGGCACCAACGATTACGAGTTCTGCCTCAGTCATTTTCGTCCCCTCCTTGCCACGTGCCGGTCCCGATCTGAGTCTGAATCTGCATGCCATCAGATACAGGGGTGATACAGGTGCGAACATTCGGCTTTCCATCCACGATCATAACGCAGTCCGTGCAGCGGCCTATTCCACAAAAAATGCCTCGTGGCTTATGTTCTTTTTTTGTGTAACGCAGCGTCATAACACCATTTGCCATCAGCGCAGCTGCAATCATATCCCCCTCAAAAGCGGAATAAGCTTTGCCGTCTAAGTAGATGGTAACCGGTTTACGATCTGCCGGACTATCGCCTAAAATGGGATGTTGCTCGATTCTGTTCATGGCTTAGTCCTCCAAGCTTTGTTCTTTATAGTTTTCCAAGAGTTTTTAATTCCTCAGTCAGTGACGCAATCACTATTTCATCGGCGGGTGCCAAAGGCAAACGGGGATTTCCCACGTTAAAACCTAAAATATTCATCGCTTCCTTAACGGGGATTGGATTGGCGGTCATGAATAGGCGTTTGTCGATCTCGAGCAATTTAAGGTGCATTTCTTTAGCGTGAGCGATATCACCTTTTACATAGCTGTTGATCATATCAGACATTTCATTACCCACAACATGTGCAGCTACACTGACAACGCCATAACCGCCTACCGCAAGAGTCGGAAGCGTCTGATTGTCCTCACCGGTATATACAATGAAACCATCCGCGGCGCCCTTTACGATTTCCGCCAACTGTTCAAGATTGCCAGATGCCTCTTTTATGCCAGCGATGTTCTTGACTTTTGACAGACGAATTGTTGTCTCGGCTGTCATATTGGTTCCGGTCCGCCCTGGAACATTGTACATAATAATGGGCAGTTTTGAAGCTTCAGCCAGAGTGGAAAAGTGCAGAATTTGAGAGGCCGCATTCGGTTTGTTATAATAAGGCACAACTGCCAGCAAACCATCAACGCCGCATTCCTCGGCCAGTTTTAAGTTGGCGATAGATGCAGCAGTCGAGTTGGTCCCTATGTTGGCAATCACAGGGATGTTGACATTCTTTTTGACATTAATGAACATGTCGCACTTTTCATCCGCAGAAAGAACCGGAGACTCACCGGTAGTTCCTGCAAGCAGAATAGCTGTAGAGCCATTTTTTTCGAGATATTGAGCCAATGCAACGCACTTCTCAATATCCACTGTTCCATTAGCGTCCATCGGCGTGATCATAGCAGTAACTAATCTACCGAAATCAACCATAACCAGAACCTCCTATACTCTTATAATTAATCTATTTAAACCTTTTCAGGCTTTTCTTCCGCGTCACTCAGCAGTCCTGATTGAACCGGTCTTACGGGTTGGCGATAGGATGATGTTTCAACTTCTTGCAAGTCTTGACCTATCTGCTCGGCCAAAATACGCTCTACCAGTCGGCGACAGGTTCTTCCCTGGCAAAGCCCCATGCCTGCACGGGTAAATCGTTTAAGCTCATTCATGGTCGTTGCCCCATCTTTGATGGTCTGTTCAATTTCTGAGCGATAGACTTCTTCGCACCGGCAGATAATCTCACCCTTTTCGTGACAACATTCGCGATCACTTTTTTCATTGTTCATCTTGCTCGCTCCTTTTAAAACCGACTGTGTATTATATTTCTCGTATGTAAGAAGCGGGGCATTTCCCCTGGGCCTTTGGTGAAATACCCCGCCCTCCTTACAGCACCTCTATAAGGAAAGATTAAAGGAAAGGGATGATTGAAATAGTCTATTGTTTACTTTAATATGGGATTCATATTTCCTTCGCTGACGTACTTAGGATTCATCTTGACGTTGCGAGTCATCATAGAAATAACCACCACGCAGACGCAGGAAACAGCCAGAGCGACCAGTGTTGCATTGGGGATTGAGGATATTTGGGATAAAATGGCGCCAGCAAGGATACCAATGCGGGCACCCCAAGGGGTGACCTTACTGTTTTTCCTACCCATTTCAGCACGTTCTCCTCTGCGCTCTTTCCAAACCAGACCGATAATCAGCACAGGAACTAATCCAGAGCCAGCCATAGAGTATGCTCGGCTGAACAGTGCAATGATAGAACTGGCATAGATTGCAGCAGCACAGGAGAATATACCCACTGCCACGGTTGCAATCTTGGCATATTGCACCAATTGCTTATCTGTTTTTTCTGGGAAGAATGGGCGAATCAAATCGTTGACGATCAAGACCGCGGCAGAATTCAGGTTGGAATCCGCGGAAGACATTGCCGCGCAAAGAATCAACATAAAGATTCCAATTGCAATGATGGGTGGACAGACATTCATCATAAACCAAGGCATGGCACTGTTAGCATCCAGCCCCTGATTCATTGTCATGATAATCAGGCCGACTACCGCTGTACCCATTGTCATGGCAATTGAGATAAGACCACTGTATAACAAACCATTTCGAGACGATTTTCCGTCCTTTGTGGCAAAGCATCTCTGCCAATAAATTTGCGCAACCAGAATGCCCAGAACGCCGGTTACAAACTTATTGAGCAATTGCAGTCCGGTAAAACCATGGAAAGTTAACATCTCCGCCTTTCCTACGGATGCTAGTTTTTCACCGAGAACGGCAAAACTGAAATCAACCTGCTTAAATGCGAAAATGTAGAAAGCCGCTCCAAAAATCAAGCAAACGATGCCTTGGAATAGGTCCGTCCAAACAACAGAATAAATGCCGCCTGTGACGGTATAGATGATGAAGATAGCCGAGAAAATAATAATGATAAACGTTGAATTGGCGCCAGTAAACGTTTCAAAAACTGAGCCTAATGCCTTACCCTGTCCACCAACCCATGCCAGCATAATGCTTGCGGCCAACACGCCAACCATCGCCCGCGTAATCTTATCACGGGTTACGAGATCATCAATCATTTCTGGCATAGAGTTATAAGTAAATTGACCGGCCATTCCGGCAAAGACTAGAGCAAACAGAATTTTAGATCCTTGTTCACCAGCAATGAAAATCAGCTGAGAAATACCGATCTTATAACCGTTGCCGGCGTGCCCAATAAAGTTGCCGGCACCCATGATGGTTGCGAACTGCGTGAAGAAAATTAAGAACATCGGAAATGTTCCGCCGCCAATGGAATAAGCAGAAAAACTGGAGCTTGCGTTATCCTTTACTTTATAAGAGATATAGAAGAATATAACAGCTACAGCAGCCGTGATAATCCAAAAAATAATACCCAGATCCATAATTTCCTCCTTAACGTCTAAGTTTCAGACACGGTTCAACTTGATTTGGTCTTATGTAGCTGATTTAATATGTATAAAGGTTTCGCTGATAAAATATGATACAGTTTTGTTGGAGTCAAGCCTTCTCAGAAGTAAAAAACATGGTTAGGCGTAAAATCTGCTGAAGCTAAGTTCATTGAAGCACTGATTGCAGCTTCCCTGTGTAATCATTTCTGCCATACTTTTTCCGGTAATAGGGGCCAGCGCAACGCCGTCGCCCTCATGACCAGCACAGATATAATAGCCAGGTAAATGACTCACTTGACTTACAATCGGAAGTCCATCTCTAGTAGCCGGACGGAAGCCTGCAATGGTGCGAATAACATTAACAGATTTTAGAATTGGAAAATAGCTGCAAGCCTGTGCCATGATACTGGTAATTGCCTGTTGGGAGGTGGTCTTATCGAAGCCGACAAATTCCCGTGTGCTGCCAATAAGATAATTTCCATCATGGGTTTGCGCAAATGAGAATCCAAGCCCGACCGACTTAGCATATTGGTTCATGTCCGGTGCAAGCGATGGATCAAATTTGGAGGCAACATAGGCAGCGGTCCATACGTTGGTTTCTCCAATAGGTGGAATTTGCTCTGTGATTACCAGCTGGCCTTTTCTAGGCTCAATTGGAATATTTAGATCGGTTAATTTGCCAATTTCAGGCGCCCACGCCCCAGCAGCATTTATGACATAATCGCATTCCACCTGATTTTCTTCTCCGGAATTAACTTTCCAATGGTCTCCTCTTTTTTCAATTGCTGTGACCGGTGCATGACGCAGAATCGTCATACCCATGTCCATGCTCCGGCGAAGAAGCGCATGCATCAAACGAAAGGGATCGACCTGAGAATCAGTGCTGCTGTAGGTTGATGCCAGAATATCCTTGCGGACATGGGGTTGTCGTTTGCGAAGCTCTTTTTGATCCACAATTGTTACATCCAGCCCATAGTCACGTTGCTTTTGTACAAATTTTTCCATAACGGCAAGTTCTTTTTCGTTTTGGATTAAAATCATGCCGCCGTGCGTAGAAAAGCCAATGTCCCAATTAAGCTCCTCACTTAGCCCCTGATAGAGCGAGAGACTTTCCAGTGCTAGTTTTAGTGTGATACCCGGTTTTTTTGACTGAAGTAAAATCATATCATCGCAGGAGCCGGATGCGCCGTTTCCAATTTCACGTTGTTCCAGCAGAATGACAGATTTTCCAGCCTTGCTCAGATAATAAGCGGTGGAAAGGCCCATCAATCCTCCGCCAATTACACAAGCGTCTTTGGTGTAAAGCATCTTTGTCTCATCCCTTTCGCTTCAATTATTCACACAGCAAGTGTAAAAGGTTTCTCGCAAGCCTTTTTACACCACTCAGAATGAATCTGATGAATCCGCTCGTTTGCAACTTTGTCTGAAACGACCAAGTGGAGTACCGTTGTGTCCTTTTCAACAGCCTCTACATAAGCGCCGGTTCCAGCATATTTATTCGCAATCACCTCCATCGGAATATTGCGAAACAATGCGGTAATTACAGTGTCAACACCGCCTGCATCCGGCAAGATACCGACACCACCCATCCAGAGAATGGCATTTTCTACGTCAATTAGACAGTGCTTCAATGCTGCAATGCCCAGTAACCCGCTGCATGGAGGAACGTTATCCGTAATTTCTGTACCAGCTTTGTCCTCAAAGGTGGAAAGAACCCAAACTGGAATACGATGGTGCTCCCCAGCCTGTACCGCTCGTGGATGGATCACCTTTGCGCCCCATCGTGCGAGGGAAATCATATCACGATAACTAATGGCACTTAAGTAATCCACTTCCGGAACAACGCGTGGATCTGCTAATGCAATTCCTGGTACGTCGGTAAATATCAGCACTTTTTCAGCATTCAGGTACCCGCCGATTTCCACTGCTGAAGTGTCGCTGCCACCGCGTCCAAGTGTCGCAACCTCACCCTCAAACGTCGTACCCTGAAAGCCTGTAATCACCGGAACGCAGCCGGAATTTAAAACAGCCTCAACTCGATTGGTATTCATGTTATGGATATCGGCGTTGCCAAAAACGCCGTCGGTCAGAATGCTGGCCGTCTGTCCATTCATTGGTACTGCTGGTATACCCGCCTGCTCGAGCTGGTCTGACAAGATACAGGCGGAAATCGTCTCGCCACAGCTAACCAATAAGTCTGTGGTGCGTCGGCTACAATTTCCGCTGAGCAGACCAAGCAAGGTATCAGTGGCATACGGCGCACCTTTTCGACCCATAGCCGATACAACAACAACGACGTTATACCCCTTCGCGCGGAGTTTGCCAATATGATTAATAACATGTAATCGGCTTTCATCTGTTGCGACTGAGGTTCCGCCAAACTTTGCAACTACTGTTTGCATCAGATTACCTCCATCAATTGCATGGTCTCAGCGATCTGAACCGCATTTAAAGCTGCTCCCTTCCGGATTTGATCGCCGCAGCACCAGAAAGTCAGTCCGTTTCCGGTGCTGGAAATATCTTTGCGTATGCGGCCCACGTAAACAAGATCCTGTTCGGAGGTATCCTTGGGCATTGGATAAATATTATGTACCGGATCATCCACAACTTTGACGCCAGGTGCATTCGTTAGCAGCTCCCGCGCTTGATCTGGCGTAATGGGGCGCTCCGTCTCTATTGTGATCGATTCAGAGTGACTACGGAACACCGGCACACGGGCGCAGGTGCAGTTGACCATCAGGTCAGGGCAACCCAAAATTTTTCGGCCCTCTCTGAACATTTTCATTTCCTCATGGCTATAGGCATTATCTTCAAAATAGTCGATGTGAGGAATCAGATTAAATGCAATTTGGTGTGCAAAAGCATTGGGTGCAATTGGTTTATCATCTAGAACCTGCCGTGCTTGAAGCCCAAGCTCGGTCAGCCCTGCAACACCTGCACCCGACACCGCTTGATAAGTGGAAGCGATGATACGCTTTACGCCGGCATAGTCATGTAGCGGTTTGATCGGAACCATGGCGATAATTGTGGAGCAATTGGGATTGGCAATGATGCCGTTGTGCTGCCTTAATGCTTCTGGGTTGACTTCTGGCACAACTAGAGGCACGCCCTCTGTCAGGCGCCATGCACTGGAATTATCAATTACGATGCAACCGGCATTCACGGCAGCCGGTGCTAACTTTTTGCTCACTGCATCAGAAACAGCAAACAGTGCAATATCCACGTCGTTAAATGCGCCCTCTGTGCATTCCTCCACCCTGATGCTTTGCCCGCCAAAGGGAATCTCCTTGCCAGCGTTATCTGTGGTATCAAAAAGCTTTAGTTCCTTCACCGGAAAATTTCTGCGCTCCAGCGTCTTGAGCATTTCCTGTCCAACTGCACCCATTGCTCCGACAACTGCCACACAATATTTTTTCATGCTAATCCTCCTCAACATTACAAAACAACGGTCTCGCTGCTCACCACATGATGAGTTGTTGAAGAAATTATAAGTCGACTACCAATTAAAGTCAATATGATTTAATCATTTTTGAATTAATGCAATGATATTTCTTGCATTTTTTGTACATATTTTTCCTTACAATATATTCTAAAGGTAAAATTTGATTTTTTAATTAGATCTTAGAAATCAAATTTAATATCTAAACGATTAATATATAATTAATTATTTGTTTACAATATAAATATTATATATGGCAAAAAATATTAAATATGTTTAAATAAAGGTTTTTTTACGAACTAGAAATAGGTTTTGACCGCTTTCCTGATAACTGAGCTGAATAGATAAGCCATTATAATAAAAGCGAAGGCGCATGTAATATCAAGTCCACCCTGCAAAATACCGTGCTGTCCATCTAATATTGTTAGCACGCCATTTGCAGCGCAGTAAATAGAAAATGCAAGTTGTCGCTTGAATAAAAACCGTATCAGACCATCGATATCGTGGCAGGAACGCCGATTGACTATTGGTGGAAAAAATTCGCCCGAAACAATATGTTTATTACGCATCTTTAGCGCTCCCGCCAAACCATAGACACCTACAAAAAGCTGAATCAATCCAAAAACAATTTTAAACATTATTTAGCCTCCTTCTAAATCTTACCTTTGACTTAGCCATCAAAGATATAAAAAGAGACGCTATTCCTATGCGAATAGCGTCTCTCAGCTTCTAAAGCACTACAAAAGAAAACACTTGACCCGCCGGTTTATCTGTTTTCCCATTGATTAGCTGACCACTTTTGGTTAATTAACTGCTTCACCGTGTCTAAAGCCAATAAAATGCATCAGAATGCCGGTATCTGAAAATTTAGATATCAAAAGTGTGTTGTAAAATTAAGTTTTATCTGTGTAACCTACTTTAATTTTTAATTCCTTCTACTGGACGCGCAAACGCTTAGTCCTTTAACGGGGCTCCGCTAGCATCACAATTTATAGATCCAGCCAGCAACATGACGCCCTCGACAAAGCCCCAAATTGCGCCGATGCCAAAGCAGAATGACAACGCAATCTGTGCAATGGCTTTACCGTTATATCCTAAATAAAAATTGTGAACACCAAGCCCACCTAAAAATATGCCAAGCAAACCGGCCACCAGTCTTGATTTTTGGCCATAAGTCGGCATTGCTTGAATTAGCGCCGCTCCACAACGGGTACACACAACGGCATTTGGCGCGGTCTCACTGCCGCAATTCTGGCAGTAGTTTGGGCCATCTCCTGTCCTAACGCCGCATTTAACGCATACCACCGCCCTGTCATCCATAGCACTACCGCAATTCCTGCAATACATAAAATATCCCCCTGTATAGTCTACCCGGACAAGCCGGCCAGCTTAATAACATAGTGAACTAAAAAACCGGCTCCGATTAAAACTAATATGAAATCGTTAAACCTCTTATGTTTAAACAGACGACCGTTCATTAGAATATAGCCTGCTACCAGCGGAAGAGAAAATACCATTGGATGGTATGAAAAGGCAGCTTCCAAATCCAGCGACAGCACAGATTTTACCGCGCGTGTCATGCCGCACCCCGGACAGGGTATATTCAAAAAGCGCTGAAAAATGCAGCCAAAGTGGATGTAATCCAGAAAAAAATATACCGCTGTAAGTAACAGCGTAGCAAACAATACAAGACGTTTGCGCCGCTGTAACAGTAGTTTCAAGCGATACCTCTCCCTTTGCTGTGTGTCAAGTTATATGTTTTAAGTATAGGGCAATAGCATCAAAAAGTCAATCGGCGCATCAAATCCTTGACACGCCGATTTTGTATAAACCTAAGCCTTTAGAATGGCTTTATGGAACACTTTTTTTCCTTTTTTTATTACAACATAGCCTTTTCCAAATGCGGCGGCAGAAATATTAGCGGCAATATCGTCCACCTTTTCATCGTCCACCATAATGCCACCCTGCTGAATCAAGCGGCGTGCTTCGCCGTTGGAGGGAGCAAGTCCGGTGGCCTTTAACAGTTCGACGATATTGATGATGCCATCTGTCAGCATGATCTCACTTGATGGCATGTGTTCACTGTCAGCACCCGAAACAAACAGTGCGCGCGCGGCATCCAGCGACTTCTGGGCATCTTCCTCGCTATGCACCATCTTAGTCAGTTCAAACGCTAGAATTTCTTTGGCACGGTTTAATTGTGCGCCCTCCCAGGTTTCCATCGCTTCAATTTCTTCAATAGGCAAGAAAGTCAAAAACTTCAGGCACTTAATGACGTCATTGTCGCCAACGTTGCGCCAGTACTGGAAAAATTCATAGGGTGGCATTTTCTCGCGATCAAGCCACACAGCGCCTTTTTCAGTCTTGCCCATCTTGTTGCCTTCGCTGTTGGTTAAAAGATTAAAGGTCATGCCAAAAACCTCTTTACCCTCTGCACGGCGTACCAGCTCAACACCGCCCAAGATGTTCGACCACTGGTCATCTCCACCCAGCTCCATCGTGTTGTTGTGGGTTCTGAAAAGATGAAGGAAATCGTAGCTCTGCATAATCATGTAGTTAAACTCTAAGAAGGTTAAGCCCTTTTCCATGCGGGATTTGTAACATTCAGCGGAAAGCATGCGGTTGACTGAGAAATGCACGCCGACGTCACGCAGCAACTGGATATAATTGAGATTTGACAGCCAGTCACCATTGCGCGCAACAATGCACTTTTCAGGAGAAAAGTCGATGAATTTTTCCATCTGCTTTCTAAAGCATTCAGCATTATAGTTGATCTGGTCAACGGTGAGCATCTTTCTCATATCCGTTTTACCGGAGGGGTCTCCGACCATTGTGGTACCGGTACCAAGCAGCACAATGGGGCGGTGACCCGCCATCTGTAACCGCTTGATAATCAAAATCTGCAAAAAGTGGCCGACATGCAGGCTATCCGCCGTCGCATCAAAACCGATATAGAAGGTTACACGGTCGTTATCCAAAGCCTTTTGAATCGCTTCTTCATTTGTTGTTTGTGCAACCAGTCCACGGCGCTTGAGTTCTTCAAATACTGTCATAATAATCTTCTCCTTTTTTATAGTATCTCTTAATTGCAAAAAATATATAACAAAAAGCCCTCTGCCCCGATTATCGGAGCAGAGGGCGTAAAACTCTACGCGGTACCACCTCTGTTTGCCGCACAAGCGGCCTCACCGAACGCAAACACGTTCTCGCGCCTTAACGGGCGTACCCGGCAAATACGACTGACAGCTTTAAAACTGCGTTTGCATTTGCAGCTCCGGGAGGTATTCGCTAAAACATGCGGCGTTCCTTTACACCAGCCAGGAACTCTCTATGGCGCGCAAATTAAAGCTACTTATTCCCTTCACAGCTATTGAGCTTGATTATAGTCTTACAAAACACATTTGTCAAGCCTTAAAAAGTCTAAACATTACACCATTGCCGAACGGCGACTGTTTTTCAGCAGTTCCCGTGCGTTTTCAAGTGCTAGTTCAGTGATTGGCTCGCCATTCATGATTCGAGCTATTTCATTCGCGCGCCCTGCTTCATCCAGCGCTTGTATTTGCGTAAAGGTGCGTCCCTCACTGACTTGCTTCTCAATTAATAAATGGTGTTCGCCATATGCTGCTACCTGTGCTAAATGGGTGACACAGATGACCTGCCGACTGTTGGCAACAGCTTGTAGCTTGGCCCCAACTTTCTGTGCCGCGCGCCCACTGATGCCGGTGTCAATTTCATCAAAGATTAACGTTCCGATATCCTCCCTGCCGGAAAGCACATTTTTTATACCGAGCATAATACGGCTCATTTCGCCGCCGGAAGCTATTTTTGAAAGCGGCTTAAGTGCCTCACCTGGGTTGACTGAAAGTAGAAATTCCGCCTCATCTGCACCGTTTTCGCACAGACGTTTCTGTGTCATGGCAATGTCCATCTGAATAGCGGGCATATCCAGATCACGCAGCTCCGCCTTAACTGCGGCAATTAATCCGTTTGCAGCGGCTCGGCGTGCCTGTGTGAGATTATCGGCCGCGACTTGGGCCTCCTTACGGGCCTGCTCCTGCGCCGCTTTCAGCTTTTGAATCGTCTGTTCAGAGAGCGTAATTTCATCGAGCTGCTGCTGCGCCTTATCGCAGTAGGCAAGAATTTCGGCGATGCTGCCACCATATTTTTTCTTTAATCGGCTGATGGTATCCAACCGATCTTCAATGTCGTCAAGCTCTCTAGGATCAAATTCTAGCGCCTCAAGTTGCTCTCGCAACTGAGAGGATATATCCTCAAGCTCATATTCAAAGCTAGAAATAGTCTGAGCGGCTTGATTAAGATCGTCTAAGTACTTGCCGGCATCACCCAGCGCTTCCGATGTGTCCGACAGCAGCGCAATGGCACCTTGAAACTCTTCCGCACCAGAAAGGTTCTGGCGACAACGGAACAGCAACTCGCTTAAATGTTCAGCGTTTCTGATAACCCGCCTGCGCGAAAGCAGTTCTTCTTCTTCGCCTTCCACCAAACGGCAACTGGCTATTTCGTCAATTTCGTAGTTTAAAAGATCAATCTGACGAGCTTTTGCCGCTTCGTCGGTTTCGATTGCGGCCAGCTTGCCTTCAATAGAACAATACTCTGCATAATGCCGCCGATATTCTTCCATGACAGGCTGTAATTCGCCGTAGTTATCTACGAACTTCAGATGTGTCTCCGGCAGTGATAATAGCTGGCTATCCTGTTGCCCGTGCGTATGAATCAGCAGTGCGCCTATGCTTTTGAGCACAGCAACGCTTGACAGCTTGCCATTGATGCGGCAAACTGTGCTGTCGCTGGTAATTTCGCGTTCAATCAGCAGCTCATTTTCCTCAACGTCAATGCCCAGCGCCGCAAGACTTAGGCAGACCGTTTCCGAAAGCTTTGTAAACAATGCCGTGACCGAGGCTTTTTTCTCGCCGGTGCGGATCAGCTCCTTGGAGGTGCGAGAACCCAGAACAGCGCCGATGGCCCCGATCAATATTGATTTACCGGCGCCGGTTTCACCGGTAAACACATTCAGACCACCCTCAAAGGTGATCTGTGCGCTCTGTATGACCGCTATGTTTTGTATCGAAAGCTGTGAAAGCATCTTATTCCGCCGCCTTATTTGTTAATCAGCTTTTTAAGTCTTTCGGTGATCTGTGCAGCACTTTCGGTGGAACGGGCAACCACCATGAAGGTGTCATCCCCCGAAAGCGTACCCACAACGTCGCTGAACTCAGCGGCATCAAAGGTTGCACAAGCAGCGTTAGCCATTCCGGTGAAGCATTTGATGACCACAATGTTCTGAGCATAATCAATCGACTTGACCGATTCGCTAAAGATCATGGCAAATTTTCCGGACATATTTGCGCCCTGCTTTATGCGCATCGACACATAGCGGTATCTGCCATTCTCAGAACGGACCTTATGAATGCCAAGCTCCCGGATATCGCGCGAAACGGTTGCCTGGGTCACATCAAAGCCGGAGCTTTTGAGATGCTCAAGCAACCCCTCCTGCGTATCTATTGCTTCATCAGCAATCAGTTCCAGAATTTTAGCATGACGACTTGCTTTCATATGGTTTACCCCCTTAGTTTTAACTTTTGATTCAATGTTTGATAAAAGCTTCGATCTTTCAGACAGATAAAGCGAGACACATACCGCGACTTTTCAATTAAAACGTGATCAATTTCACCAATGTCGGCGACGGCCGTGCCATCGACAATTACGCATAGTTCAGCATTAGGATCTGGCATTCGGGGGCGGACAGCCAAGCATTTTTCCGAAGAAAAAACGATAGATCTGCCCGATAACGAATGCGGGCAGATGGGTGTCATTGTAATTGTTTCAACAGATGGATCAATAATGGGTCCTCCGGCTGAAAGCGAATAGGCAGTGGAGCCAGTAGGGGTAGCAAAAATAATACCATCCGCGCGGTATTCTCCCACCGTATCGGTTCCACACAGTACATTAATATCAATGGCGCGCCCAAACTGTGTGCGGCAAATGACGACATCGTTTATGGCAAAGCTAGTCACCCGCTGCTTATTGGTTCCAAATACGGACATACGTAACACCATTCGGTTTTCGATATTATATTCGCCAGTTTTAAGTGCCTCTAAAGCTGAAAGGTCACTAGATTCCATCTGGGATAAAAAGCCCAGACGTCCGGAATTTATACCTAAAATCGGCTTGTCATAGCGCATGGCAACGTCTGCCTGGTGAAAAATCGTACCATCTCCACCAATAGCGATGACCGCATCGCATGCCTTTAAAAGCGTATCGAGGTCGTCGGTCATGATATCGTCACAGCAATTAAGCACCTTGGCATCCTGCTTGGAAAGCATGGGTATTAGACCGCAATTCTTAAGGCGTGCCACTGCATCCGTCGTGCAGGACAGCGCATGGGCGAGCTTAAGATTTGGGCAAAGCAAGATTTTTTCCATCATGATTCAAGTCGCGCTTAAGTTATGATGCGCATCCTCCACAATTTTTAGAACGTTACCCGAAGATCCCTCTTTTGACGTCTCTTTGACAAGATAAAGCAGATATTCTATATTCCCTTCAGGCCCTTTTACGGGTGAAAAGGATAAACCCTTTACATTGAATTCAAGCGTTTTGGCACAACCAATAACCTTTTCAATCACCGATAGGTGTACAGCCTGATCGCTGACGACACCTTTTTTTCCAACCTGATCGCGCTCGGCCTCAAATTGAGGTTTTATGAGACAAACGACTGCACCACCGGTCTTTAGTAGTTGATAAGCTGCCGGAAGCACCAGCGCAAGTGAGATAAACGATACGTCAATACTGATGAAGTCAATCGGCTCGGCGACATCCTCCTGCGTAAGATGACGCACATTGGTACGCTCGCGGTTGACAACCCGTTCATCTTGGCGCAAGCTCCAGGCAAGCTGTCCATAGCCAACATCAAAAGCATAAACTTTTTTAGCGCCGTTTTGCAACATACAGTCGGTAAAGCCACCAGTTGAAGCCCCAAAATCACAGCAAACGCAGTCCTGCAAGTTAAGCGGAAAAGATGCCAGTGCCTTTTCAAGTTTTAATCCACCGCGGCTGACGTACCGTAACGCACCGCCTCTGACCTCGATCGGGGTTATATCCTTATAGTCTTCCCCACTTTTATCCGCCTTTTGTCCTGCGGCATACACTTTGCCCGACATAATCAGCGCCTGTGCTTGGGCGACATCGGGCGCAAGGCCGCGTTCGACCAAAAGCACATCAAGCCGTTTTTTCATTTTAACACGCACCTGTCATTTGTCCATTTGCTTAAAGATTGCAGCCAGACCTTCAGCATCCAGCCCCAGTGAATGCAAAGCACTTTCCACCGTGCTTTGCGGCACAAAATTGTCGATTGCCTGCAGCGCAGTTTTTCCGCGATAACCGCTTAACGCGAGCGCAGCGATAAACTGCATTCCTGCCCCACCGCTGTGGATGCCCTCTTCTGCAAAAAGAATACGATCATATTTAAAAGCAGCCGTTACCGCGTCGCCATCCAACGGCAATACACGGTTGAGCTTAATAACAGCAGTATCACCAAGCTGCTCAGCGGCTTCCTTGGCGGCGGCAAAGGTTCTACCATAGGTTACAATGACCTGTTTGCTGCCAGAGGGGGTATATTCGTCAAAGGCCGCACCAGTTGAAGGATATTCTGCCAACGCCGGGTTTTCGCTGCCTCTGGGATAGCGAACCGCAACGGGACCATCGTAATCGTTCAGCGCACTACTAAGCATTGCTTTAAGTTCTGCGTAGTTAGCTGGAGCCAATACAGTCACGCCCGGAATTGTCGATAAGAATGCTACATCAAAAATGCCCTGATGCGTTTCACCGTCGTCGCCGACAATGCCGGCACGGTCGATTCCCAACACAATGTGGCGTTTTTCGATCGCCGCGTCGTGAATTAACTGGTCATATGCACGCTGTAAAAAGGTGGAGTAGATTGCAAAAACCGGCAACATACCACCCGCCTCAAGTGCACTGGCAAAGGTAACGCCGAATTCCTCAGCGATGCCTACATCGTAATACCGGCCAGCCTTCTTAAACCGTCTACCAAAATATTGCAATCCAGTACCGTGTTCCATTGCAGCTGTTATGGCGCAAATGCGCGCATCATCCTCCGCAAGGCGAACCAATTCCTTGCCGAACACTGAAGAAAAACTCTCCGCTGTTGCTTTAAGCGGCTGACCACTTTTAATATCAAAGCTTGAAACGCCATGATAGGCGCCCGGATTTTGTTCCGCAAAGGAATAGCCCTTGCCTTTTTTAGTCTGAACATGGATGACGCTAGGTCCGTCGTTCTTCTTAGCCTCGGCCAAAATATCGCAGAGGTTTTTCAGGTTGTGACCATCCACCGGGCCAAAATAGGTGAACCCGAGTTCCTCAAAAAAAGTGCTCGGATAAATAACCTGTTTCAATACCGTCTTGGACCCCGCCACGAGATCGCGAAGCGCCTCGCCCGCCACCGGAACACTGAGCAGCGCTTGCTCAGTAACCTTTTTCACCTTAAAATAGCCAGGTTTTGTACGAATAACGGATAAATATTTAGCAACAGCCCCCTCATTCTTTGAGATAGCCATTTCGTTATCGTTAATAATAATGATGAGATTTTCGCCGCTCTTGCCGACGTTATTTAAACCTTCGTAAGCCATACCACCGGTCAGTGAGCCATCTCCAATGACGGCTACAACATGGCTGTTTTTACCTTGCAGCGTCATACTGCGTTTGAGCCCGTAGGCTGCGGCAATAGACGTACTGGCATGCCCCGCAATAAAGCTGTCATAAGAGCTTTCTTCGGTTTTGGGGAATCCAGAGATGCCGTTTTCCTGCCGGAGCGTCTTAAAACGGCTCAAACGGCCAGTCAGCAGTTTGTAGGTATAACATTGATGACCAACATCCCAAACAATTTTATCGTTAGAAACATCAAAACAGTACATCAGCGCCAGTGTCAGCTCCACAACGCCGAGATTGGAGGCCAGATGCCCCCCGGTTCGCGAAACGGTATTTACAAGCTCAGCCCTTATTTCTTCAGCAAGCAATTTGAGTTGAAAGACAGAGAGCTGCCGCAACCCCTGAGGGTTGCCAGACAGATCTAAAATTCGTTTTGAAGACATGTCATACCCCTTAAATTTTTATTATAACGGATAGATCATTGCAATAAGTATACCAAGAAGCGCACCCGCAATAACCTCTAGTGGCGTGTGCCCCAGATATTCTTTAAGAGCCTTGCGGTCTTGTTCAGAATCTGTTTCTTCCACCAGCGCATTATCATGAGCTGTCTCTTCGGCCGCGATCTTCTGTGGCGTAACTTCCTCGTCGTCGTCAAAATCCAATAGTGGATGGGCCTTTAAGACATCCCAGAAATCTTTGTAGCTCCCCAGCAGCCAGTTAATAGTCTTAGCCTGTTCTCCGGCAGCCCGCCTGACGCCCATCGCGTCATACATCACCACGGCAGCAAAGGCAAGGGTCAGGGCAAATACCGGTGAAACAAACCCCTCAACACGCGCCATGCCTATGGTTAATGATACAACCAGCGCAGAATGCGAGCTGGGCATGCCGCCCGAGCCTGTCATGCGCTCCAATTTCAAATTACCATGAAAAAACCAGTGCAGCAGCGTTTTGATTACCTGTGCAGCAAACCATGCTACCGCACAAATATTAACAAGTGGGTTGCTGCAAAGAACCTGTATAATTGGCATGTCAATAACTTCCTTTTTTATCGGGAATACGTTTACGCATTGCGATGTGCCAGCATTTCAGTCATAGCAGAGAGAAATGTGTTCTCAGGGAATAACTCAGCCAGATATTGCTGTGCACCTCTAAATAGCTCATCCGCTTTTTCTTGTGCAGCGCCTAAGCCTAACAGAGAAACAAAGGTAACCTTTTGTGCTTTTTCATCACTGCCAGTGTTTTTGCCCAGCGTAACGCTGTCACCAGTGACATCGAGAATATCGTCAGTAATTTGAAAAGCCAGCCCGATTTTTTTGGCAAAGGCTAGCGCTTTCTCAGTCTGCATAGCTGAAGCTCCAGCAGCAATGCAACCACAATGCACCGCGGCACAAAGTAAGGCCCCAGTTTTCATAGCAACCATGTTATGATGCTGAGCTAACGTGAGCAATTTTCCCTCACTCAGCACGTCGATGACCTGACCACCCAGCATGCCGTATTCCCCGGCCGCCTGTGAAAGCGTGCGAACAATTGCAAGTGTACAGTCGGTGCCTAGCAGACGTTGGGTTTCTTCACTCGATATGACCTCAAAGGCGAGCGTCAACAAGCCGTCACCCGCCAGCACCGCCAATCCCTCACCAAACTGTTTATGATTTGAGGGCTTGCCACGGCGCATGTCGTCATCATCCATGCAAGGTAAGTCGTCGTGTATCAATGAATAAGCGTGGATCATCTCTAGAGCGCAAGCAGCGGGCATAGCCAGCTCACCAGGCTTGCCAAAAGCCTTGCAGACTTCGACCGCCAACACCGCGCGGATGCGTTTTCCGCCGCCCAGCAGGCTGTACCGCATGGCTTCCAGCACCGGAGCCTGCATCGTATCCTTTGCATATTCAGTATAATGTTGCAGCGCGTTTTCAATTTGCGCTCTAACTTCAGTAAATTCATCTTCAAATCGCATCGCTTGGGCCCTCTTTCTCAGGAAAAAGCTTTTCTATTTTTGTTTTGGCCTCGTTTAGCTGCTGCGAACAATGATCTATTAGCCCTGCACCCTCGGCATAAAGTGCCAGTGACTGCTCTAGGCTGGTACTGCCGTTTGATAGCAGTGCGGTGATTTCATCCAAGCGGGCAAGCGCCTGTTCAAAGGTCATACATTTTCTCCTTCTGTGGCGATGCTTTGAATAACAGCCACGGCGCTACCTTCGTGCAGCCGTAGTGTGATATTTTCTCCCCTTTGCAAATGTGTAGCTGAAGTGACAGGACGACCGTCCTTTATTGCAATGCAATATCCACGGGCTAATACCCGGAGCGGACTCAGGGAATCGAGCAGTACAGCCCGCTGTGAAACAGGCTCTGCTCTATTTGAAATTTCACATTGAGAAAGGTTATACATCGATTCTATCAAATTATTCAATCTTTGTCTATTTTTATTAATAAAAAACCACGGATTTTTTAGAGATTCGGTGGATTTTTTTTCAAGCAACAGCTTTTCTTTAAAGACAAATTGATTCATCATTGCATTTTTTAGCGAATATTTGCGCTGCATCAGCCGTTCCACAAGCTGTGCACGGTCGGTCACGGCCAACTCGGCGGCAGCGGTGGGTGTTGCGGCGCGCAGATCGGCAGCAAGGTCGCATAGCGTAATATCCGTCTCATGTCCCACAGCCGAAATAGTCGGTATGCAGGACTGGGTCACGGCGCTTACGACAGCCTCTTCATTAAAAGCCCAGAGATCTTCAGCAGAACCACCTCCGCGCCCGATAATTAAAACCTCGCTTCGTCCGTCGAGGTTAAGCGTCGCTATCGCCGCGGCAATTGAGGCGGGTGCCTGTGCTCCCTGCACAACAGCGGGGGCTAACAAAATTTGAACCGTGGGATTTTTGCGTGCAATGACACTGATGATATCGTGCAGCGCAGCACCCGAATCGGATGTTACTACACCAATTGTCGCTGGATTAGACGGAATAGGACGCTTTTTATTCGCATCAAAATAGCCTTTTGCAGCTAGTAATTGTTTTTGTTTTTCAAAAGCGAAGCCCTGTGCGCCAGCGCCATCAAGCATCAATTCGGATACCATTAACTGAAATGTGCCATCGCGCTCATAAAGGGTGGCCGCACCACGCGCTATAACCGCCAACCCACTTTGAGGCATAAACTTCAGCTGCATTACGTTTCCAGCAAACATAACAGCCTTAATTGAGGACGTATCGTCACGCAACGTAAAGTAAAGGTGCCCCGAACGCTGGTTGACGGTCAGGGTACCAATTTCACCCGCAACATAAATCTCTTTAAGCCTTGGGTCAGCTTCGAGCTGTGATTTAACGTAACGGTTTAGCTGAGAGACCTTTAAAATTGGTAATCTCATGCCTGCACACCTCCCCCGCTTTCTCGTGTTATCGCTTCACCCGCGGCAAGCGCTGTTAGCACCGCAGTACCCGCTGCATTGTCACAAGAAAACTCGGGCGGCGCAAAAATGCCGTTGTATCGGCTTTCAACCTCGGCGCGGATAATGGTATTGGACATGACACCGCCAGCAAAGACCAAATTGTTACATTTTGTGGCGCTTTTAGCGTTCTCAGCCATCTTTAAAAGGGCTGATAAAATGGAAAGCAAGCAGAATCGGGCAATATCCGCAGGCAACTCACCCTTTTTGAGCATGGCCTGGCATTGATTTTCTATACCTGAGAGGCAAGGATTTTCACCTTGAAACGCCGATTTAATCTTAAAAATGCGGGTGGATTGCTGAGCAAGCTTATCCAGTGCGGGCCCTGCAGGGAAATCCAACCCCAACATATGCCCTACTCTATCCACCACCTGCCCGGCGTTCAAGTCGTTAGTGCTGCTCAAAAGCACAATGTCAGCTTTTGGCAGCGACTTAACCCACAGGCATTCCGTAGTTCCACCTGAAAGATGAAATGCTAAAAAGCACTCATTAATTAAATCAAGCCGGTCAGCGCCATAGAGTGCCGCCGCAACATGCCCTGCCTGATGAGAAAAGGTATAGAGCGGCACGCCCATTGCTGCTGCGGCGGTTTCGGCTGCCATCAGCCCCGATAAAAAACAAGGCATATAGGATCCTTCCACGTCGCGTGGGCGCATTGAAGCGCCGATGGCGGCAAGCGGCTGACCATCCTGCTCCCGCAGCTGCTTCATTAGCTCCCCAAGCGCCTTAACATGCGAAAAAACGGCATCGCTCTGCCGCAGTCCAACCTGACCCTGTGGCACGGGCAAAAGCCGTTTTTGCGAAACGACACCCCCCGCGCGGTAAATGGCGCAGGAGGTGGTATAGTTGCTGGTATCAATCCCTAAATATCCGCGCATGATTCGTTCTCATCAGCCTCTTTATTCTTAACCGGCGCAGCTTCCTTGACAAAGGAACCTAACACGCCGTTGATATATGAAGCGTCGTTCTCAGTTGCATATTTTTTGGCCAGCTCAATAGCCTCGTTAATGGTGACACGCACCGGGATGTCCGGAAAATAGCTCAGCTCGCAAACGGCCAGCCGCAGCACAGCCAAAGTAACCCGCGCTAGACGGTTGATTTTCCACTTTGACAAGTATTTTTCGATATTTTGGTCGAGCTCAGCCTCTTTTTCGTCTGCCGTCAGCACCAGCCGACGCGCATAGTCATTAAGCTCAAGCGCACGGCTCTCAACAGCCAGCGCAATAAGCTCGTCCATAGGTTCTTTGCGAAAGGATTTTTCAAAAATAAGCAGGAATGCAGCTTCTCGCGCATCTCTTCTCTTCATAGGAACGACCTCTCATGTAAAAATACAAAAACATACCCTCCTGCGTATCAGGCGGGAGGGTACCTCATTGCTGGTTTAAACCTGCTTTTCGCCGGTCTCGTATGCAATTCCCTCAACAATGATGTTGACCTTAGAGACAGTGATAGCAGTCATACTTTGAATAGATTCTTTAACGGCCCTCTGCACCTTCTCAGAAACGACAGGTATTTTTACGCCATGTTTTAAAATAAGATGCAACGTAATATCTGCCATATCGTCATTGAGTGCGATGTAAACAGCCTTGGCGAATGACCGCCTCGAAAGCATAACTTTAAAATCAACCGGCGAAGCCGCAATGCTGTGTACACCCTCAACCTCTGACGCGGCCGTACCAGCGATGGTCACTAAAACCTCTTTAGAAATGCGCAGTGTTCCGACTGCGCCTTCTCTTATCTTCTCATTCATCTATAAATTTCCTCCGTTGTCTTTTCAAATGCCGCGCAAACTAAGACCTTTGGCGGTGTAAAAAAACTGAAGCCTCTTGCAAAGGGCGGTTGCCACATCAGCGGCAAGCCCGATGGTCATCATCCGGTATAGAATTTGCTTATCAGTTATTATACCACATATTTGCTGCAAGACAACCAGATGATACAAAAAATATCTGTTGTTTCCTGCAAAAGTCTATTACTATAACTTATTAATTGCCTTCTTAGCGTATAAATTAGCTGATGGCACAGGTTGAGGCGCACCGAAAGTGCGCCTCAACCTTAGATATACTTAACGGCGAGCTCTCAAGAATAGAGCCCAATTGGAACCGAAGCCTTGGTTATGCTCAGTTGACTTCAATAATGGCAATGTTCTCATCAGGAATGGTAACTTCTTTGACGATGATGTCTTTCATCTGCGCCACTTCGTTGGTAAGCAGACCATTGGTTTTGACAATGACATCGACACGCTCGGTGTCATAATAGACCATACACTCTGTAAAGCCTTTAGCCTTTATAAGATTCTCTATCTTGCCTTCCTTCTCAATTGCCTGTGCCATTGAGGTGGTCTTCAGCGCCAGTTCAGTACGCTGTTCGGGGGTGATGGCATCGCTTTCAATTAGGTTCTTAAGTGTCTGAACCGCTTCGTCACGGGTCTTCTGACGGCTGATTTTTGCTTCGGCAAAGAAGGCGTCAGCATCCTCTCCGACATTCACATACTGAGAGTCGCCGTAGTTTTTATCCGTCTCCAGCGTGCTTGTGGTGGGCAGCTGGAACCCGTCGCCGGAATATACCCAGTTGAGATATACCGCCAGAGACAGGCAGAGCACCAAAGCAGCCAAAATAATTTGTTTCTTGCCAACAATCATATTCATTCTAAACTTTTTCATTCGGATTGCCTCCCGCTTATTATTCTGCTGATTGAATTACGCATACCTGTAAGGATGTAACGCCCAACGCCGTCGTTACCGCGTCGGTTACGCGCTGGCGTATCACCGGATTACCGGCGCCGCTGCAAACCACTACCACACCCTTTACCCTGGGTGAAAGCTCGGTAAGCACCAAAGGCTTTTTGCCACCTGAAGAATCGACGAGGATATAGCTTTGTTCCTTGTCTTCCTTTTCCTGAACCTTAGAGGGGGCATCGCTGCCGTCCGCGTAGGTAAAAACGCTGTCGCCAGACTGTTTTTCGTCCGCAGCATATCGATACTCGACGCCGTTTTCCAACGTGACCATAACATGAACCGCGCCCACCCCTTTAATTTGTTTTAATATCTCAGCTAAACGCTGCTCGGTCTGCTGCGCATGAGCATCCAGCGAACCTACAACGTCCTGGGACACGTCGGCCGGGCTGCTTTTGTCGGGCCATAGACCGGTTAACATAATTAATAGCATACCAGCCACACCCAGCACCGTCAGCCACTTGGCCTGCTTTTGAGAGACGCCGCTTTTTGAGAATAGTCCTTTGAAAAATTCAGACACTTCCATACTATTTCACCTCCCCGTATATAGCGGTTTGAACAGCTATACCTAAGAAGCTTTCAAGCTCCTTTTTAGTCTCATTTTGTCTTTGACTATCCTTTGGTTCCAAAAGTATATGGATTTCTGATACTTCTACCGCGTTATCCGATACGCTAAAGTCTATTCCGATTTCGCGTGGAAATATGCCAAGCATTTCTAATTTATTAGAAATCAGTTCGGTCATTTTTGCCTGAAACTGCGCTTTTAAGATTTCATTAGTGTCAAGCGCCTCTATTGCCTGCTCCTGAACGGTCGACAGGTCTATTTTGGGTTTATCACTCAGCCAACCGGCTGCCGGTGCAATTAGGCAGAGCAGAAGAAACATCTGTAAGATATACCCCAACTGTTTCTTCTGTGACGAAGGCGTCAAATTTTCAAAAATTGCTGCTATCATTGCACTGACAAGAAGTGTAAAGGTCCACAGCTTTATATCGTTCATACGCCTGTTCCTCCGGTTAAAGAGAGCATGACCGCTGTGGAAATGACCAACAGCATCATCATCGAAAGCAAAATTGCGGTCATGATCGAAAGCAGATTGGAAAATCCAGACAGTATTCCTTTTACGGGTGACACCGATAGCATTTCCCCTGTGATGGCGGCGATAGCGACCACAGCGCGCAACACCGTAATGTGCAGCAACACTGGCAGGAAGGTTAGAACTGCCACCAAAATTCCAAAGCTGCCTACACTTGCCTTAATAATTTGTAGACTGCCCTGCATAGCAGAAAGTGCGTCGGTCAATACCGAGCCCACCACCGGAATAAAGCTACCTACCAAAAACTTGGCGGTTTTAACAGCGGCGCCGTCTGCTGCCGAGCTTAGAAAGCTTTGCAGTGACAACAGCCCGGTAAAAACGGTCATGACCAGTACCAAACCCCAGTTAATAATCTTTTTGATCGCACTGGAGATCATAACAATACCATTGTTCTGCCCTATGCCCCCCGCTAAGGATAACATCATATAAGATTGCGTCAGTGGTAAGAATACACCTGCGGCAAGCTGTGCGACAGTTTGCGCCGCCATCATAAGTACACCGTGATACACCGCCGCTGTCGCGGGTGCACCACCAGTAGCCACCACCGTGGCATACACCGGTACGTAGACCAGCATAAACTGTGCACAGGCACGGATGCTTTCTGCTCCCTGCTCAAGGCATTCAAGCACCGGCCCGCAAAGAATAGCGGTGATACTTAAAATTCCGATCAACCCAAACACACACGATGCTTGCGTCTTTTCGCCCAGCACAGACAAAATAGCGCAGAGCAACACAGCGGCGAGAATTGAAAACAATTCTTTTTTATAGGTCGCCACCGTTTGCGAAAAATGCTTTGTCAGCATTTGCCAGAGCGCCTGTGGTGAAACAGTGAGCATTTTTCCCATGCTCAGATCATCAAGAGAAAGCTCGTCCGCCATGTCCTTTGCCGAGGGCGGAATCTGCTGCTGTAAAAGCTCCAAACCGAATTGGTTGGCTAGCTCCTCCACCGGAGAAGTAGCGAGACAGTGTGTTGTTAATAGCAGCAAAAAGAAAAAAACAAAAGCTACTTTTTTCACGTCCACGGCTCCCCTCACGCAGAAAATATTTTGGTTGCCAGCCGCAAGAGCTCACCAAACAATGGTAGACTCATGGCAAGCAGACAAACCTTTCCGCAAAACTCCACCTTGCTGCCTATTGCAGTCTCACCTGCGTCCTTACAGGCGTCGCAAGCCAGCTGGGTACAGACTGCAATTCCCAATGCTTTTAGCAATAACGCCGAATATTCGGTGTCCAGCTGAGTTAGCGCTACAAGCTCGGTCATTTGCTCTACGACAGGGCTTAACGCATTGACGCCCCACAGCAGCAGCAATATTCCGCACACAAGCGACAGCAGCAGCGCATATTCTTTTTTTAAATCACGTAGTGTAACCGCCAGCAGCATTGCCATAAGAGCAGCGGCCACCACAGCAAAAAACTCTTGCATCACAGATTAAACACCGTCTTTACTGTTTCAAAAAGTGTGTTGATCTCGTAAATCATCATCATCAAAACGACAATTAAGCCAGCTAAGGTTGTCATCATCGCCTGCTCCTCCCGTCCTGAGCGGATAAGTACCTGATTGAGCACCGAAACAATAATACCCACAGCGGCAATGCGAAATATTAAATCTACGTCCATCTTTTTCCCCTCCTAAAACAGTATGACAGCAAGAGAAAGTCCCAAAAGTGAGCCGAGTGTCGCCGAAAGTCGGCGGTTTTTCTCGCAGGAAATACGTGCATCCGTCAGTATCGAATCAAGCTGCTCAGACAACAGGCCAAGCTGTCCGAGCTGGGTTTCAAGATCGCTTGTCCCAAGGATATCTCCTACTGATGCAAGCAGCCGCCGCTCCTGCTGATCAAGCGGTTCAGCACTCGCGCCCACGGCTTGTGTCCATATAGTTGAAAAGCTTGCTGGCCGGTCATTCTTAACTGCTGCGGCAAGATAATCGCAACCGCAAAGTACTGGGTCATTTTGCAATATGGTCAGAAGCTGCTCCGGCGGTGCCAGTGTAAAGCAAAGCGTATGTCGCAGCGTCAAAATAAAGGTACGCGCACGCTCAATAGCCAAAATTCGCTGCTGATACCGTGCGCCGTGACAAATCCCACCAATTGTGCAGCTGAGCGCCAGAAGGGTCAGCCCTGTTATGCGCAGCCAGATCATCAACTGAAAACACCTCCCTGATGCTGGATGGGTGCGGAAATTCGCTTAATATTGCTACTTTTTCAAAGGCCCCGCTGCTAAGCAGCAATTTACCGGCTCGCCGATTTTCCAGTTCCGCCCTGTCGCCTGCGTGGATGGTAGTGATAACTGAAACACCGCAGTTAAGCGCATGAACTACTGCTGCTACTTCCTGCTCTGAACCCAGCTCGTCACACAGAATAACTTGTGGCGACAGATTACGTACTGCCATCAATAGCCCATCCCCCTTGTCATATCCCGCGAGCACGCAGCAGTTGTGACAAAACCCGCTTAACTCACCGCGCTCATCGACTACAACCACCCGATCACAGCCTTTGACCGCACCGCCTGCAAGCGAGACAGCTAAGTCGCGCAACACTGTTGTTTTTCCACTTGCTGGCGCTCCTGCGATAACAAGGCCGCAGATACCGCCGCTAAAAGCCTCGCGCAGCAGCCTGTCCGCCACACCTCGATATTCTCTGGCGATGCGCAGCACAATTGCGTTGACACCTCTTAGGCTCATCAGTACACCGTCGCTGCCGTACACTGCCGTGGCAGCAAACCCAGCGCGATGCCCGCCAGGAAGCGTGAGATAACCCTGCGCTAGCTCTCGCTGATGGCTATGAACGGCCTGTCCGCATAGCGAAATATAGCACTGTGCCAGCTCCTGCTCGGTAATCGGTGTCCAGTCGCGCAAGACGATACTGTTGTTATTTACGCGAAGTTGCGGACAAGATCCGGATATAAGCCGCAGCTCCTGCACATTTTCACACACTGAATCCGGCAGGAGCAATAGCCTTTTTTTATAGATATCAGAAAGCGAGGCGATCGCCTGCATAAATGCGGCTCGTCCAGAAAGCATTTTAAATTCCCTCCTCTCTTTCTACTGCTATTTGTATGGACAGCCTTCGGGTTCTAGAACAAAAAAATATCGCCCTGTCCTTTTATGACAACGCGATATTTCTAATAAAGATTATTTAAGTTTTCTTAGTGATGGTGGTACGGCAATTGGGACATGTGATATTAATTTTGCCTCGGCCGCGCGGCACACGCAACATCTGCTTGCAGCGTGGGCAACTATAATAACGGTGATCCCTGTCCTTGAGCCGATTATTCCAGCGCTTGAAAAAAGATAATATCGGCTCGGCCTTTTGCAGAAAGATTCGGTTTTCAGCGCTGCGCTTATAATGATCTCGTGAAAGAAAACGAATCCAGAAAAAAGCCAACGGAATCAGCGCAATAAAACGCCACATACCAGATGGCAGCAGCAGCGATAACGCCAGATAGGTTCCCAGTAAAGTCCATTGCAACTGGTCGACTCCGTAGCGCCCAGCCATAAAGTTGCGTAGCCAGTTCATCATAATAATCCCCCTGTTGTTCCAGCTCAAGATAAAAGCAGTTAAGTTTGCTGTATTAGTTTCTTTTTAAGTTTATTTTTGACGCATCCAGAAAAGGGTCAGCGGTGCAGATGATCCATGGTTATATTTCCTGCGTTGAGTGTCACCGATATGTTCTTCTAATAGTTCCCCATTGCCATTAAAAATGTCAGATTGTAGTCTCTAGTATAACGGAAGGATATTAATGATTTGGGAACAATTAATGTAATAATAATATATTTTACAGATAAAATCAAAAGGATAATCAAATTCGCTTAGCAGTCTCTAAAAAACATTAAGCCTCCATTAGAGCATGAACATTTTTCTACAAAAAAAGCTGCCGCGGTACTGAATCCGCAGCAGCTTAATCCATCTATAATGTTTGGTTTAATTAGAACAACCCAGAGATGCGACCATTTTCATCAACGTCAATGTTTTCCGCCGCCGGTTTCTTTGGCAGACCCGGCATGGTCATGACATCACCGGTCAAAGCTACGATAAATCCGGCTCCTGCTGATACCTTCAAGTTGCTGACCGTAATAGAAAAATCCTCGGGAGCGCCCAAAGCCTTTGCGTCATCAGTAAAGCTATACTGAGTCTTGGCCATGCAGATTGGCAGATTGCCAAAACCGAGTTCTTCCAACTGAGCAGCCTGTTTAGCAGCCGAAGCAGTCAACACAGCACCCTTGCCGTGATAAACACGCTGAACAATTGTGTTTAGCTTTTCCTTAATTGTCAATTCAGTTCCGTATACATAATTAAAATTATTGGGTGTTTCGCACAGACGAACCACTTCCTGCGCTAATTCTATTGCGCCCTCTCCGCCCTTGGCCCATACTTCGCTTAGCGCGACGTTCACGCCGATCTCACAGCATTTTTCACGTACAAGATCAAGCTCCGCTTCACTGTCAGTCGGGAAGCGGTTAATGGCAACCACACAAGGCAAACCATAAACCTTGGTAACATTTTCGACATGGCGCAGCAGGTTAGGCATTCCTTTTTGAAGCGCCTCAAGATTTTCATTATTTAAATCGGCTTTTAAAACGCCACCGTGGTGCTTTAATGCACGAACCGTTGCAACAACGACTACAGCGCTCGGCTTAAAACCTGCCATACGGCACTTGATATCCAGGAATTTTTCGGCACCAAGATCGGCGCCGAAGCCTGCCTCGGTTACGGCATATTCGCCAAGTTTCATTGCCATGCGGGTTGCCATGACGGAGTTGCAGCCATGCGCAATATTGGCGAACGGGCCGCCGTGAATAAACGCCGGCGTGCCTTCAAGTGTCTGCACAAGGTTGGGTTTAATCGCATCCTTGAGCAGTGCGCACATGGCACCCTCTGCGTGAAGCTGACCAGCTGTAACAGGCTGGTTGTCGTAGTCGTAGCCGATAATCATCTTTGCAAGACGTGCTTTCATATCGCTGATGGATGAAGATAGGCAAAGCACCGCCATAATTTCGGAAGCAACGGTGATATCATAGCCATCCTCGCGAGTAACGCCGTTGGTACGTGGTCCAAGTCCGTCTATGACGCTACGCAGTTGGCGATCATTCATGTCCACTACGCGTTTCCATGTAATGCGCTTTGGATCAATACGAAGTGCATTTCCCTGATAAATGTGGTTGTCCAGTAAGGCTGCCAATAGATTATTAGCTGCGCCGATGGCGTGGAAATCTCCGGTAAAATGCAGGTTAATATCCTCCATTGGTACAACCTGCGCATATCCGCCTCCAGCAGCGCCGCCCTTGACGCCAAACACCGGGCCCAGAGAAGGCTCGCGCAACGCGACAACAGCTTTTTTGCCGATGTGACGTAGGCCATCGGTCAAACCGACGCTCGTTGTAGTCTTTCCCTCGCCAGCAGGGGTCGGATTAATAGCGGTCACGAGAATCAGCTTGCCATTTGGACTTTCCTCAAGGTCGGAAAGCAGTTTGTAGTCAACCTTTGCCTTGCTTCGACCATACAGCTCAAGATACTTTTCGGCTACGCCCGCCTCTTTTGCAATTTCACGAATATCCTTGGGTTCGTAGCGCTGAGCGATCTCAATATCGGATAAAAAAGCCATTTAAAAAATCCTCCTAAACCATTTGAAATTTACAGACGCCTCAAAAACGATGTGCAGCATCGTTGCTCCTTTGCATCGCCATTGCTGCTTCACCATAGCATATTGCAGTCGGCGAAACAATATCAAATCCTTATCTCGCTAACTCATTTGACGAAAAAAAGATGTTTTATTGTAGTACACAGTCTAATATGCATGTATGTAATCCGTTAAAAAAATGCAAACTACTTTAATATTACTCAAATGTTTATTTAATAAACACCACTTCGGCTAGCATCAACTTAACAAACTCACCTTCTACATGAAACACCTGCAAGTTTTTTTCAGTACCATCACAATCTTCAATCCATGCCGATTCCTGAGACTTAAGACTGATATTTTCTTCTGCAATATTGATTTTTACCTCACCTTCGACACACCACACCAATGTGACAATGCGCTTTCCCTCAGGGCTAAAGCCCATAGGCAGCATAGTTGTTTCACCTTCTGAAAGTGTAATGGCAGTTGCCTTTCCAGTACAGACACCTTTGCGCGTCATAAGGTTATAATCTGTAACCTTACCCTTGCTGCAGGTTTTCCAAGCACCGTCAAAATGTTTGAAATCTAATTCATTTAATATGACCGGCTCGGTGCCACCGTTAAATAGCAGCTGCAATTTACCCATTACCGGTGATATAATGCGCTCGTATTCGGGCAATGATGTGAAATACGATTCCTCAAGGTCTACGGTTGCAGAACTGAGGCGGAAATTGAAATTTCTGTCAGCATATAAGGCTGACGGCGGATCAATGGCGATTTGCCTCGTCTTTCCGCCCGACCAATTGCTAATAATATAGGTATCAGGCGTCAATTTTTTGAGTATCATAACCATTCACCTTTCTAATGTGGTTCTTTATTTGCCGTTTAAAATGACACTTGTCTTGTCCGAAGTATAACGGCCTCATCGTCTAATAAACGTCATAAAGTGACAATCAGGACGCCAAAAGAGGTTTTATGTGGTTGCGCTTGCTAAAATCATCCTTTATTATGAAGTTGCAGATTACTATTAAGAAACGGAGCCGATTATAATGAACAAAATTCTGGAATGTGTACCAAACTTTAGTGAAGGCCGCGATCTTGACAAGGTTGAAAAAATTGTTGCCCCATTCCGTGGCAAAGAAAATGTCAAGTTGCTGGACTATAGCACCGACAAAGACCACAACCGTTGTGTTGTCACGGTAGTCGGTGAACCGGAGTCTGTACGCGATGCCGTCATAGAAGCGATTGGAATCGCCGCCGAACTGATTGACATGACAAAGCATGAAGGTCAGCACCCCCGTATGGGCGCTACTGATGTGGTGCCATTTATTCCGATCCGCAACTGCACCGTTGAAGAGGCCGATCAAATTGCGCGAGATGTTGCTTCGGCAGTCGGTGAAAAGTTTGGTATTCCCAGCTTTTTGTATGAGAAATCCGCCACCGCGCCTCACCGCGCCAATCTGTCTGACATCCGTAAGGGCCAGTTTGAGGGAATGCCTGAAAAAATGAAGGACGCTAAATGGAAACCCGACTTTGGTCCGGAGACCATTCATCCTACAGCCGGCGTAACCGCTATCGGCGCACGCATGCCGCTCGTTGCCTTCAACGTCAACCTTGATACGTCTAATCTGGATATAGCCACCCAGATTGCACACAAGGTTCGCCATATTAATGGTGGTTTTCGCTTTGTCAAGGCAATGGGCGTCATGCTTGAGGATCGCAACATTGCACAGGTCTCGATGAATTTAACCGATTACACCAAGAGCGCCGTTTATCGTGTGTTTGAAACCGTTAAGATGGAAGCCCGTCGTTACGGCGTTAACGTTGTCGGCAGCGAAGTCATTGGCTTGACCCCTATGGCTGCACTGGTTGACTGCGCTGAGTACTATTTACAGATCGAGAACTTCAATATGGATCAGGTTCTTGAAACCCGACTTTAAAAGTTTTTACCGGAGGAAAATCCAATGGAAATGAAAAAGATGACTCTTGAGGTTTTTTGTGCAACAACCGCTTCAAATGAGCCCGCGCCCGGTGGCGGCAGTGTTGCAGCACTGGCGGGCGCGCTGGCAGCATCCTTGGCCGAGATGGTTGCGCAATTAACAGTTGGCAAAAAAGGTTACGAAGACGCCACAGAGGAAATGACTGCGCTAATTCCTCAGGCAGCTGCACTGCGCAACGAGCTACTTGATGACATTACCCGTGACAGCACTTCTTTTAACGCTTATATGGAAGCACTAGGACTGCCAAAAAACACCGAAGAAGAAAAGGCTGTTCGTCGTCAAGCGATGCAGGATGCACTTAAAAAAGCAGCTGAGGTACCCCTTAGTGTTGCGGAGACAGCAGCAAAAATCATGCCGATGGCAGCTGTATTGGTCAAAAAGGGCAACGCAAACGCCGTGACCGATGGCCTTGTTTCCGCTATGATGACACGGACTGCTGTTCTCGGCGCTTTGCTAAATGTCAAAATTAATTTGGGTTCAATTAAAGACGAAGCTTATGTTTCTCAAATGAAAGAAAAGATCCGGTTGCTTGAATCCAATATAATCAGTGGCGAAGCTGCTGTGTTGGCTACTTCCCCGCTTGATAATTGACTGTACTCCTTGGCAGTTGCATCCATATATAAGCCTTTTTGTCAGATGCAAATGATAAAATTAATAATTCTTTAACTCAGAGCAACCGGAATTCCGGTTGCTCTGAGTTTTTGCTGTATTTGATGGAAATACAATACAACCCTATCGTATGTAATTAATAATTGTTTCTACTAAATTCTACAAATAAATTTTTATTTATTTTTATAACATAATTTGGTAAAATATACTATGGCTTATTTGAGATAATAATAGAAATTAAGATTCTACGGCTTAAACAGTAAAAATCAAGTTTTATTGCCGCTTCGCCATCTCGCTAGCACATTATCACAATAAAGTTTCATCTTTATTCCGTCTTTTGTTTAACATCAACAATCAAAAGCGCTTATTAAAATAGTACTTTTGCGGCTCTTTTGTCATAAATTCTGAACAATTTTCATAAAATAGTTTTGCTCTATTTTTCTTTTCCCAAGACAAGTTGTCAATTTAGTCAAAACAATAGGACTAAATTGAACGGATGTGTAAAATACTTTGCGCATTTTATACGTTATTGTGAACTTGTCCTGTTAAAAGACTCATTAAAGTAACATCTAAAATACCCATAACACTGAAATAATCATAAATCCACTTAGACGTTTCTTTGACAGACAGTACGTATACTTGAAACACTAACCGGAGATGTGGTGTAAATACTTCACCATACTCCCTCTGATAAAAAGGAGATTGTACGAATGAAATCTATTATTTTAACTGGTCAGGATCTGACTTTGGAAGAAGTTGTGCTTGTCTGCCGACAGGATGCGCCTGTGGCACTTTCGGAGGCTGCTAAGCAGAGTATTATCGAATCGCGTAAGGTTATTGATCAGATTGTAGACGAAGAACGCGTAGTTTACGGTGTTACAACTGGATTCGGTAAATTTAGCGATGTTGTCATTAGCAATGAAATGTCCAAGTTACTTCAGAAAAATCTGATTATCACCCACGCTGTGGGTGCAGGAGAACCATTTCCGCGCGAAGTCGTACGTGGCATGATCCTTTTGCGTATTAATAATTTCGCCAAGGGTTATTCCGGTCCCAGAATGGAAGTAGTTGAGACTATGATCAACATGCTCAACAAAGGATTGACTCCCATTGTTCCTCAAAAGGGTTCGCTTGGTGCCTCGGGCGATCTTGCTCCACTGTCTCACATGGTACTTCCAATGATCGGACTTGGTGTGGCGGAGTATAAAGGCGAGATTTTAGACGGTGCGGAGGCGATGCAGCGCGCTGGTATTTCTACGATCGAGCTAAGTGCCAAAGAAGGCCTAGCACTGATAAATGGTACACAGGCTATGACAGCTACAGGTGCACTGGCCGTTTATGATGCGATAGAGCTTTTAAAAGTTGCGGATATTGCCGCTGCATTGAGCTTTGAAGCAAATAATGCAATCATCGATGCACTGGATCCGCGCATTCATGCGGTTCGTCCACATAAGGGTCAGGTTGATACAGCCCGCATCGTGAAGCATCTTTTAAATGGAAGCAAAAATACGACACGCCAAGGACAAATCCGCGTTCAGGACGCCTATTCCCTCCGCTGCGTCCCACAGGTTCATGGAGCCAGCAAGGATGCCATCAACTTTGTAAAAAGCAAGGTCGAAATTGAGATCAATTCGGTTACAGATAACCCTATTGTTTTTAAAGACACGATGGAGGTTATCTCTGGCGGAAACTTCCACGGCCAACCAATGGCAATTCCATTCGACTTTTTGGGAATGGCTTTATCGGAAATCGCCAATATTTCGGAATGCCGACTCGAGCGTCTTGTCAACCCGTCATTAAGCGGACTCCCAGCTTTTTTGACAAAGCACGGCGGCGTCAATTCCGGATTTATGATCGTTCAATACTCTGCGGCTGCCCTTGTTTCTGAAAACAAGGTTCTTGCACATCCGGCCAGCGTGGATAGTATTCCATCCTCAGCGAATCAGGAAGACCATGTCAGTATGGGAACCATCGCCGCCCGCAAGGCACGCGAAATTCTCGGCAATGCGAGACGTGTACTTGCCATGGAGCTAATGTGCGCTTGCCAGGGTATTGACCTACGTGGCAATAAGGGAATGGGTATTGGTACAAAGCCGGCATATGATACCATCCGCGCACTGGTTGCACCGCTCGAAGAAGATCGTGCTTTGTATGACGATATCAATAAGTGCGAAAGTGTTATTACTGACGGCAGCCTAGTCTCTAACGTAGAACAGAAAGCATCTAGAATTGAATTTTAGTTGACGTCTTTAAAGCTGCCGGTTGAAACGAAAATTTCTCCGGCAGCTAAAAGGAAAACTAAATTCGATATATAAGGAATGGAGGAATACAATATGTTGTTAAACCCTGTAATTGTAGCAGTAGTCCTTCTCTGCGTACTCTGCCTCATGAAGATGAATATCCTCCTCGCAATGATCATCTCGTTATTTGCGGGTGGCGTTGTGGGTGGCCTCGGTATAGGAGGGACAATGTCATCCCTGCTTGCCGGACTTGGGAGCAACGGCGAAACTGCATTGGCTTATATCCTTCTCGGAACTTTTGCCACAGCAATGGCAACCACAGGCATTGTCGACATTCTAGGCCAAAAAATGACTAAGTTTATTGGCGACAAAAAAATGGTATTTCTATGGGTTCTCGCTTTCATTGCCTGCCTTTCCCAAAATGCAATTCCAGTACATATTGCGTTTATCCCCATTCTTATCCCCCCACTGCTTATTTTAATGAATAAACTGAAGATTGACCGACGCGCAGCGGCCTGCTCGTTGGCATTCGGTTTGAAAGCACCTTATATCACCCTTCCTGTTGGTTTTGGATTGATATTCCACGGAATCGTAGCCAAAAACATGACCACTAACGGTATGCCGGTCGATGTCAAGGAAGTTTGGAAAGCGAACTGGATTCTTGGTTTATCGATGTTTGTAGGATTATGCATCGCTCTGTTCATTACCTACCGCAAACCTCGTGATTATAAGGATATTCAGATTATCGAACATGAAATTCCTGAGGAACTCAAGTTTGAAAGCCGTCATTGGTTCACGCTGGCCGCCATTATCATTATGGTTGTCCTACAGATTCAATTTGGATCTCTTCCCATTGCAGCACTTGGTGGCCTGCTGATTCTAATTGTGACTGGCACTATCAAATGGAATCAGATTGATGCTCAGTTTGACGGTGGTATTAAGCTTATGGGCTTTATCGCCTTCGTTATGTTGGTCGCTGGCGGCTTTGCACAGGTTCTTAAAGATACCGGTGCTGTTGACGAACTGGTTAAGGGTTCCATTGGCCTGATGGGTGGTAATAAGCTAATTGCAGCTACCATGATTACGTTAATCGGCCTGCTTGTAACGATGGGCATCGGAACTTCCTTTGGCACTATTCCGGTTCTGGCAGTTCTTTATGTTCCTCTCTGCCAGCAAATGGGATTCAGCACCCAGGCGACCATTTTGCTGATCTCTGCTGCAGCCGCTCTTGGCGACGCTGGTTCCCCCGCTTCTGATACCACACTTGGACCGACCAGCGGATTAAATGCAGACGGACAGCACGATCATATCTGGGACACCTGTGTTCCGACCTTCCTGCACTATAACATACCACTAATGATTGCCGCGATTATTGGCTCACAGTTTATGTAATAAAGTAAAGAAGAAAAGGTTGCCTGTTGGCAGCCTTTTTCTTTGTTTTTGAAAGTAGCTGGGGCTACTTAAATGTATAAGGTACTTCTGGTGGTCTGTATTACATCTTATTGAGTTGTCGTCCTTTTCAGGCACAAATATCTGTGCCAACCTTATTTCAGCGTCCAAACTGTCTGACTATAATGAATAGCTCTTGAAAGATCCTAACTTTATAATGGCAAAAGGGTTCGCTAAAGATTAATTTAGCGAACCCTTTATTATGACTCTAGATGTATTCTACATTATAAAACCACCTGAGAAGATTACAAATTTAAAAATGTTGGCATTGTCCACTTTATTTCCTCAGAAAGACCGACTGGGCCACCCATAATGCATTGTACCACTCTGCCGTCTTGGGCACGTGCAATTGCCTCTATAATGCCTCCTGGCTGTTGCAATGCGCGGTGACACACGCCCTCTCTTTGAGTCATCGCTCCCAGTGCTGCTACCGCCATTGAACCGCTGCCGCAACTGCTTTCCCATACCAGAGAATCAGTCTCGCAGACATAGACAACAGGTGTCATCCTGTCCCCTTCTAAAAACATAATGCCATATGCACTGCTCTCAATCTCACTTTTTACCGCTGCCAAAAGGCCGTCGACAAAAGCCTGACCACGTGATGCGCCTGGCACAATAATATGCACGATTCCATCAAAACAAATAGCGTCAAACGCCTCCCCATCAAATTCAATGCTTGCTTTTCCTGTCGGCAGTGGCATCTGTGTTTCGCACCGGCCATGATCCTTATCAATCTTGACCACCAGCGGATGGTCAGCACCGCTGATTTCGACCTGAACTTCACTTGTATGATCGGGCAAAAGCATACTAAGCAGATATCCGTAACTGCGGGTTGCATTACCACAAAATTCCCCGCCCATCATTTCAATGCGTCCCTGTGCACCCATTTGGGGCGCGACATGAAACGCCACCTGCTCTGCTGAAAATTTGCTCTCAGCCAACAGCATTGCCGCAACCGTTGCATACTGTTGTGGCGAGACAGCGCTCATGACAAAAATTGTAATGTTACCAGCTGGGTCGGCAATTCTGATTGAGAGTTCCATTTGATTTACACCTCGCGTGCCGGATTAATCCAGCCTATTTTTAACCAGTGTATTACTCAGCCGTCTTTTTTTCGTTTATTCATTCGTTCGCGGAAGATCGAGCGGAAGCTCTAACTCATAAGCCCCCGGGAGTGCAGATAGATATTTTTCACATTTCATGCAACAGGCTTCAAGACTGTCGCTAATAACATCGTTAAACACGTTCGGGAAATTTTTGAGCAGCATTGCTTTTGTTCGTTCAACAATTCCAAGTCCCATTGGTGAGCTGATATCATGGGCTGTCTTTTCGGCTTCTGCAAGCAGGCGCCTGGCATCACTTATATTGCCATCCACAGCATAGAGCAAGCAGCAATACGCCTTCGTCATCGCTCGCCCAACATGGATGTTAGAGGCATCATATAGCTTATTAGCATAGAAGAATAACTCTGTGGCCTTATTCTTATTGCCCAACATCAAAAATGCGCAAGCCTGATTAGAAAAGAAAATTGGGTTTTTGGGATATTTGCGGTCACCACAAAGCTCAATAGCCCGCTCATAAAAGACCAGAGAGGCCTCAAAATGTTTCTGCTTGCGCTCCAATTCACCAAGATAATTATAGCAGGCTGCCAAATTTAAAACGTAGTTCTGACTGTCAAGCGCAGTGGACTCAAACAGACCTATAGCCTGATTTAGACGATCTCTGCTTTCGTCGTACCGGCCGCACATTGTTAAATATAATCCATACAAGCGGCATTCGATGGCATAGTCAATGCTCAGCCTTTTCTCCTTGGCAATCGCCATACTTTTTTCAATATTTTCACGCATCAAATTGGCGTTCCACGTCTGTATGCCGTAAAATGTCAGCTGACGCAAACAGGAAATATGAATATGCGGATGCGTCTCTAAATAAGTGGTGTGTGCAAGACTGCGTTTTATAGCGTCTAGGCCCTTTCGATATAAGCCTTGTGAAATGCAGTATTTTCCAATAACAAGATAAAGCAATGTTTCCAATTCGACAAAGTCGATTGCATTTGGCTGATAATTATAGAGCCGTACCAGCTCCGTAACCAATTCATCAAAATATTTTGAAAGTTGCTTGGGCGCTTCAAGCGCTGAATCTTTTTGTGGCTGAAGAACCGGATACAATTCATAATTGAATCTTGAATAGTCAGCAAGGCTAAGAATTTTATACTGAAGAACTTTGACGTCGTTGCAGGCCTGCGCATAGTGATAAATAATTCGCTGGTACCAGTTATTATTGTGTAGCAGTTCCGGTGTCTGCTCATAGTAGTTCGCCACACGGGCATGCAACAACCTGCGCTTTGCGGGCGAAAGTTGTGAATGAACGAAATCCTGCATCTTGGCATGGCGGAATTGAAATCGAATTTGACCGTCGACGACTTTTTCCCTAATTAGGCTATGCTGCTTAAGATCATCGGTTAATTCGATAATTTCCAGTGTATCTCGATTTAGGATATACTCCACGATATCGAGTGTAATCGATTCTGGGCAGACCGACATGGTATCAAGAAGCTGTCGGGAATCGGCAGAAAGTGTTTCAAGCCGCTCAAGCAAAATATCATGGGGATTAGACGGCATCCGGCGAGAAGCGCCCGTGTCGTTGGTTAGATATCCAAGCAGCATGTCCAGGAAAAAACCGTTCCCTTCTGAATCCTGATAGATATGGGAAATAATCTGTTCGTTAAGTGCATCCGGACCAAGTCGGTCGGTAATAATATCCGACACATCCTTTTCAGTAAACGGCGGAACTAGCAATGGCGTTACAAATTTTTCACGCACCAATGCATTGATCTGCTTTTGCAGATAGGGCATCTGTATATCTAAACAGGTGCTGATACAAAGAATATTGGGGTTACGTTCTCTAATTATTAGCGAGAGCAGCTCAAGACTGTGGTTATCCATAAACTGAATATTGTCAAAAAACAAAATGATTGGATTCTCTTCTCCGACATATGAAAACAGTTTGAGGACACTGTTTCGTGCAGTGCGGTAGTTATAAGAGGTCATGACGTCTTCCGGCACCTGCGCAGTCTGTACGCCGTCGCCAAACAGCGGAAACAACGTGTTGATATAGCTTGTATAGCTTGCGGGAACTGTCATATTGCGGCTTCGTATCTGTTGGTCAAGCTGAAGCATAATGGTATTCCATGGCTGCAAAATAAACTCACGTTCCGCCTGAAAGCAAATTGTTTTGAGCACGATGCAGGAATCTTCACCAATACTATCAAGAAAGCTATTAACAAGGTAGGTCTTTCCTACACCATTTTCTCCTAGAATCAAAAGTGCTGTTGGTGTTCCAAGCAAAAATGATCGGTATGCTTTCATCATAAACTGCATTTCCTCTGCACGGCCGATCACACACACGGGCGCTTGTTCCTGTTCTTCGGCTGTTGATTCGCTCCACGCACCCAAAAGTTCGCGATGAAGCTGTGTCAGTTCGGCGCAGGGGGCAATTCGAAGCTCTGTGTTTAGTAGCTTACTGATATTTTGATAAACCTTAATTCCCTTATAAAATAGACCGTTTTTCTGGTAGCATGCCATCATGAGCTGATAAACACGCTCGTCCAACGGATCTTTTTTAATATAACGGGCGAAAAGCATTTCGGTTTCAGAGACATCTCTTTCTACGGCCTGAATCATAACGTCATACAACTGATGCAGATAATATTCCCGAAATTCATTGCGCTCCATCTCCAGCCAGTTTTCAAAAGCATCGGCATTTTTCAGACTGAAGCCCTGTAACAACTCACCATCATAGAGCGAAAAATCGTGGGTTTTAATAAAGTAGTCATAATCGATGTCATATTCCAGCTCAGGGTTTAAGGTAAGAAGATGTTTTTTGGGTGAAACAATTAATTCGACGTCAAATACTCTTTTAATTGTGTAGAGCGTATGACGCAGATTCTTTTTCGCAATCTGCGAATCATCAGTGTCCCAAAGCAAGTTTGCCGCCTGTTCACGTGACACAGTCTTTTTAATAGCAAGGCAATACAACAGAGCCTCCGCCTTTTTAAATGGCAGAAGAATCTGTTGACCGTCTAATAATATCATTGGCATTTGCAGAAGCTTAAAAGAAACTATAGCCATAAACACGCTCACTTTCTCGTTTTTCAGTTTAAAAAAACGGCTTAACTGCTTAAACAGAACCATTGTATAATTGTATTATACAATATTTTTCCAAAAAATCATCTACAAAATAAAAAAAAGGCTAGTACAATATATTTTTTATAGACGTTATTTAGACATCGCTATGATAATATTTAAATACAAACATTAGAAAAGGAGGCATATGCCATGAATAATTTTGAAATTGGAAAAGCAATGACCATAAAACTTGATGCTGTTTTGCCGGAGTATCCAAAGTTTAAAGAAGGGATTCGTAGAGCACCAAAGCGCGAGCTGACGCTTAATGAACGTGAGATTAAGCTGGCTTTAAAAAATGCACTGCGCTATATTCCAGAAGAACTCCACGCTCAACTTGCACCGGAGTTTTTGGAGGAGCTCATGACGCGCGGGCGCATCTATGGCTATCGCTATATACCCAAGGAACGTATCTACGGCAAGCCTATTGACGAATACAAGGGGAACTGTGTTGAGGGTAAGGCTTTTCAAGTCATGATTGACAACAATCTGGACCATGAAGTGGCACTCTACCCTTATGAGCTTGTCACCTATGGCGAAACCGGTCAGGTTTGCCAAAACTGGATGCAGTATCAGCTCATTAAAAAATATCTTGAAATTCTAACCGACGAGCAGACGCTGGTCATCATGTCCGGGCACCCGATGGGTCTGTTTAAATCTCACAAATCCAGCCCGCGCGTCGTTATAACCAACGGTCTCATGATCGGCATGTTCGATAATCCCCACGACTGGGCTAAGGCCACCGCGATGGGTTGCTCTAGTTACGGTCAAATGACAGCTGGCGGTTGGATGTACATCGGCCCACAAGGCATTGTGCACGGAACCTTTAATACACTGCTAAATGCTGGGCGCAAGGTGCTTGGCGTCGCACCGGACGGTGATCTACGCGGACACCTATTTGTAACTTCAGGCCTTGGCGGCATGAGCGGTGCGCAACCCAAAGCCATTGAAATCGCCGGTGGTGTAGGCATCGTAGCCGAAGTTGATCCCTCTCGTATCGAGACTCGTCATAGCCAGGGCTGGGTGGGCAAGGTCTCCGACAAACTCGAAGAGGTGTTTGCTTGGGCCAAAGAGGCGCAGGAAAAGAAAGAGGTTCTCTCCATCGCCTACCAAGGCAACATTATTGATTTGCTTGAATATGCATTTGATCACAATATTCGCATTGACCTGTTGTCTGATCAAACCTCCTGCCACGTCCCCTATGACGGCGGTTATTGTCCGCAGGGTCTCACGTTTGAGCAGCGCACAGAAATGTTAAAAAATGATAAGGAAAACTTCTGTAAACTTGTAGACGCTTCACTGATTAAGCATTATCATATTATTAAGAAGCTAGTTGAGCACGGAAGCTATTTCTTTGACTATGGCAACGCCTTTATGAAGGCTGTATTTGATGCTGGCGCAAAGGATATTGCAAAAAATGGCGTTGACACCAGTGAAGGATTTATCTTCCCGTCCTATGTTGAAGATATTATGGGCCCCATGCTGTTTGACTACGGATATGGTCCGTTCCGCTGGTGCTGTCTCTCGAGAAATCCGGAAGACCTGCGTAAAACAGACCATGCAGCAATGGAAATTATTGATCCCAATCGTCGTGGTCAGGATCGCGATAACTATATCTGGATTCGCGACGCGGAAAAGAATAAGCTTGTTGTTGGTACCCAGTGCCGTATTCTCTATCAGGATGCTTTGGGTCGCCGCGATATCGCACTGAAATTTAATGAGATGATTCGCAACGGCGAAATCGGACCGGTTATGCTTGGCCGTGACCATCATGATACCGGCGGAACCGATTCCCCCTATCGCGAAACTTCCAATATCTATGATGGCAGCAACGTTACCGCGGATATGGCTATTCAGTGCTATGCGGGCAACGCCGCACGCGGCATGAGCCTTGTCGCACTGCATAACGGTGGTGGCGTGGGTATCAGCAAGTCGATTAACGGTGGTTTCGGTATGGTGCTTGACGGAAGTAAGCGTGTGGATGATATTCTAATGACTGCGATGCCGTGGGATACCATGATCGGCGTAGCCAGAAGAAACTGGGCCCGCTGTGAGCATTCCATCGAAACGGTTGCCGAATATAATCAGATGCGCAACGGCTCAGACTACATCACAATACCCTATATTGCTTCCGATGAGCTAATTAATAAAGTATACGGCGAAATTATCAAATAAAGCGTTACGGAGGAACCGCCATGAGCAAAAAAATGATCTGCCACGCCGCAGAACTGATTACCTGCGCTGGCAGCGCGCCAAGGCATGGCGTTAAGATGTCCGATATTGGCCTGATTCAAGACGGTGCAATCTTGATTAGCGGCGATAAAATTGAGGCTGTTGGCACAACCGACGCGCTGATGAAGCAATATGGCAACGCCGGCTATGAAATCATAGACGCCACTGGAAAAACTGTTCTGCCTGGTTTTGTTGATTCGCACACGCACTTTATTTTTGGCGGCTACCGCGCTGATGAGTTTTCATGGCGGCTGCGCGGTGACAGCTATATGTCTATTATGGAGCGAGGCGGCGGAATCAATGCCAGTGTTGGGAAAACCCGCGCAGCCACACTTGAAGAGCTTGTTGAGGTCGGACGTGATCGTTTGGCACGGATGCTGGAGTTCGGTGTGACTACCGTAGAGGGCAAAAGTGGATACGGCTTGGATAAGGAAACGGAGCTTAAGCAGCTACGCGCCATGAAAGTGCTAGACAAAATGCAGCCGGTAGATATTGTTTCCACCTTTATGGGCCCTCACAGCGTACTGCCCGAATTTAAAGGACGCGAGCGGGATTTTCTCGATATGATGCTTCGTGAAGTCGCCCCCGTTGTTCAGGCTGAAAAGCTCGCAGAGTTTGCAGATATCTTTACAGAAAAGAACGTTTTCTCTATTGAGGATTCACGTTATTATCTCAATGCTGCAAAAGCGATGGGATTTAAGCTTAAAATTCATGCTGATGAAATGGTACAGCTTGGCGGCGCCGAATTAGCTGCTGAAGTTGGCGCGGTTTCGGCCGACCACCTGCTTCAGGCGTCTGATAAAGGTATTGCAGATATGGCAAAAGCCGGCGTCATCGGCACCATGTTGCCCGCGACTGCGTTTTGTCTTAAGGAAGATTTTGCACGCGCCCGCAAGATGATTGACGATGGAATGGCAGTTGCTATCGCCAGCGACCTGAATCCCGGCAGCTGTTTTACTAATTCTATTCCACTTCTGATTGCGCTGGCCTGCATTTACATGCACCTATCTATAGAAGAAGTCATTACTGCGTTGACCATTAATGGTGCTGCAGCTGTTGGCCGCGCCGACCGGATTGGCAGTATTGAACCAGGAAAGCAAGCGGATATCATTTTTCTGAGATATCCATCGATTCATTTTCTGCCTTATCATACCGCGATTAATCTGGTCGAAACCGTTATAAAAAACGGTGAAATCGTATTAACTCGATAATCTGTCCTCCTCTATATCGAAAAACGGGCTTGCTACTTATAGCAAGCCCGTTTTTCGTTTAAAAGATAAATTTTACAACCCACATCCAAAAAGTGTCCCGCTGTGAGCAATTTAAATTATTTAATTCAAGGAAAAGCTTAAATATCAAACGGCTTCTGGTCAAAATAGGTATTTAACACGATAGCAGTTTGAGACATTCCAAATTTTCGTATTTCGCTCAACTGTTGTTCCAGCTCAGTGGAATCAGCAACCCGAATCCGCAACAAGGCATTATTCACGCCAATAATGTGATGATGCTCTACAATAGACGGATTTTCCTTGGCAAAGGTGCAAAACTTAGTATAAACTTCAGGCGGTACATTGATCATAATATAAGCTGAAAGTTTTTTCCCCAACGTATTTGCATCGAGCTTTGCCCTGAATGCCTGAATTGCCCCAGACTCACGCAGGCGCATAATACGCTCAGAAACAGCTGGGGCTGTCAATCCGACCTGCTTGCCTATTTCACGCGTTGTCGTTTTGCAATCCTGCTGTAAAATATTCAAAATTTTGATGTCTGTCCGATCCATATTCGGGCTCCTTTTGTAACGGTATCATTTTGTAAAGCAAAAGATAGATTATTTGAAATATTGTTAATTGAAAGGATTATAGCACAAAACGATTTCCATGTACAGTTCACTCTGGTAGGGCTATAATGAACACAAAATCCAGCAATCGAAAAATCTATGGATTACAGGAGACATCATATGGAACATCTTAATCTGCCCATAACGGGCATTTGCTCCTTCGGGAAATACCCGATATGCACCGATTTATCTAAGCTTGATGCTGATATTGCCGTTTTAGGCGTACCGGTTGACTTTGCCGTCGGATATATGAGTGGCTCGCGGCTCGCGCCCCGCCGCATTCGTGAAGCTTCCACCCAATATGGGCGTGGCGACGCAGGTTTTTACGATTTTGAAAATGATTGCGTACGCCTTGCCGCGCCCCTCAAAATTGTGGACTGCGGCGACGCAGATATTCTGCATGCCGATCCACAGCACACTTTTGATGCCGTAGTTGAAAGTGTCAAGGCTATCCTGCACCGTGGCGCTGTACCCATAGTGATCGGCGGAGATCATTCCATCAGTGCGCCTGTTGGCAAAGCACTTGAAGAAATCGGTGAAGAAATCTGTGTTGTACAGATAGACGCCCATCTCGACTGGGCCGACCACGTCGGTCCGTTAAAATACGGCAACGGCAGCCCGATGCGCCGCATGTCCGAAATGTCCCACATTGGCCCAATGGCACAGATTGGTCTGCGTGGCATTGGCAGCAGCAAAAAAGCAGACTTTGAAACTGCAAAAGCTTATGGCAGCGTTATAATTTCAGCACGCGAGGCGCATACCATCGGTGTTGCAGGTATACTGGCTAAAATTCCAGCAGCAAAAAATTATTATATCACAGTAGATATCGACGGATTTGATATCTCTATTGCGCCGGGTGTCGCCTCCCCTTATCCGGGCGGGTTGCTGTTCGATCAGGTGTGTGATATCATTACCGGCGTCGCACAAAAGGGCCGCATTGTCGCTGCCGACCTAGTGGAGGTCTCCCCTGTTTACGATCCTACCGGTTGCACCGTACGTTTGGGCGCGTTGACGCTGATGCACATCATGACTCAAATAGAAACACAGATTAAAAAATAAAACTAAAGCCGCATGCCAAAAGAATTATAACCCCCACACATTGCAAAAAGCCTCTCATCACAGGATAATGAACCTGCGATGAGAGGCTTTTTATTCTTTGTCTGTCAACTCTGTTATAGCTGCATGTACAATTTAGAGAAGACCGTCAACAGCGTCATATATTTCGGAATAATATTCATCCTCATAGGCTGGATAGCAGACATAATCGGCGATAATCTCAGCAAACCATTCCTGAACACTTACCGTAGAATACAGGCTTCCTTCCTTGCTCTGGTAGGTTGGATAATCCGCCCAAAGTGTATTCCAATTCGTATCGGATGCGGACAGAAATGTATTATAACCAGCGGAGAGGCCGAGCTTCCAGTCTAAATTATGTCCTAATTCGTGCGCAAGGGTGCGCAAGTATGTAGCTTCGTTATCCTTCCATTCCTCGATATAGATATTTCCAGTCGTAACAAACATGCCAATCGCATCAACACTTGCGTTAGCCGTAATATTGCGGATGTCTGTAACGACATAAATGGTTCCCGAAAACTTGTCCAGAAGCAGCTCAGGCATGCTTTCCAAAGCAGAAACAATATAAGGGAGGGTATCTGCGCTCACTGTAGAATCATATACGCTGATTGTTATGCCGTTATAGGTTGTGCTAGCTAAAGACGAATCACGCGGAGCTTCTACAGGGCCGTCATTGCGTATATCCGGCGCAACCAAACCTTTTTGACGTACCTCTTCTCTCACCCTCCGGGCATGTTCCCGTGCCTGCTCAGATGCTTGTGGCGGCAAAGACGGTTTTTTTACATCTGATCTGTGCTGCTGTGCCTGTTGAGATGCTTGCGGCGGTAAAGACGGTTTTTGTGCATCGGATCTAGACTGCTGTTGCTGGGCAAAATTTACTTGCTGCTGAGCTTGTTTCGTATGCTCAACGCGATTGATATTGTTTTTATCATTCTTCGCATAAGCCGTTATTTGAGAACTTAACAGTAATGATAGTGCTGTTACGGTCACAAGGAAGACTCTCATAGTTTTTTTCATATTAATACGCCCCCTTATATTGCTTGGATGGATTTATTTTAACCTAAAGTTTTGAAAGTTTCAATAATTTAGTGACAAAATATAAAATATATGAAAAAAACTCAAGAAAAAGTTACCATACATACTATTCGAGAAGTGTAATATCCAGCTGCTTTTCCTGCTTAATTTTACTCAAATAGCGATAGATGCTTGCCTGTGAGCAAGAAAGCTGCTTGGCTATAACAGGAATCGCACCCTTAAGCAGAAATATCCCTTTCTGATCCAGCAATTGAATGATTTCCATTCTTTCCGCCTGAGTAAGCCGATCGGTGGGTACTTTCGCATTATTGGTTACCATTTGAATTGCAGCATCTGTTGCAGCAGAAATACTATTATAAAAGGTTTCCTGTTCCACATTTTCCGTAATGCTGATAGAAATGTTGGTATCAGCATAATCGTCAGGGTGACACAAAGAAAAAATCTTTTCAGATAGATCACGATAACGGCTATCATCAAAGTTAATACAAAGCAGACCAACCAGTGTGTTATGTTCATCCTTAATAAAAAGGGTAGAACAACGCAGCACCTTGCCGTTGGTGGAAAGGCCCCGATAGTTTAATTTCCACTTTTGGGTCAAGTAAGCCTTTTCAGCAATTAGTTGTATCGCCATATTGGTCAGAGGAGCCCCAATGCTGCGGCCGCTAACATGCCCGTTGGCTATTGCGATAATACTGGGTTGCTTGCACGACAGATCGTGCAGCGCAATTTCATAGTCGGGTCCTAACATATGCCCCAAAAACTCAATAAGTAGTGTGTAACGACGGATAAGCTCGTTTGTCACGAAAAATACTCTTCTTTCTAGCCGAATTTGGAGCATAAAAACAGACTCCTATCCTTTTATAACATAAATCTACAAATCGGGCAATAAAATTTTATCACTCAAATACTTTATCGATCCTATTCTTTAGTAATTTAGAGGATTAGCATGAAATTTTCGATAATAAATTGACTTATTCTATAAAACAGCCAAAATATCGTTGACAATTTTTTATTGGTGTGATAATTTTTTATTAGTAAGAGGAGGTGAAACTGTGAAACAGGTAATTAATACAGAGAAGGCACCAGCGGCCATTGGCCCTTACTCGCAGGGAATAAAGGCTAGTGGAATAGTCATTACTTCCGGTCAGCTGCCCATTGACCCAACAACAGGTTCAATGCCAGAGGGTATTAAGGCTCAAACCAGCCAGTCAATGAGTAACTGCAAAAACGTTCTTGCCGCAAGTGGCATAGGCATGGAAAAAGTTATTAAGACAACCGTTTTTCTCAGCGATATGAATAATTTTGCTTCGATGAACGAAGTATATGCTACTTTTTTTGAAGGCGCATGCCCAGCGCGCAGTGCAGTAGAAGTTGCCAGGCTTCCCAAAGACGCTCTGGTGGAGATTGAATGTATTGCCGTGGAATAGACATGCTTGTTTATCTTTAGTCGGGACCGCAGGTTCTGGATTCTATCTTGTGAAAGGTACTGTCCGCTAGTCGTAATAGCCGAAAGGGATTCGGCAATCGATAACCGGGGTATCCTCTAAAAATACGACGCACTGCGTCACATTATGGAGGTAATAAATATGAAGTACCCTTTGAACGTTGAAACACCCAAGTCGTTTTCCTATGTCAAGCGCAACATTCCCGAGGTGACTGTTGAGCAGCGAGAGCGTGCTTTGAAGGCTACTCACTACAACGAGTTTGCATTCCCTGCAGGCATGCTGACCGTGGATATGCTGTCCGACTCCGGCACCACCGCTATGACCGATGTCCAATGGAGTGCCATGTTCCTCGGCGATGAGGCTTACGGTCGTAACAAAGGCTATTATGTCCTTCTGGATACTCTGCGTGACTGCTTAGAGCGCGGTGACAATCAGAAAAAGATTATAGATCTCGTTCGCACCGACTGTCAGGATATCGACAAGATGATGGATGAGATGTATCTCTGCGAATATGAAGGCGGCTTGTTCAACGGCGGCGCTGCGCAAATGGAGCGTCCCAACACCTTTATTATCCAGCAGGGTCGTGCTGCTGAATCCGTCCTGTTCGAGATGGTCAAAAAGATCCTGAACGGCCGTCACCCCGGTAAAGCTTTCACCATTCCCTCCAACGGTCACTTTGACACTACCGAGGGTAATATTAAGCAGATGGGCTCTATCCCCCGCAACCTGTACAACAAGCAGTTGCTGTGGGAAGTTCCTGAGGGCGGCAAATACGAGAAGAATCCGTTTAAAGGCAATATGGATACTGTTAGACTAGAGCAGTTGATTCAGACACTCGGACCTGAGAACGTACCGCTGGTATACACCACCATCACGAACAACACCGTTTGTGGCCAACCTGTTTCCATGGCTAATATCCGCGAGTCCAGCCGCATTGCTCATAAGTATAACATTCCCTTCATGCTCGACGCTGCACGCTGGGCTGAGAATGCTTACTTTATTAAGACCAACGAAGAGGGCTATGCTGATAAATCCATCCCTGTTATCGCTGCTGAGATGTTCTCTTATTGCGACGGCTTCACCGCTTCTCTTAAGAAAGACGGTCACGCAAACATGGGCGGCATTTTGGCATTCCGCGACAAGGGTTTATTCTGGAAGAACTTTTCTGATTTCAACGAAGACGGTACTGTCAAGACCGACGTTGGCGTTCTGTTGAAGGTTAAGCAGATCTCCTGCTACGGCAACGACTCCTATGGCGGTATGTCCGGTCGCGACATCATGGCTCTGGCTGCCGGTCTATATGAATGCTGCAGTTTCAACTACTTGAAAGAACGCGTTTCCCAGTGTGAATATCTTGCACAGGGCTTTTACAATGCCGGTGTCAAGGGTGTTGTTCTACCCGCAGGTGGTCACGGCGTGTACATCAACATGGACGAGTTCTTCGATAACAAGCGCGATCACGATACTTTTGCTGGTGAGGGATTCAGTCTAGAGCTGATTCGCCGCTATGGTATCCGTGTTTCCGAGTTGGGTGATTACTCGATGGAGTACGATCTGAAGACACCCGAGCAGCAGGCTGAGGTCTGTAACGTGGTGCGTTTTGCCATCAACCGCAGCCAGCTGAGTCAGGAGCACTTGGACTATGTCATCGCAGCTGTCAAGGCTTTATATGAGGATCGTGAAAACATCCCCAATATGAAGATCACTTGGGGTCATAAGCTGCCCATGCGTCACTTCCACGCATTCTTGGAGCCTTATGCCAACAAATAATTGCCGTTAAAAATAATTGCATTACTAGGCCCGTCTTAGCACTATAATACTAAAACAAGCGGCCTTTCCGAGAGGTCGGAAAGGCCGCTTGTTATTTCAGGAAAGTGGGTTCAATTCCTGCCAACCTGTAAAATGCACTTTCATCTCTCACCTAAGTGTAAATAACGAAAAGATCAAAATGTTTGATTATCAGGAGGGATTAATATGGCAAAAGATAGTTCATCTGCAACCCGCGACGGATTTCAATCTAAATGGGGTTTTATTCTGGCTTGCATCGGTTCTGCAGTCGGCATGGGCAATATCTGGCGTTTTCCCGCACTGGTCTCCTCTTGGGGAGGTATGACCTTTCTGATCCCTTACTTTATTTTTGTTATACTAATAGCTTTTAGTGGTGTTATAGGCGAGATGGCTTTGGGCCGCTCTACAGGTGCAGGGCCGATCGGTGCTTTTGGCAAATGTACCGAACTGCGTACCGGCAAAAAGAATATTGGCGAGAGTATCGGATTGATTCCGGTTTTGGGTTCGCTAGCTCTTGCTATTGGCTACACCTGTGTGGTGGGCTGGATTTTCAAGTATACTTTCATGTCATTCACAGGTGGACTGTTTTCCATGGGGCAAAATATGGACATTATCGGCGGTACATTTGGTGCAACCGCTAGTGGCTGGGGCAATAACCTGTGGCTGGTCATTGCAGTGGTCGCCAACTTCACGATTATGGGACTAGGGGTGGCTGGTGGTATTGAAAAAGCCAACAAAGTGATGATGCCTATGCTATTTGTTCTATTTGTCGGCTTAGCAATTTACATTACGCTTCTTCCTGGCGCTATCAGTGGCTACAAGTATATCTTCACCATAAATCCTCAGGGTTTAGCCGACCCCAAGCTTTGGATTTTTGCGTTTGGTCAAGCGTTTTTCTCCCTTTCAGTTGCAGGAAACGGTACTGTTATTTACGGATCTTATCTGAGTAAATCGGAGGACCTACCAAGCGCAGCCAGCAAAGTGGCTATTTTTGATACGCTGGCTGCTTTGTTAGCTTCTTTAGTCATCATTCCAGCCATGGCTGTCGGTTCTGCGGAACTATCCTCCGGTGGCCCTGGTTTAATGTTTATTTACTTAGTAAACGTATTTAATGGTATGCCTGGTGGGCAAATTGTGGGAATTATTTTCTTTATATGTGTGCTGTTCGCAGGTGTCAGCTCCTTGGTTAATCTTTATGAGGCGCCTGTAGCAACTCTTCAAGAAAAGTTTGGAATGAAGCGCATTCCAGCGGTTATCACTATCGGTGTTATCGGCTGCATTGTGGCCTTATGCATTCAAGCAATCGTTTCAGGATGGATGGATGTTGTCTCAATCTATATTTGTCCGCTGGGCGCTCTTTTGGCTGGAATCATGTTCTTCTGGGTTGCGGGCAGGAAGTTTGCGGAAGGCAGCGTTAATGAAGGGGCTAAAAAGCCAATTAACAACTTGTTCTATCCCCTTGGCAAATATGTGTATTGCGCCTGTGCTCTGATTGCACTGGTAGCTGGTGCTTTCTTGGGCGGTATCGGCTAATCTATTGGTGATTTAATTGGCAACGTGAGGCCGTCGTTTTTAAACGACGGCCTCACGCGCTAAATAGCTAATTAAAAGCCTGCTGTACTCTATAATAACAGAATGCAGCAGATAGTCTCGAATCCCCTTAAGCCGAGTCCCATTGAATGTAATGTCTCCCTATATTGCGGTAAGATTACTGCTGTGTGATAGGGCAATGCGCTCTTGACTTCAACGTTAAGTAATTTCATAAGTTACCGGTATTACCGCAGGTAATCTGCGACCACTTAGGTTGCGTTTAAGCAGAGAGAAAATATAACTTCAAATTGAGTTAGTACAACACATGATTTCCAGAAATATATGGGAATCTTCAGAGAAATTTATAGCTTTTTTACGCTGGTTTTAGTACTTTGAATGAACTGTTTTCACGCTGTTTAAAAAAAGCGTGAGCAGGATGTGTGAGCAGATAAATAACTTTCTGGTTCTATACTCTCTTCCGATCTTAGCCAATCAAGTAGTACCATCAACATGGAAGCAAGCGTTGTCATGACCACACACTTTGTTGCAAAGGGGGCGTTGTTGCTGTGATAACTGGCAGCAAAATCGCCGCTGTTGCTCCCGTTGGCATACCTGTCATCAGAACGCTAAACAACCGCCAGAAACCGCTGGTTTTTGTCCAAACAGCATTTTATGAAAATACGTAAAAATATGTAAAGCGTTTTAGTTCTTCATCCAGTCTATCCATGTAATACCGGTTCACTTCTTCATAATAGGCTAAATGTGCTTCATCAAGTTCTTCTTTATTGTTCTCGGTGGTGGTATCCGACTCATCAAATGACCCTCCCTCTTGCACCTCTCCGCGTTCTGTCTTGGTGTAGATAACATACCATTGTTCAATTCTCTTGATTAGTTGCGGATATGTCCCAGATGGTAATACATTAAAAATGTCGATGCCATTAAATTTTTTTACTGCAATCATGGCAACGTCTAGGTAAATCAATAGGCGAAATCGCTTTGGTAGATGTTCCTTTGAACAATAGCCCATCAACATCTTCGGGTCCTTTTTAGCATTTAAGTCCATAAAGCAGTACATTGTGATGACTACCCATGTGCTAAGGAAAAACGCATGCTCTATGGACTTTACAATCTGTCCGTCAATATTGTCTTTGTAGGTACTTTGCCCGATAAGCCTGGTGGCTGAAAAATCATCAGCATTCCATTCCAATGCCTGCCAGTCTATTGGTTCGAGATATGGCCTTGCTTCATTACTTGTTTCCAAATATTCCGGGAGAAGATTGACCTTCCCATATTCCGGGTGACTTTTCTGATACTCACCCATTTTAAATTGTATATAATCAATGTGCCCATTGAAAATATGCCCCAACTCATGGAAAATAATTGCCTGCAACGTCTTCATAGTCAAGTGTAGTACATACTTCAAAGCTGTATCGCTATCAAACCTCTGATTAAAGGTAAAAGCTGAATAGCCCCCCTGTGTACTCAAAATTTTGTGGTAGTACGCATAAATAATATTACACGTCGCCATGCTTACTTCAACCAAATATCCTCCGTCACGCCTTTTAGATGCTGTGGCATCAATTTTGTTCTTTTCCAGCGACATGCGAAATTGCACATCAAGCTCAATGTTTTGATAGTCTTTCAGGTCTCTATTTACATATTCCAAACAGCCTTTAAACGCGCTGGTCAGCCAGTGTTCTGCAATCTCATAAGATATCGGCGCTGGTTTTTTATATTCCATCGTATCAGCCTTTCCTCTCTCCTATACCGCAACCATAATAAATTTATGGGTGAGCATTTTTCTTGTTCTAGTAAATAAAGGAACATTGTGATTAAACTAAATAATCTGGCAAATATGCCAATAAGTACTTTTCTACATAATCTAAGACACTTTTACATTCCTCAAGGGTAGGATTTTTATTACCATTATGGAACAAATCATTTCTGGGGTCTACAATTTCTTTTTGCGGTGATTTTGTTGGTGTTTTAATTTTTGATCTTAGCAAAATAACTTTTGAGCCCAAAGTTAATTTGCCATGTTTAAGTTGATACAGAGACTCGTGGTCTCCAAATTTTTCACACTCACTTTTTATTTTACTGCTAATACAAAGTTCAAATGCTGTTGCAGCCTCCAGTATTGCATAACGAAAATTATCTCGTTGGAGTTCCATTCGTGCATTAATAAACATCTCATATTCTGTTCGAATTTTTTTTGATGGATCCATCGTGGAAAGAATCAGTTCTACTTGTTTACTCGTCAAAGCGGTTTCTGTTTTTGTAAAAATGCATTTAATAGGTGGGGCTTTTATTGGATACTGAATTCTGGCTAATGCAGCATTAGATGCATCATATAGCTGTAATCCTGTTCCTTTACTTTCTTCTTCAAAAATATCCTATTTAAATAGAAATGGATATAATTTTCTAATCAAATAAGAAATCTTGCAAAATTGAGTTCTCCAATTATTGATTTCATCAAATATAAGTTCCCCTTATCTTGAACGTCAACATCATCATCAAAATATGCTTCCATATAAATTTGATATATATCTGCCGCGAATTTTGATTCATTTGGGCTGAATGTTATCTTTCCCCAACAATCAAGGGGATCTCCTTGCTTTACATAGGCTGGACAAGGTGTTTCAAGAGTAGGCTCAGCTTTTTTAGTGGACAAAATCGGGGATTTTATATTAACTGATATATTATTTATTATGGTGTTAAAACTCTGGCCTAGCACATCCTGTTGGCATACAATCGGGTATCTGAAATGAATTATTCCTATGATTTTTTTCAATTTTCATACCTCTATATTCTTTCAATATTTTACCATTAAATGATAACCGCCCTAAGCATAAATTTCAATGCCTAGGGCGGTTTTTCTACTTGTTTTTCAAGTAAACACTATTTTTCATTTATCAATACACTTTTTTCGATTTCTGTCAAATATATAGAGATACTGTCTAGGGTAGATACTAACGTTAATGATATTTGATCGATATTTTTATAGACTTGATTATTGTCAAAAAAAGTATTTATGTCAGTTCCTATAGGCTTATAATGTACCAATTGATTTCTTATAGAATTAATCTTCTTAATTTCTTGATATAGAGCTTTATTAAAAGTATTACGTGTAACTAATTCAAAAAACCAGGATATTTTATCAATTATAGAAGAAGCTTTTATAGCATCATTAATATAGGTATTAGAAAAATCAAATTTAAACGACAGTATATTTACATAGAAGGAATTAAGAATATGTTCTAAGTATGTACCTGCAAGTATAATTGCAGATATTTTACGATCATTTTCCAATTCATTTTTTATCCCAGATACTAAAGTATCATTATAATCAAAAGTCCAGGAGCAAATATCCATAATTTCGTTAATATTATTTTTTAGAATATTTAAAACATAATCTCTATCATTAATCCTATTTTGATCTATCATTTTATTATATAATAACTGTTTTTCAATTTGCGTAATTATTGTATTCAAAATTTCTTGTTCAACTTCTAACATAGCAATTCTCCAATAGTAAAATATAATTTAGAAAGGTACTAACTAAAAATAATATAACCGCTCTAAGCATGAAATTCAATGCTTAGAGCGGTCTTTCTACTTATTGTTCAATTGTTCGATCTGTTTTTGCATCTCCTGCATTTTTGCTTCGGTTTGAGCCCTGAATTTATCCATAGCTTCTCTTAGCTGAAACACATTACTATTGCCTATCATATAGCTTTCTCTATTATCTTCTTCGCCCAAATTTTCAAGATCATGCTTACAACAAAGATCATCCAGAGAGACATTATAAAAATAAGAAAGCCTTATTAACGTTTCCACTGAGGGTTCATGTTTTCCGCTTTCATAACCACTATACGTCTGCGGAGAGATATTTAGTATATCACATATATCGCGCTGTGTCATATGTGATTCAGTGCGCAAATATTGGAGTTGTTCCCCTATAATTTTCATGCGTTCTTTGGCGGTATAGTCAAACGACTCTAAATAGATATGGAAAGCTGTTAAATTGGGATGGCTTAAAGATAAATCAAAATTCGGCTCTTTGGAATTTTTATTTTGTTCCATTTCCTTCACCTCAAAATCATTGTATACGATAAAATCATACTTTTCAATATAAATCAAAATATATTTTACTCAACCTCTTGAAAATAAAACAAAGTCATAGTATTATCAAATTATATCGTACGATTATAAAATATTTCCGTATTATCTACATGCTATTCGCCTAGGTTCGTGCACAAGCCTAGGTGAGTAGAGGGTATCTAAAACTTAAGAGCGAGCGCCCCACCCTGCCCCCTCTGATTGCTCGACGCGCCATGCGCGGTGAATGCGCCGCAGGCACTTCTAAACGCCCTGTTTGGCTGACTTTGGATGTACTGCATGTTTGGCAGCGCTCACATGGCAGGCAAAAAGCACACTTCACCTTGATTGCAGCGTTCTTTTGTACCTGCGTTGGACATGCCAACAATGTGTATTCGTAGTGCGGAGTATGGGCAGCGAGAGCGCCACGGCTATCCCTTTTGCGTTTTTGCGCAAAACTTTGCGCAAAACGCAAAGGGAAGCCCGGCGCGGCGTCTCTTTACTTGACTAAATAACATATTTGGATACCAGACCAAAAGAGAAAGGAGCGTTATGCGTTCAAGTCAAGCCTACTTGCACGATGTAGGTATATTAAAAATTTTCAATAATCAGTTGTTTCGTTTGACTCATTGCAAAGCTATTCGGAACAGCGACTTGCCTAAAAAGCAAATTAAATTCGTTCGTAAAGGTGAGGGCGGGTATGTTGACAAGCTGGATTGCAGCATATCCCGCACAAAATCCCGTATTCGTGAACTAGCACTATGCAATCCGTGGGAATACTTTGTGACATTCACGCTAGACGCTAAAAAATATGACCGTTACAATTTGCCGACCTATATTAAAGACTTAGGGGTATATATCAAAAACTACAACCGTTTACATAATTGCAAAATCAAATATATTCTTATACCTGAACAACATGAGGATGGCGCATGGCATCTACACGGCTTTTTTCTAGGGCTGCAAAACGAATTTCTAATACAGTTTACAAAGGACATGCATCTTCCATATCAGATACTAAAGAAGCTTGAAAAAGGCCATGCGGTATTTAGTTGGGATGCATACTCCAAAAGATTCGGCTGGTGTACTCTTGAGCCTATCCGCAATTCAGAATCCACTGCAAGCTACATAACCAAGTACATCACCAAGGATGTCGCACAATCTGTCACAGAGTTAAATGCGCACATGTACTATTGTTCCAAAGGCTTACAGCGTGCCGAGATTTTAGAACGTCGGCAAATGCTTAAAAACATCCAAAACCCCACATTTTCAAATGACTATGTAACGATCAAAGACTTCCACAACAAAGATGAAGCAATAAACTATTTTTACGAGGTGTCATATGGATAAAATTACTTTTACAGTCAAAGAAGCTGCCGAGATTATTGGCATCAGTCCAAGCAAAATGTATCAGCTTGTACGAGAAAACCAAGTACCACATATAAGCTTGGGCAAGCGCACAGTCATTCCCAAACAAGGCTTTTTTACATGGGTCAATCAGGCCGCGACAGGGGGAATTTAACGTGCGGGGGTCTATTAAGAAGCGTAACGGCGCTTATTGTATCGTCTATGACGCTGGAAAATATGCTGACGGTAAACGACGCCAGAAATGGAAATCTGGATTTAAAACAAAAAAGGATCCCGAAAAAGCATTACGTGCGCTAATCGAAGAAGAAAACAATTTTGTTAAAAAGCAAGAGCATTGTACTTTAGGCGTGTACCTCAACGAGTGGCTAATTTCATATTGCGAGGGTCATTTGGCACGAAATACAATAAACGGCTATCGCGTGAACATTGAAAAGCATATCATTCCCCATATTGGACAAATACCCTTATGTGACTTGCAGCCGGAACAGATAGAAAAGCTGTATGTGCAGCTTCAAAGTGAAGGGCTGGCGGGTACATCGGTATTGTATGTTCACCGTGTACTGCGCAAGGCGCTCAACACAGCGGTTAAAAGTCGCAAATTGAGGGTAAATGTCAGCGATTATGTAGAAGCCCCTGCAAAGTCAAAATTCCGTCCCTCTGTGCTTCGTCAAGACGAGGTATTAAGGCTACTGGCACAAGTCAAAGACACCGAAATATTTATTCCTGTGCTGTTTGCCGTTACGCTAGGAATGCGGCGTGGTGAATCCCTAGGTATGAAGTGGAGCGACATTGATTTTCAACAAGGTACATTGCAGATACAGCGCACCGCAACGACCTATAAAGACGGTGTTGTTTATTCCGACGTTAAAACCGCAAACAGTCATAGAACGCTTTGTATCCCACAGCACGCCATGATCTACCTGCTAGAACACAAAGAGCACCAACACTTGCAGAGGGAACGTATCGGCGAGGGATTCAATGCCGATGGCCTTGTCACCTGCCGCGCCGATGGATGCCCTTTAACCTCTCATATCTTAGACAAGGCTTTTAAAAGGTCTCTAAAGGCTGCGGAACTACCTAACATCAGGTTTCACGATTTACGACATACAAACGCTACGCTTATGCTGAGTAAGAACGTACCCGCCAAGATTGTTTCATCCATGCTTGGGCATTCGAGCATTGGCATAACTTTAGATACATATTCACATGTGATTACGGAAATGCAGCAGCCCGCAATCAATGTAATTGAGCAACTTTTTTCGGATAACGTGAGCAAACCGTGAGCAACAGCCACAATTATAATTTTCATATGGATAAAAAAAGACCGCTTAAACACTAAAAACTAGTGTTTAAGCGGTCTTTTCTGGCGGAGAGAGAGGGATTCGAACCCTCGGAACGGATTAACGTTCACACGATTTCCAGAAGCGTGAAGGCATTTTTAATTATGCTTGGATATTTTTAGTTGTTATTAAATAATCATGGGTATTTATCCCCTGATTAGCAGTTGTTTTTAGTTAGTGTGTATTATGTGGCATTAGTCGTCGGTATTGTGGCGACAGAATGGCTAATTATCGTGTTTAGTCTACTATTGCACTAATTAAATTCTGTGGAATATTCATAATTAGCTCGAAACTGTTTTTTTCCTTAGGTAAACAATACTCACCATATCAAAAGGAAGGATTATCGTATTGGTCGTGGGTACCCCCTTTGAAGCTTTTTAAAATAAGCCATGTGCAATCTAAGTATATATTGAAATAGTTTAGTCGTTAACAAATAGTATGAGAGAGTCTTTTTTTATACGTCTTAATACAGTAACTACTGGTGCAGGTAAATATCTAACTATACGTGTTCTCAATCTCAGCGATTTGTTACATGCTTTGTGAAGACCATATGGATTAAAATTTGCTATAAACTTGTCCCTTAGAGGAGGAATAGCTTTTGACATGCTGGACATTGGATTACCGCGCAGAGCCTTTTCATCATCCGCTTCAAACAGTTCAAAATCTTCCAACGATCGCAGTAGTTGCTCTGCTTTTGAACTATGGTGATTAAGTTCTAAACTACCGTTTAATCTTTATAAAGAATAGCTTTTTCAATGATGATAGCACGTGCAAAGCATCACGGTAATTTATAGCTATAATAATGATATAAGAAAGAATTAAAATATAACTACAGTACTTTACTTCAAATGTAATCAAAGAAGCTGATGCAAGGAGTAATGCATATGTGATAGTTGTAGCAGGGATGTTGATTTCTATACGCACAATCTTCTTTACCATAATTAATCTAAGAGCCCATACAACCATAAAGCTTGCGGCAGTCGCAATTGCCGCTCCCAATGTTCCCATCACGTTGAGCAAAATTAAGTTTAAAGCAATATTTATAACAGAGCCAACAAAAACGGTAACAAACAAACTCTTAGTCTTTTGGGCCGCTCTAAATGCTGCAGCTAAAAATCCGGCGTGTGATGAAAACATAGCAGAAATAGTTAACATCGGAACATACTGCCATGCAATAAAATAATCCTTTGCAAACAGGAAGCTTGAAACCCACTTAGCAAGCAGAATAATCATCACGCAGCCGGAAATGCTGATTAAGTTTAATCCGGAGTATATCTGTGTATAATACTCACTCTCGTCATCAGAACCATAATTGGATATGGCTGATATTTGCCATGCTTGCGTAAAAACAGACAGTAACGTTGTAAACATAGTCGGTATCTTATGAGCAACACTATAAATGCCACTTGCAGAAAGTCCAGCCATTGCTATAATCATGTATTTATCGATACTGGTGTTAATTGCCCATGCTAATAAAGTTGGAATCATTGGAATGCTATACTTCAACATGTCCCGAATAATTAGTATATCTATCTTAAGCGGCTTAATGTAAAGATACAATTTTCCGCAGAAGAACATTATCAGAATTGGTACCGTATAGCCCATAATTATGCTCATCAGGTAGCCATCCAGACCATTTTTCAGGACCACGAGAAACAGCACATTGCAAACAATAATAGTTATTGTTTGTATTATGCCTTGGACAGCAAATAACGATGTTTTCCCAATACCTTTTATAAAATTTGAAAAGCAGTTTTGTATATTAAACAGCGCATATATAATCACAAAAACAGTCCAGTAACTCTTCAGTGATTCGCTCAGCAAATTGTTCAAAGGATAGCATGCAATCAGAGCAACAATAGAAGTTAATGTAAAGAAAATAGAAATATTCAGAACTGCGCTCTTGGAAACATTCTTATCCAGAGCATATCTTAAAGTCGCATCTGCAATCGCAAGAGTCAAAATCGGATAAATAAAGTTAATTGTTGTATTGATTAAATCTGCTATACCATATTCCTCAGTAGCTATAATACTGGTATACAGCGGAGTCAACAAAAGCATCAATATTTTGGAGCCGAAACTACTTATAGCAAATAACCCTATATCTTTTATTAAACTTTTATATTTGCTAATTGTGTCACCGTTTGACATTGTTATTCTTCTCCAACCTTATATGTTTTGCAACCTGCTGCTTTTCCGGCAATCATGTCAACATCGCTGTCCCCAACCATATAACTTTGTTCAAGGTCAATGTTATATAGCTCTGCAGCTTTTAAAAGCATACCAGGCTTTGGTTTTCTGCACTCACATTCCATCTTATATTCTGGGCGCTCTCCTGGGAATCCCTTATCCGGATGATGCGGACATACAAAAATTTCATCTAAATACGCACCCTGCTGCCCAAGCAAGGTCTCCATTTTATTATGAATTTCATTTAACTCATCCCAGGACACTTCGCCGCGTGCAATAACCGGTTGATTTGTGACAACAATTGCAAGATAGCCAATTTTATTAATTTTCTTTATCATTTCCACCGCTCCGGGGAGCAACTCAAAGTCATCTATATTCCTCAAAAACCCGACATACTTATTTATAGTTCCGTCACGATCAAGGAATACTGCCTTCTGCTTGTTCGATAAGTTTTTTGAGAAAACTTTTCCCTTTTTAATGTCTTCCTCCACTGCATAGAACCGGTCCGGTGTCCCCATATCTTTCACATATTCCGGTGAATCGTAAACGTATAAAGTGTGATCTGGAATCATTGGTTTGATAATGTCACGGTCAAGGTCCAGCTTTTTAAGCTCGTGAAATTTCTCAAATATGGCTGGCGTAAACATGTGGATGCCGGCATTTACACGGTTCTTATACCACAACCGTTCATCTTCTTTATGAAGCCAATCTGTAACGCAATGACCAGCATTAGCTATGATGATTCCGCTATCATATGGATGATCATTCGGATGGGTGAACAGAGTAGCTATTCCGCCGTATTGCTTATGATACTGGTAAAAGCGATCTACATTGATATCAAATATGATATCCCCGTTTAACAAAAGGAAATCCCCTGCAATTTTGTTTTTTAATAAGAACAGAGCTCCGGCTGTGCCAAGCGGCTCAGTCTCTACGATATACTGAATTGAAACGCCAAATTTCTGCCCATCTCTGAAATATTCTGTGATTATATTTCCAAGATGACCGACAATAAGAATGAACTCGACGTATCCCTGTCTTTTCAGACACTTAATTTGCCATTCAAGAATCGGCTTTCCGCAAATCCGAATCATAGGCTTTGGAACATCGGCATTGATACTTGCAATCCGTGTACCTTTCCCGCCAGCCATAATAACAACCTTCATACCTATTCTCCAAAAAACTCGTTTTCTAATGCAAGGCAAATAGCATGATATACAGGTAAATGGAGTTCCTGAATCATATATGTCTCTGTTTCCGGTACATTAATAAGATAGTCGGTTCTTTCTTTCAGCTTGCCGCCTGTTGCACCAGTAAGCGAAATCACAATCAAGTCTTTCGCTTTTGCCACCTCTGCTGCATAAATAACATTTTTTGAATTGCCGGATGTACTGATACCAAGAAAAATATCTCCTTTTGAGCCATAGCCATAAACCTGCTGCGCAAATGCGAGGTCAGGAGCTCTATCATTGGCATAGGCCGATTCAAGCGCCGCAGACCCAACCAGGGCAATTGCCGGTAAAGTCGACTGGAGGTTGTTGTTGATATACTCTCCATACTCTCCTGCTGTAGCAATCTTCTGCTGCATATCTTCCGGCAACGGTCTTGGCCGGATAAAATCCTTCATAAGCTCCCCTACGATATGAAGTGCATCCGCCGCGCTACCGCCGTTTCCACAAATGAGCATTTTACCTTTACCGGCATAAGTACGAATCATTGCATCAACCGACGAAATAAGTTGTTCTTTGATACTTTCAAGTTTAGGATAGCGAAGGATTAAATCGTTGAGTATTGCTTCTGTCGACACCTTCATCTTATTTACCTCCGGCTTTTTTTGTATAAGTCTCAGGGACGTAATACAGCACGCTTGTCCCGACATCTTCAAAATTAAATGGAACTTCCATCAAGCTATGAAGTGCATTACGGACACTCTCCTGCTTATCTTTTTCTACATAAAACACAAGGAAACCGCCACCGCCAGCACCGAGTAGCTTTCCGCCCAGCGCACCAGCACTTATTGCCGTCTTATATACCCCATCTATAGAATCTGTTGAAATCTTACTGGTGATTCCTCGCTTCAGCCTCCATGTATGATCCAGTAGATGGCCAAACTCCTTCATCGGTCCCTTTCCTGTAAGCACTTTCTCCGCATCATCTACCAATGCCTTCATTTCAAGAAGCTGTGTCGTTTTATCCTTCAATGCATTTTCGTGCGCAACCTGAATGTCAGACGAAAACCTTGAGAAACCGGTAAAGAACATCATAAGGTTTTCATTAAGTTCCTTCTTCCGTGCTGCAGAAATAATAATTGGTAAAACTTGATAACCGCTTGCATCAAAGTTAATCCGATTAAAGCCACCGAAGGATACAGCAATCTGGTCTTGAACGCCACCGCTTTCCTGACATAATGTACGTTCCAAATAAATAGCATCATCAGCCAGCTTACGCTTATCTACATACCTGCCTTTCAGCGCATAAAATGCATTAAGCATCCCTACTGCAAAGGACGAGCTGGTTCCAAGTCCTGTGCGAGCAGGGAGATCCGCCTCATAAGTAACACGCAACTCGTGCATATCAAGCCATTTCATTGCTTCTCGGATTGCAGGATGAACAATATTATTTATATCCGTCACCCGCTCCATTTTCGAGTAACAAAGTTCGCTTGAATAGTCGAAAAATGGAGGCAGATGCCGTACAGTTACATAGCAGTATTTATCAAATGTCGTTGAAAGTACAGCTCCTCCATTTTCTTCATAGAATCCAGAAAAATCAGTACCTCCACCAAAGAAGGACATACGGAATGGAGTCTTGGTTATAATCATTCTATTAGTCTCCTTACTGTATTGCTGTTATTGGGATACTGTATCTTTCTATATTTTCTTTTAGAAATGTGTTTTTCTCCAAAACAAATCACAAAAACCACCAGTGTGACTGAAATTTATAATCTAAATCTTCCCGGCGATTTCCTTTCTTGACTGCAGGTATACCGGCATATATACCATACGGTTCACAATCCTTAGAGATCATTCCCCCTGCAGCAATAACAGAACCTTTGCCTATAGTTCTGCCTGGAAGAACTGTGGCTCTGGAAGAAATCCAAGCATAATCTTCCACAACAACTTTTCCACTTATCGTTCCAAAGGACGTGCTCTGAGGATTGTGCTGCATAGTCCAAATATTTGCGAAAGATGCCGTGCATACACTATTGCCAATCTCAACTCCGCCGCGGCCATCTATAACATTATTTGGGCCTACAACACTATTTCCTATTTTGATATTCCATGGATTTCTGAACTCGCATCCACCATAAATAATAGTTCTTTTGCTGATTTTCATTTGGAAAACAACACGATACAAAAAATTCCGAAGTTTAAAGGATGGAATATGCCCCACACGCAAACAGAGATAGTGGGTTAAACCAGTTAAACAATCTATGATATGTTTCTTAATTGTTGTCTTGTATGTACACATTGCACCATTGAATACGACATCCCCCCCCTTATTTTCTAATTCTGTATTGTTATTACTTCTTCTGCTTAACATGCGACAGAACAGTCCAACTACGACATAGGAGCCCACGATTGAAAGTAGAACACAAAGCAGGATGATCAGGATAATCAAATCAAATGTACTCATACCGATGTCTCTCCAATCAAGCATATCTTTTTCAAGTACTCCTTTGATGATTCAATGCTACTGGTAAGCCTTGGGTACAGTTCCTCATAGCATATTGTCGCATTAAAATTTGAGATGGTCTGATCGTCGATTATACGATTGAGAAGCCCTGCTCTTTCCAGGATTGTTATCAGCCTAGAATTGGTATTATCTTTCTCCTTATTAAGACCAACAAATAGTTTTTTCCCAAATAGAATAGAGAAAGAAGCTCCGTGGAAAGAGTCCGTCACAACATACTCGGCATTTTCTATGTATCCGACAAAATCTGAAGGAGAGCAGTTAGAAGCTAAATGTGAATGTAAAATATACGTAGCATCCCCCATAATTGTTCGGTTAACGGAGATTATGGGTAACCCTGTTTTCTTGGATAACTCTATTGCGAACTTGCGCATATAGGCCAAATCCATTAAATTGTACACGAGAATATATGGCTTCCTTTTATTAAAGGTTGCAATTTTCTCCCATTCATTTTTATTTAGCAGCCAAATTGGATCCATAGTTACTGCACATTGCTTTCCTGTTTTCTGTGAAAGGTAATTCGCTGCGTCTGTTTCGCGCATAGAAATACTATCAAATGATGATAACATTGACAGTGTATCTAAGCAAGAAGACTCAAACTGACTAATTGAACCCATGCTTGCTGAAAAAGCATTTTTTGAACCTTTCTTAACGAAATTTAAAAAATAAGTTGGATCGCTCTTGTTGCATACTGGATTAAAAACTTGATCGCTACCAGTAATAAATGTACTATATTTGCGTGTTATACGTTCCAAATTCCTGCAGTCACATGCCGTTGATAATGGCAACAATTTTTGAAAGCGCTTGAAATTTTTCTTTTTGGTATACCGTAATATACAAGTCAGGTTATGTGCAATAAAATTCTTCCATGATGAACAATTCTTTCTGCCTCTACATTTATACTGTATATCTACTGCTGTACAGCGATAATCTAAGATATTGCAATCAATACCCATAATATGTAACTGCTTGCTCAACGCATACGCCTGCAAAACCGCACCATAGTTAATAGCGTTATGATATGTTATTATTCCTACGTATTGGCTCATAGGTTGCTCCCCCCGTTTTAGTGCAGTATGGCATTATACTGAAAATGCAGTAACAGCAAAAAATGGTTTCATCATATAGCGGGTTTCCTGATAGTCCATATGTCAAGAACAATATTTGAACATAAATTGAAAGTAACAACATGATATTGGGAGCTTGACTGCTTCGCTTAAATGCGGAAAGCAAATTGGTGACAAATAGCACAAGCCAAAGAGCAACACCAACCAACCCGTTTTCGTAAAATATTTGTAAATATATATTATGTAGGCCACCGGCGTGAGCCAAGACACTCTCCGAGCTACCCGCTCCATATCCAACTATCCAGTTATCGAAACCATAAAGAACAGCTTTGTATATTTCGAAACGTCCATTAGAATACTCTGCGATACTGCTTGTCCCCAAGCCTATCAGCCTATTCCAAAAACTGATCATAATAATATTCGTATCTAGCAGAGGATAAAGCACTATTACCGATATGACAAAAATTATTGTTACTATTCGCTTACCTAGTTTTCCATTCATCCGTGGGAACAGCATTATAAAAGTCAGTTCAACTATTGTTATCATGAAAATGGATCGCTTATTTGTTAATATGATTGCATATAGTACCAAGAATGAAAACAATAAACAAATAACGGCTTTGGACGTCTTTCTTTCATTAATCCTTTCTATCGCATAAAAGAAAATATACCCACACAAAATTGAGGAGAAAAAAGCAGAAATATTCGTATAGCCACATATGCCAGAGTACGCCCGATTCCAATCATAACATAATTTGCTGAACTCATATGCCCCCGTTTTAAGAGTATATTTATAAACAGATAGCATTTGATCTGGAAAAAGCATTTGAAGATAAATACTAATTACAATTATTGTTGCGCAAATTATTAAGCCTTTACAAAAAGCTTTTATATAATTGGTGTCCTTGACTATTAGATTACTCATTAAAAAACATAAGAAAATTCTGAAGAAGAAACGGATTCCTTCAGAGCTGTCTGTTGTGAAAACCAAACTTATTAGCGTAATTGCCACAATTGCTAGATCCAACCAAAACACTGAGCTTAAGAGTATTTTCGTGTTCCCACCAAATAAGTCAAAGGCAATTGCAAGAACTAAAAAAGATAATGAAGTAATACCATATTCAAAAGATGAGAATGCAGTAAACACGCATAGGCAAAAAACAGAAATACTCTTGAATACGTTCATATTTGATGTTACTTTTATATACTCAGGTCTATGCATTATCATGTTTTCGTACCAATTCCTCGAACATATAATAGGAGCTCTCGTATGAATAACTACTAATAAAAGTTTCATAGGCTATATGCTTAAAATTTGATGATGATCCTTCATGGGAATCCAAATAATTGGCAATAGCTTCTATGAATTCTCTCTTTGAATCTGCATATATACAGCTTCTATTGGGTTTATACCCAATGAAGGCATGATTTGTACCGATAATTGGAAGTCCATAAGATAATGCCTCAGCAATTTTCACTTTCATACCTGCACCATCAAATATAGGTGCAATGTACAATGTTGCATTTGAGAACCACGGCATCATATCTTGCGGCGAATCTATGAGCTTGACTGCAGCGTGTTTATGTATTTCCCTTTTGAGCGATTCATTGGGAGCTTTCCCCGCAATCACAAGATAAAAATCGTTAAATTTCGAAGCTACGTCATCCCATACGTTATTAATAAACCAAATTATTCCTTTGTTGTTCTGTTCATACCATAATGATCCTGTAATCAAAGCATATTTACACGTGGATGATTTTTGAACATCCAGACAGTCACGCCGTTCTAAACAGATCGGCAGTATCACAAGGTTCTTCGATTCCAACCTCTTTCCATAAAGCTTCTTGGCTCGCTCTAAATCATTTTCTGTAATAAATAGCAAAGTATCAGCGTATTTAATTACCAGGTTTTCTTGTCTGCGAATCATTAGATACTTTATTAACTTAAAAACCGAAAAACTATTCTTAACTGCGTTCCAATAATAGTCATGTTCGATGTTATGTAGTCTTACCCAAACTTTTTTGCCATTATGTTTTGCCCATTTCACAATATGTCCGTGACGGCTGAAGTCTATATATACAATGTCAAAATCATGAATGTTGATATTCTTTTTTTCTATTTCCCACGAGTGATAAAAACTATTTGGGACAAGTTTCAAGAGCGCAATTAGTTTACCCAAAACAGAATCAAGGTTTAGATATAGACATTTCTCATACCCATCTATTAGATATTTACAATCACTAGCTATGTTGGGCCCACAATATGTCACCTCGCCGATATGCTGTAGTGACTTTACGGATTGTAGTACACCAAGTCCCCCACCCGAGAAATGTGATGGACTTTCAAAAGTAATATGCAGTATTTTTTTCATTTTTCCGCTCGTTTCTCTTCAGAATAAATATCTTCCATCAGTTGTCGGGCTATCGTATCCCATGAATACTTATATTTAACATTCTCGGATAATTTTTTGCCCATGGCAGATAATACATTTCGGTTTAAACTGTCAATATAGAAGAGTTTCTCCCTTAGTGCATCGATATTGTTTTCACATATAAAACTATCAATTCCATTTTCAAGGTACTCAGTTAATGCTCCGCTCCTTGTACAAATCACTGGCTTTGAAAATGATGCCGCCGTAAAAACAACACCACTCATAGATGCATGTCTATAAGGTAATACAATGCAATCAGAATTAGAAACGTAAAAATTCAAGAGAGCTTCATCGATATAATGGTCGATAAGGATGAGGTTCTCCGTGTTGCAAATCTTGGGAATAATGGATTTTAACTCAACAAACCCCTCATCTATGTCACCAATAATTATTAACAATGAATCTGCTTCAGCAAAAGATTCTAACCAAATTTCTGCCAGTCTGTCTGTACCCTTGTTGTAAAACTGGTTGCCAAATGTAATAAATATCTTTCTTCGGGAGTCTATTGCTTTTTTCACCACTTCATAATCCGGCGTTTGTTTATATTCAAATACAGTGTTTTGTTTATAGTACTCGCCGTGATATTGTACTGCTACTTTATTCAATTCATTCGGAAAAACATGTCCAAACTCCTCCTTTATTGACTCACCATGAACTAAAATATGGTCAAAGTTACAATACACATTTCTTAGCTTTTGAATGCTAGCCTGCCCATTAATATGGGGCAAAACATTATGTGCAGTGAGGACCATGTTGTTGCAGTTTTTTTTCAGCCGTTTCAGAAAGAAACTGTCGACGCCGTACATCAATAGCCAATGTATATGAATAACATCATATCTTTGCCTTTTCGCTAAATGCAACAGTTTAACCCATGTTGTGATGTATTCAATACCTCGAATTGCTTTCCGGGCAATTGATCTTTTCATATTCTCTGATATTTTAAAAAAGCGATTAATCAACATACCGTTTGGAGCTTCACCAATATAATAATAATTCGTTACAAAATCCAAACAAACCCATTTATTCATACCAGAGACAAATCCCGAAGTATAGTAGCCATCATTATTAACTGCCCACGGATTAATTAATAGTACTCTCATCATCTGACATGCCTTTCAACAAACTGTTTTATTTCCTATGCGTATGGTGCGAACACAATATATCCGCAATACGACTGCATGCAAATCCATCACCATATGGATTGCTAGCTTGAGCCATAGCATTATATGCCATCTTGTCCTCAAGTAGCAGCTCGAAATTCTGATAGATAACATCCTCATCAGTCCCAACCAATTTGAGCGTCCCAGCATTAATGCCTTCTGGCCGTTCGGTAGTATCCCGCATAACAAGTACTGGTTTACCGAGCGATGGTGCTTCCTCTTGAATTCCACCACTATCTGTGAGTATTAAATAGCTGCGAGAAAGGAAATTATGGAAATCCAATACATCCAGAGGTTCTATAATGTGAATTCGGTCGCAACCGCTAAGTTCTTTTTCCGCTGCTTTGCGCACAACAGGATTCATATGAATTGGATAAATGGCCTTGACATCCGGATATTTTTCCAATATACGGCGTATCGCACGAAACATGTGATACATCGGTTCGCCAAGATTTTCACGGCGATGTGCTGTGATAATAACTAAGCGGCTTCCCTTTGCCCAATCAAGTTCTGGGTGAATATAGTCCATGCGCACAGTGGTTTTCAATGCATCGATTGCCGTATTACCAGTAACGAAAATACTATTCCTGTCCTTTCCTTCGCTAATAAGGTTCTGCTTAGAAAGCTCAGTAGGTGCGAAATTATACTTTGAAATAATAGAAACAGCCTGTCGATTGAACTCTTCTGGGTATGGACTATAGATATTATATGTACGAAGGCCAGCCTCCACATGCCCAACTGGTATTTGTAAGTAAAAGCATGCTAACGCCGTAACAAATGTGGTAGTTGTGTCACCATGGACGAGGACAACATCCGGCTTCACATTTTCCAGCACTTCCTTGATATGGTATAAAATATTCGTTGTTATGTCAAACAGTGTTTGTTTGTCCCTCATGATAGATAGATCATAGTCTGGTACGACGTGGAACGCTTTCAACACTTGATCGAGCATCTGACGATGCTGGCCTGTAACTAAAACAACAGTATTGATATTTTCACGTGATTTCAGTTCATTTACTAATGGACACATTTTAATTGCTTCTGGACGAGTGCCGAAGACAAGCACTACTGTTTTCATTGCAAAACCTCTTTATGATTAATTAGTTACAATTGATACACACCAGGCAAGTTGCAAACCCTCCTTGTATCGAAAACTATTTTATTCTTAAGCCTATCCAAATGTTCTTTAATCTCATCATGCCCTACCATTATGACGATAAGATCAACATCATTCAAAAAAGCATTAAAGTCATGATACTGATTGGGTACTATATTACCCAAAATGAAGGGATCATAAACCTTCAGCGTATGAGCCAGATGCCGTCCCTGACTTTCCAGCAATTGTAGCGTCGGGGATTCACGGCAATCATCAACGTTTTCTTTATAGGTCAATCCATAGAGACCAACGCGGGAAATATCAGTCATGCCGCATTCGTTCATAATGTCATAAATACGGTTGAGTACGAAATCAGGCATGGAATCGTTTGTTTTCATAGACTCGTCAATGACCTTTGCGAGACTCGGATAATCGCCAACAAGAAACCATGGGTCTACACTTATGCAGTGGCCGCCAACGCCGGGACCGGGTTGCAGAATATTTACACGAGGATGCATGTTACAAATTTTGATAATCTCATATACATCCATATTGTCGTGCCGACATATCTTTGCCAATTCGTTGGAAAAAGCGATATTAACTGCACGGAAGGTATTCTCCACAACCTTAGTCATCTCAGCAGTACGAATATCTGTAACTACGATTTCGCCCTGGCAGAAAGACGAATACAGTCTCTTAACTGCTTGGCCGATTTTAGGTTGATCTGCGCCAATAGTGCGATTGTTGTGCAATAGTTCATAAACCATGTTGCCGGGAGTAATGCGTTCAGGTGCATGGACCAAATAAATATCCTCGCCAATCTTGAAGCCACTGGACTCAATAGCGGGACGTACAAATTTGTCGATGGTGCCAGGAGATACAGTAGATTCCAATACTAGAGTAGTACCTTTTGGGCATACTTCCATAACACTTTTAACTGCCGCTACGATATAGCAGGCATCAACTTTCTTGCTGAATTTATCATATGGAGTAGGAACGGAAACAATATATGTATCGGTCACTTGATATTCTGTGGTAAACTTGATTCCTGCTTTTAAGGCATACTGAAACAGCTCGTCCAATCCCTTTTCTTTGAAGGTAGTATGACCTGCGTTCAGCGTTGCAACCAGCTCTTTGTTGTAATCGGTACCGATAACTTCAACACCATGGGAAGCCATCATGAGAGCAGTAGGAAGACCTATATATCCAAGACCAATTACATTAATCATTTTCTTTATTCCTTCCCTATAGTAACTAATGAATTTCTCTGATTGTCTCGTGTTTTTTCCAAAATAGCTAATAATTTTTCTGCTAAAATTTTAAAATCGTACTCTGCTGCAGCACGCTTTGCTCTTTTCCCCATCTCTTCTAAATCTTCGGCTGACATTGATTCAAACATCAATATCGCGTTGGTAATTTTATTTGGAGAAGGTTCGTCTAACGTAACACCACACGCATTTTGCGTAACTACGTTGTAATTCATATCCACAGTTAGCAGAACAGGACATCCCGCTGCTAAATACTCAAACAACTTATTTTGACTTCCACCGTATTTTAAAGTTTTTGCTTTTTTGTAATTCAATATGCTCAAATTACAACGACTTAAAATATAAGGTATATATTTCTTCTCAACCTGTCCTTTGAAAACAATATTATCAAGATTATGCTCAGAACAATAATTTTGCAAGCTGATCCGGTCATCGCCATCACCATATATTAATATCTTAATGTTCTTGTAATCTAATAACATCTCAGCCGCATGGACAATTGAACTTAAATTATTTGCTGTTCTAATTGAACCTGCATAGACAACTTTAAAAATACTTTCATCATCCAGATCGGAATCCGGGAAAACATTATGGCTCATTTCTTGATAGAACTCATCCAATTTCACACCATTATTGATATAGTAAAACTTGTCAAGACCTAACTCTGTCCATCCTTTATCACTTATGTAGTTTTTTCCACCTTCCATCGAGAAAATAACCCCATCAACATATTTGTACATTTTCTTTTCGCGAAAATAAAGATACTGGATAATTGGGTTATTATTGCTGAATTTATAATATTCAACTATAGACATAGGCCATAAGTCACGCATATCTATTAAAATGGGAATTCCCCTAGCCTTGCAGAATTCATATATAGGTCCATAATTAACACAATTTGCATCTGCCACTATAACATCAGGAAGTGGATAGTTTGCAGCAATTTTCTTGAAGCGAATTGCAAACTGCATCATGTTCCTGACTCTCTTAACTCCGTTTCCCGTATATTTGCTGCATTTGATGTGTACAAATTTCAGGTCTCCATATTGCCGCTCAATGAATTTTGAGTCATCTTCTATAAGATCAATCTCGGTATTATGGATTGTACTAGCCGAAAAAATTGTGCAGTCAATGCCTTTTTCCATTAAATAGTGGGCATACATTTGCGTTTTGATTCTCATTTCATATTGAGGCGGCATAGAATAGTGACTAACGAACCAAACTCTATTAAGTTTCATTTTCTCACCTTAATATCAATCATTGACGTAGCCTGCTCACACAGAGTAACAGCACTTATAGCGTTATCGCCCTGCGCTATGACAAAACCAACTCTGTCAGTACTATTATGTATGTCATTTATTTCATCGCCTAATTGCTTAACAAAGACGATCTCACAAATACCTGCGATTTTTTTTGCTTCCTCAACACCTGTAATATCGTCCATAACACCTTTATGCGAGGGAATATAACGAATTGCAGAACCACAATTGAGTTTCTGTTTAAAATCCGGTTTTTCTCCCATTGCAATCTCAATACAACACTTCACCATATCCACACCAGTGGAGAATGGAACAAGATGAGTCGTAATGCAATCTCCTCCAAGTCTTGCTCCCAGCTCAACAATTTTTGCGCCGCTTTTTGTAAGCTTGATCTCCGTATGTGAAGGTCCGTTCGTAATTCCGATTGCCCTTACCGCGGCTGTAGCTACATGACATATATCTATTTTTTCGTTCTCTGAAAGCAAAGAAGGTTGGGAATGTCCTATTTCTACAAAATATGGAGCGTCTGTTGTCAATTTATCAGTAATTTGAATTATATGTACTTCTCCATCAACACTAAGTGTTTCCACACTGACCTCAGGACCTTCCATAAAATCTTCTACAACAACATCACCACTACGCGAAAACGCTTTACTATATCTATAAGCCTCATTAACCTGTTCTTGATTTTTTACATCCTTAATCAAATAAACGCCCCGACTTCCTGAATTATCTGCTGGTTTAACGATGCACTTTTCAGAATAGCACCGAATAGCGGCAGTATACTCTTCTTGTATTCTAACTCTATAAAAATTTGGAATCGGAACTCTATGTTCTTTCAAACACTGGCGCATTTCAGCTTTGTTGGTAGCTCTTATAGCAGTATCCATATCAATACCAACCAGTCCGCATTCTTTCGCAACTGCTGCAACTGTTGGCATCGGTATATCAGTACAAAGGGTCATTATTCCATCGACATTAAATCTTCTTGCTGCTTTTACTACATTTGGGATATCAACCGTACTAATTGGTAGGCAAATATCTGCAATTTCGAATCCTACAGCGTGTTCATCTATATCAATAGCAACAACATCTAAACCCATTTCTTTTGCTTTAACTATCGCAGGTTTTTGGAGAATGCTCGCTCCAAGAATCATTATCCGCTTTTTTTTCATGCTCAATATGCCACTCCTAAGCTTTTTTGAATTGCTTGCATAACTTCAACTGCTATATTGTTCATATTAGTTTGATTATATCGCTGGTCGCAAGGCAATCCTAGCATGTGCTTTGCAATATATTCGGAAACTTCGCAGCAGCCTCTGGCCTCATTCGGTGTCGGCCAGATAACTGGACAATAGACACCCTGCTGGGCCAGCATAGTTTGAACTTTACTTTGATTATCAACAAGGATCGGAAAATAGAGTGTGCTGTTTTCCGGGTATTCCGTTATAAAGGACAGCAGGCCAGTGTGCCGTGCATCTTTAAGCTGTTTTTTCAATACATGCACATTTTTCGTGCGTTGCTCAACAATTTTATCAAAGTCAACATACTTAAGTAGATTTTGCGATGTAGGTGACATTGCATATGGCGGATTAGGAATATCTAATATCTCAGTAGCTTTGTTTAGTAGCATTCTGAATTTATATTTTTGATCTGTCTTGCCCGTAGTATGATACTGACTTTTAAGTTTCATAGCTTCTTCACGCATCTGTGTAAATTGATATTCAATTTCTTGAGTACATGTCCATGGTAGGCTAGTCTCCAAATATGCAGCGTCTGGAATAGCAAGCCATTTACGAACACTCGAAACAGTATAATTGGGAATGAATGCTGTATCTCTTCGCTTGACAAGCCAGTCATGTGTTCTGTCCTCAATAAAGACAGCCAAAGGATATTCTTGTCTTAGTTCTTTCAGTAGTTGATCTTCTATGGCTTTAGCACCAAAATAATTCATGTATAGGAAGAGACATGTCTGAGGCATTTTCCCTTTAATATCACTTAGATCAGCTGTGAGTTGCTTTGTGAACTTATAAAAGACAGGCTTGTACCCATTTTGTGTAAATGGCTGCACCATTGATTCACAACATAATGCGGGAAGGAACACTGTACTGCACTGTCGAGAATATCGCATCGCCACAGCTTTGAGAGCATCGCGACCACTTCGGTACCAGAATAAGTTCTTTGCAGTTAACACATTCTCTACGTCTAGCAGAAAAGGTGAATTCGCTTCCCAATCGAATTCGCTGCCATATTCGCGCATATGGTCTATCACTTTAACTCTTCCTCTTCTCCCAACTTACTGATGCAAGTTTGCTGTTTCATTCTGTGCGGCTTGTTTGCCTTCAATTTGTTTATAAGTATTTTTGCCAAGAACAACTGTTGCAATAGTATTAAAGAAAATACGAACATCAAACCAAAATGAGCAGTTTAACGCATAAAACACATCATTCTTCATTTTTTGCTCACCATCTGCAAGGTTTCTAAAATATGCCTGACTGTATCCAGTTATTCCGGGACGCATAGTCAAAAACACTTTGACATCTTCAGGATAGCGGTCAAGCCAATCAGGAGGGTCAGGTCTTGGCCCAATTACGCTCATTGTTCCCAAAAGCACATTAAGAATCTGTGGAGATTCATCAAGTGACGTTTTCCGTAAAAAACGCCCTATCTTTGTTACTCGTGAGTCGTCTTCTCCGTTGAATGTAGATCCATCTTCTAGTCGAATATCTGGTGCATCAATATACATGCTACGAAATTTATACATCCTAAATAGCTTACCATTCTGCCCAATACGATAAGCATTATAAAAAATTGGACCCCTATCGGTTATGAAAATCGCGGGAGCGACAAAAACAACGATAACGGCTAGCAACGGCATTCCTACTAGTCCAAGAACAATATCTATCAATCTCTTTATATACCTTGTATATATCATTTTAGGTATTCCTTCGTAATACACGCATATTTTTCGATCACATACTCTACTTGCTCGTCTGTTAAACTGGTATGTAGCGGCAATGTGATCTCATTTGCAAATTGCGCATATGCATTTGGGTAATTGTTGATATTGAACCCAAGCTCTTTATAAGCGGTGTACATTGGAAGCGGCTTATAATGCACGTTACACGCAACCCCTTCTTCTGCCATTTTGATGATAATCTCATTGCGCTGTTCAGGTGTAATGCCAGGAACTCTCGTGATATACAAATGCCCAGAGCTCTGGTATTCTCTTGTATAATGAGGTAACACCTCAATCCCCAGAGGTTTAAAAGCAGCATCATACCGCGCGACGATTTCTTTACGCCGTTCAAGAATACCCGCATACCGTGCAAATTGAGCAAGGCCCATCGCTGCCATGATGTCGGTCATATTGCATTTATACCATGTTCCGACGATATCATACTCCCATGCACCGAGTTGAGTTTTTGTAAGAGCATCCTTTGACTGTCCATGGAGAGATAAAAGCTGCAGTTGATGGTAGATATCCTCGTCGTTAATGCTTGGTATCGTGCGCCACGCCAGCGCACCCCCCTCTGCTGTTGTGAAGTTTTTTACAGCGTGAAAACTAAAACTCGAAAAATCGGCAATACTACCGGCCATTTTTCCATTCAACTTTGCGCCTAGGGAATGAGCAGTATCAGCCACGATGGCCACGCGACCAATAGCTTTCTGAATAGGCGTGGAGGGACGGAACAAGTCACGCTTCTTTTCGACAATCTCAAATAGCCGATCATAATTACAAGGAATACCTCCAAGATCGATCGGGATGATTGCCTTGGTATTCTCATTGATGGCAGCTTCAACCTTGTTGTAATCCATCTCAAGACTGTCTTTCTGCGTATCGATCAAAACGACCTTTGCACCCACATGACAGATAATCGAAGCGGAAGCTGTATATGTATAGGCGCAAGTGATGACTTCATCCCCAGAGCCAACGCCAAGAATACGAAGCGTCATTTCAGCGCAAGCTGTCTGAGAGTTCAAGCAAACACATTTTTTTGTACCAATATAGTCAGCAAGCTGTTGCTCCAACTTTTTAGTACGATGCCCAGTAGTTATCCAGCCAGAACGTAAAGCATCGGTAACATTCTGAATCTCAAGCTCAGAAATATCTGGTGGAGAAAACGGAATATTCATTTTTGGGGTGTTATTATTCATCACTTTTCCTCACATTTCCGTTTGGAGTCTTTTATACTTTCGTAATTTTGTAGAAAAACTGCTGAATGGTAAAATACCGCTAATTGACAGCGTTCACTTTTGTTGGGGTCTGTGATTATTCAATCATACGTAAGTATTACAGCTTTGGCAAATCTCAGCTCGCTATCATCTGAAGAAAATTACAATAATTAATGCCTTCCATAGCAAAATACTTAATTTCCACTTAAGCTTTACCTACCTTTCTCACCGTGGTACCGCATTCAATATGTGTCCAGTCATTAATAATCACATTACGTTCGATAATTGCACCGCTACTAATAATGCACCCAACACCGATTTTAGCGTTTGCACTGATAGTAACCTTTGCTTCCACTACCGTACCGTAGCCGATCTCAGCACTTGGGGAAAGGGTAGCAGTACTATGTACCAGCGTAGGCAGTATAAAACCGTATCGCACCAGCATTTCAATCCACTTTTGACGTAACACATTGTTACCGACAGACGGAACCGCAATCGGATATTCGTCTACATACTTCCAGCAGTTATCACAAGTATCCACAGCATAGGGATTATTCAGATCATCGTCTAAAAAAGCGATTCTTTTAAAAACACCTACATCCTGTGCAAGTTCTTTAACCACTTGCCCCTGACCACCCGCGCCCAAAATCAGCAGATTCATCTGCTTCGCATGCGGTTGTTTTGACAGCGCTGCCAGCGACTTATTTTTCTTTTCTTCGGCTTCGTCGTAGGTCTTGCCATAGCAATACCCATATACAATTTTGCCGTCTGTCGTCCTGGCTTTTTCATAACGCGCTTCAAAACGCCCGTCGCTTCTAAGGCGAATATTTGACCCAGTTCTCATGCAATACTCCTTTAGTGGTCAAAAGCAGTCAATTGTTTCTTAAAACCTTGTTCATATTAGCATTATTTCCATCAATTGTCAATATATCGCACGTATATATAAAAATTGCAACCATTAATAGTGGTCGATCGATGGTCAATGGTAGGCGGCTTGTAGTAGTAACACCCAATTTAATATTCCGTGACACAATTTCATATTTGTTACCAGCAAAAGAATAACGTCTTTTCCTTTCCCTATCTCACAAAAAAATTACGCTGCGGCTTTGTATTAGCCTTAGCGTAATTTTTCTGTTCCTTAATAGTTTTTGGTAACCAGTTATTCTTCAATATAAGAGCAACAGTAATCCGCCACACCATCTGTAGAGACCTTGAATTTGCTGTTCGCTGGCACTTCAAACATTTGCCCTGCATCGTAAGCCACCCATGTTTCGCTACCGGGAAGCAACGCGTTTAGCGTTCCCGCCAGTACTTCCATCTGCTCTTTTGCTGCTGTACCGAACTCGTATTCACCGGGCATAATGATACCCAGTGTTTTGCGTGTGCCGTCAGCCAAGTAAATGGTACGGCTGGTCACCTTTCCATCATAGTAAATATTTGCCTTTTTAATAATGGTTGCATTCTGAAATTCCATAATAATACCCCCGGAAGTTATTTTTACGATACTACCACAGACTACCGCAATATAGCAATCATTATTTTAAATCAACGAGCGGGTATCAAAAGCACTCAATAAAATGAAAAAACATAATCTTTACAAGCATTAAGCTATGTAGAGATTATGTGTATATAGTAGGCTTGTTACATTAAGTTACTCTGCAAGGAAAATTTCGCTTGATAGTTTTTCGACAGCATCCTTTTGCATTTTGGGTGAAACATGAGAATAGGTGTCCAATGTGATTGCAATGCCGGAATGTCCCAGCCGTTCAGAGGCAATCTTTGCGGGAATACCATTCTCCAGCATCAGCGTTGCATTGGTATGTCGAATGTCGTGCAGTCGAATGTGTTTCAGCCCATGCTTTTTCAAAAAGTTTGCAAATTTGTGAGAAAAGCTCCCGGTGTGATAAGGGCTTCCGTCATCCCGACAACAGATCAAGTCATTATTTTGGTATGTAGAACCTAATTGCAGCCTAATCTCATTCTGTCTGACTCGGTGTTGTCTTAACTTTTCAATCAATGATTCGGATAACAACAACTTGCGGTTGCCCGATTTCGTCTTGGGACTGCCAAATTGATGCTCGCCATTGATACACACCAGATTGCGCTCCACAGTCAGCGTACGTGCTTCCCAATCGATATCCGACCACTTTAGCGCCAAGAGCTCGCCACGCCGGAGCCCTGTTTCCAAATCCAGCATGAGCGGAAGCTCCAAATCGGTTCCTTTGGCGCAACTCAGTAGTTTAGCCACCTCATCGGTGTTATAAACTTCAGCTTTATACTTGCTCTGCTTCGGGGCGCTCACAAAATCCGCAATATTTACCGAAATGATTCGCATCTTGTAGGCATATTGCAGCACCTCGCGAAGCGTTGTGTGGACGTAGCGAATGCTTCTAGGCGAAAGGCCCATCTCTTCCAGCTTACTATACATATGCTGAATCTCAACAGCGGAAAGCTTCTGAACCTCAATATTTCCAATATAAGGGATGGTGTGTTTATCAAAGTTCACTTTGTAGCCGCTGACCGTACTGGTGGCTAGTTGTGGCACGGCATAGACAGTCAGCCATTGATCAATAAGCATTTTTACCGTGATTTTCGACGATTCTATGTAGCTGCCGCTATTATATTCAGATATTCTTTTTGCAAGCTCATCTTGTGCCTGTCGTTTGCTGCCATTGACAGTGATATATTCCCGTATGCGCTTGCCGTTAACATCGATACCCTTATCCAGAACAACCTGCCAAGATGTTCCATTTTTAATTTTGCGTTTTCTAATATGACCTGTCATAATTATCTCTCCCTTTCGATTGAAAAACATAGCCCGGCAAGACGCCGGGCTTTCCTCATCCATAAGCGACCAGTTCAGCTTTCAAGTCCGAGCCATTTCATAAAGTGCTGCTTAGGTACGCGGTAGGTTGAACCCAGCTTAAGGTGCTCAATGCCCTCATATTGTATTAGATGCAGCGCCTTGCTGTAGCCGATATTTAGATAATCGGCGATCATTCTCGCGGTCAAAACTTCTGGAAGGTCTTCGAGTTTTATATTATCATGCGAACAATTCATATCGTATGCTCCTTAAAATTAATTTAGGGTAGCTCCCCTTATGCGCTATAGTATCATGAGGATGGGGCATTTGCAAATTTCTCCCATCAACAGTTTTGTATACTTGCACAATGATTTTTACCATATAATTGAATTCATGAGGCACCAAGGCCTTTTGCAATTATTTCACGAACCCATAGGTGCGTAAGCAGAAAATGCTCTCGTAATTGCTCCAAATGCCTTTTTAGAAACATAGTGGTAGGCTTTGCAGCCAGTATTTTCGTCATTATGCAGATTTTTCACTCAAAAATAGTGTCTGTTTAAACTTGACAACATAAACCGGAACACTAAAATTATTGATTTTTCTGGTACGAGTGTAACGATCCTTCTCACAATCTAAATATCCCGACTGCTTCCATGATGACAGAATGACCTCAGTGCTGCTGAAGTTGGCTTGACTGAGTATCTTGGGCAACTCAGATTTTAAAACCGCAATTTCGACATCGTCTCCAATAGACTTATAAGTACCAATTGCATTTGTAGAAAACATTGGATTATTGTTATTATTTTTGGCATCTTGAAACTGGTTGTTATGCGTTACCGTGTATTGATAAAGCATTTCAAGCGCCTCCATACCGATGTCGCGTTTCTGCTGAGAATCCAGTTTAGCAAGCATCTGCTCAATAGCCTCAATATTAAGCCCAAGACCCAATATATGATTGGCATAATATGCTGAGAGAACAATTATCGCCAACGCATTCACAGCCCTTGCGGCATAGTGATTTGAGGGTATTTTCTCCAACAGCTGTTGTTTACAGGCGTCGTAGTCCTCAAACAGTGCGTCATCTGGTAATGCAAGCAGGTACTCTGCCATCTCAAGCGAGGGGTGTCCATAGTTCTCATGAATAACACGCTTAATTTTATCAGAACTTTCTGCCGAGCGGGTAAAAGTAGCATCGCAGATTTCGATAAGGCGAAGCGATAAGCCAACATTGTTATTGCGCGGCAATTTTGACTCGCCCGATGATATCAGTGTGCAGTTCCATCTACCGGCGCGTCTTACCCCTCCGTCAGGTTTGGCGCGTTCTTTGCCTCTGCCTTGGCTAATAGTGTATATCGTATCACTAAAATCGGATAGATTTGACTCTTCGCTCTCGTCAATTACCATTGGAAAACCAAAGTTGCGGTCTAACGAACCAATGAGCGCATTTTTGGTATTAATCCAGTGTTTGAACAGACGTTCGCACTCAGGGTGCGCAAATGCAGAAAGCGCGAGCATCTCTGCCGTGGTTTTGCCAACACTTGAATTACCCACCATATGGATAAACAAGGCTTTGTGCCCACTGACCGCCTGAAGCCTGGGCACGAACATAGCCGAAAAGCCAGCCGCCAAAATGAGCTCCATTGCAGTCTGTCCCAGAACCTCTTCTTTGACCATGTTGACCCAAGCCGATAAAGTACCAGCAGGGGCAAGCGCATTAGCATCGGTATGGTTGCTTGGTACACCTTCACCGAGCAACTTGTGGTGGTAAAATATATAACGGTTTTCATTCTCTGAATCCCACCCCAATTTTTCATGCCGGTATTCCACCGGCGCATCTTTTTCCATCATCAAGAGGTATGCCAACACGTCCCGACAATTTTTGTCTGTGATGTCCACGCCTCTATCAGCCAGCACATCATAACGTTTGACTGTCAGATCTCCTCGACCGATGACAATCTTCTTAATGCGATTCGGGTCGTTGGTGTGCATCGTCAACTCTAAAAGCTCATTGTCCTCATGTAAGTTAACGAGCTTCTTACTGACCACAACATATCTGCACATTGGTACATGAAAATAATCATTTTTCTTTTTTACAAAGTGGTAAATCATCCCGTTCTCAATATCAGGATCATACGGAAAGTAAGGTAAATTCGCGGGGTTATTTGCGTTAAAATTCATATATATAAAACCTCCTTCAAAGGTAGCAAAGAGATTCTATACCATAATTTCCTTATTATCAAGCCGTTTTTTCTTTTTCAGCTAATTGAACAAGAGGCATCGAAAAACGCACTTTTAAGGCGTTTTTAAAAAAATCCGCCATTTTTATCCTACCGCTCAAAGTTCGCAGTTTCAGCTTCATATTCCTATCATTTTGGGCTTGCCGATATTAAAACTTATTTCCACGTATAAAAAATCGGTAAACGCCAAAAAAAGTGCACAAAAATATTTTAATGTCACGGGACGTCGGGGCAACGACACGGACATACCGGGGCGAGAAAGATCAGGTTGAACCTGCGGATTTTACAAAAACCACGTGATTCCCGCCCGTTGGCACATATAAATATAATTACAACTTATGTTTGTTGGCCTGTCCCTTAACGGTAGTCAGCGCTGTCTGATAGACAGTGAGTGCAAGCGATACCCCGGCAGCAAAAAGCTCCAGCATCTTTTCGTTCATGTACAATCCCCCTTACTAAAGCGACTTGCTCAGACAGTAGTCAAAGCAACACAGAATAATTAGCGTACCGAAAAAACCGATTAAATAAACGTTCATGAATTCCCCTCCACAAATTAAGAAAACCTGATAAAGCAAAAATCAATGCTTTATCAGGTCATTCTATTATTATTTTGATATCATCCGCTCAGTGCGTAAATGCTTCAAGCTCTTTTTTCTGGCTTTCGGTGAGTGTTGCTTGCTTATGTATCAGAAGAACACAGTCTGACCCACCGATATTCACACGGTATTTGCTCACCTTATCGCTTGTCAGAAACTTACCGATAATCCCTAGCGAGATAAAAAGCAGTGGATTAAACGGCGTTAATAGAAACACCATATTGCTCAGTTTTGATAGCTTTCGGTTATCGGCATACTTTTTAATGGATTCCCGAAGGCTTAGAGCGGCATCCCCCACAGCGACTACTGCGCCATATTCGTTATCAAGCGCGTCGTTAAGGGCAGCCGGATTATTCACTGTGATTGTTTTACTCAGATATGCAGGGTCACTAAACATACTTTACGTCCTCCTGATTCATTTTTGTTGTCCTGCTCTTAATGATTTTCCGTACCCACCTTTCGCTGTAACCGTACTTTAAAGCGATTTGTTTATAATTTCTGCCATCATACTCCTTTAGAATCTGAGTTTGTATAAATTTGCTGTCCAGCAGCTTTGTCGGAAAAACAACCTGTAAGCCCTTAAAATGCTCATACATTTGGACAGCGACTTCCACGCCCATGTCCAGCGCAATATCGCGATAGAAGCCGTTCAACTGTTCTGCAATTAACCCGCCAGCCATTACCATCTCCTCCCAATGATGTGATTATAGCGCCATAGTCTTGAACTTTCTTGCGTCCAGTTACCTGAACTGTTTCTTACAAAGTTCCATTCACCATTGCAGCGTAATCTAACCTGCATTGTCCTGCACAAGTGTAAAGGGTTTTAATATCCACTGATGGCGCACAGCCGTGCCAAGAGGATGATAACCGGCTCCATTTTCGGAAGCGATTTGATAAAGCTTTTGGGAATAGGGTTTTAGAAGCTGATATAGTTCTCCTATCCGCTTTGCCACCTGTTTAGTCTGGCATCCGGTTCCATAGGCCAGAATAATCTTTTCGCAGTCTTTGCATGACTTATTAATAATGAGATCGTTCTCACCGTTTGTGCCGTAAATACCGCCTTTAAGTTGAGAATACAAATTCATGATGGACACCGAACCAATCCCCAGCTTATAGCAGTTACTTTGGATATACATCCCAGTCATATCGGTCGCAATCTCGTTGGCAATAGCTGAAGGCGACAGCATAATAATTGCCGCTGATGGTTGGTTGGCATCCCACACCCTGCGAATTAAATATAAATGCGTCTTATCATCAGAATAGATAGCCTCATTTTTTATCGTGGCCTTTTGAACAATCATAGACAGTACTCCCCTTTAAATGCTTCTATTTGTTTTGGCGTCATGAGTGCATGTGGAATTAAATATTCTTTGCAAGTACTGTTATTGACCGGTACTAATGCAACGAAGATACCGTACGCCTTTAAGGTTTGCATCCAGGCTGTTTCAATTATCAAAGGCTTAAGCTCTTCGTACGATTGAACCAAAACTATTGCGCCGTAATCTGCCAAGCTGAATTCTGAAAGCGCCTGGCAGATGTTTTCGGCGGCGCAATAGTTTTGGTGAAGAGTGCGAAAGCGAGTTTCTATATGGTCATACAATGCGCTGTCTATGCGGTTATTTAGTTTTAGAACATCCGACCATGTTTGGACTTCAATCATTTTTACCACCTCATGCTTTATATTTATCGGGTAATATGAAAACTGCGCTGGCGTTTGCAGCCATAAAGCTGTAAACGCCAGCGCAAATTTAATAAATAGCTATACTACTATTTATGGTTTATTAGATCGCAGCCCATCACTTTGTCCTGCAATAATTTCGACAGAGATATTGCTTTCTTGTGTCGCCATCATCAATTGAGCCCCAAGCCGGAAGCCCTGTTCAAAAGCAGCTTCAAGCTCTATCATATTTTGCTCACTATACCACTCCTGCAACTGCTCCAATAGATCATGCTTATCGAATGGAATGACGTCTTCCAACTCATGAACGGCAGAAACTATCTTTAATGTTGCATTGGCATAAGCTGGATTATTAGAGGGTGACGATTCAACTGGACATATGTCACCATGATAGAGCTGCTTTAAAATATCATTTTTTACTGATTTGCTCATAGCTTAATATTCCTCCGCAAAAAGCATAGTAGAGTGGGTTTCGTCATCAATGCAAAAAATCGTACGGTCACCGACAGGGTTTTCAATCCTAACGGTGACCGTATTTTTGTATGGCGGGACTTCTTGTGTGTGGGTGATTTGCTGCAAGGATTGTCCTCCTATGCTGATCGTATCGAGTTTGAACACCTGTAAGTAGTCCAATGGCATCCCACGGTGACGTAGGTCGGCAATCATACTCCAAAGACTAAGCTGTAGCTCAGGCGGTAATTCTGCCGCAATACCTCTGGTTGCATACTTTGGGTTATTGAACGCTGTGATTGTACTTTCATCCATTTTTAAGCCTCCTCAAAATTATTTATAGAATAATATATATTTAAAGAGTCTTTTAAAACGCTTCGGGCGCTTACAGCAGTTAAGCTGTAAGCGCCCTTATTATACTATTATATTATTTTATAGTGGGCGGCAGTTCTCCCGCCGCCCAGAATTGACACTTCAGAGCTATATTAATTGTGTGATAATTGACGCATTCATGCGTTATAAGCCCATCATAGTATGATTCTAATTTTCAATTAGTTCGCGTTATTATCGGTTGTTTTTAGATGTTTTCAGCTATTGAGGCGACAAAGCGGCGTCTTTTTTGCTTTTGGGGCATGAGATTATATATGCTCCTAATTGTTTTTGAACAAAAGAAAAAACCGCACAAACGTTATGTTCATGCGGTTTCTTATGGCGGAGAGAGAGGGATTCGAACCCTCGGAACGGATTAACGTTCACACGATTTCCAGTCGTGCGCCTTAGACCAGCTCAGCCATCTCTCCATGACCGTTTCACAGGCACTTGCATATTATAGATGCTAAATCGAATTTTGTCAATACTCTTTTTACTATTATTGCACATCTTATTAAAAAATAGTAATAAAACGATTTGTTTGCGATAATAATGCAGAAAAAGAGCCTAGATCAGAAATTATATTCTGATATAACTGTTTTAAACTGTCATACTTTTTTGCCCTGAGCGCATTAACAATATCATTCACAGAACAATATAGCGGAATAAGCCCCAGATTGCCAGCCACACCTTTCAACGCATGCGCACACTCATAAGCCCTAGCATAATTTTGCGTTTCAATTGCCTTCCCAAGCTCAACAAAGTTTTGATCTTGTATAAATTCTTTAAAGCAATCGACATAGAACACTTCGTCTCCCAGAAAGCGCTCCATAATGCCTTCAATATCTGCACCTTGTCCTCTAAGAATATCCATAAGATAACTCAACGTCGATCACTACTTTCCTTTACATGATTAATACTATTTCGCTTTTTTGGCAGCAAGCTCCGCTTCAGATATCATTGGAATATGGTTAGCTTTAAAAAGTTCACAAGCCGCGCCTGGTAAATTTGTGCGCAGTACCACCACGCCATCCCCCTCAATCTGGCGCAAAAATGAATAGAGATACTCCACGCAGATATTATTTGATCTGAGCAATTCCAGTACTTGGGCCAGCGCGCCAGGGTTATCCATAAGTGGAATAGCAAACACATCGGTGATGGTAACAGGATAATGCGTTTTACGCAATAACTCTAAAGCGGTGTCGGGATCGTTAACCACCGCGCGTAAAATACCCGTTTCTCCGGTATCCACAAGAGTAAACGCAATTAAATCCATATCATTTTTTTCCATAAGTGTTGCCAAACCGGACAATGCGCCTCTTTTATTCTCAATAATAATGCTTAACTGCTTGATAAACATCATCTTTCCTCCCTTTCGATTTCAGCAATTTTAAAACCGCTGAAAAACATAGGTGCTAGCCTGTTCCTCACCTCGCAGCACTCTTAGAGCACCGTGGGCCAGTGCTTCCATCTCATTTTCCCCTGCCATGATTATAACGGGCGCTATCCACTTAACCCGTTCAGTTATTTCTGCGGTGAACGGTTGAGAATATGCGATGCCACCAGTCAAAATAATGGCATCGACCTGGCCATTGACCACGGTGCTAAGCCTTGCGATATCCTTTGAAACATTCAGTGCCATCGCATCATAAACCAGTTTTGTGTATTCATCCCCATCCAGAATGCGACGCTCCACTTCGCGCAGATCTGTTGTGGAGAGAAGATCCATCAGCCCCCCCTGACGTTGAATCTTGCGCATCATGTCCTTGTAGGTAGCGCCACCTTTCATACACTCTCCAATCAGCTTTTGTACAGGTAATCCGCCTGCACGCTCCGGCGAAAAAGTGCCCTCATCATCCGATATCATATCTATTATTCGCCCCTTGCTGTGCAGTGATGATGTTATTCCCCCGCCCAGATGGGTGACCACAAGGTTGATTTGATGGTAATCCAGTCCGTTTTCTCGGGTATAACGTAGTGCGGCGGCACGCATGTTCAGGTTATGCCCCTTACCAATGCGTTTAATGCTTTTGAGACCTGTAACGCGCACAACATCAATCATTTCGTCAACAGTGACGGGGTCGTAGATATACGCAGGGATGCCCAGCTGCTCCGCCACACGAAAGGCCAGCGGCGCGCCCAGATTCGCCGCATGCTCCAAAATTGGCGCTTTCTCAAGTTGCATCAACATATCACGGTTGACCTGATAGGCACCGGCTTTTACCGGCGGCAGAAGTCCGCCCCGCCCCACCACGGCAGCTAAATCAGTCATGGGGATATTATAATTTGTAATTGTATCGACAATATTTTCATAGCGCATTATCAACTGGTCAAACAGACGATGATAATTTAAAAGGTCTTCAGTGGAATGCAAAATGCTACGCGACCACACTTCATGCTCATCCTCGTATACAGCAATTTTAGTGGACGTCGAACCCGGGTTGATGACCAGAATTTTATACCGCATTTTAAGTATCCCCCCTCTAACGCTATTCGGGCGAGGAAATGGCGGCCAATGCCATCGAATACAATTTTTCTTGTGCAGAAGATCCGCGTGAATTGAGCACCACCGGCACTTTTGCCCCAACAATAAGCCCCGCCATATCAGCACCCGCCGTTAGAATCCAGCTTTTGGCCAAAATGTTGCCGCAGGCCATCGTCGGTGCAATCAGAATATCAAAGTTACCGCAATGGGGACAGTCATAATGCTTGATCTGCGCTATTTCTCTACTCATAATCAGGTCGTACGAAATGGGCCCTACTACTGTACAGTTGGGGATTTCCCCCGCTCGGTTCATTTCAACTAGGGCCTGTGCATCAGTAGTTTCCACCATTTTGGGATTGACCGTCTCAACGGCACATAGCACCGCAACGTTAGGCTTTTTATAGCCGATATTGCATAGCAGCGACACTGCATTATTGATAATATCGCGCTTTTCTTCTAACGTTGGGGCGATCAGCATGCCGCCATCGGTGATTATCATCAACTTTTTAGCACCGGGAATTCCAAAAAAACCAACATGCGACATCGTCCTACCGGTATGGAGGCAGTTCTCTTTTTTGACAAGCGGCTTTAGTATGTCGCGAGTTTCAATCATGCCCTTCATAATAAAGTCGGCGTGACCCACCCTGATTTGATCCACCGCTGTTTCACCGCATTTTAGAGCGGTTGGTGCATCTATGATTGAGAAATCTTTTGCTGTAGCTCCATGTGCATTAAGCAGAGCACTAATCTCCGCCTTATCGCCAATCAGTATTGCCTCAGCAATACCAAGATTTTTAGCTGTTAGCACTGCATCAATCACGTGGACATCCGCTGCACCCGCTACCACAACCCGACGGGTTCGCATGGTAGCCTTTGCTCGTTCTAAAGCCTGCCCAAAGTCTTCTAACACCATATCAGCACCCCCGCAAAACCATTCTCTAGAATGTTTCATTGTAGATATATGCCATGACCGATAATTGCTAATCCTTAAAGCGTAGGATAGCAGGAAAAACGACCAAAAAAGCGTAAATCTCGAGGAGTCAAGTAGCACATGTATTTCGCATACAAAGGGAACCAATTTATTTGACGAGCAGTCCAGACTGAGCGAACGAGACATAGTCATCCCGCGCCACTATGATATGATCCACCACATCGACCGAAAGGATTTTAAGCGCCTCGGCAACACGGCTGGTCACTCTGATGTCGTCATGCGAGGGTAACGCAAAGCCTTGAGTGTGGTTGTGCGCCAATGCCACCGAAGACGCCGAGCACCGCACCACCGTTTCTATAATCAAGCGCATGTCCACCGATACCTTGCCCAACGAACCCTCAGCTAAAAGGGTGCAGTTTAGCAGCTTGCGCTTTTTATCCAGACAAATCAAATAAAGCTGTTCGTTATTGGTTCCAATAAAATACGGATGGACGAATTCGCCCAGCTTTTGCGGCGTATCAAGCACAACACCAGCATCGTTTTTATCGACAAGGTATCGCCGAGCAATCGCCGGAATCATCGAAAGCAGTGTGGCACTGGCAGCGCCAATACCTTCAACCTTCATCAGCTCACTTTGTGGCGCTTCCAGCACAGCAGAAAGTGATCCAAAATGTGCCAGCAGCCTGTGCGCAATTGGGTTGGTATCCGCCCGGGGAATGGAATAAAATAAAATCAGCTCGAGAATTTCATGTGGCTGAAAACCGTTTAGCCCATCGTGCTCCAGCCGCTTGCGCAGACGCTCACGATGCCCGGTATGAACCTGAGACAAGCCATTCCCTCCTTAATCCATCCCAAATCATCAAACATTTAAGCTGATTGAAATGGTTTTCTGTAAATATTATAACTTAAAAAAATTGGAAATTAAATAGAAAAACGCAATATTGGCCAATGATCTTCCGTTTCTAGTGTATGGCACTAATAGCAACTATTGTGGTATAATAACTGCATAACAGCGTATCTTGTGGCATATGCAGTTAACACCATCTTATAAAAGCGAGGACAAGATGAAATCTTTTATGATAAATGAAAATGACGCCGGACAACGCCTGGATCGGTTTATTAAAAAGGTCGCACCTTCCCTGCCTTCTTCGCTGTTGCAGCGCTACATTAGAATTAAGCGCATCAAAGTCAACAACAAACGGGCAGACAACGCCACGGTGCTGACGCCGGGTGACACGGTTGCACTTTATATTAACGATGAGTTTTTTCCACCGGAAGAAACATCCACTTTTGCATTTTTAGCCGCGCAGCAAAAGCTAGCGATTGTCTACGAAGATGAAAACATCCTACTGGCCGACAAAGAACCGGGGCTCGTTGTGCATGAGGATGACACAGGTGAGCGTGATACACTGATTGCTCGCATTCAGCGCTACCTTTATGAAAAAAAGGAATATGATCCCGCGGCCGAAAACAGTTTTGCACCCGCATTGTGCAACAGAATCGATCGTAACACCGGGGGTATTGTGATTGCTGCAAAAAATGCTGCAACACTCAGGGTGGTCAATGCCCTGATCCGAGACAGACTGATCGAAAAATATTATCTTTGCGTGGTTCACGGGCACATCTCGCCTAAAAGTGGAACAATTAAAAGCTATTTGCTTAAGGACGAAACGCAAAATCGTGTTGAAGTCTTTTCGTCCCCGAAACCAGGCGCCAAAACTGCCGTTACAAAGTATCACGTGCTTAAAGAGAACGACCGTTATTCGCTACTCGATATTGAATTGCTAACTGGACGTACGCATCAGATACGCGCTCAATTGAGCAGTATTGGCCATCCGTTGCTTGGCGACACCAAATATGGCACTGCAAAGCAAAACAAAGGGACAGGCTTTAAGTTTCAGGCGTTGTATGCCTACCGGCTGAAGTTTTCCGCTGGGGAGCAAGCTGAACATCTGCAATATTTAAACGGACGCTTGTTTGAGGTAAAAGACGTTGCGTTTTTGTCGTTGTTTTCAAAGCTATAGAAAGTGTTGTTGTCTAAATATAATAATAAATCAGCGGGCCAAATATCAAAAATATAGAATAATTAGTATGGAACAAATAATCAAATGAATTAAAACAGCCAGCGCTATAAGACGCTGGCTGTTTATTTATAGTTGTAAAACTTATTATGCTACCCCAATAGCAAGCGCAATTGCGATAAGAATCATTTGCGTGACCACCAGCATTCCAAATAAGGGTGTGAACCACTTCCACCACTTCTGAATCGGAACGCCCGCTATACCGCAGACCACAGGGGTCAGCGCGGTGGGCCACATGACGTTGGAAAGCCCGTCACCAAATTGGAAAGCTAAAACTGCAACCTGTCTTGGAATTTGCAAGATATCGGCTAGCGGTGCCATAATCGGCATACTGACAACCGCCTGACCAGAACCAGACGGAATCAGGAAGTTGAGTAAAGTTTGAACCAGAAGCATCGCTTCGGCCGCTATCCATCTGGGCATGTATGAAAGCGGAACAGATAGCCCGTAAACAACGGTGTGAATGATATTCCCCTGCGTTAAAATAACAAGAATTCCTCTGGCAATGCCAATCATCATACATGCAACGGCAATATCGGAGAAGGAGGCCGCGATTTTTTCGGCGATGGTGTTTGCACTCCATCCCATAATTAATGCACTGATGAGCCCCATGATGAGAAAGACTGCGCACAGCTCTTCAAAGTACCATCCTTTTTCCTTTGTGCCCCAGACAATGACGACGATACCTGCGGCAAGGGTAAACAACACCAGCTTTTCCCGAATTCCGAAAGGATGCTGTTCCATATGCTCGCGATCCATTTCCAGTTTGCCAAACGACAAACCATAGACAATGCTCTTTGTCGGATTAGCCTGAATTGCAAGCGCATATCTAATTGTATAAAAAGAAGCTACAACAATCATGACGACGTGACAGAAAACACGGAACCCCGCGCCCGATAGCTGAGGCAGCTCTGCAATACTCTGGGCCATGCCTACGGTAAACGGATTTATTGTCGCACCGGAATAACCGAGTCCTGCGCCCAGTGCAACAATGGCAAGGCCAACGATAGCATCATAACCCATAGCAATAGAAATCCCTACAAATATAGGAATAAAAGGGAACATCTCCTCGAAGCACCCGATGGTGGAGGATGCGATTCCGATAATGGTGATGAAAACCGGTATAACAATCGTGCGAGATTTGCCCTGTAGAGACTTTAAGAGTTTCGCAACAAGGCCATTAAATGCGCCTGTGGCGATAATCAGGCCGATAGAAGCATACGCCATGAATACAAAGAAAACAACCCCAGAGGCATCCACCATGCCTAAATAAATTCCGCGCAGCATCTGGAATGGCATAATCGGGCTGGATTCGACGGCGTGATAAGTTCCCGGGTCCACCACCATTTTGCCAGCAGCGTTTTTAACCATATCGAACTGTCCCGCCGGCAATATCCACGAAGCAATTGCGCAAACGCAGATAATGCCAAACAATAAAACGTAGATGTGGGGCATTTTAAATTTTCTCTTATTTTTTACGGCGACATCGTTACTCGGACTTTTCATCAAATTCCCTTCTTTCTCAGGTTGGCCCTTCTTTATACATTTAAGGGTGGTACACGGCGTTTATTCGCCAAGCTTCAGTGCACGTTCTTTTTTAAAGTTGCTTTCTACCCCTTCACGAAAAGATTGGTCTGTAAATACCCGTAGAACTAAGGATGCAAGAGCAGCTGCACCATTCCGCATGCGAAAATGTGCCTCCGGATGCATTGTACACTCCCGGAGCGCAACAGTATGTAATGGATAGTTTGCGTCAGTGACCGAGATCAGCGTCTGTATAGTGGGACATCTATAGCTGACGTTTCCAACGTCGGAAGATCCGGCCGGCGGCTGTATATCCTCCACCTCAAAGCCATAATCGCTCATGATTTTCGCCATTTCATTTTCGAGCGAAGTGTTTCTCACCATATCGGCAAAAGCGTCAAAAGCACTCTTAAATGTCACGGTGCAATCCAATGCCAACGCTGCACCCTGAGCGCATTTTTTCACCGATTCATCCATCTGTTTTAATTTTGCGTGAGAATCGGTTCTATACTCCAACCTGACCGAAGCGTATTCGGGAATGATGTTGGGTGATTTTCCGCCATCGGTAATAATCGCATTACAGCGCATATCGGGCGTAAAACACTCCCTTCTCGCATCAATCAAATCCAAAAACTTTCGCGCGGCTGCCAAGGCGCTGCGTCCCTGCCACGGGCTTGCGGCTGCATGTGCCTGCTGACCAAAGAATTCTATGATATAGCATTGCAGCGCCAATACATCCATGTTAGCTTGGGACCTTGATGCACCCCATGTGTGCATCATGCAAGCCAGCGACATATTGTCAAAGACACCAGCATCGGCCATGGGCACTTTTGCACCCTCTGCCTCTTCCGCTGGCGTTCCAATAACATAAAGTGTACCAGAAAAATGTTCCCTAAGCTCAGAAAGCGCCAACGCAGAAAGTACACATAATGCGCCGTGAAAGTTGTGTCCACAACCATGCCCCAGTTCCGGCAGCGCATCGTATTCCACCATAATGGCAACACCCGGGCCATCCCCGTTTCTCAACACGGCGCGAAAGGCGGTGGAATATCCTAATATATCCTCCATAAACGGATATTCCACTTCATACCCAGCCACTTGAAGTGTTTGGACAATTTCCTTACTGGACTGAATTTCCTGGCATGGTAGTTCTGGGTGATCATATAAATATTGTTTAAGCGCAATTGCAGTATCAAGGTTTTTTTGTACCGACTTTAGCATGATGTCATGAATCTTTTCCATACACTTCTCCCATCTTAAAAACACTATATATTGATATATTAATTCTTATGGAATTTCTTTACAAGATATAATTTAAGCTAAATGAAAAAAAGTGAGAACAAAATGAAATTTACCCTAGGCATCAAATCTAACAACAGTGAGCAAATAACACCAACGCGCCTTAAATCGATTATCAAAAGTCGATTTAAGGCGCGTTTAAATCAAAATAAATATAATTTGTAGTCAATTGTTTCGAACCGCCCCAAAAGGCAGAGAAGATGGGCACGAATAATTATCTGCCTTCCGTTCCCCCATTTTTTCAGCTGGTTTCGCAGGGACCTATTAGTCCCAAGAGCGTATTTTTAGCGCGATCTCAATTTTGGTTCGAGCATTCTTATTATGATACGTCACCCGTTGGCGTACCTCATCCACATCGCCACTTTTCATCGCGGAAAAAATAGCCTGATGTTCAACAATTCCATCCACCGTCTTTTCTTTTGGCTGCTTGTGGAACAGATAAGCCGCATAAGTGTGCGTATTCAAGCTTTTATAGGTACGCACAGCCGCTTGATTGCCACCCGCCCGGATGTAAAGCTCATGAAATTGCTGATCCATTTCATAAGTTTGAAAATATTCCTTAGCGGTTGTAAAATTTTGTACTAAGAACAGATTATCCTGGATATTTTTTTCAAATTTTGACTGTATTATCGTACTTGCCGCAACCGTTTCAGTAGCTTTATCTGCAAAGTGCAGCTCCATCATAAGCCGCAGCTCAAACAGTTCCTCTAATTCTTTCCAATTGGTGCAACAGACGCGATACCCTCTTCGCGGAATTCCTTCTACAAGGCCCTCCATCATCAGACGGTTGAGAGCCTGCTTGATCGGGGTCGGACTGATTCCATAGCGTTCGCAAAGATAATTGAAGTTGATTTTTTCACCGGGGGGAAGAATATCCTCAGTGATATCCTTTCGAATCTGCTCCGTTGCAAAGTCAACCAGACTGTTGTGCCCTATCACACGTTCTGTACCGTCTGTCATAGTCAATGGTATCACTTCTCCATTCCACTGAGAAAAGCGTCCAGTTCTCTCATTTGTTAAATATTTTATCATACTCCAATTAAAAGAGCAAGCAAACAACCTACCATTCCCGATGGAAAGTCCCTTCCCGGTCAATGCGGCGAAATGTATGCGCGCCAAAGCAATCCCTCTGCGCCTGCAGAAGATTGAGCGGGCCTTCCGGGTCACAAAGCCCATCAAAATACGCTAGACTGGATGAGAAAGCCGGAACCGCAATGCCACCTTCAGCTGCGGCTACCACAACCCGACGCCAGGACGGCTGATACGCCTCGATGCGCGCCGAAAATTTATTAGAAATCAAAAGACTATCCGTTGCCTCTGACTCGCGAAAATGCGCGGCAATGTCGTTTAAAAAAGCGGCCCGGATTATGCAGCCACCCCGAAATAAAAGTGCAATACCGCCCAGATCAAGGCTCCAGCCGTTTGCTCCACTAGCGCATTGCAATAAATCAAATCCCTGTGCATAGGAGCAGAGCCGAGAATTATAAAAAGCCCTACGGATATGCTCAATCATCTTTTCCCGGTCACCTTTCCAAATCGTCGCCGGTTTCGTATAGGTGACTGCTGCTGTTTTTCGGCGGTGGGAATAAACTGATAGATACCTTGAAAAGACCGATTGCACAATAGTAGGGATCGGAACGCCTAGCGTCAGTGCCTCTTGCGCGGTCCACATGCCTGTTCCCTTGCTGCCGGCTTCCCCCAGAATGACATCTACCATCGGTTTTCCGGTTTCGGCATCGGTCGCTTCCAGAATATGCGCAGTGATCTCCAGCAAAAAGCTAGAAAGTTCCCCCTGATTCCAGCATCGGAAGGCCGCCGCAATTTCAGAAGCAGACAACCCCAGCAGTCGCTTCATCAAATAGTATGCTTCACAAATCAGCTGCATATCCCCGTACTCGATGCCGTTATGCACCATCTTGACGAAATGCCCAGCTCCATCCGGCCCAATATAGGTACAGCAGGAATCCTCCCCCACATGGGCAGCGATAGCCGTCAAAAACGGTGCAACCTGGGCATAAGCGACCCTGTCTCCGCCGGGCATTAGCGCCGGACCATGTCGAGCCCCTTCCTCTCCACCAGAAACACCCATACCCATAAAATAGACGCCCTGCTCCGCGCAGCGCGTACACCGCCGTCGGGTATCTTCATAAAAGGAATTACCACCATCAATGATAATATCCCCGCGCTCCAAATGCGGTAGCAGCCCATCCAGTACAAGATCGACTGGCTTTCCAGCCTTGACCATGAGTAGAATTTTTCGTGGTCTCTCCAATGCGGCGCTAAGTTCCTGATATGAAAAAGCACCGTCTACGTGATAACCGGCTGTCTGGCCGACCTTTACAAAAGCGTGGGTATATTCGGGTTCCAGATTGTAGCCGACCACTGAAAAACCATGTTCTGCCATGTTCAGAGCGAGGCCCCGTCCCATGACAGCTAAACCCACAACACCCATTTGGCTGCTCATCCGCATACATCCTTTCACTTCTTTTCCAGAGTTATATTTTCGCCCTATTTCTCGCTAAGATGGACGGCAAAACCGGCGATTGAGTCCTGAAGGAAAATATAACGGTGTCCCATGGAATCCACCCCAGTAGCCTCGTGATCAAAAACAATGCCCCTGCGTTCCAATTGAAATATTGCGCGGTCCAGATTGTTGCAGGCAATTGCCAGATGGCCGTTCTTGCCTCGACCAACCTTTTTCATAACCTCGATACGGTCGCCCACATAGCAAACGGAGGGCGTTTCGCGCTCGGGCGCATGCAGCAGAGCTGCCAGAAACTTAACCGTATGGCCGGCCTCTGCCGCATCGTTGCTGTTAATACCAATATGCGCCATCTCCAGACCCAAAACGGTATCCACCGCTTCGGTGCACAACCGGGTGATACCCTCGTAGTCGCCCGCGTCAATCAGCTTCTGGTCCACCATCCAGCTGCCTCCACAGGCAAGCACCTTGGAAAAGCCCAGATAGTTGTTAATATTTTTAGGGGATACGCCACCGGTCGGCATAAATTTGATGCTGCTGTATGGAGCTGAAACAGCTTTGATGTAATCAAGCCCGCCCAGCGCTTCAGCCGGGAAGCATTTGACAACCTTGAGGCCCCGTTCAATGGCTTGTTCAATATCGCTGGTACTGGGAGCACCCGGGAGAATCGGAATTTTCTTTTCCAAACAGTAGTCCACCACTTTGGGATTAAAGCCCGGCGTTACAATAAAGCGGGCACCAGCGGCAATTGCTTCTTCCACCTGAGCAATGGAGGTAACAGTGCCAGCACCAGTCAGCACGTTTGGCACTTCAGCTGAAATACGACGGATGGCCTCAGCAGCGTATTCGGTTCGGAAAGTTACCTCTGCCACCGGAATTCCGCCTGCCTGTAGCGCACGGGCAAGCGGCACCGCACTATCCAGCGAGGTAATCTTGATAACCGGCACGATACCAATTCGATAAATCTGTTCAAGCAATGAGTCCATAAACAATCTTCCTTTCTGATATAAAAGCGTACCGCCGCCCCAGCCTTTCTGACCGGGACGGCGGCTGTCAGCTAATATGTTCGCGGTAATCGCCGTTTACTTGGCAGGACTTGCTTCAATCGCTTCCTTGCAGGCAGCTTCCCAAGCGGGATCGAAGGTGAATCCCTTCGCCTTGGCAGCCTGATCGTACATAGCTTTCAGCGCAGCGGTGTCGATCTCGTGGAAGGTAACACCCTTCGCTTTGAGCTGCTCAATAGAATCGTTGTTGAACTCTACCAGATAGTCGCGCTGGGCTTCGTAGCCGCGCTTGACCGCATCTAGGAAGGGCTGCTGGAGTTCTTCAGGAATCTTGTTCCATGCCTTGTCGGACATGCACAGCAGAATGTATACAAAGGCATGGTGGGTGGTGGTGACGTTCTTAGTCACCTCATAGTAGCCATTGGTTAAGCAGCCGGAAACTGCGTTTTCAGCGGCGTTAATCGATCCCTGCTGGAGGGCGGTGAACACTTCGTTAAAGCTCATGGGCGTCGGCATGGCGCCGAAGGACTCAAAAGCGGCCATGTGATACTGGTTCTGCATGGTGCGGATTTTGATACCAGTGAAGTCACTGGGCTTTTCAATCGGCGTCGTGGAAAATACGTCACGGAAGCCAGACTCCATATAACCGATAACATGCAGGCCCAACGCCTCGGCCTTCTCGTTGATGAGGCTTCCAACCTTGCCGTCTACTGCTGCATGAGCCTGATCAGCATTTTCCCACAGATAGGCCTGATCCAGAATGCTCATTTCGGGAATCCAGTTGGTCAGTACCGAGTTTGCAGCGGTTGCAATGTCAAGGTCGCCGTTCATAGCCAGCTCAACAGTGTCGCGTTCGCCACCAAGGGTGCCGCCGGGCACAACCTCGATCTGGATACGGCCATCCGTCGCGGCGGAAACTTCTTCAGCAATCTTCATAGCACCCTTATAATAAGGGGTCGACTCGTTATCCACCATGGCGAGCTTCAAGGTGATTACCTCGCCCGAGGCAGAAGAACCAGAGGTGCTTCCCTGCGGGGCGGAACTTGCAGATTGGCCACAGGCCGTCATGGAAAACACCAATGCACAGGAAAACACAAGAGAGAGAATTCGCTTTTTCATTGAATGAACTCCTTTCATCTTTTAAGCTTGTCTCTTTATTGATAACCCTTTTACGGTCGATCAATACTGTTCAAAGGCTGGATCAAGAACTGCCAGATCGTAGCTTCTCTGTTCCGGTGTAAAGGAAGCTAATACCCACAGGTAGGTGTTGCGTACCGCAGGACTTGCAACAGTGGGATGATATCCAGCCGGCGCCTGCACCATGGTTCCTGAGGTGACAGTATGCGCCACAACGCCGTCGGGATCTCCGCTTCTGAGATAGCTCAGATGGAATCCGAACTTAGGCTTAGGCATATCAAAGTAGCAATAAACCTCTTCCAGATCTTTTTCATGCTGGTGAGGGGGCCAACTGGTCCAAGTGCCCTGTCCGCCCCAGGTAATACCGCAAATGAGACGCGACGCAGGTGTTTTGGGATCCAGTGTAAACATGACCTCCCGCTGGCCGACACCTTTGCCATGAATCTGATGAATATCTCCAATGGGAAGTGTGGGATCGAATTTTCGGAAGCTAGGCTTTCCGATGCCCTCGTAAAGTGCAGCAGCCACATAAAAGATACAGTCTGTCTGGGCGGTGATAGTGACGGTTTCCCCACTGGGAAGATAAAAAGCATCAAACCGATTCATGTCATTCGCCAGCTTGGGATGAGCCGAAAGGGTAGCTTGTCCCTGTATCAGAACCGGATGCATTTCCAGTCGGCCGGTTTCCAGCGTATGACTTTTTCCGGCTGGGAGATTCAGACGATAAACCTGCGCCACGCGGCACTCACACTGGTCGGGCGTAATGACAGGATGAAAGCCCGGTTCCTCAGAGGACTGCACTCGCCAGCCCTCCAGCCGAAGGCGTTCCGATTGTTCCATAATACAACTCCTCCTCAATGACTAAATTAAACCTTGCTCAGTGCCGGAAATAGCACTACCGCAAAGAAAACCAACAGGTAACCGATAAAGAAGGGCATCTGACCTTTGACTATTTCACCGATGGAAAGCTTGGACACGCTCCGGGCAGAGAAGATATTGACGGCTACGGGCGGGGTCATAGTGCCAACGACGTTGGAGATGCAAACGATCATGCCAAAATGGATGATATCCACACCCAAAGACTGTGCCATGGGCCAGAGCACAGGCACCAGCAGTACCGCAATAGCAATACCTTCCATGAATGTGCCAAAAATCAGCAGAATGATAGCCACAACCACGCAGAAAAGCGTGGGCGTCAGGCTGAGTCCGAGTACCGCATCTACCATCTTCTTGGAAAGCCCTGAGAAGGTAAATAGCCAGGAAAATGCTGTAGAAGTACCGATAATGAAGAGAACCATCGAAGCACTCTTGGCAGAATCCAGCAGAATCTCGGGCAAATCTTTGATCCTAAGCTCTCTGTAAATAAACATGCCCGCAATTAGAGCCCAAACGACCGACACACCAGAGGCTTCGGTTGGGGTCAGCAGACCGGAATAGATACCACCCAGAATGATGATTGGCAACATCAAAGCCGGAACGGCGCGGACAAAGGAGCGCCCCAACTCATTCAGGCCTATCTTTCTGTCTAGCTTGGGCCAGTTCTCTCTTTTGGCGTACCACAACACAATAACCATTAGGACTGCAACGATGATCAAGCCGATGAAGAGACCGGATGTAAACATGTCAGCAATGGAAGCGCCGGTAATAGTTCCGTAAACCACCATGATAATGGAGGGTGGGATAATGGGACCCATGCCACCAGAAACTACCAGCAGACCAGCGATACGTTCTTTTGGATACCCCAGACGAACCATATCGTTGTACAGCATGGCACCGATGGCCAGTACTGTAGCGGGTGCGGAACCGGAAAGGGCCGCAAAAAAGGCACACGCCAGAACCAGTGCCAGAGACATACCACCGCGGACATTGCCCACAATGGAGTTAGCAAAGTCACACAGACGGCGCGAGATTCCGCCCTTGGTCATCAAATTGCCGGCCAGCACAAAAAAGGCAATGGCCATAATGGAGGTTGATTCCATACCACCAAAAATTCTTTGAGCTATTGTAGCGGCCGAAACGGTAATTTCCGGGCTGAGAAAAATTGTTACCATAGAAGACATGCCGAGGCTCATGGCGATTGGAACGCCCATGATTAGGAACACGGCTAGCGAGGCAAACAAGATAAGTCCGCTTATCATTTTCCTTCCTCCTTTTTCGTGTTGCTATCAAGGGCCTGGGGGGCATCGGCATCCTTGAGATGTGTCACCATAAGGATACAGGTAGCGCCCTGCACCATCGTCATAATGGCAAAGCTGACCAGTAGTGCCATATAGGGAATTGCCATAGGTATATGTAGCGCAGGGGAAGTCTGACCAGTTGCAATCTGCTTCATAACCATGCCCCAAGCACTTTTCGTGATAATTGCTGTAAAAATAACGACACAAATTTTGGCGATCAGCTGCAAAAGATTTCTGGATAGCCCATGGAGCTTATCCACTAATGCAGTAACTGATGCCTGCGTGCCGTCCCGAAGTCCCATTTCCGTTCCCAGCAAAGTCATCCAAATCATGCAGTAAACAGCAATTTCTTCAAACCAGCCGATTCCCAGCTTGAAAATATTGCGGTTTAAGACTTGGGAAAACGAGGCAATCACCATGATCGTAAATGTAATGATAATCAGAAGATTTTCTACCCGTTGCAGCCAAGACAGCGCTTTCTTCACATGAATTCCTCCTCTTTTTTAGATCTCGCATCAACAAGTGGAATGGTCCGTCTCCAAAAATGACGACACCGCCGGGATTATTCCCTGATATCCGCATCAACAGGCTTATCTCCTATTTTCTTGACCTGCACCCGCCCGGAAATTATCGTCGTATTTATCTCTTAGCCAGCCCGACACACCGTAACGATTTTAACTCTCCCCTTTCCGTTATGTCCAGCCTTGCCCATTAGAAATTTCCTTTTCGATATTGTTCTAGATATATAGAAAAGCGTTTTTCATACAAAGTATGCATTTTAGGGTTGGGGGTCAATTGCTCCATAGCGCCGACCTCAAATTTTTCAATTTTGTCGATACCGCCAAGCACTTCCATCGCGAGCACCGCACCGCCCAGCATGGAGGCATGCGGCACATTGGAACATAACATATTGCGTCCAAAAATGTCACAACACATCTGTTGCCACATTTTTGAGTTTGTAATTCCACCCGAAAGTCGCACCTCAACAGGGATGCCGTTTTCATGGCAAAGAATGTTATAGCACTGATAAAGGTTGAAAAGAATGCCTTCTTGCACGCTTCGGTAAAGCTCCGCAGCGGAATGATCAGCCCGGAGCCTAAAAAAGCCTCCTAACCATTCATCATTCCAGCCGGGGCAACGTTCGCCAAAAAGGAACGGGAAGAAAAAGGGCATTTTTTGCAGATCGATATTTGTCTGCTCGAGCTGCTCGTAAGATAATGCCGCAGGGAAAAAATGTTCTTTATACCAGTCCAAGCAATTGCAAGCGCCGGATGTCGCCGCCCCTGAAAGCCAAGAATTTGGGGATAAATAACACCAGGTGCTCGGTTCTTTAGGTAGAACGGGACGTGTGGTCGACAGCCTCAGCGCGCCACTAGTGCCGACCGAAAAGGTCATGACGCCAGGCGTAAGCGCGCCCGCGCCTACTTGATTGAGCGCACCGTCGGGATAATTGGGAAGAACCGGTATTCCCGCGGGAAGGCCCAGCAAACGGGCCCCCTCTTCACTTAAGGGGAATGTTTCTCGGTAGTTCGTCAACCGGAAAAGCTGTTTGTCGGTAATTCCCAGCAAGGCCAGCGACTGGGGTTCCCATTGGCGGGTGTGCACATTGAGCAAACCTTCACCGGAAGCTGTACAGTCGGTGGTAACGCATTCGCCCGTCAGCCGATAAACATTGTAGCTGCTCTGGGAACAAACCATTTTACCGGTCAAATCCATTCCATTTTCCTTTAACGATAATAGCTTGAAAATCGGGTAAATAGCATGTACCATACAGCCGGTGCGCTGATAAAAGCTTTTGCAAAAGGCTTTGTCAGCTCTCAGACGTGCGGCCACCGAAGCCGCGCCGTTATATGTCCACGTGTATGACGGCGTCACCGGGCGGATATTGGCATCTGTAACCAACACGGTGTGCCATGTACCACAGGGGATAATCGCGTCAATTTTTCTTCCGGCAGCTAGCTGCTTTCCTATGTTGACAGTCTGCTGAAAAATTAATTCCGGATCTTGCGCCCCAATTTCTCCAACATCACAGGCATCAGGCGCATAAATCTCACTTAGCATATCTACTACGCCCCGTTTTGGGTCGTAGAGCATCGCTTTTGCCGAACTTGTGCTTGATTCCAGAACCAGTATGCACATGGAGGCAACTTCACCTCGCTCAATTTTTAAATAATTTTTTAGATTTTATTTTAATAATTTTAAATCTAAAATCTAAATATATTTTACCATCATATAATTGGATGTCAATTGTTAATTCATTTTTTATATAATTTCTACATAATTGAAACCAATTATTTTATATTTCGAAAATACAAATATTTTAAGTATAATTTCAAACTTTAGCATATTTAAGGCAATATTAGATAATTTCTGTAACCAATTATGATATTGACAATAAAATTTTATAGTTCTATTATATATTTAAACCTATTTTAAATTTAAAATCCAATATAACAGATTTAAATATTTGAAAAAAGATTATCTAGCCTAACGCCAAACAGGCTGCTAATAGAGAAGGAGGAATTTCTATTGAAACTTTTTGATTTGACCAATCGCAAGGCCATCGTTACTGGTGGTACCCGAGGGCTTGGCCATGGCATGGCCGAAGGCCTGATGGAAGCCGGATGCGAGGTAGTAGTGGTGGGCTCCGGAAACAGCGCGCTTAAGGTAGCTCGGGAGTTTTCTGAAAAAGGCTTCAAATGCCATGGAATTGTCGTCGATCTTGGAGACCGTATCAAGCGGAAAGAAGGCTTTGCCAAGGCTGTGGAGATGCTCGGTGGACATCTGGATATTCTTGTGAATGGGGCAGGTATTCAGCGCCGGAATTTAAGTGAGGACTTTCTCTTAGAGGACTGGGATGATGTGTTGGAGATCAATCTGACCGCAGTTTTTGAACTATGTCAAATGGCAGGGCAACAGTTTATTCGCCAGAACTCCAAGGGCAAGATTGTCAATATCGCTTCTATGCTCAGCTTTTTTGGTGGCTATACTGTACCTGCTTATGCTGCAAGCAAGGGTGGCGTGGCTCAGTTGACCAAGGCGTTAGCCAACGAGTGGACAGGAAAAGGCATCAATGTCAATGCGATTGCGCCCGGATACATGGCCACGGAAATGAACACTGCCCTCATCAATCAGAAAGACCGCAATGCAGAAATTCTGTCTCGAATTCCTGCGCATCGTTGGGGTACCCCCGATGATATGAAGGGGTTGTGTATTTTCCTGTCCTCCGATGCTTCGGATTATATGGCAGGTGCTATTATTCCTTGTGACGGCGGATATTTAGGTAAATAAATCTAAGCAGTACAATACGCTGTTCTACGACTGGGTACGGCTTAAAAACAGAGTATACATAATCCTTCTTCCCTCTACTCCGCATATCCGACCACGAATATTTTAGGGATAGACCCCCTGATCATAAAATCAATATAAAGCATGCGATCAAGCACCATATAATTGATTGTTTCGCTGCTGGCGTTGTATTTGCCTCCTGGTTCACCATTCACATAGCTGAACTGATTGGTAGTAATTTTGGACCGAATGCGATCATAAACAAGTTTGAGGCGAAGTCTTTCATGGGGTAAGTGATTAGTTTATGTATCAACTGTTTTCCTTCATTTCATGGGCAACAAATTCAGCCGCAAAAGCCTCTGAAAGCTTTTCCCCCAGCAAAAGAATTCAGGCAGCGTTCTGAGGAAATAGTCAGTTTTAAAAGGAGATCACAATGAGTAAAAAAGTATTGATTACTTCCCGATCTTTTGGCAAAATTAGCAACGAACCTTTGAATGTTTTGAAAAATGCCGGTTTTGAGATAACATTAAAGGGTCAGGATTTTAATCAGGCAGAGTTTGAAGCGATAGTTCCCGATTATGACGCCCTGATTATTGGCGCTCATGAATTCCCGGTGGAAGTAATGGAACGCTGTCATAAGCTGAAAATCATCTGCAAACACGGAGCCGGACTCGATAATATCAATGTGGACAAGGCAAAGGATTTGGGAATTGCCGTGTGCAACGTGCCCGGCACCAATTCCAACGCTGTAGCTGACCTAACCTTCGGACTAATGCTTGCGGTAGCGCGCAATATTGTTTCTACAAACCGTTGGGTACACGAGGGTAAGTGGAAGACTGCTATCGGCGTGGATGTATATGGTAAGACGCTGGGACTAATGGGATTTGGTGCCATTGCGAAGAATGTAGCCCGTCGCGCCCGCGGATTTAACATGAAGGTTCTGGCTTATGATCCCTATGTAAAGGAACTTCCTGAGGAGTTCCTAAACTATGTAACCTTGTGTACACAGGAACAAGTCATAACAAACTGCGACTTTTTGTCTTTGCACCTTCCACTGACAGCGGAAACACAGAATATCATTTCTAAACCCGAGCTCAACCAAATGAAAAAAGGCGCCTACGTCATAAACTGCGCCCGCGGAGGCATCGTCAGCGAAAAGGCGCTGTATGAAGCGCTGGTCTCCGGCCATATTGCCGGCGCCGCCATGGATGTATCCGAGGTCGAACCCATGTCCACAGACAATCCTCTGCTAACTCTGGATAACGTCATTGTCACCCCGCACATTGGCATGTATTCCAAAGAAGCTATTGGCGCGGTCAGCTTAATCTGCGCTCAGAATGCGGCGGCCTGTGCAGAGAGCAAACCGCTTCAGCACAGAATTGTATAAGTATTTCCGCTTTTAATCATTTAGGAAGCAAATCAACGTTTAATAGGACTTGAACAACGACTTTAAGCAATTCCCATACATAACCTGAAGTGGCAAAAAGATAGTAGACACAAAAGAAACGTGTCTACTATCTTTCATTTATATAGAGAAGAGAATTAGATTTATATTCTTGTTGCAGATTTTTGTCGAGAATTCGCTTCAAGTTCCGTCGGCAACCCTCTGTTCATCTGGTCTTAAGAAGGGCAAAATTTGCTGCCGATCCATTAGCTCTTACCGGAATAATATAAAAACAAAAGTAACATCGAGGAACGTCATTTGTAACGTTACAGCAAGCCGCTAAACAGCTGTGCAATTTACCATCTTATTTCAGCTTATTAAAAAAACAGCTATGTGCACCTGTATGGCATGCATTTCCGATCTGCTCCACTTTAATCAGTAATGTGTCATTATCACAGTCTCCATATACAGATAACACCTTTTGCAGATGGCCCGAGGTCGCGCCCTTGTTCCACAGTTCCTGACGAGAGCGGCTGTAGAACCAGGTGTATCCTGTTTTAAGAGTCAGCTCAAGGCTTTCACGATTCATGTAGGCAAGCATCAGCACCTCTCCGGTACCGGATTCTTGTACGATTGCTGGAATGAGTTCCCCTTTTTCAAAAAATACATTTAAGTCCATCACCGCTTACCTCCTCGCCGGGATACCGCAGGCGCGCAGGTGTTCTTTGACCTGCCCAACCGTCAGCTCACCGTAGTGGAACAAACTCGCAGCCAGCGCTGCGTCTGCCCCTGTTTTCCGAAAAACCTCTGTAAAGTGATCTAGCTTTCCACATCCACCAGAGGCAATGATTGGTACATTTACTGCTTTGGAAACGGCATCGGTCAGCTCAATATCAAACCCGCCGCGAACACCATCGGTATCCATTGAGGTTAACAGAATCTCGCCAGCGCCCAGCCCGACCACCTTTTTCGCCCAACCGATTGCCTCAATGCCTGTATCAATTCGCCCACCGTTGATAACGACGGTGAAAGTCCCCTCCGGTGTTCTTCTGGCGTCGATAGCCACAACCATACACTGGCTGCCAAACCGCTCGGCACCCTCACTAATCAATTCCGGGGTACGAACAGCGGCGGAGTTGAGCGAAACCTTGTCGGCGCCTGCCCGCAGAAGATTTTTGATGTCCTCTACCGAGCCAATGCCCCCACCGACGGTCAGCGGAACAAAAACCTTTTTTGCGGTTTGACGTACAACCTCAACCATGGTGCCCCGCCCCTCGTGCGTGGCGGTAATATCCAGGAAGGTAATTTCGTCCGCACCCTGCCGATTGTAAGCAATGGCACATTCCACCGGGTCGCCCACATCCTGAAGGCCCACAAAGTTGACACCTTTGACCACCCTGCCGTCCTTTACGTCCAAACACGGGATAATGCGCTTAGCTAGCATGACTGATCGCCTCCCGCCATGATTGCCTGAGACAAACTGAGCGTTCCAGCATAGAGCGCCTTGCCACAGATTGCACCATATAGCCCGGCCTTTGCCAGTGAGTTTATATCCGAAAGCTGCCCGATACCACCCGATGCAATTATATTGCAGTCTACTGCGTTTTGAAGTTCTGAAAGCTGATCAATAGACGGCCCAGAAAGTGTTCCGTCTCGTGATATATCTGTAAAGACAATATACTTTACACCTTTATCTTCCATTCGTTTAGCCATTTCGACAAAATCAACCTCACTGGCATCCAACCAGCCGCGTGTAGCAACCATGCGGTTTTTAGCGTCTATGCCGACAGCGATACGGTCGCCAAAGTTGCGAACGGCATCATCCACCAGTTGAGGCATGGTCAGCGCTGCCGAGCCCAAAATTACCCGCTGTACGCCGTGGGTAAGATAATAATCCACTGCTGCCATATCACGGATGCCACCGCCCAGCTCAACCTTTAATCCAGAGTCCGCTGCAATTTTTGTGAATACCGCGGCGTTCATGCGCTCACCTCGCAGCGCGCCGTCAAGATCGACCATGTGAAGCCACACCGCGCCCGACTTGCGAAAGGTCATAGCAGTTTCCAAAGGATCTTCGGCGACCCGGTGTACCGTGGCGAAGTCGCCTTTGACCAGACGCACGCAGTTGCCGTCCTTAATATCAATTGCCGGTAAAATAATCATTTAGCCACCAGCTTCCCAAAGTTTTTGAGCATATTAAGCCCCACCTCGCCGCTCTTTTCTGGGTGAAATTGTGCACCGAACACGTTTTTGTTACCCACCAGAGCAGGAATCTTACAACCATATTCGGTGCTGGCCAGAATATATGGTGCGTCGCAAACCGCGCCAAAGGAATGCACAAAATAAACGTAATCACCTTGCTGTGTGTCGGCCAGAATCGGCGAGGCCTGATGCAGCGTCAGGGAGTTCCAGCCAATCTGCGGTAGTTTTAAATCCTTACAAGGCAACAAATCAACATAGCCTGGGATCAGCCCTAAGCCATCACATTTTTCAAACTCTGTACCATAGTCAAACAAAATCTGCATGCCCAGACAGATGCCGAGCAGCGGCTTTTTCTCGGCCTGCGCCTTTATAGTTGGGATCAGACCAGTACCACTAAGCTTTTTCATAGCATCAGGGAACGCCCCCACGCCCGGCAAGATAATACCATCAGCGGATTCCAGTACCGTGGAGTCACAGGTAATTTTTGTCTCTAAAGATAGAAAGTCGCAGGCATTTTTCACACTGAAAAGATTACCTGCGCCGTAATCGACAATTGCAATCATGATTATCCCCCTCTCGCCCGCGGATCATTATAAACAGCCCTTGGTAGAAAGGACCACTTTTTCTTTTTGAGCCACAATCGCTATTTTAACCGCATGGGCAGCTGCTTTGAAAATTGCCTCGGCCTTGTGGTGGTCGTTGCTACCATATAACAGTTTTAGGTGCAGCGTAACAGCGGCGTTCATTGCAAATGCCCGCCAAAACTCCTCCACCATTTGGGTGTCCATAGCACCGATATTTGCACTTTTAAACTCGGCATCAAACACCAGATAGGCCCTGCCGCTGATATCGATGGCCGCCATTGCCAGCGCCTCATCCATTGGCAGCATAAAGTGCCCATAGCGTGCTATACCCGCGCGGTCGCCAACAGCCTGCAAAAACGCCTGTCCCAGCACAATTCCGACATCCTCGACGGTGTGGTGGCAGTCCACCACAAGATCGCCTTTGCAGATCACCGAAAGATCGACGCCGGAATGAACTGCAAACGCCGTCAGCATATGATCGAAAAATCCAACACCAGTGTTAATATCCGCTTTACCCATACCGTCTAAATTCAGCGACAGTACGATGTCGGTTTCTTTGGTTTTTCGGGTGATGGTTACGGTTCTCATGTTAAGCGCCTCCCTCTATTGGGTTAAAATAGTTTCTAGCTCATCAAGGACACGGTTTAAGATATCCTCTCTCGCTACGCTGATACGAATTAGATGGTCATCAAACTGTCGCAACGAAATATTCTTTCGGTGTAGCGCGTCGTTGACTGCCGTGGCATCCTCCAGCCACAGCAAGACAAAGTTGACTACCGAAGGATAGACAATGAGTTTCTGCTTGGAACATCCGGCGATAGCTGCCAATCGTTTCTTCATAATTGCCATGAGTCGCTGGATTTCGGTGAGGGTCTCCCGTCGGTATTCGGGATGTTCCAGCAGAACCGTCGCGATCATCTGGTCAACCGAGCTGACATTATATGCATCGCGCACCGAACGCAACGCGTAGGTCAGCTTTGGCGTCGAAATAGCAAAGCCGGTTCGAATGCCCGCTGCGCCCATTGCCTTTGAAAGCGTGCGCAACACAATAAGATTTTCATATTGGCCCGCTAAATCCAGAACCGACTGGTCGGAAAAATCCATGTAGGCCTCGTCCACAACAACAAGGCAGTCCACCGATTCAATCAATCGAATGACATCGGCACGCAGAAGTTGCGCCCCACTGGGGTTATTTGGATTTGAAAAAATCACAAGATCGGCGTTATGCTGTTTTGCGCCTTCGATAAGCATGTCGGCTGTAAAAGTCAGATCAGGCAGTCTTTGCAGCTTGACAGCTCGTCGGCCGAATATTGCCGCGTTGCTCCAATAGCTGCCAAAATCGCGCTCAAAACCCAACACGACGCCCCCCAGTGGAATAAGCCGCCCGACGATCATATTAATAAGCTCATCCGAGCCGTTGCCCGGTACGACACATTCAGCATCCACCGAGAACGCCGTAGCATAGGCGTTACGAAGTGCGACGGTGCGGTCGTCCGGATAGCAGTTTAGGTTTATCTTGGTCGTAATGCCCTTTGCAATCTCGTTCATCAGTACCGTAGGGATAGGAACACAGCTTTCGTTAGCGTCTAAGCGGATGGTGTAATCGGTGCCGCAGTAGCTAAAAGGTGAAAGCGACTCCAAAGCTGGATTCAGTTTCATTGTGTATCCCCTTTCTGCTAAAACGCGTTGTCAAGGCGAACCTGCACCGCGTTGCCATGTGCGTCAAGACCCTCACGCTGCGCAATGGTCAGGATATCGTCAGCGCATTGCTGCATAGCCTCCTTGGTATAGTATAAAAAAGCGCTGCGCTTGACAAAGCTATCCACACCTAGCGGCGAGAAAAATCGAGCGGTGCCGCTGGTTGGCAATACGTGGTTTGGACCTGCATAGTAATCGCCCAGTGGTTCAGGCGTATATTCCCCGAGAAATACTGAGCCTGCGTTATCCAAAACGCCTAACAGCCGCATTGGATCCCTAACCTGAACCTCAAGATGCTCAGGCGCCAGCGTATTAGCCAGATCAATCATCTGTGCTTCATTTTCGCACAGGATAATCGCACCATAGTCTTTTAAAGAAGCTTCTATAATCTCACGGCGCGGCAAAGTCTGAATCTGTCGCTCAAGTTCCGCAACCGTGTCGTTCGCCAGCCGTTCGCTGGTGGTCAGCAGCACGGCGGAAGCCATACGATCGTGCTCAGCCTGTCCCATCATATCCGCGGCGACATACCGCCCGTTTGCGCTGTCATCCGCCATAATCAAGATCTCGCTGGGGCCGGCAATCATGTCAATATCCACTGTACCAAATAGCAGCTTTTTTGCGGTCGCCACAAAGATGTTGCCGGGGCCAACGATTTTGTCCACTCTTGGCACACTCTGAGTGCCGAAAGCCAGCGCTGCCACCGCCTGTGCACCACCCATGAGAAACACGCGATCGACACCGCAAATAGCTGCCGCTGTAAGAATATCCGGGTTCGGCTTGCCGTTATCGCTGGGCGGCGTAACCATAATCAGCTCTTCCACGCCCGCAATTTTGGCGGGGATAGCGTTCATAAGCACCGACGAAGGATACGCGGCCGTGCCCCCGGGCACATACAATCCAACCCGCTTTAAGCCGCGCACACGTTGGCCTAAAATAACGCCGTTAGGCTGCGCGTCGATAAAGCTCTGTGCCTTTTGACGCTGATGGAACGCGACAATATTCTCTTGTGCGTTTAAAATAGCGCTGACAAAGTCGGCATCGGCCTCAGTCAACGCATCATTGATCATCTCGCGTGGCACCTCAAAAACATCAGGGCAGCGCTTATCAAATTTAACGGTATATTCCCGCACCGCTTCATCGCCGCGGGCTCGCACCGCCTCTATAATTTCGGAGACGGTTGCAGTTACCGCGCGGTCTGTCTCAACCGAGCGGCTGCGCATTTTTTCAAACAATGAATACTCACACACGCCGTCAGCTTTAATTGTTTTGATCATTTTGTCGCCTCCTTTGCCTGATTCAAGCGTTCCACAATTTCTTCAATCTGATTCTTAGAAAGCTTCAAGCTCGCAATATTGACGATCACACGGGTGGACACCTCGCAGACCGTTTCAATAACTTCCAGCCCGTTTTCAGCCAGCGTTTTGCCGGTTTCGACTAGATCGACAATAGCGTCGGTGATGCCTAGTACCGGGCCAAGTTCCACCGAACCCTCTATTTTTAGAATTTTGACGTCCATTTGCTTTCGGGCGAAATAGTCTGCGGCAATTTTAGGGTATTTACTGGCGATGCGTTTGGCGGCATAGCCCTCAAAAACATCCTTGCCCTTAGGTGCCGCCAGCACCATGCGGCATTTTCCTATGCCAAGATCAGCCATTTCGTAAAAGGAACGACCATTTTCCAAAATTGTATCCTTGCCGACAATGCCGATATCACATGCACCGGTCTCGACGTAGGTGATAACATCGGCTGCCTTAGCAAAAACGACATCAATCTCCCCGCCATCGGTGGGAACGATGAGTCGTCTGCCCTTATCCTTAAGGCCCGAACAGCCGTAGCCCGCCTTTTCAAGCATCGCAATTGCACCTTTTTCAATACGGCCCTTGGTAAGCGCCATTCTAATGGTGTTGCTCATGCCAATACCTCCCTGCTGTCACTGGCTGCCACGACAAACGTGCGGTCAAAGCCGATTCGCGGCTCGGCTTCGGCGATGTTTGCCGTAGGAATCAGCTGCGCACAGAAGCGTTGATTTCCCAAACGATCCAGCAACTCAAAAGCCAATCTAATGTCACTGTTTTCATCCACTAATACCGCAGCAGACGGTAGCTTGATGACGGCGGTCGCCTCGGCCTTTTCACAAAGCAAATCAAGGTTTATACCAAATCCGGTAGCGGGGCGATCCTCGCCAAACTCCTTGATAAGCCCATTATAGCGCCCGCCGGAAAGCACCGGCTCCCCCGCCCCTGCGGTATATCCGCGGAAAATGATCCCGGTGTAATAATCCGCCTGATTGACTAGGCCTAAATCAATGGTCAGGTGGCTATCCAGCCCCAGTGCCGAGAGTGAGCGGTAGATATAGGCAAGATAATCGAGCGCTTTATCAGCGGCCTCGCTTCTAAACAAACTGCGCGCCTCGTCGATTACCGCCGCCGAGCCAAATAGCGCCGGAAGCTTCTTAAGGGCTTTTTGCGCCGGAAAATCTGAAAAACGCTCCAAAATCTGGTCCAGTGCCGGAAAGTTTTTATGCTCCACCAGTTCTCTAATCTGCTCACGGGTGTCCGCATCGGTGTTTAGGCTGTCGACAAGGGCATTGAAATAGCCGATATGACAAAGCTCCAGCTGATAATCGACCCCGCAGACGGAGTGCAGGCTGCGGCAGGCCAGTTCAACAATTTCAACATCACATATTGGCAGGCCACCTCCAACGTATTCTACGCCCATCTGGGCAATTTCTCCGGAAATAGCGCTGTTACCATCTGCGTAGCGATATATGTTTTCGTTATAAAAAATTCGTAAAGGACCATTCTCGTTTTTAAGGCGGGAGGCGATAAGCCGCGCAATCGGAATGGTGCAGTCTGGCCTTAAAATCAGAATGCGGCCAGTATGGTCAATTAGCTTATAGATACTCTCCGGCGGAAAATACGCCCGCGCAGTATCGAACACATCATAATATTCTAGTACCGGGGTCGAAACCTCACCAAACCCCCGGGACTCGAACAAAGTACGTAGCGCTTGAGTAAAACGACCACGTTTTTCACACTCGTCGAACAGCCGATCTTTCGTGCCGTCCGGCGTAATTTTGCTAAACTGATTCATTAAGACACCTGCAATCCTGTATGTAGTGTCAGTGCGCTTTAGCGTGCTAACATATTGCCATATTAGTGTATAAATTGTTTTTTGTCAACTAGAATAAAGAAATTTGATTTGTTTCGGGCAAATCACCAAAAGCGCCTAAGTTTTTAAGCGATTCAATGACCGTTTTGGATACGCCCGCGTGTTCTGCAAATTCGTCTATGGACAAAAATGGGCCTTTTTGCGCCGCGTCATACAAACCTTGCGCGGCTGTACCACCCACGCCCTTGAGTGCGCCGAACGGCAGTCGGATGTTTTTCCCCTCCACCGTAAAGCGATTTGCAGCGGATTTTTGCAGGTCAACCGGTAAAAAGCCAAATCCACGCGCCATCATCTCGTAAATAATACTCAGCACGTAAAGAAGGTTGTCGTCCTTGGCGCTGCGATCTAGTCCCATCCCGCGCAGGCCATCAATTCGACTTTTGACCGCACCCCTGCCCATTAAGACGGTTTCGGCATCAAAATCTTCTGGCCGGACGGTGAAATATGTCGCGTAAAACTCCAGCGGATAGTGAATTTTATACCATCCCAATTTGACCGCCGAAGTGACATAGGCGGCGGCGTGCGCTTTCGGGAACATGTATTTAATTTTAAAACAGCTATCGATATACCAATCGGGAACGTTATGCTCCTTCATGGTCTTGACCATATCGGGTGTAAGGCTTGAGGCCGCCTTGCCCTTTCGGGTGATCTCCATAATTTTAAATGCCAACCCTGGTTCAAGGCCCTTGTGCATCAGGTAAACCATGATGCTGTCACGCGTACCGATAACCTCTGAGATGGTACAGGTGCCGTTGTGAATAAGCTCCTGCGCATTGCCCAACCAAACGTCGGTTCCGTGCGAGAGGCCTGAAATCTGCAAAAGGTCCGAGAAATTCTTTGGCCGCGCTTCAATAAGCATTTGTCGAACAAAATTCGTGCCCATTTCAGGCAGCGCCAGCGAACCAGTATTGCAATCAATCTGTTCCTCGGTCACGCCGAGCGCCGCGGGCGACGTAAACAGGCTAATAACCTCGGCATCACCGTTGGGAACATCGCCAATCTTGATCCCTGTCATATCCTCAAGATGCTTATACATCGTCGGCACGTCGTGCCCTAGTTCGTCAAGCTTTAAAATCGTATCATGCAGCGAATGGAAGTCGAAGTGGGTGGTCATCATACCCGAATCGCTTTTATCCGCCGGATATTGCACAGGAGTAAAGTCGGTAACCTCCATTCCGCGTGGAATGACAACCATGCCGCCAGGATGCTGACCTGTCGTGCGCTTAACGTCGGTGCAGCCAATGGCCAGACGTTCCTCTTCAGCCTTGTGCACAATACGGTTGCGCTCGGCAAGGTATTTTTTCACATAGCCATAAGCAGTTTTTTCAGCGATGGTCGAGATCGTGCCAGCTTTAAACACCTGAGAAGCACCAAAAAGCTCCTCAGTATACTTATGAATGCTCGATTGGCATTCTCCGGAGAAGTTAAGGTCGATATCTGGCTGCTTGTCGCCGTTAAAGCCCAAAAAGGTTTCAAACGGAATATCATGTCCGTCGCGTATGCAGTCGGCGCCACACTTGGGGCAAGCCTTGGGCAGTAGGTCGTAACCCGAGCCCACCGAACCATCGGTAATAAATTCGCTGTATTGGCATTTGGGGCAAGCATAGTGCGGTGGCAGTGGGTTGACCTCGGATATGCCCGACATGGTCGCCGCAAAGGAAGAGCCAACCGAACCACGCGAGCCAACAAGATAACCCAGGCTCTCAGACTTAGCCACCAGCTTCTGCGCTGTAATATACATGACCGAGAAGCCGTTTTTGATGATGGAGTCCAGCTCTTTTTGCAGGCGGTTTGCTACTAGCTCCGGAACGGGGTCACCATAGATGCGCTTTGCGCGCTCCCAGCACAAGCGCTCCAATTCCTCATCCGAACCTTCAATAGAGGGTGGAAAAGTTCCATCAGGAATCGGCTTGATAGCTTCAATACGCTCAGCAATCATGCCGGGATTTTTCACCACCAGCTCAAGCGCTTTTTCTTTACCGAAATAAGAGAACTCCTCAAGCATTTCGTCGGTGGTTTTAAGATATAGTGGTGCCTGATTGTCAGCGTCAGAAAAGCCTAAGCCCGCCATGAGCACCGCGCGGAAAGACGCGTCAGCTGGGTTTAGAAAATGCACATCGCCAGTGGCACAGACCGGAATGCCAAGATGATCGCCAACCCGCACGATGGTGCGATTCAGGTCACGCAGCTCATCCTCAGACTTGCAGCGCCCGTTGCGCAGCAAAAATTCGTTGTTGCCAATTGGCTGGACTTCTAAGAAATCATAGAACTTCGCCACTTCACAAAGTTCGCTGAATTGTGAACCTTCCATCAAGGAGCGGAACAACTCACCTGCCTCACAGGCACTACCAAGAATCAATCCCTCACGCCATTTAATGATGTTACTTTTCAAGATACGGGGATTTTTATAAAAGTTGTTGACATGGCTTTCAGAAATGAGCCGGTAGAGGTTTTTAAGACCAACCAGATTCTCCGCCAGAATAATGATGTGATAGCTTGGAACTTTCTTATAATCTACCATATCCAGTGAGGTGTTCAGGTCTCGCACCGTTTCCAGCGTACCGTTGGTTTTGATCTTTTCGGTCATTTTAAAGAATATCTGCGCCAACGCTCTCGCGTCATCACAGGCACGGTGAGCCTGGAACTCATCAACGCTTAAATATTCCGCAAGCTTACCGAGCTTAAAAGACTTCAGTTCAGAATAGACGGCGCGCGCTAGAATCAGCGTATCTACGACTGTAAAGTTATAAGGCTTTCCACATCTTCTGGCGGCAACCTTTAAGAACGAAGTATCAAATCGTGCATTATGCGCGATTAAAACAGCGTTTTCACCGCCACAGAAATCATAGAATTGCTCAAGCGCCCCCGCTTCACTTGGTGCACCAACCAACATTTCGTCTGTAATGTTAGTAAGCTTTACAATCTCGGGCGGCAGTGTCTGCTGTGGATCAACAAAGATATCAAATTCGTCCAGAATCTCACCATTTTTGATCTTGATGGCACCAATTTCAATAATTCGCTCATTGGCAGCGGAAAGTCCGGTCGTTTCAAGATCGAAAACGATCATTTCGCCGTCAATAGGCTGTGTGCCCTCACCTGTAACAGCGGGTATCTGATCGTTGACTAGGTACCCCTCAACGCCGTAAAGAATTTTGATAGGCTTTCCAGCCTTGGTCATTTTCTGAGCAGCTGCGGCAGCGTCTGGATATGCCTGCGCTACCCCATGGTCGGTAATAGCGATGGCTGGATGTCCAAAATTGGCGGCAGCAGTGACCAAATCTGTAGCGGAAACAATGCCGTCCATTGCCGACATTTTTGTATGGGCGTGCAATTCCACGCGCTTATTCTCACAGGTATCCTGCCGGGTAATCTTTTGTACCCTACCGATATGATATGCCCTGATATTGACCTCTCGGTCGTATTTATCAAACGAGGCGTCGCCCTGCACGACAATGGTGTCCCGCACTTTAATGCGTTCCAAAGGAGCGACCTCCTGCATGTCCATGAGCATTTTAATCATATTCGAGCTGGTATAGTCAGTCAGGTAGATACTAAAAATTCGTCGCGAACCATCGCGGGTGTCACGCGTTTCAATTTTAAAGACATCGCCCCAGACAGCGACACGACCGCTGCTTTCGTTAACCTCGTTAAGCGGCGTCAGTGCGCCCTTGATCGGCTTGCCATAGACAACTTCCATCGAATCTTCAATAAACGGCAAATTTTTAGCTTGAAAAGATAGTTTATGCAACTGTGGTCCCTGCGGCTTAAACACTTTAGCCAACTTGACCTCTTGCTCAATCTGAAGCAATACAGGGTTGGAATCAGTCAGTTCCACTTCACCGGCAAGCTGAATGTTACATTCCAGCCTAAACTGGTCGGAAATAAGCGTTTGTAGCTTATCAACAAAGCCCATTTCTTCAAGCTGACGTCCGCCACCATTTTTCAAGGCGATTTTAAGTAGCTTGTCCTGAGGATTAAACGACGCGGCGCTCCCCTCTAAAAACCCGTTGACCGGAACCCCTTCACGCCGTAACTCATTTAAGAGCACTTCAAAATAGTCTTCCGTAGGCAATAGCCCATGATAACGCGGCAAGAATCGAGCCTGAGACAGCGACAAACGGCTTTCAAGACTGCGCTCTAAAAAGCGAATCTCATCCCAAAACAGGAGTCTGGTGCAGACAACCGCGATAGACAAGTTTCTGGTTTTGGTGGTTATATGTATTTCCTCAACATCTTTGAGGGCCTGAACAAGCTGTTGTTGCATTGTCAGGCCGCCGAACAGCGTGATAAACTCCTCAAAGCTCTGCTTTTTCATCCGATTTGGCATGGGTCATCTCCTCTATCCTTTTGAGCAGCGCAGGCAATAATTCCTCTTCGGGCACTTTTTCGACGATTTCGCCCTTGACGAAAATCACGCCACAGCCGTCACCACCTGCAACGCCGATATCGGCTTCCTTGGCCTCACCCGGTCCGTTAACAACGCAGCCCATTACGGCCACCTTTAGATCACACGGACAGTTTTGCAGCGCGTCCTCGACCCTGTGCGCCAATGAAACTAGATCGATTCGGGTGCGTCCGCAAGTTGGACAAGATACGAGCTGAACCCCGCTGCCCTTTAGCCCCAGCGCCTTTAAAATATCCTTAGCAGCGGCAATCTCCTGTACTGGATCAGCTGTTAGCGAGACACGAATTGTATCGCCGATGCCATCTATGAGCAGCGCGCCGATACCGATGGCGGATTTCAGCATACCGATGCGCTCGGTCCCCGCTTCGGTTACGCCCAGATGCAACGGGTAGTTAAACCGTTCAGCCGCAAGGCGGTAGGCTTCTATCATCGTTTTTAGATCGGAGCTTTTTAAGGAAAGGACGCTATTGTCAAAATCGGCCTGTTCTAGTAGCGCCAAATGGTTGGCCGCGCTTTCAACCATCGCTTCTGCGGTAGGGCCGCCGTACTTTGCCAACAGCGCCTTTTCGACAGAACCAGAATTAACGCCCACCCGTATGGGAATATTTTTAGCGTTGCAGACCCTGGCAACCGCCCGTACTCTGTCCGCGCCGCCGATATTGCCTGGATTGATTCGGATTTTGTCCACACCCACTTCCGCACATTCTAAAGCCAGCCGGTAATCAAAATGGATATCGGCCACAACGGGCACTAAAACCGCTTCTTTTAGCGCGGCAATCAATTGTACCGCGTCGTGGTCGGGCACCGCCGCACGGATAATCTGACAACCTGCCGCCTCGAGTGCTCTAGCCTGTGCGACACTTCCGGCAATATCGTAAGAAGGGACGTTTAACATCGATTGTATCGCTATAGGATGCCCGAAACCGAGCGGAACCTTGCCAACCATAACGGTTTTTGATTGTCTTTTCATACTATAATTCCTCATTTCGTTCCTGCATTGAAGCAAAATTGGCTAAACACCGTAACGCGATGCTTAGCCAATTAAACCCGCTTTATTGAAACAGGCGAAAAATATCATTCCATGTGACATACAGCATCAATGTCAGTAGCAGCCCAACGCTGATCATCATAATCCATTCCAGCACCCGCTGGTTGATTCTGCGGCCGATGACGGCTTCGAGTACTGCGATCATGATCTTGCCGCCGTCTAAGATGGGGAACGGCACCAGATTAAAGATGCCGATATTGATTGCAATAAACGCAGCAATGAGCAGCAGATTTTCAAACCCCATTTTACTAGCTTGCCCGATGGCGCTCACCACTCCTACCGGACCGGAGAGTTGGTTGACGGCATAACGCCCGGTGACCACATCGATAAGCGAGCCCCATACCTGTTTAATGATCGAAAGACCCCAGTTAAACGGATAAGTCACATATTCCAATGACTGCGCTGGAACTGCAGCCACCTTAAAGTCGAGATCAATGGCCTGCATCCCTTCGCCAAGCTGCTCCATTTTAAACTGAATTGGCTCAAGTTTCAGCGTTTCGCCGTTTCGCTGCACCGTCATCTCAATCAGGCCATCGCGGTCGCGCAAAAACTCATAGGTAATGTCATTTGAGGTGTGTACCCAGTGTCCATTGATCTTGGTGATTTTATCGCCTAGTTGCAGCTGCTGAGAACTAACGGCGCCCTCATTAAATAACGCTACACGCGTCGTGCCTACATAACCGGTCATGATGGTAAGCACCACCAGAATAACATAACCCATAATCAGATTATTAAAGGAACCAGCTAGTAAAATGGCTATCCGGTGGAGTAGCGGCTTACCGGAAAAGGAACCCGGCGCATCGACCGGTTCATCTTCGCCCTCCATCATTACATAACCACCCACCGGTAAAATACGCAGAGAGTAAAGCGTTCCATTCTTTGTTCGTTTAAAAATGGCGGGACCCATGCCGATCGAAAATTCATGCACTGACACGCCCGCCCACTTTGCAACGGTAAAATGCCCCAGCTCATGGAATAAAATGATTGCACCAAAAATTAAAATTGCCGCAACCGCCGTCGTCAGGCCACTGCTCAAATATTTCACACGCCCTTCTGTAAATCAAGCTCGAGGGCTAAGCGCCCTGTACGCTTTGCCGCACCAACTCACGTGCGGCGGAATCTATTTCGTAGACCATCTTTAAATTGTAGTCCTGCTGGTTGCACGGTAACGACAACGCCTTTTCAACCAGCTCGCCGATTTTAAGAAATGAAATTTTTCCTTTTAAAAACAGCGCGACAGCCTCTTCGTTGGCTCCGTTTACAGCACAGGGAAATAACCCTCTTAATTCCGCCGCTTTTTGCGCGGCAGCAAGGCATAAAAATGTCTCTGGGTCAGCTTGCTCAAAGGTCAGCGCACCAACTTCAAACAGAGATAGCGTTTTGCTAACCCCTGGTAGGCGGTCGGGATAAGTGATCGCATACTGTATCGGCGTGCGCATATCAGCGGATCCCAGCTGCGCGATAATTGAGCCATCGCAAAATTCCACCGCTGAATGCAGAATACTCTGGCGGTGAACATGGATTTCTACCTGGTTTGCCTCAACACTGAACAAATGAATAGCTTCGATTAGTTCCAATCCCTTATTCATCAGGGTCGCTGAATCGATCGAGATTTTCTGCCCCATTTGCCAGTTCGGATGTTTGAGCGCTTGCGCAGGAGTGATGTTTTCTAACGCTGACTTCGTTTTGCCGAAAAACGGGCCACCGGAAGCTGTTAATATGATCTTATTTATTCTATCACGATTTTCGCCATTTAAGCACTGAAAAATTGCAGAATGTTCGCTGTCAACTGGAATGATCGGCACATTATTGCGTTTAGCTGTTGCCATTACCAGATCGCCCGCGGTGACAAGAGATTCCTTATTAGCCAGCGCCAATGTATTTTTGGCCTGCAAACAAGCCATTGTCGAACCCAGCCCGGCTATTCCCACAACAGCGTTAAGCACCAGATCCACGGGCTGAGCGGCCAACTCGGTTACCGCATCAGCCCCAGCTGTCACGACGATATCGGTATCGGCCAAAGAGGTCTTAAGCGTCTTGTAGAGTGCAGCTTCCCCAATTGCAACACAGCGAGGGTGAAATGCCCTCGCCTGCTGTTCTAAAAGCGTTGTATTTTGATGAGCAGATAGCCCATACACCGACATATTCAAATTTTTCGCCACATCTAAAGCTTGTGTACCAATAGAACCGGTCGCGCCAAGAATGGTTAACTGTTTAGTCAAAAATCTACGCCTCATTTCACGACTATTAAAGGAGCATATAAAAATAAATTATACACGAACGGCACTACTAGTAACACGCTGTCAAAGCGATCTAACACACCGCCATGTCCAGGCATAATATTGCCAAAATCTTTAATACCGAACTGCCGCTTCATTACTGAGGCTGAAAGATCGCCGATAACGCTGATAAGCGATATAAACGGAGAAACCAACATAAGCCGCAGATAATGAATCTCTATCGGCGTGCCATAATAGCGACAAACCTGCGCATAAGCAAACGCAATAATTAGTTGGGAAATCAGCGCAACCACTATGCCGCCCAAAACACCCTCTACGGTTTTTTTGGGGCTTATTTCGGGCGCAAGCTTATGCCGCCCAAATGCAATGCCAAAAAAATAAGCACCCGTGTCGCTAAGCCACGCACCGCCTAGTGATACCAACATGCCATAAAAGCCAATGACTACACCAAAGATATCCCGCATGTAGACAAAGCAGGTGATAGCAAAACCTATTAACATAGTAAAAAAGAACACAAAGCCAAGCTGCTCAACCCGAACAGTATTATGGTACTTAAGCAACATGCAAAACAGGGCTAGTGAAAAGACAAAACATACTGAGGCCAAAATGTTATTGAGCAGACTCGTACTAAAAAATGGGATGACAAATCCAAGTATCAATGCGACCAAAGAAGTGGGGTTTCTTTTCTGCCCCGCCGCCTCTATCAGCTCATAAAGCGCCATGACAATGATAACGGCAACGGCAATATTGAGTACGATGGTATCAAATAATGCAAATACCACCGCCAAAATCATAAGCCCAGCGGCTGACGAAATGATACGCTGTTTCATTACACGCCTCCAAACCGGCGGTTGCGTCCGGCATATTCGGCAATAGCTAAATCGAGATCGTTCGGCTTAAAGTCCGGCCAAAGCACGTCCATAAACACAAATTCCGAATAGGCACATTGCCACAGCAAAAAATTTGAGAGCCGCTGCTCCCCGCTGGGGCGAATAATTAAATCTGGGTCGGGCATATCCGACGTATAGAGCTGTTGCTCAATGATGGCTTCGTCTATGTTGCTTGGTTGTAATTCACCAGACTTTACAGCCTCTGCCAGTTTGCGCATGGCGAAGACAAGTTCTTGCCTGCCACCATAATTAAGCGCAAAATTGACAGTGAGACCAGTGTTTTCCGCAGTATCATGCACAGACTTGGCAATTTCCTGCTGCAAATCGACATCCAGACGCGATACATCGCCCAATACGCGTATACGAATATTTTCGCCGGCAGATTTGGTCGCCTCCTCAAAATTTTCCCGCAGCAAATTCATGATGCCATCGATTTCTTTTGGGGGCCGATTCCAGTTCTCTGTCGAAAACACATAAAGCGTCAGGTAACGCACGCCAAGATCCTGACAGTGCCGGATTACCGGCCGAAGTGCCCTTGTGCCCTGACGATGTCCTATGCTGCGCGCAAGGCCACGCTTTTTTGCCCAACGGCCATTGCCATCAAGAATAATGGCAATATGTGCAGGAACGCCCGCAGCCGTGGTTTGAGAATAATCCATATGGTCCTCCAGATGATCAAAGAAAGAAATTAAGCCTGTATAAGAGTTTAAAATGCCGAATTGGTCAGTGCTTTTGAAGCCCGACTATGCGAAAAGCCCAGGAATACGAGACATATTCCGAGCGTTTTCAAAATATTAATGCATAAAAGCGCTGGCAATGCGATTATTCTTTGTAAAATAGATACAGGTTCTTAGACCTCCATGATCTCCTTTTCCTTGGCAGCGGAAATCTGGTCAATTTCCTTGCAGTATTTATCTGTGATATCCTGAACCTGCTTTTCAACATCCTTTATGGTATCTTCAGGAAGTTCCTTTTTCTGTGCCTTCAGCTTCTCGTTTGCATCACGGCGAATGGAACGGATAGCCACCTTAGAATCTTCGCCCATCTTGGCAATCTGCTTACAGAGGTCTTTTCTGCGCTCCTCAGTGAGAGGCGGAAACACAAGACGGATAACCGAGCCGTCATTTTGCGGGTTAATGCCAATTTCGGAAGCCATAATGGCCTTTTCAATCGCCTTTAACACCGTACGGTCCCACGGAGTAATTGTTAGGGTACGCGCCTCAGTTACTGAAACGGAACCGACCTGATTAATTGGGGTGGGCACGTCATAATACATCACCGTTACCTTATCAAGCAGGGCGGGGTTTGCGCGTCCGGCACGAATCGCGGCATAGTCCTGGCGAAGTACCGAAATGGTTTTTGTCATTTTAGTTTCAAAGCCTTTTACAAAGTCGTTCATCTAAGCTTCCTCCCTCAAAATAGTTCCTATTTCATCTCCCTGTATCGCTCTTACAATATTGTGCGGATCCTGCAGGGAAAAAATCAATACGGGCATTTTATTATCGCGACAAAGTGAGGCGGCAGTAGAATCGATAACCGCCAGTTCTTTGTTGAGAATTTCTGAAAAGGATATTTGGTCATAACGTTGGGCATCAGGATTTTTCTTGGGGTCATCATTATAAACTCCATCAACCATCTTGGCCATCAGAATGATATCGGCATTGATCTCGGCTGAGCGTAACGCCGCAGCAGTATCAGTAGAAAAGAAGGGGTTGCCAGTGCCGCAACCGAAGACAACGACTCTGCCCTTTTCCATATGGCGAACCGCCTTATTTCGAATGTAAGGCTCTGCGATGGACTGCATGGCAATTGCAGTTTGTACACGGGTTTCTACCCCGAGCGATTCCAACGCATCTGCCAGAGAAAGCGAGTTCATCACCGTAGCCAGCATGCCAATGTGGTCAGCTCTTGTACGCTCCATGTCGCCACTATCGCGACCGCGCCAAAAGTTGCCGCCACCGACAACAATAGCAACCTGTGCGCCAATATCTACACATTCCTTTATACTCTTACAAATAGAAAGAACCGTTTTATAGTCCAGACCAAAATGCGCGCCACCCGCCAGCGCCTCTCCGCTTAATTTGAGCAGCACTCTTTTGTATTTTAGACCCATCATATCATTCCAATCATTTTTATTCTATTGTATCACAAACACGATGCGCGTGGTGATACAATTGTCCGTTAACAGACAATTATCCTACGCCTTTTAGTTATGCCATTAGGCATAACCATGGCAGACATTAGATGTATCGCATCTATTTTACCTTAAACCGAATGCGGTGTAAAGATTTAAGAAGTAAATTATTCGTGTCTGGCCGCATATAATCTGCCCTTGCCAAAAAAAGTGCTGATTAAACTGGTTTTTTTTCGGTTCCAAAAGCGCTCAAGATAAATACCATTGCAATTAAGGAACAAGTTAAAGAACAAAGAATTTTTGCTTCAAAACAATTTTGCGATTACTCTCTTATTTGTCAGGCATACTTATAACCCTCATTGCAGAGCTTGGTGTGAAAATCACGATTATATAAAAATGTGAAGGGAACCGGAAAAACCGGCTCCCCTCAATTCGATGTTATTCAGCAAATTTTGTTGCCAGCGGGCAAAGCTTTTCCCAAGCAAAACGGATCAACAGAACCATTATCGGCACCATTGTCAAGGACTTGATGATTCTCGGTACCAAAAGTGCCATATAAGCCTTGCCGGTGGTCATCTGAATCCAGACGGTATTCAGTCCGAGATTCAAAACCAGGCCAACGATTAGCACCGCTGCAATGATACGACCCCAAGACTTAGGCTTTTGGAAAAGCAACAGACCATAGGTCAGCCCTGTTAGTGCAGCCGTAAGGGTATACCCTGGAAAGTAAGCGCCAGTCGCAAAAAGCACGAAACCGACTATGTCGGCAATTGCCGCGCCCGCGGCCGCATAAAAGGGGCCATAAAGCATAGCTAGCATAGAAAGCGGTACAAACGAAAAACCTATTCTGACAATTGGTGTGCTGATTGATAGAAACCGGGAAAGTACAATTTCCAAAGCAATCAGCAATGCGATGTTTGTGATCTTTAAAGCGGATTTGGATCTCATAATGTTTGCCTCCTCGTAACAGCCCATTTGAAAAGCGCTTTCAGACAGGCGCATGTGGGGCCACATGAAGAGAACGTCTTCAGATGGCAGCGGACGCGAAACAGCACCGCGAGCGTTAAAGCCCTTCGTTCGGCAGCAACTTCCCATCCGCCGACACTTGACGCACTGTTTCTACTCTGCATATTTCATACTAAACACTGACAAAAACACAAACCAAGAACTTTATTGTTTTTTAAATCACTGTGTAGTATTAGACAAAGCCGCGCAATACAGCGCCGCTTTGTTTATGCCTATAAGTGGTGTTCAGATTAAAACAGCCCAGAAAATTCTGCCGAATTCTCATCGCTGATTTTCTCTACACTTGGTTGGCAATCTGAACACAGTCATTATATCACCTATTAATATAACAATAAAGCCTGCGCCCATAGAAACTTTTAAAATATTTTATGGTAATAAAAAATAGTTTGACTCATCTAATAAAGCGGGATACCTCTTTTTGCATTGGATCTAAGCAAAACGCCCTCGCGTGAGAGAATTTTTGACAATGGTTTCAATTTATATTCTCAACGCTGTTATCCTATGTTCTCATGAATTTACATCGTATCGTTTTAGTTCTTAAAGGTATATTCTTTTCCCTTATTCCTAGGCATGTGAAGGACCTTCTGTCTACCTACGGCAGAAGGTCCTTCTATTGCAACTTTCGCATTTGTTGGTTCAGGTGATTATTTGCAACCCTTTTCTTGCTGTTAGGCGGTAGGATCAAGTGATTGCTCATCTTTATCACTGATAAGATATTCCTTGGCGTAGCGTTTTGGCGAGACGCCGGTAAGTTTTTTGAAGGTACGTATAAAATGCTCATTATTATGAAAGCCAACAAGCTCGCCAGTTTCCTGAACGCGATAGCCGTTGCGCAGCAATGCCCTGGCCCTGAGAATGCGGCAGTGGATAATATAATCTCTGACGCTAAACCCGGTCGCAAGTTTGAAATTGCGGCAAAGATAAAATTTACTGATGAAAAATTGCGCAGCAATGCTATCCAATGATAGTTCTTCAGCCAAATGAGCCTGAATGTATTTTATAACCGGTTTCATATTGGCGAGTTCCATATTGATATTGGCTGGCGTCGCCTCACCAGTTACAAAATAAGAAAAGCTTTTTACCAAAAACGCCATGAGCAAAATAAAGCGCTGCATATCGTTTCCAAATTGCTTACTCCCAGGTGATTCCAGCTGCTCATACATTTCCTCAAGCTCACGAGTTTGCGCTTCATCCAGTGTGACCTGTACCCTACTGTATTGTTGGGTACAGTTGGCAAAGTTACTTTGAGATGTGGAGATTTCTTCAAGCAGGCAAGTTGGTACACGAAGAACACGGCTTCGGTAAGAGTCATTGGCTACACTGCGATGCAATGTCGCAGGCACAATTAAAAAAAGCTGGCCGCGATGCATCGGATAGATTTCAGGTTCAAGAAAAAATATGCCTTCTCCCGAGGTGCACAGCGTAATCTCAACATCCTCATGAAAATGCGGGCGCTCCATCGAATAGGTATCGTTGCGGCTGGAGTGGACTTCATAATTGCACCGAATCATATGTAGGACCCCTTTCTTTTGTAGATGCTCTGGTAAACGTCTTTTCATCAAATGACCAAAACTGCCTCATTGCTTGCATGATAAATCAATAAATTGTAATTATATTAAAAAAGACAGCGTTTTATTCTTTTACTCTTTTAAAAAGAACGACGCCGTTTTTTTACACAATACGTCTAAAAATTCTAATATTTTATCTTTTGAATAGTAAAACCTCTAAATAATTCGCTTGTTTGTTTAATATTATACCACAACATCACGTTGATTTTCTATAGCCTTAGTTTACCATGACTCATGTAGTTTTTTCCATAGCATACAACAAGGTGTACAAGATATGCAAGATTTTGAATCGTTAAGTGCAGGTATTTACTCGAATACGATGCTATTATGAGGTCAGACGAAAGAAAAGACTGCGACGGTCTTATCTGCCATATAAGCTGCGGCGCAGGCTTTCTCAGTTTAAAAATCCGGATTTTATCACCACAGACGCTTTTAAACCACTTAAACAAGGAGGAATTCCCATGACTTTGTGGACGGTACTAATCGATGTTGGATTAATGGGTGGGCTATTGCTCATCGGGCAACTTATGCGTGCAAAGTTGAAAATTTTTCAAAAGCTTTTGATCCCCCCAGCATTGATCGCCGGATTTCTTGCATTGCTTTTGGGGCCAAACGGCCTGGACTATCTTCCCTTTTCCGACAGCCTAGGAACTTATGCCAGCGTGCTAATCGTCCTAATTTTTGCCGCTATGCCTATAGGCGACAAGCCCAACAAAGAGGCACTTTCCGGCCCAGCTATCGGCGGTATGTTTTTTAATATTACCGGAATTGTTTTACTACAATATGCGATTGGCATGTTCCTGACTGTGTATGTACTAAATAATTTTTTCGATTTGAACCCTGGCTTCGGTTTGATGATGGCAACCGGATTCTATGGCGGGCACGGAACAGCTGCTGCAGTCGGTCAGGCCTACAATGCGATGGGCTGGGAGGAAGCTTCAGCACTGGGATATACCACTGCGACGGTGGGTATTATCGGCGGCATTATCTTAGGTGTTGCGATTATTAACTGGGGAACCCGAAAAGGCTATACCAACTATGTGTCCTCACCTAAAAATTTGCCTGCTTCAATGCGTACTGGCTTGATTCAACCTGAAGATCAGCCTTACAGCACCAAAGCCACAGTTTCCACCATTTGTTTGGATCCGATGTCCTTTCATCTGGCAGTTGTTTTGTTGCCCTCTTTAGCAGGCTATTATTTAAGCAAACTACTAAAACCGATAATTGGTGTTGATATTCCTGCCTTTTGTACAGCTTTGCTATTTGGCTTTATCTTCAACTCAATTTTTAACCGGACTGGCGCTCATAAATATATCGATCGCGGCAGCATCAGCCGCATCAGCGGAGCCTCAACAGACTTTTTGATGATTTCAGGCATCGGTTCACTCAAGCTTGGCGTCGTGGTTAAATACGCTGTGCCGTTACTGGTTGTTTGTGTGGCCGGTTTTGCAGTGAACTGGCTGTGGTTTCTTGTGGTTGGCAAGTATGCGTCGCCAAAAGACTGGTTTGAACGCAACATGATGGTTTGGGGACACGCTACCGGCGTAGCGGCAACCGGCGTTATGCTTCAGCGTGTTGTTGACCCCGATTTAAAGTCGCGTGGCATTGAAGATTCCGGCATTGCGGATCTTTTCAATCGTCCTATTGTTGTCGGCTTACAAGTGATACCACCACTTGTTATGACCTCAATGAGCGCACTAGGGCCACATCTTGTAACCTGGGTAAGCTTTGGTATTTTAGCTGTAATGTTTATTGTCGCCTATATCTTTAAATGGTGGCGGCCTGGTGCTGGGAAACCTGTTAAAGCGGTACAGGCATCGACAACTAACGATTAATTCCTATTCTAGCAAAATGCTCGATTTCTTTGAAAGGGGACTGTAACATGACCTATGATGTAATACATTTCGAGGCGCTGGGCGCAGAGGCAGCGCATCTTAAGGAGGAAACCGCGCTTTCTCAGCAAAATGGCTGTCTGCCTAAAGACTTGAGATATTTGATAACGCCCGACACTGTGCAAGATTTTCTGGAGAACAATCCTGATGTGGTTTTGCCCGATATTATTAGCACCAAGACCCATTCGGTATTGCCAAAAACTTATTTAGACGGCGTTAAAAAAAGCATCATTACGCGAAGCGCAGGCTACGATCATTATGAGATGTTGGCGAACCGAGCAAATATCGCGTCGTTGCGCAAATATTGTGTGGGCGCGGTTGCACAGACGGCAATTAAATTTATGTATGCGACGCTTGGTCTTCTCAACGAATATATTGCTTGTACAAAAAGCTTTGAGCGTAATAAGGTAGACTCCTTTATGGAGATTTCTCCGCAAAGAGTGGCCACTGTTTTTGGTGTAGGCAACATTGGCAAGCGCATTTATGATTTAGTCGCAGCGAACGGCCTTTATGCGCAGGCAGTTGATATTAGGCAGGATATTCTGGCAGAACAACATAATCACCAGATACGTTTTGTCAGTAAAGAAAAGGCTATTGCCAATAGTGATATCATCATTAATGCCATGAATTTGACGCGGATACCTAGCAGCCCCTTTTATAATGTTAATTACTTTTCGGAGGATGTTCTTTTTAAGGCAAAACCGGGACTGTGCTTTATCAACGTTACCCGCGGTGAAATTGCGCCCGAATCCGGCTTACTTAAGCTCTATGATCTAGGCATTATTGGTGGACTGGGATTAGATGTTTTTACAGATGAAGAAGGATTCTCCAAAAGTGTCACAAACGAAAGTGTCTGTACAACACCTGATTGCGCTGCTTCTAAAATTATTTTGCAGCGTGCGCTGGATCATAGCGCCAATGTGTATGTCCAGCCGCATCAGGGCTTCAATTCAGATTTAGCAGTTGTCGCAAAAGCGCGAGAAGCCATCCGTCATTTGGAAGCATGGTATCGGAATAATGGACAGTGTTTTGACGAGCAGCTACCTTATTACTGCATCGATAAACTACCACTAGAAGCTCTTGTTTAAGGAAAATACCACCTAAAATTTGAGATATCTACCCGTTGAGGGTAAACTCTCCCCCCATTAAAACGGAGACACATGTTGTGTCTCCGTTTTAATGCTTATACATAAAAATATGCGAAGAGCCAACAATTTTGTCAGCTCTCCGCCAATTAGATGTTAACGATCTACTTATAAAACTAGAACACAATGATTGCAACTGCGCCCGCCAGAACAATAGACAAAATAACGCGTTCCACCCAAATAATCACAAGATCAGAAATCTTTACAGGGATTTTAGTTGAAAGAATGCAGGGCACCACTGCTGAGAAGAATATGATCTCAGAGATACAAGTAACAGCCACAACGTAACGTGCCTGAATGGAAGCACCAGCAAGGAATGCTGCTGGTAGGAACATTTCAGCAATGCCAGTAGCCAGAGCCTGAGCTGTAACCAAAGCTTCAGGAATCTGTAGAGCCAAGGTAAATGGATAGAAGATATAGCCGATAACATTGAATATTGGTGTGAATATTGCCAGCAGCATACCGGCTAAGCCTATTGACATGATGGTGGGCAAAATGGTGCTGATCATTCTGCCGCCGTCCTTCGCACTCCTCAAAACGTTGTGTGCGACTGAGCCAGAATTTTCAGAGACGGTAATAGCCTCATTCAAAGCTGTCTTAAAGCGATTGGTTTTGATTACTTCTTCGGGATCAGGTGTTACACCTTCCATATATTCATCCGGAATCTTTGATGTCGGGAAAACTCTTGCCGTAATTGCAGTTACCACAAAAGTAATTAGGAGCGTCGACCAGAAATAGAAATTCCATTTGTCCATCAAGTCCAAGGTCTTGGCAACAACGACCATAAACGTGGCGGATACGGTTGAAAATCCGGTAGCAATAATCGCTGCTTCTTTTTTAGTATATTTACCGCTTTGATATACTTTATCAGTGATTAGTAATGCCAACGAATAGCTGCCTACAAATGAAGCCACAGCATCAACTGCAGACCGGCCGGGCGTTTTCCAAATTTTGCGCATAAACGGCTGCATAAAAACACCTATGAATTCCATCAGGCCGTAGTCAGTCAAAAAAGCCAAGAATAATGAGCCAATTGGAATTAAGAATGCGAGCGAGCAGCAAAGTTTATCAAAAAGGAACGGAAACAGGTCTTTGTTTTCATGAAGAAATGCCGGGCCCAAATGCCATATGTACATCACGCCGCAAACAACACCTAAAACTTTAAACACTGAGAAAAAGGTATCAATCGGGCTCTTGTTCCAGGTCTTTTTCACGAAGGGCATAACAGCACCAACAATCATAATGGCTAGAGCTACATACTTTTGGCTGTCGCCCAAGACAGTTCTGATAATAGTTGTCAAATGATCCAACGGAATAGAGCTTTTACCATTGTAAGGCACCGAAACAAAGAACATGAAGACGCCAAGTAAGCTACAAGCAATAAACTTAAATACAGCTAGAGAATTCGCCTTTTTAGAAATCGTTTCCGTTTGCATAAAATGTTCCTCCTCGTTGTTATGTTGGGCCATTAATTGATACTGTGACTTATCACTTTATTATGATATCACGTTAGCGTCGAATTATTGTCGATTTTTATTCACAGATTATTGCTATTTTTACTTATTTTACTAAGTATTTCCATCCATTAACATTCTGCCGCATCGTTCTATATCATTTCAATGATCAAATTACGTGTACAATTTAACGAGTCTCGTAAAATTTCATGCTGTTTTCCACATTTAAGACAATTATTAACTCGAAACATTTTGTAGGCTATAACATACTGCATTAGGAATAGGTTATACCGCAAAGCACAAGCCGGTGACCCTTTTCAGATTAAAAAAAGACTGGCACTGCTTACGCTGCGCCAGTCTAATTCAATACTTGTATTTTGTACACTATGACCAATGGCATTACAGTTTTGACGTTTAGAGGGCGGGCGTTTATCATACCCGCCTTTGTAAACTATGTAGTGCAACACTAATTTAGTCCGTCTATTTACAAAAATGTTTTCGGCTCGGCTCTTCTAATGAAGCGCCCTTCCAAGTCGTGCTGGTGGAAAAGATAGCCCGCATCATCATAGTATTTGGCCTGCACTGGACACTTCTTAATGCAGGCACCACACTTAATGCAAATTCCAGTAAATTCTCTGACATTCTCAGCACTGATAGACCCCATTGGACACACTGAAACACACAGTTTGCAGTTGATACAATCATCATTGGTCAATGGCTTAACTTTTCGAATATCGATGAAGTTGCCATTTTCGTCGAGCGGACGATAATAGCCGCTACCATAGGGCTTGGGGTTCCCCTCCACCGCTATTTCAGGAATATCCGTGAGCGCTGAGGTATTGGCGAGCTTTTGTGCCACTGACTGTGCGAAGCATTCGACCTTCTCCATGTCCGACGCGTCGGGACGCCCTGCCGCTAGAATCTTGGAAAAGGAGTGTTCACCGACGAAAGCGCCTGCCGCAACGGTGTGAAAACCATCGCTTTCCAATATATCTCGCAATTCAATCAATGCGTCGTCAAAATTGCGATTGCCATAAAGTACAACAGGTACTGCCGCTGCGCCGTTTCCTTGTACCGTATCAAGATATTTTAACAGCACATTTGGCACACGGCCTGCATAGACCGGCGTTCCAAAGACTACCAAATCATCAGGTGAAAATGACTTGGGGTTTGCCCTAACCGCTGGCAGAGTAAAATCATACAGTTCGCAAGGGACATCCATCGCTGAGGCCAGTGTGTTTGCAATGGCGGTTACAATCTTTTTTGTTGTATCAGTCGGGCTGAAAAATGCTGCGCAAATTGTGTTGAACTTCATTTTATCCGTATCCCCTTTTGTTCCTTTTATCACATTTTCTTATCCGTGTTGACTTAATTACTTTATAAGTATACCACAACAAAGCAGATAAGGTAAACACTGTTTATCCGCTGCATATCGCATTTTGAGAGATTTCCTGCAATTTATGGCTCTAATAGTCGTTATTAATTATGTATCACCAGTGGTTTTTAGTACGCACAAGGTAAGTGGTCTGAATAAAAAAGAGCGCTATTACCGAGGTAATAACGCCCCTCTATGTTGACCATGCCCTTCAATAACATATTAAAACTATACAAATGTGCTGTCGCTTTGTTATAAGACACCTCATTGACAATTAATCTATAATGTCAACCAACTACTTCAGCAGGCCAGTTTTCAAGATACCGTGCGGGTATGCACAACGTTCCGCGGCCTATACCGATTTCACAGCCAGGTTTGCGGGCGCCGTGATAATCACTGCCGCCGCTTTTTAATAGTTTTCTTTTATCGCAGAACATTTCAAGATCGGTTATCTGCTCTGCGCTAAAGCTTGAATGGGCGCATTCTATTCCGTCGAGTGCAAAGTCATTAACTATATCGTCTAGCTTTGCTCTAAACTCTCCAGCATGAGAATATTCGTAAAGATGTGCCAGCAGCGCCTTGCCACCACTTTCATGTATCATCTTTACCGCAGTTCCAACATCAGGATACAGCGAGGATTCATCAACATAGAGCTTACTTTCGGGATTATAGATCTCATTTCGCGTAAAAGACTTAGAGCTCTCGCGGGACTGCAAGAGGCTAAACAGCGCATTGTTTTCAGTATGCGAGGCAATATCTTTCATAAAAGCTTTGCGGCATGATTCTTTTTGGGGATCAAACAGTATTTTGCTTCTGTCAAAAACTACCCCCGCCTCTGAAAATGCTTTGCAAAGCAGCTCGAACTCCCGATTTTGCTTTTCTTCAAAAGCTAACGTATGCTGTTTTAGCTGCCGCTCCATGGCATTGAGATTAAAGCCATATCCCAACACCTCAACGACTTCACCACAAAACATACAGGTTATCTCAACACCAAAGATCAGTTTCCCAAAAAAATATTTTTGGTACGCTTTTATTTCCGGTGTGCGATAAGCCGACACACTATTATGATCTGTAATCGAAAGATATTCTATTCCTTTTTGCTGTGCCTGCCTTAAAAGCGATGAAACATCGTCGGCGCCGTCAGAATGCAACGTGTGGGTATGCAGATCAATCATAAATATCACCTCATGCCAAAATAGATGCCGGGTAAGGATCGCCTTGCCCGGCACCGTAACGAGGGCTTGAAATTTAATCCGATTTTATGCGTTGGCAACGTCCGATGCGGGGATAAATATGTAGGTTATTATTGCTCCCGCAATATAGGAGATAAGCAGGCCGGTGAGGAACATCACCATGCACTCGGGAATCATAATGGTGACGCCAAGCAGACCAGAGGGGCTATAAGCAGTACTGGTCACATGCCAGAGCATACACCACGCGCCGCCAAAGCCCGCGCCGAGACCCGCGGTGATGAACGGCTTCATCATCGGTAGTGTAACGCCATAGATCAGAGGCTCGCCGATTCCGAGTATGCCAGCCGGAATAGCGCCACTAATAATGGAGCAAAGCTTTTTATTGCCGACCTGCTTAGCCTTGATATAAAGCGCGATAGCGGCGCCTACCTGACCTGCGCCCGCCATTGCCACTGCGGGGAACAATGTGGTTCCGCCCAGTTTTTCTATCTGCAAAGCGTAGATTGGAACAAGGCCGCGGTGTAGTCCGAGCAGCACCAGTGGCAGGAAAGTCGCCGCAAGAATATATCCGGTCACAACACTGACGATGGGATTAGTAGAATAGATGAACAGATTTAGGAACGAGGAGATGAGCGCCGATATGTAACCAGTAACAGGCATGACCAGCAACACGAACAACGGAACTGATATTAGCATCGCAACAAGGGGTGTCATTGAGACGTCGAGTACCTCGGGCATATGCTTATGAACCCATTTTTCAACCTTAGAGAGTATCCAAACGCCCACTACCACACCGATTATTCCGCCTGCGCCAGTGGCAAGAACCGAATTGTTGACGACCTTTTCGTCATACCAGCCTATCGTTTTAGAAATAGTATTAATAACTGTATTCAGTGAAGCGGCACCTATCATACCGCCAAGCATCTCGTTGACGCCAAACTGCTTTGCGGCGCGAACACCGGTAAATATAGCCATGTAAGAAAGAAACGCATTACCTACCAGAACAAAAATATTGTATGTAACCACCATTGCGGTGCCGGATGGCAGCACGCCATTGTCCATAAATATCTTTATAAGCTTACCGAGACCGTTGCACATACCGGATGCAATAAATGCTGGAATCATGGGCGTGAAAATATCAGCCAGAATGCGAATTTTGTTAATGAAGCTGGAATTTTTCTGACCGGCCTTGACCTCTGCCTTTTTGCTCTGCCAGTCACCGTCCACCGTACCCTTATTAATTGCCTCTTTCAGACCGAGCTCCTCGGTACAGATGTTCATGATATTTCTCACTTTGCCAGGGCCGAGCACGACTTGAATGTAATCATCCTCATCCGCCACCACACCTACAACGCCTTCGAGTGCTTTGATTGCTGCGGGATCTGCCTTGGCTGAATCCCTAATGTTGACGCGGATACGTGTCATACAGTTTTCGGCGTGAACAATGTTCTCCACTCCACCCAACAACTCTACGATCTTTGTTGCAAGTTCTTTGTTTGTCATGGTTTTTGTCATGGTGCTCCCTCTTTCTGAAAATATTCGGCTTTTCTTAGACCCTATATAAAATGCCCCCCGACAACAGGCTAAATAAAGATTTTTATGATCTGAGGGCAAATCGACGCCTGGCCTATGTATTTATTCTTCTGTCGCTTTACGAACATGGCCTTTTGCAGACGCGAGTCGCTGTTTTGCCACTTCAGCGCTGCAATTTAAAAGAGCTGTCACAATCGCGGCTTTTACATCACCACCCGCTTCGCAAAGCAATTTTCTGGCTACTACGCGGTCTATGTCCGCAGACTCTGCCACTATCTTTTCAGCGCGCAGCCTCAGCTTTTCATTGGTCTGCATGACATCCACCATCAGGTTTTTATAAACCTTGCCTACGCCTACCATGGTTGCTGTGGATATCATATTTAATATGAGCTTTTGCGCTGTTCCTGCCTTAAGCCTTGTGGAACCGGTCAGTACCTCAGGGCCCACAATAGCTTCTATTGCAATTTCTGCCGCCGCGCCTATATTGGAAGAAGCGTTGCAGGCTATGGCCGCCGTGTGACAGCCGATTTTTTTTGCGTAGTCTAGCCCACCCAAAACGTAGGGCGTTCTTCCACTTGCTGCTATTCCCACCACCACATCGCGTTCGGTGAGTTTTATTTGTCTGAGATCCTCAGCGCCCAGCTCGAAGCTGTCTTCGGCCCCTTCAATCGCCTTGATAAAAGCCTTTTCGCCTCCGGCTATCAACCCTACAACCACATCCGGTGAGACCCCAAACGTTGGTGGACATTCCGCCGCATCAAGCACGCCGAGCCTGCCACTGGTACCCGCGCCCATATAGATGAGCCGTCCACCGCTGTTCAACGCTTCGACCGCCCACTCTACCGTCATCGCAATCTGCGGCAGCACCGCGGCTATTGCCGTAGGCACTTTTGCATCCTCACGATTCATAGCAGTAACTACTTCGAGCGGCGTCATTTTGTCGAGTTCCATCGTGTCAGGGTTTCGGTTTTCAGTGACCAGTTTGTAGAGATCAAGATTCAAACAACACTCCCCCTTTACATTTATATCCATAACGTTGCTGCGCTACATTTGCTAAAGTTTCCACACAGTAAAGCATATTCGCACAATTGGAGTTGTCCGCATGGATTTTTGCAAAACGCCAGCGCGTGCCGCGCTGTTTTTCCTTGAATTTTATCTAGCCGTCTGTATTGCGAACCTAACACTTAAAATCAATTTTGGTGAAACCGAGAGTTCGTCTATGCCCATATCGAGGAATCTCTGCGTGAGCGTTTCATCGGCAGCAAGCTCTCCGCATATCCCGACCCATATTCCCGCTTTATGAGCATTTTGGGCCGTCAGCGCCATCAGACGCATAACAGCCTCGTGGTGAATATCACAAAAAGCCTCGAGACGCGTGTTCTGTCGATCAACCGCAAGCGTATACTGCGTCAGATCGTTGGTACCTATGCTGAAAAAATCCACCATGGGCGCCAATAAGTCGCTTATCAGTGCTGCTGCTGGGGTCTCTATCATGATTCCTTGCAAAACGTTTTCGCCGAAAGCTATCTTTTCGGTAGCAAGCTGTTCTCTGACTTCAGCCGTTATCTTTTTTATTTCGGCTATCTCCCAAACGGAGGTTATCATTGGATACATGATTGCCAGATCGCCAAACACACTCGCTCTGTAAAGCGCCCGCAGCTGCGTTTTAAATATGTCCCGTCTATTGAGGCAAATGCGTATCGCGCGATAACCCATCGCAGGGTTTTCCTCCGGTTCAAGTTTTAGATAGTCGGCTTGCTTGTCAGCGCCTATATCCATCGTACGCACGATTACCCGTCTGCCCTTCATCGTTTCGAGTACCGTGCGGTAAACCTCAAACTGTTCGTCTTCAGACGGAAGACTATTCCTGCCGATATACAAAAATTCGCTTCGAAAAAGCCCTATACCACCAGCATCGTTTTGCAGGGCCAACCGGACGTCGTCAATACTGCCCGCGTTAGCAAAAAGCTCTATTTTCCGCCCGTTCTGTGTTATATTTTCGCTGCCCTTCAAAAGCATCATTCGGCGTTCTTTTTCTCGCTGCGCCTCTATTTCGGCGGTGTATTTTTCAATAACAGCTTCGGCAGGATCTGTTATCAGTTCAGCATTGTTTCCGTCCAGTATCGCGAGCATGCCATTCATATTGCATATCTGAGAAAAATCCACGCCCGTCACCGCAGGGATGCCCATTGTTCGGGCAAGTATCGCGGTGTGAGAATTAGTCGAGCTTCGCTCTGTGACGATCCCCAAGAGCATGTCAGGATCCATCAGCAGTAGCTCTGATGGCTTTAGATCCTGCGCAGCAAGTATCACCGGGCTGTCGGCCATACTGCTTTTATGGTGGCCCTGCAAAATATCTGTCACCTGTCCTGCAATATCTTTAATGTCAGCAGCTCTGGCGCTGAAATACGCATCATTCATCAGTCTGAAGGTCTCCGCCATATTTTCTCCGGTTTGCCAGACGGCATATTCCGCGTTTGCATTTTGTAGTTCTATGATATTAAGCACCGACTCACAAAAATCATCGTCCTCTAGCATCATGGCGTGTATCTCGAATATCTCCGCTTCATTTTCACCAGCCTGTTGTCTAACTTTCTCTTGCAACGTTCTCTGCTTTTCTATCGCCAGATCTCTGGCACTGTAAAACCGCGTGATCTCAGACTTTGTGTCGGAGACCGTCTGCTTTCTAACAGCTTCTTCGGCTTTCAAGACTGCAATGTTTCCCATTGCCACTTTTTTATAAATGCTTTTTCCTTTGAAAACTTTCATATCACAAATTCTCTATCATCAGATTTTTGATAGCATCTATCACAGCATCTTCATCCACGCCCATAGCGGTTACCGTTACCCTGTCGCCATGCTTTACGCCTAGGCCTATAACGGCTATCAGCTTTTTAAGGCTAGCGCTCTTTTCTCCAACTGCAAGTGTGCAGTCCGATTCAAACTGTTTCGCCTCTTTAACGAGCAGTCCCGCCGGTCTGGCGTGTATGCCTATACTATCTTTAATAACATAATCGAAACTCTTCATAAGCACCTTCCTATCTATTACTTCTCAAGATATTCACGCAATTTCTTTTCTATTTTGTCGGCGGCAGTACCGTATACGATGTGTACATCGGCACCGCTTTTCAGTACGCCATAGCAGCCTGCCTTATCTAATGCATCAGCATTCACCGCTGTCGGATCTTTCACAACAACCCGAAGTCGGGTGAAGCAGTTTTCCGTTTCCACTATGTTCGCCTTTCCCCCGAGGCTTTGTACTATAATAGGCATCATATCGTCAATTTGATTGTTTTCGATTATATTGCTGCGCAACATTTATCCCACCATTCTTAAAATAAAATATCCATAGACGCAAAAATATTATTTTGCGTCTATGGATATTGCCTGCACAACCAGTAACACTCCATAAATTAAAGTATTCTGTTTATGTAAATGAGCAAATATGCAATCTCTGAGTTGTTTAGAGAATAGCCATATTCATTTTGTATATATGCTGTTACTTCGTCAATGCAACGGCGGTTTTGATTGTTTTTTCTCATCAGCAGCTCAAGCATGTCATCAAAATCTTCTCCAGAAAGCTGCTCGTGACGAAATATCTCACTCGCCAAAAACTTCAAATGCGTCGTCAGTCTAATATAATTTCCATCATTGCTTTTTGGAGAAATGCCATAAACATCTTTGATTATGTCTACGATATCGCGCACGAACTTCAGAGTTCGAACAATCTCTTTCTTATTACTCTCAATGGAGGCGTCCGCAATATGCATCGCGATATAGCTGGCCTCGTCTTCATAAAGCGCGATGCCGGTCTGATCCTTGATGAGCTGCACTCCCCAAAGCCCCACGTTATATGCCGCAGGATAAAGCAGCTTGACTTCGTCCGCCAGAAGATTAGGGAGATTAATGCCCTTTTTCTGCCTCTCGATTGCAAAGCTTATGTGATCGCTAAGCGTCACCAGTGCCTGAGGACTCAAACGAATATCAAGCTCTTTCTGAGCTCGCTCAACTATTTTTTCTGATATTTCTAGACTTTCGCGCGTGGAACTTTCAAGCAGCTTCAAGAATTTCGTCTGCAACTCATTTTGTACATAATATTTCTTTTCTATTTTTGCCTCAGGAACGATATCTCCGGGTCCACGTCCAAAGCCTATACCCGAACCAATCAATACACACTCGGTTCCTTTGTCCAAAATAGCTGCAACGGCATTATTATTATATACTTTGACAATCTTGTTCATTACCAAATTCCTCTAAATCTGTTTGCTGCGGTAGTGCAGAACCTGTTCTCCTTCGGTCATGAGTTTTTCCAACTCAAATTCATCGAAGTTGGAAAACGCAACGATTACAATATTGTCAAATCCTTCATCCGCCACCAACTTGCGGTCAAACTCTATTACAGGCGTTCCACGTTTAACCTTTTTTCCGTGGCTAACTAACAGCTTAAATCCTCGTCCATTCAGCTTCACGGTGTCCACACCCACATGCACCAAGAGCTCCTCGCCTGCGCTACCTATCATGCAAAAGGCATGAAGCATTCCGTCCGTGAGCTCGATGACGCCGTCAATAGGTGCACGTACGATATCTTCCTCAGGAATTACCGCAAAGCCCTCTCCCATCATCTTTTGTGAAAATCCTGGATCATTCACTTTTTCTATTGGTACTATGCTCCCCCTGACTGGAGCCGATATATAGTTGTTTTTGTTTTTCTTTGAAAAGAGCATAACAACCCCCAAAATAAAAAGGCACGAGTTCATTACTTTGAACTCGTGCCTGATTTAACAGTCACACGCGTAATATTCACTTAATTATTATTTATAATATAACTTTCTGAGGACTATATGTCAAGTTCTTTTATAAATTTTGACAGTTTCTTTAAAATCAAGCCTAGAAATTCTTCTTGAAACCGTTGTGATCTCGTGCTATTATATCAGCGGAGTTGTAAGCTGCATATTCGCACCGCAATTGGGAAATATGACCTGCGGTGCTTTTTGTGTTACCCAAAGGTCTTTTACAGGAGGATAACTATGCAGATATATAAAGCCAGGGACTATTCCGACATGTCCCGTAAAGCGGCAAATATTATTTCAGCTCAGGTGATAATGAAACCAAGATGTGTGCTTGGCCTTGCAACAGGTAGCACACCTATTGGCATATACAAACAGCTTATCGACTGGTACAACAAAGGCGATCTCGACTTTTCATCCGTAACCACAATAAATCTTGATGAATACCGTGCGCTCCCACGTGAGAGCGCGCAAAGCTACTGGCGCTTCATGCACGAGAACTTTTTTGACCATGTAAACGTCGACCCAGCAAAAGTGAATTTACCTGACGGCACCAACATGGATATTGATGCCGAATGCGCAAGGTATGACGTCCTTATCCGCAGAGCCGGTGGCATAGATCTGCAGCTGCTTGGAATAGGTATTGACGGCCATATAGGATTTAACGAACCGGGAGCAAAGTTTGAACTCGGTACGCACTGTGTCGATCTCAGCGAAAGCACGATAGAAGCCAATCAGCGCTTTTTTGATAAAAAAGACGATGTTCCCCGTCAGGCTTACACTGTTGGAATTAAGACTATCATGCAGGCACGCAAAGTGCTCATGGTGGTGAGTGGCAAAAATAAGGCTGAAATCGTTAAAAAGTCCTTTTTTGGCGCTGTAACGCCTGAAGTGCCCGCATCAATACTTCAAATGCACCCGGATTTTACACTCGTTGGAGACGAAGAAGCTCTCTCCCTCATATGAAGGCGGTGTAATCATGATCATCAAAAATGCGATGGTGTATACTCTGGAACATAAATTTGAACGAAAAGATATCATTATCCGTGGTGAACGTATAGTCCAGGAGATATCGCCGTTACTAGATGAGGAAATAATAGATGCGTCCGGTCTGCTTGCACTGCCGGGTTTAGTCGACATACATTTTCACGGAGCCGTGGGATGCGACTTCTGCGATGCAAGTGAAATCTCCTTAGCCAAAATAGCAGATTATGAAGCCAAGAACGGCGTTCTTGCCATCTGCCCGGCAACCATGACCTACGATGAGGATACGCTTTGCGCAATAATGGAAACAGCCGCTGACCATAAAAACGGATTTGGTAGTGATCTGGTTGGCATAAACATGGAGGGGCCCTTTATAAGTGCGCATAAGATCGGCGCACAAAATCCAAGATATTTGCATATGCCAGATGTTAATATGTTTTACCGTCTGCAAAAGCGTGGAAACGGGTTGATAAAGCTTTTGGATATCGCGCCAGAAGAGCAAGGCGCAATGGATTTTATAAAAACGATTTCTAAATGTGTTCGAATATCATTGGGACACACCTGTGCAGACTATGACACCGCAAAGGCTGCATTTAAAAGCGGCGCCAGCCATATCACCCATCTCTATAACGCCATGCCGCCTATTGGTCACCGTGAACCTGGTCTGATAATTGCCGCACTTGAAGAAAATGCTCATGTCGAGCTAATTGCCGATGGCATTCATGTTCATCCTGCTATGGTGCGCTTTACTTTTAACACCTTCGGTGCCGACCGCGTTGTCCTTATTTCTGACAGTATGATGGCCTGTGGGCTGCCAAATGGAGAATACGCTCTTGGCGGCCAGGCTGTGACCGTTAAAGATTTTCGCTGCACGCTGACCGACTCACCCGACACGATTGCCGGAAGCGCTACCTGCCTTTTTGATTGCATGCGCCGCGCCGTAACCGATATGGGAATTCCACTTGAAGCAGCTATTCGTGCCGCTACCGAAAATCCAGCAAAGTGCATTGGAGTAGATAACGACTATGGCTCCCTGTCAGCTGGCAAATTCGGCAATGTCGTTATAACCGACCATGACCTTCAAATCCGCTATGTCATCCAAAAGGGGCATATCATATCCAAAATTGTTTAATACGTAAACCTACAATAAATTAAGTGATAAAAAGATGGTTGACACTCAAACCGTGTCTACCATCTTTTTGCAACTTCATAATTTTATTCTTCATATAAACCCTGCTTGAATCGCGCAGCAGAAAAGGTACTACCAGTCTCAAATCTGACCATTGGCAATAAAACCGACTAAAGTTGCATCTTTACAGTGCGTTCCAAACGAGCTGCCGCTTGGAACCAACCATCTGCCTCCTTGCTGGAAAGCACGCGGGAATAATCATGTTTTTCTTGTGGTGCGGGGTATTCCAAAAACTCAAAGTGACCCGTCGCACACTGCCACGCGTCAAATCCTTTTGAAAAAATGGCATCGCCCGTATCACAATTGAGAAATACAGCCCTTGCACCTGATCGCCACGGGCGTGCCAAATATAGCTGTCGCGGCCTATCTGAGGTTATGCTACATCGGTCAAAGATAAAGCCCAGTCCGTCCTGTCTCGTGCAAGGTGCGGCAAGATAAGCAACACGGCTCCCGACTGCGTGAAACTGGCACTGCCGAAACAATGCGTCGCCACCACCGAAGATAAAATCAACATCCCCCGTTACTCGGCAATCCTCATACAATTGCTGCGTAGGAATGCGCGGCGCTTGTTGCCTAGGGCCTCGAAAACCGTCGGGTAACCATTCATTCTCTGGAAGCGGGCCAAGGAACAGCGTATCCTGAAAGCTTAGAAAGTGCACATTTTTAAACCACGCGTAACGCGTATGCACTGCTGCTGCGATAGCCTGCCCGCGCAGCTGCCCGTCCCCAGCGGCATTTTCTATGGCCAAATTTTCGGCCATTAACCGATCCCCATCAAAAAAAGCGGTATAGCTTCGAAAGGTGCCATTTTTCCGTCCGTCCTCATTCTGGTCAAAGGCGCCGTCCTGCCATATAATTTTTGTCTTATCGGGTCCGATACCTACCAAGCGCAGAACTGAATGCTCACAAAAAACCTTTTCGCAAAACACCTCTCCCGCCAGCAGTAGTGTGAGCGGCTGTTCCGGCGGCACTAGCGCCAACGCCTGAGAAATGGTAGGGATTTCACTCCCCTTACCCACCCGCAATATCAGCATAGGCTTTTCAAATAGGCGACGTCAGCCGCGGCGGTGACTGGATTTGTTTCTTCACGAATGATATGCAGCGGGCGCTCTAGCTGCTTAATTTTTTTGAACAAATAAGGGTAATCTAGAATGGACTTCGAAAAGCGCGGGGCCTTTTTTCGTTTTCCATCCACAGCTCTTATACCCTTCATATGTACCAATCGTATCAAATCGCCCAAGAGATCAAATGCCTCATCCCAGACAGCATATTGGTTATCAAACTGCGGTACATCTAAGAGGTTGGCCGGATCCAACGTAATTTTTAGATTCGGGCTTTGCAGATCATCTATCAGCTTTTTGGCCAGCCGGCTGCTGCTCAACACATGATAATAGACGGGCTCAAGACATACCTCAATCCCCAAGTCCTGGGCGGTCGGCAAAATCTCTTCCATCGAGCGAATCAGACACCGATACGCCTCCTTCCATGTCGTGCCTAATGGCTGCTTTTGCATGGGTGTGGACTCGCTGGCTACCTGAGAAAGCCCCATATCCTTCGCCACCCGCATACCCACAAGAAACTGATTAACTGCCTTTTGCCGCTCGCTCTCAACCGCTAGCCCAAGCTCCATATACACACCCAGAGTTTCTAGTGCGAGACCGTTGTTCCACAAGGCGTTTTTCACTCTCACAATATGATCTGGCGTCACATCGTAGTAGGATGAAACGCCAGTAATTGCCTTTTGAAAAGCCAGCATGACCCCCTCAAAACCATCCTCAGCGATACGCTCAAACAACATCTCTGGCGTTGAACGTCCATAGTCATGTACTCGAGTGGCAATCGTCAGCATAGCGTCAGACCCTTCCTTACGTTTTTTTCAGGCGATGCAGCATCTCGGTATAGGCCAATATCATGGGCGCAACCCCCTTGGCTTCATTTTCCACCACCGGTTCACTAAAATAATAGTCCAGACTGCCGTCTCGTTTCTGGGGACCTCCCAAACCTGCAACAAGGCAGATGCCACCCAGCACCGGACTGCCGTCAGCTTTGATTCTGAGATAGCGCTTAGCTATTCCCCAAAACGCCCTCTCGCCAAACTTCGCATATTTTTCGGGCAGGAGTCCCAACCGAGTGGCCTTGAGGATGCCGTAGGCCAAAATGGCAGTTCCGCTGGTCTCAAGATAATTGCCCGGTACCTGTGGCTTGTCAATAACTTGATAGAACATACCGTCCGACTCCTGATAAGTCAAAATAGCATTGAGCACGTCTTGAAGTTGGGTGCGCAGTGCACGATATTCGTAATAAAGCTGCTCATCCATGACTGCCAACGTATCCACCAGTGCTATGACAAGCCATCCCAGCGCCCGCAACCAGAAGTTGGGGCTGCATCCGGTCACCGGGTCGGCCCAGTACATTTGCCGACTTTCGTCATATCCGTGGTAATAAAGGCCAGTCATTGGGTCGCGCATATGTTTTTTAACCAACTCAAACTGCATAAAGCTATCCAAACAACCGATCTTATCGTTACAACAATCTTCAAACTGCATATAAAACGGTTGCGCCATATAAAGACCATCCAGCCAAACCTGATTAGGATAAATTCTCTTGTGCCAGAAATTTCCCTCTTTTGTTCGAGGACTAGTGATAAGCTGTGCGTAAAGGGTATTCATAGCCCGACGATATTTTTCCTTCCCTGTCAGGTCATATAATGCAAAAAAGTTTTTACCCGGATTGATATTGTCTAAGTTATATTCTTCCTTATCATAGGTGGCAATGCCGCCGTCTTCTCGGACGAAATATCCCACAAAACTGTCTGCGAAATTTAGATACCGCTTATCTCTCGTCAATTCATATAGTGCCAGCACAGCGGTAATCATACACCCATCGATATAGTTCCACTTATTAGGGACGCCCGCTCGAATCTTCTCGATATTCCACAAGGGGTTTTCCGCGTCAGAACCCATCAGCAACCCATCCACATAAGCCTTTAACAGCAGCAATATCTGGTTTTCATCCATGGATGGGTACCTCCTCAACGGCGGTGTTTCCCAATAAGATAACCGCTTGCCCCTCATACCCTTCCAGTCTAACGCTTTCCAGTCTAATATGGGCGACATTGGCAGCGAAAATGCCTACCCTACACATAGGCTCAACCTCATCCATCATGGCTGGATAACCCCTTTGGGCTTGTGGCGCAAAGGAGACCGACACATTCTTCATATCCACCATTTCTATAGGCTGTTCAGGCAGTCCGTAGAAGAACATGGCGGCGTACTGCGCCCCAGTGCAAGTGATATCTTCAACCGCAAGAGTTCCAACCCGCGGCGTTCGCTCATCCACGGGCAGCGCAGATTTTTCTGATACATAAGCGCTTTTCCCATCTGGATCGCAAAAATAAAACATGTTAATCACAAAAGGTGTCAGGACGTCTTCCATGACGATATTGCGATAAAACACCTGATCAATTACGCTGCTTTGCCCCCGTCCGCGGCGTGTTTTAACACGAAGACCGCGGTCGGTACCCCGCATGAGGCACTGTTCTACCATCACATTACGCACACCACAAGAAATTTCACTTCCTATGACCACCGCGCCATGCCCTCGTTCCAACAGGCAGTTACGTACGAGAATGTCCCGGCTCTCCCGTGGATGATAACAACTCATATACCGTTTACCACTTTTGATAGAGATGCAATCGTCGCCCACCGAGATGCGGGCGCCGATTATATTCACATTTACGCAACATTCGGGGTCGATTCCATCAGTATTAGGACTGTCGTCAGGATTCCAGATGTTGATATTAAACAGATTGATGTCAGCACAGTAATACGGGTGAACTGTCCAAGCGGGACTATTGCACACGTTAATCCCCGCGAGGGTCACCCGTTCACAGTGGGAGAGAAATACCGTCCGCGGCCGCCACGCAGCTCCCCGACGGTTTTTGTAGTCCTGCCACCATCCACCCTTCGCGCCGTTTCCATCTAGTATGCCTTCACCACAGATGGTCAGATCATGGGCATAAATAGCTGTAATTAGACTAGCATAGCTGTCTAGGGGGTTCCCCTCCCATGTTCCCAGATTATAGCGGTCTTGCCCATTTTCGTCAAAAAGCATGCCTGGCAACACTGGATATCGGTTCCAATCGGCCTGTGCCAAAAGGGTTGCGCCTTTTTCTAGATAAAGCGTCATCTCACTTTTTAAAAACAGCGGCCCCGTCAGATAGTTGCCCGCCGGGAGATAAACAGTTCCATTGGGAACACAGGCGGCAATTGCTGCCTGTATAGCGGCAGTACAGTCGGTCTCGCCGTCGCCCCGTGCCCCAAAGTCGGTCACGTTGAGGCGCAGTTCTTCTTTTATAGTGCGAAAGGTCAAATGACCAGTTACACCAGATTCAAATGACACAAGCAAGTCATAAAGATGATCGGGCCTCAAACCGACCAACGTAAAGCAATTGTTCTCAAACTGCCCCCACGCCTCGCCGTTTAGGGTAACAGCAAAAGAACCAGGCGCCTTATATTGTGTTACCGTATCTAACTCCAATACAGCGCATTGCGCTGTAACATGGCACAATGTGATGTTCATGTTCACCAAACTTTCCTGATCCACTTGTGTTTCTTCCATTCTTATTTATAATAAGGGAGAAGGCTCTTGAAAGGGGAATTCACCATGGTTAGTGAAGCGGTCTTGTCGCCCCACAATGATTTTTTTATTGATCAAATCCATCATGATGAGCATTATGAGATGCATTCGTTTCATTTTCACAAAAAATATGAGATTTACTACTTGTTGGATGGTGCCTGCCGGTATTTTATTGCTGACTCTGCTTACCTTGTTAGCCCTGGAAACCTTGTTGTGATTCACTCGGACGAGGTACATAAAGTCTGTGCAGTTGGAACCGAGGGACACACCCGTATTGTCACAAACTTTAGCGAGGAAATGATTCTCTCCGCAAAAAGCGTCGGTGAGTTCAATCTGTTCGACTGCTTTGAGCGACGCATCCATGTGGTTAATACCCCCATGCGCAAGCGCCCACTTCTGGAGAGTATCTTCAAACGTCTTCTGGAGATAAAGGATGAAAACGACAGCTTTAATATACTCAAGCGCAAGCTACTTCTTACCGAACTGTTGCTATATGCCAACGAGTGTATGTCCCTTCAACAGGAGCCGGAGTATGGACGTGTCAAAAACCAGTTGATTGAAGACATCCAGCAGTTCATTACTGAAAACTACACGCAGGAGCTAAACCTAACCACCATTGCATCCAACTTTTATATCAGCACCTCTTATCTATCACGACTTTTTAAGCAGGTGACCACGCTAAGCATTGTCGAGTACATCAACAGCGTGCGAGTTATGGCGGCAAAGAATCTGTTGGAAAATACAACAACTAAGGTAAGTGAAGTCGCGCTATTATCCGGATTTTCAACCTCAGTTCACTTTACTCGAATCTTTAAAAACGGTACCGGTTTGTCGCCGCAGCAATACCGAAAAATGTACAGGGCAAATTTCTGATCTAAAAGATTCTTTTTTAATAGACAACAGTCGCTGCTATCAGCAGCGGCTTTTGTTTTTATTTACGTTACTGAACCTGTTGACTTTCCGCCTCTTTAAGGCGATTAGGATCTAGCACGCAAATAAGCGTTCGTGCTAGAAAGGCATGAACGAACACACCAAAGCCGATACACAGACTTATGGCGTTGGCGTACAGGTTCACACAGTTTAAAAGAATAAAGGCAGCCCAGGATAAACCAAGATATAGCGTGCGCCCAGGGCGGGCATAGGCGACTCCAAGCGACCCGATAATTACCGACTTCAAGCTTAGGTCGGTATAACCCACAGCTGCAAAACCGTAGATAAAGACCAAACTCCACAGCACGCAGAGTACAAGAGCCAGTACCGCTGCCACTCGTGAAATAAAGCCGGAGGCCACATAGTTCCAGAAAAAGAGATTGAACACCAGCAGTGCCCCCGAGAGAGTCAGCGTTGCAAACAGAAGACTGGCACGCTGCCATTTGCTACGAAATGCGGCAAAGTAGAGCGCCGAAACAGGGGCGTCATTCCCCAGCTTATGCGCCATGCTGACACTGTACAAAGCGGATAAAGACGCGCCCAGCGTTACAAGTGGCAGACTTGTCACCAGCCAAAGCAGGTGCAAAATCACCACATCCGACACTCTGGAAAGCACTTTATACACGGGTCCATCATAAGCAAACATACTGATTCTCTCCTTTGGCAGTTACCCCTTCACGCTGCCCGCAGAAATACCCTCGACAAACTGGTTCTGAGCTGCAAAGAACACAATCAAAGACGGGACGATGGAAATAAGCGATACTGCTAATACGCGGTTCCACTCAAAACCTACATCTGCGTCCATTGAGAGCTTGACAAAGATAGTGGCCGGGTAATATAAGGGCGTTTTGACATAAAGCAGCGGTCCCATAAAGTCATTGGAAGACCACATAAACTGAAACAGCGCGACCGAAACCATGGCGGGCTTTAACATTGGAATAATCACATTCCACAGTACGCCAAGCTCGCCGCAGCAGTCGATCTTGGCCGCTTCATCCAGCTCGCGCGGAATGTTGCGCATAAATTGAATGAGCATGAATACAAAATAGGTATCCACAGCAAAAAGTGTGGGAACAACCAGCGGCAGATAGAGGGGCGAGTCCACCCAACCAAATTTCGTATACATCGCAAATTGAGGTACATTAAGAACTACCTGAGGCAAAAACAGCGTACTCATCAGGACGGCAAACATGACGCCCCGGCCTCTAAAGTTGAATCGCCCAAAGCCGTATGCGGTGAACGTAGCAGAAACAACGGTGAATACCACCTTAGGGATAACATACTTAAACGTATTGAAAATAGACTGAATCAGATTGATGGCACCGCCGTAATCATTGTTAGCGTTGCGATAAGCGTCCAAAGTGGGGTTTTGGGGAATCAGTCCGATGTTGGTAAAAATCTCGTTGTTGGTTTTAAAGGTTGCGCTAACCATCCACAAAAGTGGATAAACCATTACAAAGCCTACCGCTATCAGCACGAAATATCGCAAAAAGGTCGAAAACTTTTTGTTCTTACCCGTAACCATTATTATGACCTCCCGTCGTCATCGCCGTAGTAGACCCAGTATTTTTGACTCATAAAAGCTACTGCTGACAAAAGCATGACGATGATAAATAGGACCCACGCCATTGCACTGGCCATACCCATATGGTAGGTTCTGAAGGCATTGTTATAAATCAACAGTGAAATCAGGGTTGTGGAATTGAGCGGGCCGCCTCTCGTGATAATATAAGGGCCGTTAAATTCCTGAAAGGCCTGTACTAGCTGAGTGATGAGGTTATAAAAAATTACAGGAGTAATCATGGGAATCGTAATGGACGTAAACTGTTTCCACGAGCTGGCTCCGTCGATGGTTGCCGCTTCATAAAGATCTTGAGGGATGCCTTTGAGGGCCGCCAGAAATACCACCATGGCCGAACCAAACTGCCACACACGCAAAAATGAAATCACCAGCAGTGCATAGGTAGGGTCGGTCAGCCAGCTAGGGCCTGCAATGCCGAACACGCCTAGCAACGCATTTACCAGTCCATCATCACGAAACAACGACTTCCACAAAACTGCGATGGCTACGGAACCACCCAGAATGGAAGGAATGTAATAGGCAGTGCGAAAAGCATTGACAAATTTGATTCTAAAATTAAGAATATATGCGATAAACAGCGCCGCCGCCAGCTTCAACGGCACAGTAATAAATGCATATTTAACCGTGACCATTAAGGTTGCACGGGTATCCTGATCTGTAAAAATTTTAATATAGTTCATGAACCCCCACTTGGAGATTCCGTTGAATAGATGATAGTTAGAAAAGCTGTACACCAGAGAGGAAAGCATGGGATAAAGTTTGAATACCACAAAGCCGATAATCCATGGTATCAAAAAGAACCAACCCATATAGTTGCGTTCCAGCTTACCACGCTTTTTTAGGCGCTCTTTCTCCAGTTTGCGTAAGTCGGCAGTTGAGCGGGTGGAACTAGCCATATAATTTTCACACCTCTACCGTTTATTTACATGCGCCGCCCGCACCTAGTGCGGGCGGCGCATGCGCTTAATCAATGTAAATGCTGCTGTTTCTATTAACCAGCCATCCCTTCAGTGATGCCCTTAACAAATTCAGCAGCACCAGCGGCAGAATCAATCTGGCCATAACTGACCTTAGCCATCACTTGGAAATACAGACCATCGGGGTCGCTCTTAAAGGTATTGCTCTCAAACTTCGGATCAAGTCCGAACTGCGCATACTTTGTTACCTTGGTGTTTGCCTCGGACACAACTGGATCAATGAGGTTTTTGCTGCTGCAAATCTTAAACGCAGCGGCAGAAGCAGGAATGCCACGCTCACTCGCCATGATGGAAACGCCTTCTTCCTCATTAAGAAGGTATTGGATCAGAAGCGCAGCTTCCTTCGGATGCTGGCAGGTTTTAGCAATGGCAAAGCCCATGGAAATCTTGGTAAAACCGCCCTGATATTTACCGATATCTGTGAAATAATCGCCAACGATAATCTTGGAACCATTGGCAGCCTTGATAAACTTGTTAGCGGAAGAGTCCCACTCGAAAATGCCCGCATAGTGGCCGTCGATCCAACTCTGGTTCTTATCGAGCGAATCGGCGCCATCGCCGTCGAGCTTCTTCTGTGTCGGGATAACGTGGCTTGCTTCCAGTTCAAGTAGGAAGTCAAGGCCATCCTTGATCTCCGCCTCGGTGTAATTAAGCTTGCCGTTCTCGACCCAATTTTTGCCGTACTTGCTCTCAAGATAGTACACCATGAATACCATACGGTCATATTCGTTCATTGCCAGCGGATAATAGTCGTTGCCAAGCTTTGTTTTAAACGCTTCGCCAGCAGCCTTTAAATCTTTTACTGTGGTAGGAATAGCAACACCCGCCTTTTCAAAGGTGGTGCTGTTCCAGTAAAATACACGGCCAGTCAACGCGACGGGAATGGCCTGCAGGTTGTCGCCCACCGAGCACTGCGCCAGCGCATCTTTGTTCCACTGAGTTAAATCTAGTATATCGGAAACATCCTTCAAGTTCAAGAAGCGGCTTCCATCCCCGCTATAAGATGTAATCCAGTTCCAGTTGATCTGCATCACGTCGGGTGCGGTATTGCTCATCAGCTGGGTGGAAACATTCTCTTCCCAGCCGGTCCACGCACCAAACTCGGTCTTAACGGTTATATAAGGATACTTTGCCATAAAGGCTTCGGCAGCTTTTTGCGTTGCGTTGTGACGAGATTCTCCACCCCACCAGGATAGGCGCAGGGTAACGGGCTCTGGCGCACTGCTTGGAGAACTGGCACTTTCGCTGGGAACTACTGGAGCGCTTGCACTGGTAGGCGTTCCTGCGCTGCCGCCTCCACAGGCGGCCAGACTCAACACCATCGCGGCGGTCAAAAGCATAGCTGAAAAACGTTTTACCATTTTCATGTCTTTCTCTCCTTCTTTGTCTGATTCTTAAAAGTACCGAGGAATAATGCATTTGGACATCGTTTGATTAAACAGGTCGTAGGTCTTGCGATACCAGAGATGCCGTTACCAGTCACTCTATTTTAAACATATTACAGTGAAAAAACAAAGGCCTTTCATTGTCAACTTAAAGAAAAAACAAACATATCTTGCACAAATAATAATTCCATAATTTATAAAAATATTAAGAATATTACATTTAATCTAAGAAACCTTACTCAGTTAGACTAGGGCAACAAATTGAGTATTGTTATATATACACTATATCTTTATTTAAAACCATTTGCATTTTAGCATGTTATTGCAAATCAGATTAAGACATGGTGAAATATAACAAGTGCAAGATAATTTATCTTTTTTCGTCAAAAATTCAATATATCTTGTTTTGTTTTTGTTTTTCTATTGACTTATCAGCACCAGTTAACCTAGTATGATTCTTATAATGAATGCTGTCAAATACAGGAATCTAAAAAAGGCTGATTAAGCCCTTGCCTTCTATTTGATGCACCAACTTAATATTTACAGAGGGGTGTTTATAACACGATGGCAAATATCTCATTGAGAAACATCCAAAAAGTGTATCCAGGCGGGGTCGAAGTTGTTCCCAATTTGAATCTTGAAATTCAAGATAAGGAATTCATTATTCTTGTTGGGCCATCCGGCTGTGGTAAATCTACAACCCTACGTATGATTGCAGGACTTGAGGAGATTACAGACGGAGAACTGTACATAGGCGACCGACTGATGAATGATATAGCACCAAAGAATCGGGACATTGCGATGGTTTTCCAAAACTATGCGCTGTATCCCCATATGAATATTTATAAGAATATGGCTTTTGGCCTAATTCAGCGCAAAGTTCCCAAAGATGAGATTGACAGCAAGGTACGGGAGACCGCAAAGATGCTTGATCTTGATCATTTACTCGAGCGTAAACCCAAAGCGCTCTCCGGTGGCCAGCGCCAGCGCGTCGCCTTGGGCCGCGCACTTGTTCGAAACCCTTCCGTCTTTCTTCTTGATGAACCCCTGTCAAATTTGGACGCCAAGCTGAGAACTCAGATGCGTACCGAGATTACCAAACTTCATAAGCAATTGGGTACTACTTTTGTCTATGTCACACACGACCAGACCGAAGCCATGACCATGGGTGACCGAATTGTTGTGATGAAAGACGGCATCATCCAGCAGGTGGATAAACCACAAACTCTTTACGAAAAACCCGCTAACCTTTTTGTCGCGGGCTTTATTGGCTCACCACAGATGAACTTTGTCGACGCCGTTATAAAGAAAACTGAAATCGGCTTCGCCGTTGCTTTTGATAATATTATCCTTCCTCTTCCCGAGACCAAACTGGAGCAGATAGACACCACCCAGTTAGACGGCAAGGCAGTTGTTCTAGGCGCTCGACCAGAAAATATCCACTGTGCCCCAGCAAATATACAATCAGCCACGGGAACAGCCCTCCTAGTCACGGTGGAATTGTCCGAATTAATGGGAGTGGAAGTCTATATCTACGCCGTCTATGGCAAGAATAAATTGCCAATCACAGTGCGGGCCTCCGCTAAGCTAAATGTAAAGCAGGATCAAAATATCGCGCTGACAATTGACATGAACCAAATCCACCTGTTCGATAAAGCAACTGGATTGACTTTACTTAGATAATCATCCTCTTATTGGTAATAGCAGGTTATTGAAAACCCCGATTTGCGATTAAATCGCAAATCGGGGTTTTTCATCGTAAAACAAGCCCTTACAAAGATGCTTTAATCGCAATGATAGTCCCACAACCGCAGGGTTCTCATCTACAACTGGCAATTATTCGCATTCTGTCATGTTATGCCTTAATCACCAAAAAAATTAATACTTACTATTATTGCTTTCAAAATCCTGCGGAGAATCAAATTCTTCATCAATATTCAGCTCTTTTTCGTTGGCCAATGTAAATCTACCAACAAGCGCCTTCATAGTCAACGCTTGTCCAGAAAGTTCTTCGCTTGCTGCTGCACTTTCTTCTGCAGTTGCTGAATTAGTTTGGACAACAGAAGAAATCTGATCAATGCCCAACGTTACCTGATTGATAGCATTGGATTGTTGATTGGATGCGTGGGATATTTGTTCTACAGTATCGGTAACAGCCTTTATATTTTCTACGACCTGATAGAGAGATTTTGCCGTTGAGTCTGCAATTTTCGTTCCTTTGTCTACTAGATTAATAGAATTTTCAATCAATGTCGTTGTATTTTTTGCTGCTTCTGCACTTTTACTTGCCAGATTTCTGACTTCATCTGCAACTACAGCAAAACCTTTGCCAGCCTCTCCTGCACGAGCCGCTTCAACTGCCGCGTTCAATGCAAGAATATTTGTTTGAAAAGCGATATCATCAATTGTCTTAATTATTTTTTCGATCTGGCTAGAAGAATCGCTAATTTGAGACATCGCTTCCAACATTTCGCTCATATGTTGGTTGCTTACGGTGACTTCTGAACTGACCATGCTTACATTTTCACTTGCATGAGCAGCATTCTCCGAGTTTTTCTTTACACGTTCAGATATTTCAGTAATGGTTGCGGCTAACTCTTCAATCGAGCTGGCCTGCTCAGTTGCGCCCTGAGCCAATGCCTGAGAACTGTTGGACACTTGAGCAGAACTATTTGAAACCTGTTCTGCAGCTTGATTAATGTCGGATAAAACAGAATTAAGCGATGTTGTAATGTTAACAAGGGATTCCTTAATTGGAGCAAAATCACCTTCAAAATTTCCTTGAATCTGAACCAGCATATTTCCTTGGGAGACTTCATGCAATGTATCGGTAATATCCGTGATATATTCACGTAGAGAATTAACAGTTTTATTGAGTGACGAAGCCAGAATACCGGTTTCGTCCTTAGAATTAATCACAATTGTATCCGAGTGCAAATCGCCCATGGCCAATTGCTCTAATCTGTGGCTAACAAGGGATATTGGGTTTGCAATAGATTTTGCCAGCAGTAAAGAGAGCACAATTCCAATCAAAATGCAAACGACAGACGATAAAAGCAATCCTATAACAGTATAGTAAATTGAGGAAGTCATTTCTGCAATCGGGGCAACAATACCAAATGACCATCCGTCAGTACCGGGCAACGGAGCATGATAACAAATTCGATCCCCTGTGCTATATGAGTAAATTGTAATTCCACTCTGTGTCAGATCCGCATATTTATAAATTTCAGCAATCTTATGGTCATCAATTTTCTCAGGTGAGATATTACCAATTAGAATACCGTCCTTATTGATAATAAAAGCACTTCCGGTCTTCCCCACCACAACATTTTGAATAAAGGGACTATAAACATGGGGATCAAGTGAAGCCATTAAAACCCCTTTAAAGTTACTATTTGAAATTGGTGTGCAAGCTATAACACAAAAGTTGCCATTCACATCATTTATTGGTTCAGAAAAGTAAGTCTCACCGGCTAAAGCTCTTTTAAAATACTCTTGATCAGCAATATTCTTTCCGTTTAAATCAGCGTTTTGGCTGATAATATTTCCTGTATTCGTCACAAGACTTAAAGACTGATAGCCAAATGCATCCTTTTTTTGGTTTAACATGCTCGCCATCTGGTTTTCGTTAAGTCCAGGTAGACTTATGGTGTAAGAGGTTGCAATAGAGCTGAAGGTCGTCTTCATTTCGCTCAAACCATGTCCAATTGATTCTGTCAGTATGTTCCCCATAGAGGTCAAATCGCTGTTGACATTCTGTGTTAGCCCATGATAACTAGATAGAGTGCCAACAACCAGGCTTAAAACGACCGTTAAGCACACAACAGCAACTGTAGATAAGATTAATTTGAACTTTAGGGATTTTAACTTCTTCATATTTTGCTATCCTACTTTCAAAATTTGCATTAGAAACTATTACATATTATAACATAAAATAATAATTAAACCATAAAATATAACAATTTATTCCTACAAAATTATATAAAAATATCAAATAAATTACCAATATTTATTAACACTGCTCACAAAAAGAACTATTCACTTGTAATATTGATAGATTTTTAATCTTAAATCCGTCATTGTTGCATAAAGGCTTTATTATAATTTGCATTAAAGATACTCAAGTGGCTTTCCGCCTTTAGAGGAACAAAAAAGAGCGCCATTACCGAAGTAATGACGCTCTAAATTTCTTAAAAAGTCCGTAAAATACACGGCTTAAAGGAAAAAGTTTTGTTCGCTAAAATTACTTTACCATGCTGGCAACTTCGTCAGCGAAGTTATCCTGCTTTTTCTCAATGCCTTCGCCCTTTTCGTAGCGGACAAAAGAAACGATCTCGATGCTGCCGCCCAGCTGCTTGGCAACGTCTTTGGTGTACTGAGAAACAGTGATGTTACCATCCTTGACAAAGGGCTGCTCGATCAAGCAAGCATCCTGGTAGAACTTCTTGTTCAGTCTGCCCTCAACCATCTTCTCAAGAACCTGCTTGGGCTTGTTGGCGTTCTTGGGGTCCTCCTGCGCCTGAATGACAAGGATTTCTCTCTCCTTGGCAACATCTTCGGCGGGAACGTCTTCCTTCTTCAGGTAGGTGGGGTTGATAGCAGCAATCTGCATTGCAATATCCTTAGCATATTCCTTGAACTCGGGCTTGTCGGCAACGTTGGTCTCAAACTTAACCATAACGCCGATCTTGCCGCCGCCATGGACATAGCTGACAAGGTCGCCTTCCAAGCAAACAAAACGGCGGATCTTGATGTTCTCACCGATAGTCAACACCTTCTCCTGAACCATCTGCTCAACGGTCAGGCCGTCGGAACCAACGCAGGCCAGCAACGCGTCAACATCTGCGGGGCGCTTATCAAGTACAAGCTTGGCGCATTCTGCAACGAAGCTGTTAAATGTGTCATTCTTGGCGACAAAGTCAGTCTCAGCATTGACTTCAATTACAACGCCGGCCTTTTTCTCTTCGTCAACAACGGAAAGAACAACACCCTCAGCAGCAATTCTGCCAGCCTTTTTAATTGCGGCAGCAAGGCCCTTTTCACGCAGAAACTCAATAGCCTTGTCCATGTCGCCGTCGGAAGCGGCCAGCGCCTTTTTGCAGTCCATCATGCCGCAGTTGGTTCTCTCACGCAGCGCAGCCACGTCTTTTGCTGTAAAAGCCATATTTAAACCCTCCAAATTAATTTTCATCTATCAGATAAGATGCCCGAACATCAGCTCGGGCATCCAAAGTTCCTTAAATCTTACTCAGCAGCCTCGACGGGAGCGTCTACGCCCTGTCTGCCTTCGATATAGGCGTTAGCCATGGTCTGAGCAATCAGCTTGACAGCGCGAATTGCATCGTCGTTGCCAGGGATGATGTGGTCGATCTCATCAGGATCGCAGTTGGTGTCAACAATCGCAACGATCGGAATACCGAGCTTTCTGGCTTCAGAAACTGCGATTCTCTCCTTGCGGGGGTCAACGATGAACAGCGCGCCGGGCAGCTTCTTCATCTCTTTGATGCCGCCAAGGAACTTCTCAAGCTTCTCGATTTCGAGGTTGAGCTTAATAACTTCCTTCTTGGGGAGACGATCGAAAGTGCCGTCGGCCTCCATCTGGCGGAGCTGGTTAAGGCGCTCAATTCTGCGGCGAATGGTCTTAAAGTTGGTGAGCATGCCACCGAGCCATCTTGCATTGACATAATGGATGCCTGCGCGCTCAGCTTCCTCACGGATGCTGTCGCCAGCCTGCTTCTTGGTGCCGACAAAAAGAACGGTGTCGCCGTTGGCTGCAACGTCACGCACGAAAGAATAAGCATCTTCCAGCATTCTCACGGTCTTCTGAAGATCGATGATGTAGATGCCGTTTCTCTCAGTGAAGATATAGGGTGCCATTTTGGGGTTCCAACGACGGGTCTGATGTCCGAAATGAACACCTGCTTCAAGAAGCTGCTTCATAGATACGACTGCCATAAAAATTCCTCCTTCGGTTAAAAACCGCCGCAACGCCTTTAAATTTAGACCCTTCTACTCATTAAGAGCACCGACAGGTCAATAGCGCTGCGTGTGTTTTGGCTGTTAAATTATATCACTGTGTAAAGTAAAAAGCAAGAAGTATTTTGAAATTTTTGTGTATTTTATGCCGTTTTAACGTCCGCGCACCCCGCGTCGGCGCGCGTTTGGCATATCAAAATTGACCAGGATCGTATCCTCGCCTATTAACTGAATATCGCACCAACGAATGACAATATCCTTTCGTCTGCCCAGCAGCCCAAAAAGCCGCCAGCGCCCATATATAATCAGCGCATTAATGCGCGCACAGGAAAGATCAATTTCAAAATCACATACGCAGCCGATACGGCAGCCGTTTTTAACGTTAACAACATCCTTGCAGCGTAGGTCGTTCGCACGGCAAAACACGCAAATCCCCCCTTACGGGTAAAGTATACGGTGGGACAAAGCCCAATTATGCACGAGGCTTAACAAACCCCTATGGCACTATTTTCCCTGTTTTTAAGTCATTTCGACTTTTAAAATATAAAACATAAAAAAGATAAACGCTGCTGTCTAAACGTTTTTTTGATTAATAATATAGTGCTTGACATAAAATTTTTATTCCGCTACGCTTAATTCATGAGATGGCGCCAACTCTCAAAAACAATGAATGGAGAGTTAAAAATGTATCATGGAAGATTTGTCGGAACTCACTATGAAGCTGGATACAAATGGGGCCACCTTCTGCTTAAAAACGGTAAAAAACTGGATCATTGCCCCACATTTGCACTGACAGCTGAAAAATATGACTTTGCCAAACAATGCCTCGAGGAATATCAAGCTTATTTTCCCGAGGTGCTCAACGAGATACGAGGTATTGCGGACGGTAACCAAGTACCTGTGGAAGCCCTCCATGCACTGCTGTTTTGCATGTACTGTTTTGAATTCGATAATAAGTGCACTTGCTTTGCTTTCAGTACAGCCGATGAGATCATTTTTGCAAGGAACAGCGATTTCCTCGTAAGCCTCGAAAAGCTATACATGAATTGTCTGTACCGGCTCGAAAGTGGGTATGCGTTCAATGCCAATACGACTGCCTTTGTTCAGATGGAAGATGGTGTGAACCAGCACGGTTTAGCGGTGGGGCTTACGTTCGTTTATCCTCATATGCGCAAGCCTGGTCTTAACGCAGGAATGCTGCTTCGGTATCTTCTGGAGAAATGCAAAACAACCGCCGAAGCTATTCAGGAGCTGCACAGGCTTCCCATCGCATCGGCACAAACGTTGACCATAGCAGACAAAAACGGTGAAATTGCAGTTGTGGAGTGCAATCCCACAACAATTGAAGTCATCTGGCCACGCATTAGCGAACAGTTTGTCGCGACTGCCAACAACTTTAATTCCGAAAAAATGCGCGCTTTTCGAAATCCAAAAATCGATGACTGGCGTTCGGAGGAGCGCTATCAAACAGCATTATCTGCATTGGTAAAAAATAAGGATTGCTACACCGTTCCCTTTGCAAAGGATATTCTGTCCGGAAAATACGGCTTCATGTGCCAATATAATCGTAAGCAAAACGCTGATACAGTCTGGTCCGTTGTCTATGACCTAAAGCGGAAGCAGATTTGGCGCGTAGAAGGCAATCCCTCCCGAAAAACTTTTAAGGAAGATACTCGCATGAAATTGAATTAAGTGAACAGTTTATAAAAACGCCATTACAACGAAGCATCTATAAAACGGGCAGCCGCATTAAATGCGGCCTGCCCGTTCTTTGACACTTGGGTTCGGCACATGAAAAATTGCAAGTTAAATATTATGCTTTATCCAATCAGCTCAAGGAGCATTTCTCTGAGCATCTCGGGATTACCCTTGCCCTTGGTCGCACGCATACACTGGCCAACCAGGAAGCCCAGAACATTGGTCTTGCCAGCCTTATATTCGCCGACTGCTTTTTCATTGGCAGCGAGCACTTCAGCCACAGCGGCTTTAAGTGCAGAGGTATCAGAAATCTGCGCCAAACCTTTGTCGGCAATCACCTTTTCGACAGTGGTGTCGTTAAACATAATCTCCTCGATTACAGCCTTGCCCGCGGTATTGGAGATTGTTTTCTTCTCGATAGCAGCAACCATATCCGCTAGATTTTTCGCGGTCAGCTTGGTGTCAGCCAGTGCGATGTTACGCTCGCCCAAAATGCGAGCCACATCGCCGTTAAGCCAGTTTGCAACCGCCTTGGCAGGTACGCCTAGTACGACAGTCTCATCAAATAGCGCGCCTCTATCCTGGTTTTCCACCAACAGGTTCGCATCAAAGCGCGGCAGACTGTTTTCCGCCATATAACGCTTGCAACGGGCATTGGGCAGTTCAGGCAGCGACGCCTTTAGTTCATCAACATGCGCTTTTGGTACAACGATAGTCAGCAGATCAGGCTCAGGAAAATAGCGGTAGTCCTGTGCGTCTTCCTTGGAACGGAGCACTATGCTTTCGCCAATCATATCGTTCCACTTGCGGGTCTCTTGCGAGATGTGGCCGCCGTCCTCAATCACCTCGATCTGGCGCGCCGATTCATAGTCAATGGCTCGAACCGCCGCAGAGAAGGAGTTGACGTTTTTCATCTCAACACGCGTACCAAACTTCTCGGAACCGACAGGGCGAACCGAGACGTTGACGTCGCAGCGGATGGATCCTTCCTGCATTTTGCAGTCGGAGATATCGAGGTATTGCAGAATGGATTTAATTGTATCTAGATAAGCCTTGGCTTCCGCCGATGAGCGCATATCCGGCTCGGACACGATCTCGATCAATGGCACGCCGCAGCGGTTAAAATCGACGAGCGAACCAGAGAAGTTGTCGTCATGAATCAACTTACCGGCGTCCTCTTCGATGTGGATACGTGTGACGCCAATCTTTTTAGTGGTGCCCGCGTCGTCGAGCATCACCTCTACCCAGCCGCCCTCGCACAGTGGCACATCAAACTGCGAAATTTGATACGCCTTGGGCAGGTCAGGGTAAAAATAGTTCTTTCTGTCCTGCTTGCAGATGTTATGAATCGTGCAATTAAGTGCGTGACCCATTTTGATGGCGGAGTTGACCACTTCTTCGTTTAAAGTGGGCAGCGTACCGGGCATACCAGTGCAGATTGGGCAGCAGTTAGCGTTTACTTCCCCGCCAAACTGGTTTTTACAGGAACAAAAAATCTTGCTTTCAGTATTTAATTCGGCATGGACTTCAAGTCCGATGACGATCTCGTAATCTTTTCTCATCTTTTTCGTCCCTCCTTAACCGATCACGGGGATTTTGTTAAACCCGCCGACAAGCTTCTCATAATGGTGCGCGGTGTTGAAGAGCATCTCTTCGGAGAAGCGCGGTCCGATGAGCTGTAAGCCAATCGGCATGCCATCGGCACCAGTGCCGCAGGGAATTGACATGGCAGGCAGCGACGCGATGTTAACCGTTATGGTGCAAATATCGGCAGCGTACATCTTCAGTGGGTCATCCACGTTTTCGCCCAGCTTAAACGCGGTGAACGGCGAGGTCGGCGTCGCGATGACGTCGCAGCTTTCAAACGCCTGCGCAAACTCGGTGGCAATCTGCTGCTGCAAGACCTTTGCGCGTTTGTAATAAGCGTCGAAGAAGCCAGAGGATAGCACGAAAGTGCCCAGCATAATGCGGCGCTTGACTTCGTCGCCAAAGCCCTCACTTCTGGATACTTCATAAAGATCGATGAGATTCTCAACCTTCGTCGCGCGGTAACCATATTTGACGCCATCAAAACGCGCTAAGTTAGAGGACGCCTCAGCGGAGGAAATGATGTAGTAAGCGGCTAGCGCGGCATCGGTAGAGGGTAAGCTAATTTGCTTAACCGTTGCGCCCTCAGCTTCCAGCGCCGCTACAGCGCCCATAACGGCATGCTTTACCTCGTCGGTAACGCCCGCGCCGAAATACTCCTTGGGAATACCAATACGCAGACCTTTTACACCCTTGTTCAGCAGCTTGGTGAAGTCGGGGTACTCGCGGTGAGCACTCGTCGCGTCACGCTTATCGTGACCACAGATGGCAGAATAGAGCAGCGCGGCGTCCTCGACGGTACGCGCCATCGGGCCAATCTGGTCTAAGGATGATGCAAACGCAATGAGACCGTATCGTGAAACTGCGCCGTAGGTCGGTTTTAAGCCAACAATGCCGCAGTAGCTGGCAGGTTGACGGATAGAACCACCGGTGTCCGATCCAAGCGCCAAAACTGCCTGGCCCGAGGCGACAGCAGCTGCTGAGCCACCAGAAGAACCACCCGGTACTCGGGTGAGGTCATGCGGGTTGTGGGTAGGCTTAATTGCACTGTTCTCGCAGGAGGAACCCATTGCAAATTCGTCCATGTTGAGCTTTCCGGGCATAACAATATCGCAGGCGGCCAGTTTTTCAACGACTGTCGCATTATAAGGCGGCTTAAAATTATAGAGCATTTTAGAGGAACAGGTAGTCAAAATACCCTTGGTGCAGATGTTATCCTTGATGGCGACCGGAATACCCGCCAGCGGCGAAAGTGTCTGACCCTCTGCGCGTTTTTTGTCCACCTCAAGTGCCTTGGCAAGCGCTTCTTCACGGCATACTGTGACATAAGCGCCGACCTGATCTTCGGTTTCGTCGATGCGAGAAAGCACCGAAACAGCCAGCTCTACTGCGCTGCATTCGCCCTTCTGGAGCATCGCAGAAAGTTCGGCGGCTGATTTTTTATACAGCATTTTCATTTCCTCCCTATTCTACAATTCTCGGAACGACCACGCAGCCCGCTTCAACCTGCGGGGCATTGGCCAGAATATCATCGCGCTTAGCCTCGCTCGGTACGGCGACGTCCGGCCGCAGCACCATTGGATTCTCGGGATCAAGGCCGGTTGCCACACCCTCAATGGCGGGAAGTTTGTCGACCATGTCGATGATTCCTTCCATCTGGCGGGCAAACTTTTCAGCCTGCTGCTCATCCATTTTTAAACGTGCAAGCTTTGCGATGTGATTGATGTCGATCTTCATATATTGCACACCTTTCCTATCACTTGAATATTCCAGAATAACTTATTTATTTAAAAGATCCAGCAAACCGGCCTCATCAAGAACCGGAACGCCAAGCGATTGCGCCTTGGTCAGTTTACTACCCGCTTCCTCGCCCGCTACAACGTAGCTTGTCTTTTTTGAAACGCTACCAGAAACCTTGGCGCCCTGCGATTCAAGCATGGCGGTCGCCTCATTGCGCGAAAGGGTTGGCAGCGTGCCGGTTAATACAAAGGTCAGACCCGAAAGTTTATCGTCAACCGGCACTTGCAGGCTTTTCATGTTAACCCCAAGTGCTCCCAGCTGTTCGACCATCTCGCGGTTTTCCGGCTGGGCAAAAAAGTCCAACAGGCTGGTCGCCATGATATCGCCGAACGTATCAATTGCAGTAAGCTGCTCGCGGGTAGCCGCCATCAGCGTTTCCATATCGCCAAAGCGCCGCGCCAGAAGCTGCGCCGCCTTCTGCCCGATGTTGCGAATGCCAAGGCCAAACAGCAGCTTTGATAGGTCGTTTTGTTTTGACTTTTCAATAGCCGATACAAGGTTCGCGGCACTCTTATCACCCATGCGTTCCAAATCTTTGATCTGTTCAGCCTTCAGGCGGTAAATATCCACCGGTGAGGCGATTAGCTCATTAGAAACCAATAGTTCCACAACAGCTTGTCCAAGTCCTTCAATATCCATTGCGTCACGCGAAGCAAAATGGATGAGATTGCGTAAAAGCTGCGCCGGACAAGCCAAATTGCGGCAACGAACCGCCGCATCATCGCCATCTTTTGAGACAGGATGCCCGCAGGACGGACAGATTTTCGGCAGTTTATAAACTGCCGCCCCCTTGTGTTCAACAACTGAAAGCACCTCAGGGATAATCTCCCCCGCTTTGCGTACCAAGACAACATCACCGACAGCAATCTGCTTCTCGTCGATGAAGTCCTGATTGTGCAGTACCGCGCGAGAAACGGTCGTACCCGCCAGCGTAATCGGCTCAAATACGGCGGTAGGGGTTAGAACGCCGGTACGCCCGACCTTGACCTCAATACCTAAAAGCGTCGTCGCTTTTTCTTCGGGCGGATATTTATACGCGACCGCCCAACGCGGGAATTTTGCGGTTTTACCAAGGGTTTCCCGGTCTGTAAAGCTATTGACTTTTACAACAGCGCCATCGATATCATAAGGGTTTTTGCCACGATTTTCACCAATGCTTGCAATTTCTTTGAGCACCGTTTCAATATCGGTAACTGGATTTTGTGCGGCAATGGTGTGAAAGCCCAGTGCTTTCAAAAGCGCCAGCGACTCCGCATGATTAGTCAGCGTTTTTCCCTCAATCTGCTGGATATTAAACACAAGAATATCGAGCATGCGTTTGGCGGTTACACGTGGATCCTTTTGCCGCAGAGAACCCGCCGCCGCATTGCGCGGGTTTTTAAACGGTTTTTCGTCGTTTAATTCCTGCTGCGCGATAACCTGCGCAAAGCTTTCAAGCGGCATATATACCTCGCCGCGTACCTCTAAAAACTGCAGCGGCTCAGACAGCTTCTTCGGAATAGACTTGATCGTGCGCAGGTTCTCGGTGACGTCCTCGCCGACGAAGCCATCCCCGCGCGTGGAACCACGCACAAACACGCCGTCGCGATATTCCAGCGAGACCGAAAGCCCATCAATTTTAGGCTCCACCACATACTCAGGCGCGTCAATTTTCTCGCGCACACGGCGATCAAAATCTCGAACCTCGTCGGTGGAAAATACATCCTGCAATGAGCCCATCTGCACAGCGTGGGGCACTGGCGCAAAGGAATTTTGCGCGCCCAGTGTCGCCGCTCCGACCTTTTGCGTAGGCGAATCAGGTGTAACCAGCTCCGGAAATTCATTCTCTATCGCTTTAAGTTCGCGCGTGAGCGCATCGTATTCAAAATCTTCAATTTCAGGGTTATCATAAAAATGATATTGGATATTGTGATACTCTATCTGTCTGCGCAACTCATTTGCGCGTTGCTCGGCCTCAGCGCGTTGCATAGCATAACACCCTTTTTAAAAAATCAACTTGCACATGGTACGACATACCGCCGCTTTATAACAATGATTATATATTGTAACATAAAATGACAGCTATTCCTAGTACAAAATGCTATTTACACATGATTGTTGGAATATTTCATTTTTTATAATCGGCTATCAGCCCGGGTGTATCATCATTTTTTGTCAATACCTGGGTAAACGATTCAGGAGATACACCAACAATAACTGTTTCTGCTAAAATTAAGCTGCTAGAAATTTCACTGGCAGCGGTGTAACCTGGCAAAATGGCTATAATGTTCGCATCCAGTTGCATGACAATCTGGTGTCGGGTCTGGTTGATACCCGCTGAGTCAAAACGATGGTTCAATTGCGATTGAACAAATCCAGCAGGTACAATCTTAAACTCTATCTTAGGGCCACGGCCTGATAATAACTGCCAACCGAGTAGGGTTCCCAACGGAATACGTATGGTCTGGCTCTGCAACAGCGCAAGTTGTTGCGAGGCAGCATCGGTCATCGATGCTTTAAGTAAATTTAAGCGTACCATATCGGTCTGAACTGAGGTTACGCGACCATTATTGTCGGTTGTAACTTTGACCAGCGAATCATAAGAAACGGTGTTGCTGGTCAGCTGCGCGCCAATTGCCTCATTGATGACACGGGTGGCGTACACTTTGGCCTGATACGCTGCCATCGATTTTATCATAGGCCGTATTTGGGCGTCAATCGCCGCCAGCAACCCGAATATGATGATTATAAATATCAGCAACCGAACTTTGAGCGCCTGACTTTGCAAAGTCCTACGCGGCCATAATCGCCTGAACATGGTACACCCCTCCCGACTTTAACATTTATATTCCGAGAAGGGTAAGAAAAATGATGAAAGCGCGCCGCATAAAACGGCGCGCCCTTAACTTCTTTTGCTTAAGACATCAATTCTTTAATCGGTGCAAGCGAAACTTTGCATACTTCAATTTTGTCATTTAAGCAACGGCATAAAACGCTGTCACCTGCGGTTATATGCCCGTACAGCAGCTCCTGCGCAAGCAAATCTTCGATAGCGGTTTGAATCTTGCGGCGCAGTGGCCGCGCACCATAATCGGGGTCAAACCCTGCTCGGGTGATATAGCTGATGACATCGGGCGAAAATTCGGTCTCAATGCCGATGGCCTGCATCCGTTCACTGACAGATTTAAGCAGCCTTCTGGCAATGCTTTTCATTTCTTCATCTCCAAGCGTATTAAAAACGACAATTTCGTCGATACGGTTGATCAGCTCAGGCTTAAACATCTTTTTGAGTTCTGACATGACCTCTTTTTTGATGGTTGTGTCGCTGTTCGTCTGCTCAGTGGGCGCAAAGCCCAGCGCCTTTCGATCAGTGATTTTGCGCGCGCCGATGTTTGAAGTCATGACGATGACGGCGTTTTTAAAGCTGCAGGTGCGCCCGTGTGCGTCGGTCAAACGGCCGTCCTCAAGTAATTGAAGCAGAACGTGCAAAACATCAGGATGAGCCTTTTCCACCTCATCAAACAATACGACCGAATAGGGCTTGCGCCGTATACGTTCGGTGAGTTGTCCCCCGTCATCGTATCCGACATATCCCGGCGGCGACCCGATGAGCTTTGACACCGACTGCTTTTCCATATACTCCGACATATCCAGCCGAAGCATCGCTTCTGCCGAGCCGAACAGAATGCTGCTTAGCGCTCGGCAAAGCTCAGTTTTACCAACGCCGGTTGGTCCTAAAAACAGAAATGAACCAACAGGACGATTCGGATCGCTTAAACCTACGCGGCCCCGGCGGATGGCTTTAGAAACCGCGCGTACAGCTTCATTCTGACCTATGACCATCACGCCCAGCCGCTCCTCGAGCGAGATCAGCCGTTCAGTCTCTTCGCCCGTCAGCGATGAGATATCAATGCCGGTGGTCTGTGAGATTAAATCGGCGATATCCTTTTGACTAACCGCGAGCACACCTTTAGCTTTGTTGCGCTTTTCAACAGATTTGGATTGCAGATCCTGCTCTTGCCTACGCAGGGTCGCCGCCAGTTCAAAGTCGCAGCAAGACAATGCCTCTTCTTTGCGGCGTCGTGCTATTTTAAGTTTGGTAACAACCTCGCTATCGTCATACTCGCCTTCGGCAAAACTCTTGAGTTTGACGCAAGCTGCCGCTTCGTCAATAAGATCAATTGCTTTGTCAGGCAAAAAACGGTCGGGAATATACCGCGCTGAGAGGTGCACAGCAGATTCCAGCGCTTCATCAGTTATCTTTAGCCGGTGGTGCGTTTCATACCGTTCTCGCAGACCCTTCAAAATTTCAACCGCTTGCTGTTCGTTGGGTTCCTTAACAATAACACTTTGAAAACGCCGCTCCAGCGCCGAGTCTTTTTCGATATGCTTGCGGTATTCCTCAAATGTTGTCGCGCCAATGACCTGTAATTCCCCGCGAGCCAGCTGTGGTTTAAGAATATTAGCGGCATCAACCGCTCCTTCTGCCGCACCAATGCCCATCATATTGTGAATTTCATCGATGAACAGGATAATACTGTCTGCCGCAGCAACCTCGTTGATAATTGTTTTGATGCGCTCTTCAAAATCGCCACGATATTTTGTGCCTGCTAAAACGGCTGTTAAATCCAGTGAGACTAAACGTTTTTCACTGAGCTCAAAAGGTGTCTCGCCCATGGCGATACGCTGTGCCAGACCTTCTACAACGGCGGTTTTACCCACACCAGCCTCGCCGATAAGGCAAGGGTTATTTTTACCACGTCGACAAAGAATGCGAATGACACGGTCTATCTCCGTATCACGTCCAATGACTGGGTCAAGCTTGCGCTCTCGGGCCATTTGGGTAAGATCGCGTGAAAATTTGTCAAGTGTCTGAGTTTTAGGCTGCGGTTTAGCCGTTCGCTGAGTATTGGACCGGTTGGCCTTTTCTCCTATTATGCTAACCGCGCCGGCGACGTCGCACATTGCTTTATATAACGCGGCAGTGTCCAGCCCCAGTTCTTTTAAAAGTGCGACACCGCTGCTTTGCGGTTCGCGTAACAGAGATATCAACAAATGCTCAGTACCGACGGTTTGAGAATGATAGTCACGCGCTGTGCAGACTGCTGTTTCAAAGATTCTTTTACAACAAGGCGTAATATCGTCGGAGTTAAGGACGGACTGGGGGGCCCGCCCCACAGTTCGAACCAACAACTCGGTAATATCTTGCGCATTAACCCCCCGGGAGGTCAATGCTACACTGGCGGCCGAACCTTCGGCGCACACCAGCCCCAGCAGCAGATGTTCGCTGCCAATATAGGTGTGACCAAGCGCAGAAGCCTGTGCGATTGCAAGATTAATAGCATCGTTTGCTTTTTGTGTAAATCCGTTAAAACGAAACATTTTCTTCACCCCACAGCTTATTTTATGCCACAAACCGCCGTTGCAATCATATTGAACAAATTATCTTGTCAGCTTTTCGCTCTTTTGAATAACAAAGATGTAACACCGCTTTTATACTTAACATAATATGTGATGAAATCTAAAATTAGGAGGTTACACTATGTTTTTCGGTAATAATTGCGGTGGTGGCGGTTGCGGCTGCCTGTGGATTATAGTTCTCATTATCATCATCTTCTGTTGCTGTGGCTGCGGCGGCGGTTGTGGCGGCTGGGGTGGCTGCGGCGGCGGCTGTGGCGGTGGCTGTGGCGGCTGCGGATGGGGCGGTTGCTGCTAACCGGTAATCTTCGTCCATAAGCATTCTTTAAAGGAAAGCGGGCGCGATAGGCGTCCGCTTTCCTTTTTTGCTCTATTTTTGTGGCGTTTAAGCAAATGCAGCAAAAAAAGAGTATGCAACTGCAATTGCATAACTATATAAATTGTGACACTTTTTATGAATATTCCGACGAATTTACTGATATTATTTTTAAAATTAATTGAATATTGCGTCACAATATTGTGTAACTTGCAGTTATCTGTTATAATATAACAATTAAAATCCATCCCTACTGGAACTGTTATAGCATTGCTTTTAATAGCATTAGTGACGCACATCACGGGCTAAAAATGCAATGTCGGCGAGGAGGAACCACATTGTTGGAAGATTACTTTAAGTATAGAATCTTGGTTGTTGAAGACAGTCTCTTGAACCAGCATGTTATTCAGAATATTCTTCAAGATAAATACATTCTGGCAAAGGCGCTAACCGCAAAGGAAGCGTTGGAAATGGTGCCAAAATTTCGCCCTCATCTTATCCTTCTTGATATTATTCTGCCGGATTCTGGCGGCTTTCAAGTTCTGGAAGCGTTAAAAAACATGGAAGAAAGCCGAAATATTCCCGTCATCATCATCACTGGGATGGACGATGAAGAAAGCGAAGAACGGGGTCTTATGCTCGGCGCGGTTGACTATATCAAAAAGCCATTTAAACACGGCATCGTTGGGGCTCGGATAAATACGCAAATACATTTTATTAAGCAAATGCAAACGATTGAACAGCTTGTAATGCTTGACGGTTTAACCGGCATCTCGAATCGCAGGGCTTTTGATATCCAGCTTCAGACCGAATGGAACCGCGCTATAAAAGAAGCCACCGAGCTCAGCATGATTATGTTGGATATTGACAATTTCAAAATTTATAATGATACATACGGACATCCTCAAGGGGATATAATTTTGCAATCCATAGCCAAAATTCTTAAGACTGAGACAAAAGATTCTCCAAATATGGTGTTTCGCTATGGCGGCGAGGAATTTTCAGTTATTCTTCCAACGGACGGCTTGGCAGGCGCCGTTCACGTTGCGGAGCGTATCCGCCTTAGAGTTGAAGAAACAAAGGTGCTCAGCATCTTTTCCGATATTGTAACTTCTGTCACGGTTAGCCTCGGCGTAGCATCTATGAAACCCTCCATTACAGATCCGGTCTACTTTTTAATTGAAAGGGCGGATCAAAAGCTTTATCAAGCAAAACATGATGGACGCAATCGTGTTCGATATTGATTAGACTATTTGATTTAAAAAACAAGAGAGCGGGCGCAATAGCAAGCACCCGCTCTCTGTTTATTTATCATAAGACTTCACTTAGTTATGCCTGCCGGATATTGCTGAGGAATGGCAAATTACAACTCCTTCCGCTGGTATATCCGGCAAGAAAGCCGATATGAGAGAAAAAATCCGACGACTTCCGCTATGGGCAGCACCATTAAAAGCAATACTTTAACCGTGCGAATATTAATGCCTTTCGGCGTCAGCCACGCACCAAGCGATATAAATAATGCTATTGCCACACCAGCAATCATCAACACCAGCCGGGCTTTTTCAGCACCAAATTTGTAGATGCAGGGCAGCAGCACCGAAACCAAAAACATGCCCGCAGCCGTAGCGCCCAGTACAATGGGCAGCATGGCTAAAGGATCGCCTTTACGCACCAGCACAAATACAAGGTACATAAAACTGGTGACTGCGGCTCCAATCCCTGTCATCGCCAATGCAAGCAGATATTTTGCGCCAACCATGTCAGCGCGCGTCACTGGCAAACTGGCACCGTATTGATCCCATTTAGCATAATTATCGTAAGAAAAAGAACTGATGACCATCATTACACATAGAATTCCAGACATACCGGAGAAAAAATAAATGTTATCCGCAACAATACCAAATACAAGATAAAAGACAAGTAAAGCCCCCAGTGTTCTGGCATAGCTTTTCAGCATGAGAATATCCTTTAACAGCAGTCCCTTCATTGTTTTTCCCCCTTGACGTAAAACAGCATAATATCCTCCAGCGTCGCATAATCCACCGTCAGCTCAGGGTGCTGCCGTCGGAATTTTACTGCATTTTGCACAAGTGCGTTGCAGCCAAACTGACGCGGCATAACCTTTACAACGCAGTCCCGCGGAACCTGTTCCAACTGCTGTTCGCTGCAGCGCAGTATACCGTAATGCTCAAGCAGTTCATCTTTTTGGTCACAAAGCAGCACCTCGCCCTGGTGCAAGAAGCAAATGTAATCACACACCTTTTCCAAATCCGCTGTTATGTGCGAAGACATAAGAATGGAATGTTCATCGTCCTGTATAAATTCCATAAAGAGATCGAGAATCTCATTTCGTACAATTGGGTCTAATCCTCCGGTTGGCTCATCAAGAATAAGCAGTTTAGGCGATGAGCCCAAGGCAGCTGCGACAGAAAGTTTCATGCGCATCCCGCGCGAAAAGGTTTTTATCTTCTTTTTTGCGGGTAGTGAAAATCTTTCCAGATAGCTGTAAAACAGATTAGTATCCCATGTAGGATACATCCTTTTGAGCACCTTTTCAATTTCGGCGGGGCAAAGCAGCTCTGACCAGCAACACTCGTCAAACACAACACCAAGCTGCAATTTAACTTCGCGTTCGTTCGCAATAGGGTCTAGTCCCAGTAGAGAAATGCTGCCCGCATCTCGCTTTATCAAGTTGAGAAGCAGCTTAATCAGCGTAGTTTTACCCGCGCCATTATCCCCTATCAACCCCATGATACTGCCTCCAGGCAAAGCAATATTCACGTTATTCAGACAAAATGTGCCATAATTTTTAACAAGTCCTTCTGCTTTAATAGCATATTCCATGGTCATTCTCCTCTATATAGCAGTGTGATAATTTCGCAGAGCTGTTCTGCGCTGACAGCACTTTGAAGAGCTATTTCAACCGCCGCTTGCAGGTGGCCTTCTATCTCTCTCAAACGATGCTCCTGAACGAGCTGGGTATCTCTTTCTGAGACAAAGCTTCCCTTTCCAGCAACCGTTTCGATAAACCCATCACGTTCTAATTCATCATAGGCACGTTTTGTGGTGATGACGCTGATGCGCAAATCCTTGGCTAAAAGCCGTATCGAGGGCAGTGCATCCCCAGCATGAAGCTCCCCGGAAAGAATCAAATTCTTGATTTGCGCAGTTATTTGTTCGTAGATAGGCTTTCCGCTGGCGTTGCTGATGATGATATCCACGCCTAGCTCTCCTCCGTTCCGTTACTACTGTTTATATCTTATATATACAGTATATTCGAAAATTGTAAAAAGTCAATACAATTTACAGTTTGCATTTAAAAGTTATTATAAAAAGGCTGGGTAACAACTATCACAGTCGTTCCCAGCCCTTGCAGCGATAAGTATTAAGATTCGGATGATTCCTGTTCTATTTGCTTTTCCGCCAATCGGTGAGATATCACTTCGCCCATCAGCTGATAAATCACCGAGGTGATCGGAACAGCTAAAAGCATACCAAGAATGCCAAACATGCCACCGCCGACCGTAATGGCCAGCAATATCCACAATGGTGGCAATCCTATAGAGCTACCTACAACCCTCGGGTAGATTAAATTTCCTTCCACCTGCTGCAGCACGATGATAAATACCAGAAAGCCTAACGCTTGTTTGGGACTTATCATAAGGAGTATAAACACCGCTGGCACAAGGCCCACAAACGCACCAACAATTGGCACTAGACTGGTCAGTCCGATTAATACGCTGATAAGCAGCGCATATTCAAACCGGAGCAACACCATTCCCACAAAGCAGAGGGAACCAAGTATTAGCGCTTCGGTTAACTGGCCAATCACAAAACGCGTAAAAGTATTATTAATGACTCTGCCGGTGTGCATCAAAGCCAAATAAGCCTTACCCGAAGCCATCGCCTTGATCAGTCGCTCGGTCTGCTCCGCCAGTGTTTTATGGCAAAGCAGCAGATAGACTGAAAACACCAACCCTAGCCCCAGATTGACAATGCTGCGTACCACACTGTTGGTTACTGAAAAGAGTTGTGGAACTGCGCCCAAAAGCAACTGCCCCAACCATTCCGGCAGCTTTTGAAGCATGTCGTAATACGGCGAAAAATCAATTTTTAAAACCGATAGATCATTTTGCGTGCGCTGTGCCCATAAGGTTAAAGTGGGTGCAAACGTTTCAACGTTCTGCCTCAACAGTCTCAGGCTTTCTGCAAGTTGCGGTACTAAAACCGAAACAATCAAAGCCAATGATCCGAACAACAGGCTGTAAACCAATAACAATGCAAGCGGGACAGCTAGGCGTTTAGACCGCCCTGAAAGATTTTTTATCAGTAAGTCGCCGACGAGATGAAACGGTCTTTTCAGCACAAAGGCCAGCGCGCCGCCCACAAACACCGGAATTAGTAGCAAAAATAGCTGTTTTAGTACACCGGCGGCAGCATCAAGCTTTATGATTAAGGCCGCCATCAGCGCGGCGTAGGTGATTAAAAGCAACCATCTTTTAAGTTCGCGCTTATTTTGCATGAGTATTTTCCTCTTTTATACATCTAATTTTGTCTAATTATAGAATTAAGTACCTAAAATTGCAAGCACAACAAATATATGATATGATAAAATTATAAGCGGCTCGACTACATTGTTATCGAGTAATTCTCCTATTGCGAAATAGCCGCTTTACATCGCACCACACTGGAAGGAGCCCAACATGAACTGCCGAATTGTGAATCTTGAGCAAGGAATGCCTACTGTCGAAATGGCTCGCAACCGCTTAAATAACGCACTTCAAACTGCCAAGATGCAGGGCGACAAAGCCATTAAAATAATTCACGGTTACGGTTCCAGTGGTAAAGGCGGCGCTATTAAAGCTGATGTACATAAAAATTTAGCGCAAAAGCTGCGTTCTGGTGCCATAAAAAGCTATGTAAAGGGCGAGGACTTTTCACCTTTCAGCGAGGTTTCTCGTCAAATTACCGCTAAATGTCCTGACTTGACAAAAGATCGGGATTATTCACGCGGCAACGACGGTATCACAATCGTATTACTTTAGGGGTGTTTTCTAAGTTCAACGTATCGGAAATTAGCTGAAAAGCCGAAATACTGTATTATGACAAAGTGGTTGAGTTATTTCGGTAAATTGCTTAAATTTGGGGACTTAAAAGGTGCCCCCCTGGAAAGGATTTTAACGCTATGGGCAGCAAAACAATTTTTATCCCACGGCAAAAACTATTCTCTCGAGTCCTAAAGTACATACGCCCATACAGATTATGCCTTATTTCTCTAGCCCTCAGCGCCTTTTTACTGATATTGATACGGGTGTTACCCGCCTCATATATCGAATCTATTTATTCCAAAAACATATTTCGCAAAATTTCATATTTTACTGGTTTGGTCAGCCGACACCTCCCCTTTTCGTTAGCAGGCATTATCCTTTGGGGATTATCAGCCTTGGCGACATTGGCTATTTTGGCACTGCCGATACTACTTTTCGTTTTGCCGCAGCGATTGAAGCTTTTGGAGACTTATCTTCGTGTGGTGGCAACGCTGCTCGCACTGATATTATTGGTGTTTACGCTGACATGCGCCCCGAATTATTATCGGTTTACCTTTGCCCAACAGTCGGGACTAGTGATCAGAGATTCCAGTGTTTCTGAACTGGAAGCGCTCTGCGAAGAACTAATTGAAAAAACTAACATTGCGCGTCTATTGGTAAATGATATTGACATGCCGTTTTCAGAACTGTCCCAGAAGACCTTTGAGGCTTTCAATATGCTGGAGGAAGACTACCCTTTTATGGGCAAGGCGATGGGTCCCCCAAAGCCCATGTTATTTCCAGAAATTCTTTCCATTTTCAATTTGACCGGTTTTTACTTTCCATATACAGCTGAGGCAAACATCAACGTACATATGCCGCAGACCGAAATGGCGTTTACAGCCTGCCACGAACTGGCGCATACCAACGGGTTTATGCGCGAAGACGAGGCCAATTTTATCGGGTATCTTGCCTGCTTAAAATCGCCGGAATTCAAGGTGCAATATAGTGGACTTTATGTGGCGCTTATGCAAAGCATGAATGCACTTTATAGCTCAGACAGCCAGCGTTATTTTACACTTCGAAAAAAATTCAGTCCAGCGGTATCTAACGACTTAATTCAAATACAGAAGTACTGGGTAAAATATTTTAATACCCCAGCCTCTGAGGCATCAAATGTTATTAACGATACCTATTTAAAAGCGAATAACCTTGCAGATGGTACTCAAAGCTATGGCCGTATGGTAGATTTGTTGTTAGCTCAATATCGTCAGGCGCACGGAATAACGTAAACATGCTCATATCTAAATTTTTAAGTTAATTAATAACCTTTACTCAATTGTCAGACCCAATTGAGTATAAGCAAGCCCCCGACCAATTTGACTCATATCAAATTGATCGGGGGCTAATTTGTTACAAAATATTAAGTACGCAACTGTGTTGTTTTAAACACCGAATGGAGATTTAGACGCAGTTGGGGCTGCATTGGTGATAGAGTTTCGTAAAGCGTTGAGGGCTGGAGTCGAAGCCGTTGCAGGAGCAGTCGGTGCCGCAGCAGCTGGGGTTGCTGAAGAAGAAACTGATGCAGTAACAGAAGCAGCCGGTTGGGCACTTTGGGGAGCAACGACAGCCGGTTTCACACCACCGACAGTAATTTTTTCGTCAAAAAGATCCCTACAGGCTTTGTCAAATATAATTTTAACTTCACCCTCGAGTTTTGCACCCTGATCGATTGAGATAGAGCCCGCTTCAAGATTACCCCAAAGAACAGCGCTATCCTGTAAAATGGCACCTTTTTTAACTTTAATATTCCCACGAATTTTTCCGTTTAATACAATGCTTTCTGCCTGGACATTGCCATAAACTACCGAGGCTTCGTCGATGGTTACCTCTGTTGCGCAGGACATATTACCACGCACTTCGCTGGTCAAAAAAGTCATATCTTTTGCGGATGCATCACCAATTAAACCACCGCTGACTCGAAGGCTCCCTTTGGTTTTGACATTGCCGCTCAAACTACCGCACAATTCGATATCGCCATCCGAAAGGATATCGCCCTTTATGACAGTACCCTTTGAAATGATGGTGGTAGAAGAAATCTCTTCTGCCGTGACCTGGGTCGCTTTTTCCATAACGGGTTCCTCCTTTATGTCTGGGCCTTTAAATGTACCGGCTCCGGTTGTAGCCGGTACGTTTTGCGGGGTAAACGCAACAGCCGGACTGACAACAGCCATTTCTTTATAGACGCTGTTCTTATTCTGCTCTGGATAAAGACGCGCCTCGTCGGTAGAAACATCCAACTTCTCCGCGGCATCACCTATTAGATCGCGCATCGCCTGAGTAAAACCGCCTCTTGCAACCATTTAAAATGCCCCTCCTCATGCCTAGAAAGCCTTATATATAGTTAAATAAATGTGATAATAACGTTCATATTTTAACATAAGATTCAGTAGAATGTCCACTGATTTCGGCTTGAAACCATAAAAATTGTCGTTTTACAGAAACATTTTAAAGATTACACGCTATTTTATTTCCGCAATTGTAACCCCGTTCTCTCCTTCGCCATAACGACCCAATCTGAAGCTGGCGACATTGCGATGACTTTTCAGCCGCTGCGCGACGGCAGTTCGCAAAACGCCCGTTCCCTTGCCGTGGATGATGCGCACCGTTTGCACGCCAGACATAACCGCGCTGTCGATAAAAGCGTTGAGCTCCAATATCGCCTGCTCAGAATCCTGTCCGCGCAAATCTAGTTCAGTTTTGATATCGCGTGTGGCACGTGAAGTGATGCCCCGCGTACCGACGGCACCTTTTCCGCGTGGCTTTTGTTCCTTCTTTTGCCCGCCGAGCATAATCTCAGAAATAGGAACCGAAGTTTTAATAAGCCCGGCCTGAACCAGCACCGACTGGCCTTCGGGTTTTTTTAGTACGATGCCCTCTTTGTTCAAGGTGCGAATAAACACGATGTCGCCTTTTTCAAGTGGACGTGGCAAAACATAATCACCCTCCGCAGCGCTCTTGGCTGCAACAGGGTCTGATACGCGCTCCAAATCCTTCATAGCACCGCGATAATCCTGCTTGGCGCGCATCAATAAATCTGAAAAGGCATCTTTGTCCTTTTCTTTCTTAATGGCATCGAGTTCTTCAAACAGAATATCGGCCTGAAGTCGTGTTTCTTCAATAATGCGTTTGGCTTGCTCACGGGCGCGGGTCATTTCCTTTTCAGTGCTTTGTTCTAGCCGTTGCCGCTCCTGCATGGAATCACGCCTGATTTGCTCAGCCTCTTCACGCAACTTTTTGGCAGCGAGCTTCTCCTGTTCAAGCTGCTGACGAGTAGCTTCCAGCTCGGTAACAACATCCTCAAACCGGGTGTTCTCAGCCGAGACAAAGTACTTCGCACGTTCAATGATATCGCCAGACAGCCCCAGCCTCTCGCTGATCAAAAATGCATTGGAACGCCCAGGAATACCGGTGAGAAGACGATAAGTGGGCCGGAGTGACGCCACGTCAAACTCACAGCTGGCATTTTCAACCCCGTCGGTTTCCAGCGCATACATCTTAATTTCAGAATAGTGGGTGGTGGCAGCCACTTTAGCGCCTTTTTTACGCAGTGTTTCGATAATCGAAACCGCCAGCGCTGCGCCCTCAACGGGGTCGGTACCGGCACCCAGCTCATCAAGCAAGACCAGAGAACGCCAATCCGCCGTCTGGGTAATGGCGATGATGTTGACCATGTGCGACGAAAAGGTAGATAAGCTTTGTTCTATAGACTGCTCGTCTCCGATATCGGCAAGCACCTGATCGTAGACTGAAACGACGCTATCGCTTGAAGCCGGCAGCATCAACCCACACATTGCCATCAGTGTCAACAGACCCAGCGTTTTTATGGCAACCGTCTTACCACCGGTGTTGGGGCCAGTGATAACCAGTGTGTCATAGTCCTTTCCGACGGCAATATCAATCGGTACAGCGCGTTCATAGTCGATCATCGGGTGACGCGCTTTTTTAAGCACTGTTTCACCGCTATCGGTCAAAGTTGGGATGTTGGCGCGCATCCTATCGCCAAGCCGCGACTTTGCAAAGTAAAGATCGAGCATCACCGCCGCGTCATAGCCCGACAGAACGGCATCGGCATAGTCTCCTACCAATGCTGACAGTTCTGCAATGATGCGGTCGACCTCCTGTTGTTCCTTACTTTGCAGAACGCGAATTTCATTGTTAAGCTCGACGATGCTCATCGGCTCGATAAAATAAGTTGCACCACTTGAAGACGTGTCATGCACCAAGCCTTTAACGTCATTTTTATACTCGGCCTTGACCGGAATGACAAACCGTCCGTCTCGGATGGTAACAATCGACTCCTGCAAATATTTCTGGTAGGTAGTCGAACGGATCATGTTATCAAGCTGGCTGCGCACGCGAAGTCCTGTACTGCGAATATTACGGCGCAAGTCGGACAGCAGCGCCGACGCATTATCGTCAAGCTCCTCCTCGGAAACAATGGCAGATGTCAGACGGTTTTCCAAGCTACGCTCGAGAAACAGACACTCAAACAGACTATCCAGTGCAGTTTGGGTTTCCTTGGACTGCTGTTTCCAGCTATCTAATGACCGCATAGTGCGCAGTACCAGTGTGATATCCAATAATTCGCGCAGTGAGAGTCTGCTGCCCAGCTGAGCGCGCTTTAAAGCGCCTGCGCAATTCACCATTCGATATATAATCGGATAGCCAAACCTATTTGACAGCGTGTTAGCCGCCACTGTCAGGTTTAAGAGTCTGACAGCCTTTTCATGCTGGCAAACCGGCTCAATCGACAGCGCCAACCGTCTGCTGTCGTCACAACTGGTACAGTCCGCCAACTGTTCGAGCACCCGCGGCAGCTCCAGCGTTGTGATGTGTTTTGGTAAAATCATAAAAGGTCCTCCGAATAGTTTAAGCCGCAGCCCGCCCGGTAATTGCCATTAGTTTATTTCTCTAAAGCAAAGTAACTTGACAGTCTGCGGTTATCTACACCGCCGCAAAATTATTCTTCCGCAACTGAATAGAAAAACCCCAGCGAACGATATTGTTTCTGAAGGTGGTAAAGCATATAGCTTTCGCAGATTCGTGTTAAAATACGCAAGCCTTCTTCCGGCATTGAGAATGAAAAAAGTTTTTCAAACGGGCTGTAAATGATATGGCGCATGGCTGCAAGCACCCCGTCCGATATAGGCTCCGCTCGGTACTCTACCAGATTGCAGTTATGGCAATACAGCGCACCGGTTTGCACTGAAAAACACATGTGTTCTTCATTTTGTTCGCCAAATTCGCCGCAGACGGCGCAACCGGTTAAATCCGGCATAAACCCCGCCATAGTCATCAGCCGCAACTCAAAAACCGGCTTTAAAAGCCACACCGATTTTTTACCCTTGCTCAGCAGATGTAGCGTGTTTAAAACCAGCCGCAAGTATTCTGGGGCGGCCTCTTCAGGTGGCGCCAGCTCACAACAAAGCTCCGCTATGTAAGAGGCGAGCGAGAGCGCTACAATGTTCTGACGCAGCGCAAAAAAAGATTGCTCAACCTCTGCAGAATCAATGGTGGTGCTGTCCCGGTAGCGGAACAGCACCAATTTGGAATAACAAAACAGTTCAGTAGAAGAGGTTAACCGCCCGCGGGGCTTGTTCGCTCCCCGCGCGGCAGCCGAGATAACGCCATAATCACTGGTCAAAATGGTGAGCAAACGGTCATCGCCCACCGATTTTGCACGAATAATTATTCCGTGCGTGACACACTGCATGGCATTCTTGTCTCCCCTTTAGTCTCATTCTGTCTTTCAACACCGTTTAGCATCGGCTCTGTCTGACGGCTTTCTGCGGCATATTGCAGATAATCACAAACTCGACCGGTGCTGAAAAATGCTTCCCAGGCTTTTGTGTTGTCCATCATAAATCGCCTCCGAAAATAGTTTTCCCGAGGCAATCCAAATTATTGTCGGAAATATTTTGGTATAGAAAACTTTCTAAACTGTGAATATAAGCACAAGCTTGTTTTTAGTTAGCCAACAAATTAACCGTATAACTAAAAAACTGATTATGCTTGCGCAGAGATGATAACACAAGTTGTGCCACCACTAAAAGGTAAGCAAATCTGATTATTGCTCACGAAATCCGAAATTTTTGAGTTGAGTGTCGCTATCGCGCCAGCCCTCGCGCACCTTAACCCAACACTGCAGGTTAACACGCACATCCAAAAAGCGCTCCATATCGTGCCGTGCCTCACTGGCAATTTTCTTGAGCATTGCGCCTTGCTTGCCAATGATAATGCCCTTGTGCGCATCGCGCTCACAAACAATTGTCGCATCAATATCAATGAGGCTACCGTCTTCGCGCTCACTCATCTTTTCGATAATAACCGCCGTACCATGGGGAATTTCATCTCGCATATTTCTCAGCAGCTTTTCGCGAATAATTTCGGATACCACCGCACGCTCAGGCTGGTCGGTCAGCGTGTCGTCTGGGAAAAAGTGTTCCCCTTCACAACAAAATGGTTCCAGTTCCTTTAAAAGCGTCGCAACCCCTTCACCTTTTAGTGCCGAAATCGGCACAACGGCGTCAAAGGTGTAAAGATTGGCAAACTCAGCAATTTTTTTAAGCATCAACTCTTTTTGTGCCAGCGCGTCCACTTTATTGATAGCTAATACCGCTGGTACCTTGCTGCCTTTAATACTTTCGACTAGTTGCTTTTCGGCTACGGTTATGCTGCCGTCCCACTCGGTCACCAGAATAACGGCATCCACGTCTGAAACTGATGAGCCCGCCTGCTTGACCATAAACTGGCCAAGCTTGGATTTTGGCTTGTGTAACCCAGGTGTGTCAATAAAGACATACTGAGTTTCTCCCTCGGTCAGTACGCCTGTAATGCGATTTCTCGTTGTCTGTGGCTTGTCCGAAACAATCGCAATCTTCTCACCCAACAGCCGATTTAAAAGCGATGATTTGCCAACGTTCGGTCGCCCGACAATCGACACAAAGATATTCTTAGTCATTTAAATTTCCTCTTCTCCAGTGATAAAGGTTTCATCCCGGGAAAGCCCCAGGCCCTGAAGCACCACTTCTTCCTTTTCATGCATGATTCGCGCCTGCATGCCGTCAGTCTCGTGGTCATAGCCCAGCAGATGGAACATGGAATGTACCGTTAAAAAGCCGAGTTCGCGTTCAAGTGAATGGCCATATAGACGTGCCTGCTCCACGGCACGCTCCATCGAGATTACGATATCGCCCAAAATACTGGCGCCCGTCTCTTCGTTGATATCGTAACTGCCCTTTTCGCCCATCGGAAAAGATAGCACATCGGTTGCTGAATCTTTATTTCTGTAAGAGGCGTTTAATTCGCGGATACTTTCATTATCCACAAGGCTGATGCTGATTTCAGCAGGCTCAGCCATTCCCTCAGCGGTGAGCACCGCATTGCAGCAGCGCTTAATCAGCAGGCGCGCGCCAGTGGGAATTTTAATCTTCTTTTGTCGGTTCGAAATATATACTTTTGCCTTAGCCAATCGCGTTTCCTCCCAAGCTTAAAGCGTCTAATGTCGTGAAGTAGGGTTATTATAGTAGCGTTCATATGCTTTGATAATTTCCTGAATCAGACGGTGGCGCACCACGTCTTTATCAGAGAGATGGATAATATCGATGCTGTTGATATTTTTTAGCACGCGGATAGCCTCCACGAGGCCAGATTTTTTATCCGCAAGATCAATCTGGGTAATATCGCCCGTAATGACGGCTTTGGAATTCTGCCCCAAGCGCGTCAAAAGCATTTTCATTTGCTCAGGCGTTGTGTTCTGTGCCTCATCCAAAATAATGAATGAGTCGTCGAGCGTTCTGCCACGCATATAGGCCAGCGGTGCCACTTCTATGTTGCCCCGCTCGACATAGCGCTGATAGTTTTCCGAGCCGAGCATGTCAAACAGCGCATCATAAAGCGGCCGCAAATAGGGGTCGACCTTATTTTGCAGATCACCGGGCAGAAAACCGAGCTTTTCCCCCGCTTCGACAGCCGGACGGGTCAAGACAATGCGATTAATATCATGGGCCCTGAACGCCCGCACCGCCATTGCCACCGCCAGATAGGTTTTACCTGTGCCCGCAGGACCAACGCCAAACGTAATCGTGTTCTTCCGAATGGCATCAATATATTTTTTTTGCCCAAGGGTCTTCGCTTTTAACGGACGGCCCTTTGCCGTTATGCACACCACTTCGTCGGTGAGCTGGGCCACCTTTTCCTCCTGCCCCTCGCTAACCAGCGACATAACATAATGAATATTCTGATCGGTGAGCGCCTCGCCAGTGTTAATGAGCGAGATCAGCGCCTCGATAACCTTAACGGCGAGGCAGACCTGTTCCGCCTCGCCGGTGACTTTTATGTCGGTGCCGCGCAAAAGGATGCTGACGCCGTAGGTCTCCTCAATTAGCCTGACGTTGGCGTCAAAGCTGCCAAACAGTGCCAGAGTATGCTCCATTCGTTCAACATTGATCAGCTGTTCTATCATTTCATCATCCATTCTGCCGAAATTGGCATCCATCAGAATAACATCCAGCATTTTTATAGGCCGGACAGCCGTAAAGAATGCCCGTTGATGCAGTTACCATTGCGGGCTAAATCTATACGCTTGAAAATTATATCACATTTATGGATATTTGTCACAGGAAACCTGTAAAAAAATGTCCTTTTAGCGCCGTAGAATTTCCACTTCTCTTGCAATATCCTTTTCAACCAGTGCATGCTCGGTTAGGTAATAGACACCTTTGTCACATCGCCCCTCAATTTCCCGGGAAAGAACCTTTGAATCGGAGGTGCTTTCCCGCAGCGCGTTTAGTTGCCGCATCGCATATTCTTTGGCCTCAAGTTCAGTGATTTCGTTTGTTTGAAGTTGTACCGGCGTCGCGGTACGCCTTAAAACTGAGAGATTCTCAGACGGAACCAGCATTTCGCGCTGCCATGTTATTGAATAAGGCTGCTCTTTCATTTTTAACGGAAAAAACATCGGTATACGAGTTGACCCCCATTCTAGATAGCTTTTGACATTCGGATTACCGTTTGGAACCCAAGTCGGCTGCTTTAGCGGTACTGCTATATCCTGATCTTCATAAGTATGCGCCAAAACTTTGGCTCGGGCATATTTAAACTGACGATTACCATATTGATCTTCCATAATGCCGCTGACAATAATATCACCAGCACTGACCGTATCACCAATTTTTACAACTGCCTGCCCTTCGTAAACCTCCATGTAACGAATTTGGCCATCGCAGGCGGCCACGACGTTGCCTACTCTTGCATCTGGGTCAAGCGGATCTGGAGGAATATCCCGCTCGCGCAATTCAATTTGCGCCGTGCTACCTACGATATTAATGGCAATCCACGCTATGCGCCCATCAATAAGACGCAGTTGTTGCTGAAGCGTTCGCGCATCAATCTTGCCGGCCCACACACCTGGCTTAACACCCAGCTCATGCAATTCGGCGCGCAGCTCTTCCTCTGGTATGGTTATACATCCATTAATATCTACCCGCCAGACAAACTGTGAAGCGACAATTAGCGCAAGCATGACACATAAAAGTCCCGCCAAAAAGCCCTTTCTACGACGGTAGCGGTGCCGGTAAACCCAAAAACCCGACTTTTTGGTGATTCGCACTTTTGTACCGGTCTGGCGTGCCATGGGCCGCAGACGACGATAGTGATCCGCGTTGGTGCTTGCCTCAATTCCTTCCGGCAAGTGTTTAATGCCCCAAACTGGCAGCCCGTTGCGCAAACATAAATTAATTAATTTTTCCGGAAAGGCACCAGTAATTAAGAAAGTAACCGTGCCGCGTAACCATCTGACTAATACGATGAAAAACATAGCAGCACCTCAAAACAAGAATTCTACTGCGGTGATAATGCCAGAAACTACGGTGACATTGCGGTTTAGGCTGCCTATAGCCAGCCCCCGCCCCGTAAATTTAACCACCATCCCCCCCGCTATAAGACGGATAACCTGCGGCGTGTACTCCAGCACACCTCGGCAATTTTCTACCACTGCCTCATGGTTTGAATTCATCTCTATATGAAGCCCGCCCGTCAGGGTGCTTTCCGGCAGCTCCAGCACACGAGATATAGTCGTTTTAATCGGTTTTTCACTCGGTGTTTGCAGTTTCATTTTTCGTTTCAAACCTGAACACCCCCAATTTCGTTCCTTCAAAATACTATATGGGCTGGCAAAGCGTGATATGCGATTCTTTGCAACCATAGAATAGCGTTAGGATGCGAGGTGTTGATAATGAAACGGATAATAGCGGGTTTAATAGGTCTTGTATCAATAGCAGCGCTTTTTGTGCGCTCTCCTGTTGCTGCACAGGGCATTACCGAAGGCATGCAGGTCTGCATGCAGGTATTACTGCCGTCGTTGTTTCCTTTTATGATTGTCGTGTCATTCTTGTCACTTTCGGGCGGTCTATTGCTTCCCGCAAAATTGCTTTCTCCTCTATTCAGGCTGCTTCGGCTGCCCGACGCATTGCGCGATGTCTGGCTCGCCTCAGTTTTGGGCGGCTATCCAACAGGTGCGCATACGCTTGCCACCCTGGTTGAGCAGAAACTGATGCCACGGGATGTTGCCGGACGAATGTTGCGCTGCTGCGTCAACCCCGGCCCGGCCTTTTTAATACTGGCTGTGGGGCAGTCAATGTTTGGCTCGCGCCACATTGGCGTAATGCTACTCATTTCCCAAGTGATATCTTCACTGATACTTTGTGTGCTACTTTGCCACAGCGCTAAAAAAGCTGCCGCCACTTCTTCCACCACACGGTTAGATTCTCTTACCGACGCTTTTGTAGCCGCTGTTTCGAGTGCCGCTTCAGCTATGCTTACCATATTTGCGTTTGTACTGGCCTTTTCAGTCATTTTTTCGCTTATAAATGCTATTGATCCACGCTTAAAACCATTCGCCGCAGTTTTAGAGGTAACACTTGGGTGCACCGCAGCCGCACAATTAGGAGGAAAAATTGGGCTGGTGCTTCTTGCGTTTTTCATTGGCTTTGGTGGATTTTCTGTCTGTTTTCAAGTACTGGCACTTGCACGACGGGCCTCTATTCCAACAAACGGCTTTTGGTGTGCGCGTGTATTAGCCGGTCTTATTAATGCAGGCGTTTTTCGAGGAATGCTTATCTTTGATAAAACGGTCGTATCAACTTTTGCCGTAACTACACCGCCAATGGCAATTTGGTCGTGTGATAGACTTTTAGGCGCGGTATGCATTGCGGCCATGCTTTTAATATCGCTTAAAAAATTGGAATATCCCGCTGTAAATATCAATCGCTGACGACTGGCGAATTCCCCTGTTATGTGCTAAAATAACGCTGTAGGCATATCAGAACATTTGACATTAAATAGCGTCTCCCACACTGTCCTCTTTCTAGGGTGTCAGTGTGTCGACATCCATCACTTTCAAATTGCTTTTTCGCATACTTTGCGAAGTCGCCGCTATGACAAGGGAGTGTTTAAAATGTTTAAGCCCAAACTTTTCGGCAACAATATCACACCGTCTTGCAGTTATTGTGAATATGGTACTTTCACGCAGGACCAATCCGCTATTTTGTGTTCACGACGCGGTGTTGTCACGCCAGATTATGCTTGCCGAAAATTTGTCTATGATCCACTCAGCCGCATCCCCAAACCGCAACCTAAACTCGCTAAATTTGACCCAAGCGACTTTGAGCTGTGAGAACCCACATTAAGGAGCATACCATTGAAAAGAACAATTATTGCGCTGTTGGCAGCGCTCATGATCATCATTTTCCCGTTGACCGCCTGCAATAGATTAAATTTTGGCACGCACAATAAAATCTCTGAATCACCGCTGAACGGCCTGATAGTAAAATCGCATCTGAACGAGGATTTTCCTTCTCAGCCAAAGCTTACTTCAAAGGCGCTTCGGCAGGAAATAAACGATATCACCCAATACGCCCACGACGCGGGTTATAACGCAATTCTATTCGAAGTCAGGAGTGAAGGTGAATCGCTTTACAGGTCATCCATCTTCCCAAAAAGTCAGTTTTTACTTAAAAAGCAGGGCGCTTTTACGCTTTTTGATCCAATGAAAGAGATGATTAAGGCCGCCAATAAGAAAGGGCTTGCGGTCTACGCCGTGGTAGACCCCTATTCGTTGGGTAATGATCTGTCGCTGCTTTCTAAGAAGCACCCCGCAGTAAAAGACACTTCTATGACAACATCTATTGGCGATAGCTTTCTGCTGGCGCCCGATCATACTAAAACCATACAGCTCAATGCTAAGGATTTGGGCGCAATGGCCAAGCGTTACAACCTCGGCGGCATCATCCTCGAAAATGTCCACGCCACCGATGGCATGGAAAGTGAGGCAACTACCCTAGTGCAAAGCTGCCGTGAAGCGATAGGCGGCCGCACGAAACTGGGTTTAATGCTTCCTGACGCTGCACTTGACGAGGATTATTCGGCAGTCCTTTCTCTTTCAGACATTGTGCTGCCTATCATTGAAGCCGAGGCAAATCCGACTGAAAACGGTTACGCTAACAGCCTTTCAAAATGGCAGCAAGCTGTTGGAGAAAAACTGGCCCCCGTCATCGATCTGAAAAACAGCACGCTCTCTGCGGTACAGCTTTCAGCCCAAGCATTTGAAGCCGCGCAAAGCGGTGTTACTGCGCGGGTAGTAACTAACTATAGTGCGGCGCGCAACCGCACCGATTTCGCGGGCGATCTGCTCGCTTCTGCGGCGTTTGAAAACAGCTATCAACCGTCGGCATTAACTTATTCACCGCTACAAACGCTCTCGATCACGCGCCCAACGAGCACCATCACCGTTGATACTGCAACTTATTGCATTACGGGCACTTCCGACCCTACCCTGCCGTTGATACTCAATGGGCAGCCGGTCGAGCGCAATACCACCGACGGCGTATTTGCCGTTTCGGTTTCTCTGAAATACGGGGACAATAATTTTGTGCTGCAACAGGGCAACAACAGTCAGTCTGTTTCCATAACCAGACCAGATGGCAGTGAACCCGCAGCAACCACTATAAACGTTACAGCAATGACACCCAAAAATTCGCTTTTGGCTTATAACGGAGTGGAATTTACTATCAGTTGTGTGGCTCCTGCTGGAAAAACTGTGACAGCGACGTTAGGCAGTACCACCGTTACTTTGAAACAAAATGCGGTTGCTTCCCCTAATGTACCGGCTGTTTTTTCTGGAAGCTTAACGCTAACAGGCGCTGGCAACAGTGAGGTTAAAAACCTCGGCCCAATCACTTACACCATACAAGACGGGGAGACTGCTGCTTCGGGCGGCAATGTCTATCTGCTCGGGCACGGCGCTACCGCCTATATCCGCGTGACGGAGTTTGTGGCGTCCGTATTCCCCGATGAATCAGTTACTGAAGGAAATTATAAATCGGTCTACAAGGCCGGCGTCATCGAAGAAATTACCGACCAGATGGGCGAATATTATAAACTTGCCTCCGGAGGCTATATTAAAAAGGCCACCGTTGAGGTTGTAGATAGCAGTGTGGCCACTCCCCTTGTGCTGACGGGCGTCACCGAGCAGCATGACGACCGTGCCGAGCAATTTGTTCTGGCCGGTCTTGGTGGCGTTCCCTACACCTTTGTGGATGATGAGGATGGTCGCTGCACGATTACGTTACATCAAGCCAACGCAACCGCCAACCTTAATTCTCTGCCTACAGAGAGCACGCTGTTTTCTAAAATTCAATGGACAAATGATGGCGACGCGTTGATTTGCACCCTTACCCCGCGTGACGCCAAAAAGGTTTGGGGTATTGATATTCTGAACCAGGGCGGCAACGCCGTACTTTACGCCAAACGCGCGCCAAAACTTTCAGTTACGCCTGGAAAACCCATGTCAGGTGTTGTTGTCGTTCTGGACCCTGGCCACGGTGGCACCGACACGGGTGCGCCTTCGGTTCTGGGAGCATCTGGACCTTACGAACGTGACGTAAACCTTGCTAATGCGCAAATGCTAAAAATGCGTTTGGAACAGCTTGGTGCAACGGTGGTGATGACGCGCACCGACAACGATACCACGCTTTCACTTTATGATCGCATGGAAACGGCGCAGAATACCCTGCCAGACTTTTTTATGTCCATGCACCACAACAGCGTGGCTGAATCTCAGGACGCGAACATCAATAGCGGTGTCGAAGCTTATTATTATGAGCCATTCAGCCATAATTTTGCCGAGGCGGCAACGCAGGGTATTGCTGATAATGTCTACGCGCGCGACTATCGCTTCTTTGATTGGAGCTATTACACTGTAACCCGCATGCGCTATACCCCAAGCATTCTGTGTGAAATTGGCTTTATGCCAAATCCGTCCGAATTTAGAAACGTCTGCAATCTTACTGAAATCTATAAAACCGCCGATGCGTTGGCGCTGGCGATGCTAAATCTTATTGCGGCGGCATCATAAAACGTCAAGTTAAATTGTAATCTTACTTGCAGCACCGCATACCTTAACGCTAGGGTGCGGTGCTTTTAATGAAATTTTATCTTGTTTTTAAAATATACAACATATAAACACAAAGAATTATTTTAGAACCGAAGGCAAATTCATAAATTCTTCATGACATACAACGGGGTTTGCAGTAGAATTAGAAATGTTAAATTAACAGGTGGATTGGGGGAAACGCTTTGTTCGGTTATATCAAGCCACTGGAACCTCAGTTGAAGGTTTGTGAGCTAGATACCTATAAAGCGGTTTATTGCGGTGTTTGCCGCGGACTTTCAAAACGCTTTGGCCCTGCGGCTCGGCTAACACTCAGTTACGACTTTACCTTTATTGCCATGCTCTATGCCGCTTTAGGCGACGAGCCTCCAGCTTTTGCGCCACAACGCTGTCCATTGAACCCAATTAAAAAACGGCCTCATCTGGAATATTCCTCCGCCGTTAAATTTTCTTGCGAGATGGCAATACTTTTACTGCATGAAAAATGCCTTGATAATAAAATTGATTCAAGTTTTCCGACGTCTTTGGGTTGGCGCGTTTTGTTACCTTTTTCTTCATGCGCCGCAAAACAGGTTTGGGCTTCGCAGCCTAAAGCCGCGGAACGAGCGCATGAAATGACTTTGGCGCAGCAGCAGGTAGAAGCGCTGGGTAACGCTGCGACGGTGGACATGTCTTGTGACCCAACCGCCGCCGCACTTTCTGAAATTCTGGGCATGATCACAGATGAGCCGGCCAATCAGCGCATTTTAAAGCGTTTGGGCTATATGCTGGGACGGTTTATCTATTTGTGTGATGCTATAGACGATTTAGAGGGCGATATCCGGCACGATCGATTTAATCCACTTAAATCGCGACCGGCTTCGGACGAGCACGCCGCCATGTTACGTTTGACCATGGCTGAGGCGGCAAACGCCTACGCACTGCTCTCGCCACGATATTTTAAAGAAATTCTTGATAACATTATCTTTCTCGGTCTGCCTGCGACGGCAGAACGTTTGCTCGAAAGGGGAAATAACCATGAATGATCCATATCAGGTGCTGGGCGTGTCCCCTTCTGCAACCGACGATGAAATAAAACAGGCCTATCGCGCACTTGCCAAAAAATATCACCCTGATAATTATGCAGGTAGCCCACTGGCTGACTTAGCCTCTGAAAAAATGTCGGAAATCAATTCCGCCTACGATGCCATTCAGGATAAGCGCAAAAATGCTTCGGCACAGGGGGGCTTTTATGGTCAACCCCAGTCCAGACCCAACTCTGGCAATTATGGCGGTTATCAAGGCGGCGGTCAATTTGCCGACATTCGCCGCTTAATAAATGCAGGCCGTATCTTTGATGCTGAACAGTTGTTAGATGGTACACCTGCGGCTTCGCGCGATGCTGAATGGAATTTTTTAAAGGGCAACGTGCTGCTTGCTCGCGGCTTTTTAGAGGATGCATTGACTTATTTGCAAAAAGCGGTATCCATGGATCCGCAAAATTATGAATATCGTGCCGCATATGAGCGAATTAACGCACAGCGCCAGTTTGGTTACGGTGGTGGTTATTCCTATTCCGCCTGTGATCCTTGCAGCCTTTGTTCAACGTTAATTTGCGCCAATTGCCTTTGCAACACTTGCTGCCGCTGCTATTGCTTCTAAGGAGGTATAGCTGCTGTGTCACATAAAAATAGTACGCAGGTTGCCTTGGGCGGCTTAAGCGCTGCACTTTGTCTGGTCATTATGCTGGGCACAGTTCTTATTCCCTTTGCAACCTATGCCGCACCCGCACTTGCAGGCATTGCACTGATTCCCATCGCACTGGAACTAGGTTTGCCGGTTGCAAGTATCACCTATGTCTCCGTCGCGCTGCTATCTTTACTGATGGTGCCCGACCGCGAGGCCGCATTGATGTTTATTGCTTTTTTTGGCTACTACCCTATTCTAAAGTTTAAATTAGACCGACTGAAATTTAAACCTCTGCGTCTTTTGATAAAACTTGCAGTTTTTAACGCCTCTATTCTTGCTGGATATTTTGTGGTAATCTATATATTCGGTCTGTATTATTTGATGGCTGAACTGACTGGGGGCTTTGGCTGGTTGTTGCTGGGTGTAGGTAATCTGTGTTTTCCCATCTATGAACTGGCGCTTAGAAATATCACAGCGCTATATCTGTTTAGAATAAGAAAAAATATTTTTCGCAAATAGAAAAGGGACCGATGCCATTTAATTGGTATCAGTCCCTTTTTTGCCTGTAAAATAAACTAACAGGGGTGCATCTTTGCACCCCTGTTAGTTTATTTTGATCAGCATGCTCATATGCCGATTATTTTAGAGCACCTTTTTACCGATATCGTGCCGATAAAAGCTGTTTTCGAATCCGATGCCAGCAGTGGCAGCATAAGCCTTTTCTAGCGCGCCCTGCAGTGTGTCACCCGTTGCGGTCACACCGAGTACCCGCCCACCGTTGTTCTTAAAGACGCCGTTTTCGAGCGTTGTTCCTGCATGATACACCGTCACACCCTTGGCAGCGCCCTTGTTATCCAGTCCATGGATGACATAGCCTTTTTGATACGATACCGGATATCCGCCGCTTGCAATAATTACGCAGGCGGCGGCACCCGTCTTCTGACGAATTTTTACATCCGCAAGCCGCCCGTCGGAAGTGGCCTGCATAATTTCAAGCAAATCGCCGTCAAGCAGTGGTAATACAACCTGCGTTTCGGGGTCACCAAAACGGCAGTTATATTCGATCACGCGGGGGCCATCGGCGCAAAGCATCAGGCCAAAATAGAGGCATCCGCGAAATTCACGATTCTCCTGCTTCATCGCCTGGATAGTCGGTATAAAGATTTCCTCCATGCAGCGTGCCTGCAACTCAGGCGTATACATCGGATGAGGGGCAATAGTACCCATTCCACCGGTGTTGAGGCCCTCGTCGTTGTCATGTGCCCGCTTATGGTCCATTGAGGAAGCCATTGGCACAACAATGTTTCCGTCGGTGAAAGCCAGAACCGAAACCTCGATGCCAGTCAAAAATTCTTCTATGACGACGCGACGACCACTTTCACCAAATGCGCCGTCTTCCATCATCGCGCGCACGGCCTTAACAGCCTCTTCCTCGCTTTCGGGAATGACCACGCCTTTGCCAAGCGCCAGACCGTCAGCTTTAATCACCGCCGGGTATTTATTCTGCTGTTTTAAATAGGCAATCGCCGCATTTGGGTCGTCAAATGACTCATACGCCGCAGTGGGGATATCATATTTTTTCATCAGCCATTTTGAAAACACCTTGCTGCCCTCAATAGCGGCAGCAGCTTTGGTCGGCCCAAACGCGGGTATACCCGCTTCATTAAGCGCATCCACCATACCGAGTACCAGCGGATCATCGGGGGCAACGACCACGAAGTCAAGCGCCTTTTCTTTGGCAAATGCCACAACGTCAGCGATGTCGGTTGCCTTAATATTCACACACTCAGCGTCGGCGGCAATGCCACCGTTGCCGGGAGCCGCATAGATGCGCCCGGATTTAGGTGATTCTTTGAGCTTTTTTATGATGGCGTGCTCCCGCCCGCCCGAGCCAACAACCAGAATATCCATAAGAGCGCCTCCTAAAAGCTTAATGGTGGAACAGACGAATGCCAGTGAACGCCATCGCCATGTTGTACTTATTGCAGGTGGCGATAACCTGATCGTCACGAATAGAACCGCCCGGCTGAACGACATAGCTAACACCGCTACGGTGTGCGCGCTCAATGTTATCTCCAAACGGAAAAAATGCGTCGCTACCCAGCGAAACGCCAGTAAGCTTGATTAACCATTCCTTCTTTTCAGCCACCGTCAGCGGCTCGGGACATACTGTAAAGGTATCAGCCCATACATCTGCACTCAGCACGTCCTCATAGTCGTCGGAAATATAAACGTCGATAGCGTTGTCGCGGTTGGCGCGTGCCAGGTCAGACCTAAAAGGAAGGTTTAACACCTTGGGGTGCTGGCGCAGCCACCAAATATCTGCCTTGTTGCCCGCCAGACGGGTGCAGTGGATTCTCGACTGCTGACCAGCGCCCACGCCGATGACCTGCCCACCCTTGGCGTAGCAGACCGAATTTGACTGAGTATATTTAAGCGTAATCAGCGCCAAAACCATGTCGACCTTGGCACTTTCGGGCAAAACTTTGTTGTCGGTCACAATGTTATCCAGCATTGAAGCGTCAATTTTCAGCTCGTTGCTCTCCTGTTCAAACGTGATGCCAAAAACATCCTTGCGCTCAATAGAGGCTGGAATATAAGCCAAATCGATCTTGATGATATTATAGCTGCCTTTGCGCTTAGCTTTTAAGATTTCAAGTGCCTCGTCGGTATAACCAGGGGCGATGATGCCGTCCGACACCTCATGTTGAATCAGTTTTGCTGCTGTGACATCACAAATATCGGACAAGGCAATCCAGTCACCAAACGAGGACATGCGGTCCGCTCCTCTTGCGCGTGCGTAAGCACAGGCAATCTGAGAAAGCTCACCGTCACCGGTAAAATATATCTTTCGCAGTGTCTCATCCAACGGTAGGCCAACCGCCGCACCCGCCGGACTGACATGTTTAAACGATGTTGCTGCAGGCAGTCCGGTAGCAGCTTTAAGCTCTTTGACCAACTGCCAGCTGTTTAGGGCATCCAAAAAATTGATATAGCCCGGACACCCGTTGATAACCTCAATAGGCAGCTCGCCTTCTGCGACAAAAATGCGCGAAGGCTTCTGATTGGGGTTACAACCGTATTTTAGTTTCAGTTCTTTTGCCATTGCGTTTCCCTTCCCCTTTTGCTATTAACAGTGCTTATTGATAATGCGGGTCTCGGTTTCCCCTGAATCTAGCGCGATGGTGCGTACAAAGAGCGAAACCTTGTTATCAGGGTTCAAACTCTCCCACAGCGACGTGGTAAATGCTTCGATGTCGCCATGAATCGCCACTGTCTCAGGCTCACCCTCAAAAGATGGGATGGGATTGCCGTCGCACTTATAGGTATGAATGAACCGCCCCTGCCCTGCAACCGGTTGAAGATACTCAAAGAAAAACCGTTCAACGGATTCTGGGTTCCCGCCGCAGCTTTTTAAAATCGACATCTTATAAGAAAAGTCCCCGTCACGAAGGTCAACAATACCGCTGACACGCGGCGTAAAATTCGGTGCATCCGGCTCAAAAGTTCGAGTATGCAGCGCTTCTTCAAATGTTTTTCCAGCCATAATAAAATTGTAAACCGTATCGGTCTGATCGCCGTTGGTTACGATTGTCGTGTTAGCAAGTACCCGAACGGGCGCATAGATGATCAGCGATGGGTCCTCAATTTTAGATGGATCGTATGCCTCGGTGATAATGCCACCTTCCCGTTCGGTAAAAACACGGTTGCGGCTGTTCTCGCTACGACCCATAATGAAATAAGCAATTATAGCGCGTTTGCCATCCTCGCTTCTGCCAATGACGATGCCCCGTCCGGGATAGGTATTTTCTTTTAAAATATTTGAAAGCTCCAGCAGTTGCATCAGTTTTTCCTTTCCTTTTCTCGCACAATATCGTCGCACAGAATGGCAGCTGCCTTCGGCAAAAGCTGCCATTCAGCCTGCTGCATCACACGTTTTTGTAGAGTCTCAGGCGTGTCGTCTTCTAGAACGTCAACCGCCTTTTGCAGCAAGATTCTTCCGCCATCCACCACCTCGCTGACCATGTGTACCGTCGCACCTGTCACCTTAACGCCGTAGTCAAGCGCTGCCTCATGCACTTTTAAACCATAAAAACCTTCGCCACAAAATGATGGAATCAATGACGGGTGTACGTTGATGATGCGGTCACGGTACTGCGTAATAACCGCAGTTGGTAGGATGGTAAGAAAGCCGGCCAAAATAATCAGTTCAATATTCTCAGCGCGCAAAACATCCAGCAGTGCTTGGGCATAATCGTCCAAAGCGGCACAGGCTTTTCTAGAAACTACCGCAGTTTTCATGTGATGGTTTTGAGCGCGTGTCAAGGCATAAGCCTTATCATTTGAGGATATGCATATAGTCAGTTTTCCGAAGCCAAGCTCACCGCGTTTTTCGGCATCAATCAATGCCTGAAGATTAGTTCCGCCGCCGGAGACCAGCACGGCTATCTTTACCACAACTCGACTCCCTTTTCGCCTTCGGTTAACTCGCCGATGACATAGGCCTCTTCGCCTGAAGCTTTAAGCGCCGAGAGAACGTTGTCCACTTTTGTCTTGTCTGCGACGATCAACATGCCAACGCCCATATTAAAGGTGTTAAACATGTCACGTTCCGGTATATTGCCAGTCTTGGCAATCAAATCAAAAATCGGCAGCACACGGACAGCCTTGCGCTCAATTCTAGCACAGAGTCCTTCAGGAAGGGCGCGCGGAATGTTCTCATAAAAACCGCCGCCAGTGATGTGCGCAATTGAACGCACGCCGCCCGCTTCAATTGCTGCAAGCGCAGACTTAACATACAACTTAGTGGGTGTCAGAAGCGTTTCGCCAAGCGTAGCACCCAGTTCGTCATAGTATTTACCAAGATCTGCGTGCTCCACATCAAACACCTTGCGCACCAGCGAGAAACCATTGGAATGCACGCCCGAAGACGGAAGTGCAATCAGCACATCACCTTTACGGCAGTTGTCAGGTGCCAGAATCTTACTCTGGTCAACAACGCCAACAGAGAATCCTGCAAGGTCGTATTCATCCTCAGCGTAAAAACCAGGCATTTCGGCTGTCTCACCACCGACCAAAGCACAGTTGGACTGTACACAGCCCTCCGCCACGCCGGAGACAATCTCAGCCACACGCTCAGGTGTATTCTTTCCCAGCGCGATATAGTCTAAGAACAGCAGCGGCTTTGCACCGCAGCAGACAATGTCATTAACGCACATGGCTACGCAGTCGATGCCCACTGTATCATGTTTATTCAGCAGAAAGGCAATTTTCAGTTTGGTGCCCACGCCATCGGTACCTGAAACCAGCACTGGATGGGATATACCGGTCAAATCGGGCAACAACATGCCGCCAAAGCCGCCTATCGTATCTAGAACGGCAGGGGTGCGGGTGCGCGCCACATGTTTTTTCATCAGCTCGACCGCCTTGTAGCCCGCGGTCACATCCACGCCCGCAGCGCGGTAGCTTTCGGAAAAGCTGTTTTGCATCTCAGAACGTCTCCCTTACTTAAAAAGTCAATCTGTTTCTTCGTTGGGCAACTCAAACTGGAATTTGTCATATACTTCGCATTCCGGTACCGCAATAGGATATTGACCGGTAAAGCAGCCAACACAAAAATGCCCAAATTTCGGCTTTGCAATGTTTTTCACGCCTTCGATGCTCAAATACCCCAGGGAATCCACACCGATTTTCTCGGCAATTTCAGGGGTTGTCATCTGGCAGGCAATCAGATTTTCGGTGCTGTCAATATCTGTGCCAAAGAAACAGGGATGCGTAAAGGGTGGACATGACACGCGCATATGCACCTCTTTGGCTCCTGCATTGCGCAGAAGATTGACAATATTGGCACAAGTAGTACCGCGGACAATCGAATCGTCGATCATCACAACGCGCTTACCCGCCACAGTTTCGCGCAGTACGTTTAGCTTTATACGAACTGAATCCTGGCGCTGCCCCTGACTCGGTTGGATAAATGTTCGACCAATATAGCGGTTTTTGATAAAACCGACGCCATAAGGGATGCCGGACGCTTTGGAAAAACCTAGCGCAGCATCCAGCCCTGAATCAGGCACGCCGATGACAACGTCAGCATCCACGGGGTGCTCATTCCAGAGGAATTCGCCCGCTTTTAAGCGTGCTGCATGCACCGAGGCACCATCAATAACAGAATCGGGACGAGCAAAATAAACCAGCTCAAATACACACAGGCCGGTATTCTGGCCGCAGTGCGTTTTAATGGAGCGCAGGCCATCGTCATCTGCAACGACAATTTCGCCGGGTTCAACGTCGCGCAGCCAAGTGGCGTTAAGCGTATTAAGTGCGCAAGTCTCACTTGTAAATATGATTGAACCGTCCTCAGTCTGGCCGATGCACAGCGGGCGGAAACCATGTGGGTCGCGCACGGCAATCAATTTTCGTGGTGACATGACCACCATGGAATACGCGCCCTCAAGACGATACATCGCTTTCTCGATGGCCTTTTCTATCGAAGGCTCAGTCAAGCGCGCCGAAGTGATGACATAGGAGATGACCTCAGAATCGTTGGTGGAATGGAATATCGCGCCGGTCATTTCAAGCTCCTGCTTGATCTGAAACGCATTTGAAATGTTGCCGTTGTGGGCAATAGCCATCGAGCCTTTGACGTGCCGCACCACCAGCGGCTGCGCGTTGATGCGTGAGGCTGTTCCGGTGGTAGAATAGCGGGTATGGCCGACCGCCATGGTGCCGGTACCCAATTCAGCAAGTACGCGCTCGGTGAAAACCTCTGGTACAAGGCCGAGGTCGCGGTGACATTTAATCACGCCATTCGTATTTACTGCAATACCGCAGCTCTCCTGCCCACGGTGTTGTAGGGCATAGAGCGCGTAATAAGCGCTTTCCGCCACATTACTGCGCTTTGGTGCGCGGATGCCGAACACGCCGCATTCCTCATGGATAGAATCAAACATTCCGTTACCGCCTTTCGACTGTTTGGATATAATTACTCGCCCATCAGGCGGTGCAAAATTTCATGGTAAGCGCCCTCTACATTGCCCAGATCGCGGCGGAAACGATCTTTATCCAGCTTCTCGTTAGTCTTGACATCCCAGAAGCGGCAGGTATCGGGAGAAATTTCATCCGCCAGAATAATCTCGCCGCTGTCGGTTTTGCCGAACTCCAGCTTAAAGTCAATAAGTTTGATGCCGAGTTCCAGCAGATAAGCCTTCATAAAATCGTTAACCGCAAACGCATATTTTCGGATTGTGGCAATCTCCTCTTCCGTGGCAAGACTCAGCGCAATCGCGTAGTCGTCGTTGATCATTGGGTCGCCAAGATCGTCGTTCTTATAAGAAAATTCCATTGCAGGGCGAGCCAACGGTGTGCCTTCGACAACGCCGTAACGCTTGGCCATTGAACCTGCGCAGACGTTGCGGACGATAACTTCAAGCGGCACAATGGATACCTTGCGCACCAGAGTCTCACGATCCGAAATCTGCTCAATGAAGTGAGTAGGAATATTGGCCTTTTCCGCAAGCTGCTTCATCATGAAATTGGAAACCTTATTGTTGATGACACCCTTACCAACAATAGTGCCCTTTTTAAGACCGTTAAACGCAGTGGCATCGTCCTTATAGTCGACAATATAGACCTGCGGATCATTCGTGGCAAAAACCTTCTTTGCCTTTCCTTCGTATAGCTGTTCGCCTTTTGTGTAGTTCATTTTCTTTTCCTCCCTGTTTGTCATCGTTCGTTATGTTGGTTATTAGGTTTCTGTTATTATTCTACCAGAATCGCAGCGACGTCAATCGCCTTGTCTTTTTTCACAACGGAATCATGCTGTGAAACGCGCATGTCGTCTAGTTTTTGGGCTAGATTATCGTCTGATAGCGCCAGCATTTCGGCCGCAAGCAGCGCGGCATTTTGTGCGCCGTCAATCGCCACAGTAGCCACTGGAATACCTCCCGGCATTTGAACAGTGGAAAGCAAAGCATCTAAGCCATCAAGGGTAGAGGATTTAACCGGAATTCCAATAACAGGCAATGTGGTCTGTGCAGCCAACGAACCGGCGAGATGCGCGGCTTTGCCAGCGGCTGCAATTATGACGCCGTAGCCCTCTTCACGGGCAGATTTTGCAAATTCCGCAGCCTCTACCGGCGTGCGATGTGCCGACATTACGCGAACCGTAAACGGGATACCCAGCTGATGCAGTGTTTTAACAGCGGGCTTTAAAACCGGCAGGTCACTATCAGAACCCATAAGAATTGCAACTTTTTTCATCCAACGACTTCCTCCCTTTTTCTGGAAAATGAAACAAGCTGCGGTCTATGCCGCAGCTTGCACCTATGTTCTATTAATGATTACACCAAGAGCCGGACAGTATGCGGCCAACTTATGCTGGCGGTATACAAAGCGCATTTTTGCGCAAAAAGACCCTGGATTCGGATATCCTGCAAAGTTAAACGGCATCGCTGTTCGCCCCCTGTCAGATCAATAATTTCATTCTATACGATAAGGTGTGAAATTTCAATGCCTTGTTAGCATTATGAAAAAGATTGTCTTCTGTACACATCTGACACAAATAAAATACTCTTTTTTTAGATATTTTGACAACAGGTTTGCAAGATTCGCTGACTTAGGATGCAATTATTTATTTTACAACATTTTTGGGTGCACCGTTCAAATACGCGTCCAAATTTTCCATTACTATTACGGCGCGCTTCTGCATTGATTCGGCCGTCGCAAAAGCCACGTGTGGTGTCACGATGAGATTAGGCGCCGAAAACAGCGGATGATTTTCTGCGATGGGTGGTTCAGTCTCAAAGACATCAACACCGGCCCCTGCAATAACACCATCCTTAAGCGCCTGAGAAAGTGCTACGCTGTCGACAATAGGACCACGCGCTGTATTGATCAAAATTGCAGACTTTTTCATCAGCGCGAGCCGCTCTTTACCGATAAGCCCGACCGTATCAGCATTTTGCGGCACGTGTAGCGAAATGATATCGCAGGAAGCAAGCAACGTGTCAAGGTCGGTATAGGTTACACCTTCAACAGCCTTTTGTGTGCGGCTATAGGCCAAAACCTCACAACCAAACGCCTGTGCAATCTTCGCGACCCGCAGGCCGATAGCGCCGGTGCCAACGACGCCAAACTTTTTGCCCTCCAGTTCAAAACCGACCAGACCGTTCTTTGTGCCACCTTCGCGCACAACTTTGTCGCAAGCAATTATCCGACGTTGCAGCGCAATTACCAAGCCAAACACAAGGTCTGCGACCGCCACCGTAGAATAACCGGCACAATTACAAACAGTAATGCCATGCTTACGGCAATAGGCCATATCTACATGATCCACGCCAGTAAAAGCGACACAAATCATTTTAAGATTTGGACAAAGTGACATCACGTCGTCACGATATTTAAAATTAGAGAGTACCACGATATCAGCGTCATGGCTGCGCTCAATCAGCGTTTTTGCATCTTCTGCGCGAGTATTGAAAAAGGATATTTCCGCTCGATCACTCAGCTTATCACGCGCCATTGCTTCAAGTTTTTCTTGTGGAATGCCAAGCGGCTCTAAAAATACCACCTTCATATAAAACCCTCCAAATAGTTTAGTTATACATTCTCAGAATAGCACATTTTAATAGCAGCCACAATAACACTATGCATTTAGTTAGTGGCCTAAATTAATTAGCACTCTTTATTATAGAGTGCTAATTAATTTACAATTTGTTAATCATTTTAATTGCGAGCACGATTATAATAAGATCAATACAAGGTAAAGGAGAGATTGTAGTGAATACCAATAAATTAACTCAAAAGTCCGCGGAGGCGATTCAAAGCGCGCAATCGCTCGCTTTGCAATATGGTAATACTCAAATTGAGCAGGAACACTTGCTTTATGCGCTATTATCGCAAGACGGCGGTTTTCTTCCGCGTGTGTTGACCTCCTCTGGCATAGATGCCGAAGGTTTGCAGCAAGCGGCACTGGCCTTATGTGAAAAGTTACCTAGAGTTTCCGGCCCTGGACGAGAGGCTGGCAAGGTCTATGTCTCGCAAGATGTTGATAAAGCATTAAACCGCGCCGAATCCGAGGCTAAGCGTCTAGGCGATGAATATATCTCGGTGGAACATTTGCTACTCGCGCTGATTGAATCACCCAGCGCGGCTCTAAAAAGCTTATTCAAGAGCTTTCATGTCACGAGTGAATCTTATTTGAAGTCATTGTCTGAGGTGCGCGGAAACACCCGCGTTACAACTGACAATCCCGAGGCAACTTATGAGGCGCTGAAAAAATATGGTTACGATCTGGTGGAGCGCGCCCGTCAGAGTAAGCTTGATCCTGTCATCGGACGCGATGACGAAATCAGAAATGTCATCCGTATCCTGTCGCGTAAATCCAAGAACAACCCTTGTCTGATCGGTGAGCCGGGCGTTGGCAAAACAGCCATTGCAGAGGGGCTTGCCCAGCGTATTGTACGCGGCGACGTCCCTGAGACATTGCGCGACAAGACTATTTTTGCATTGGATATGGGTGCACTGGTCGCAGGCGCAAAATATCGCGGCGAGTTTGAAGAGCGCCTGAAAGCGGTACTAAACGAGGTCAAATCCAGCAATGGCAGAATCGTCCTATTTATCGATGAGCTGCACACCATCGTAGGCGCCGGCAAAACCGAAGGTTCAATGGACGCTGGCAACCTTTTAAAGCCCATGCTGGCTCGAGGTGAACTGCACTGTATCGGCGCAACAACTTTAAATGAGTATCGGCTGTACATCGAAAAGGACTCAGCTCTTGAACGCCGGTTCCAACCCGTCATGGTTGACCAACCAAGCGTTGAAGACACTATTGCCATCCTTCGCGGTCTTAAAGAGCGTTATGAGGTCTACCACGGCGTACGCATTACCGACCCCGCCATTATTGCGGCAGCTACCCTATCCGACCGATATATCACCGACCGTTTTCTGCCGGATAAAGCTATCGACCTCATTGACGAAGCCTGCGCCATGTTACGCACCGAAATCGACTCAATGCCCACTGAAATCGATGAGATTTCTCGTAAGATTATTCAGCACGAAATTGAGGAAGCTGCGCTTAAAAAGGAAACTGATACGCAATCCAAGGAGCGGCTAGCAAACCTTCAAAAAGAGCTCTCTCGCCTGCGCGACAACATGCACGAGAAAAAAGCGCAGTGGGAGGAGGAGAAAAAAGCCATCTCCGGTGTTCATCGTTTAAAAGAAGAAATTGAAAAAACAAACGCCCAAATCGAAGCTGCCGAGCGCAGCTATGACCTGAACAAAGCGGCGGAACTCAAATACGGTGTCCTCCCCAATCTTCAGCGCCAGCTAGCTGACGAGGAAGAAAAATCAGCGAAATCTGGCGGAGCCACACTGTTGCGCGACCGCGTAACCGACGAGGAGATCGCAAAAATCGTGGCACGCTGGACCGGTATTCCAGTTGCAAAACTCGTAGAAGGCGAACGCGAAAAGCTCTTGGCGCTGTCCGAGGTACTGCACCGCCGCGTCATTGGCCAAGACGAAGCCGTTCAGCGCGTTAGCGAAGCAATTTTGCGCTCCCGTGCTGGAATTGCCGACCCCAACCGCCCCATCGGTACATTCTTGTTTTTGGGTCCAACCGGTGTAGGCAAGACGGAACTTGCTAAAACACTGGCCGAAGCGCTCTTTGACGACGAGCGCAACATGATTCGTATTGATATGAGCGAATATATGGAGAAATACTCTGTGTCGCGTCTCATCGGTGCGCCGCCCGGATATGTCGGTTACGATGAGGGCGGACAGCTTACCGAAGCAGTGCGCAGAAAACCTTATTCGGTCGTCCTGTTTGACGAAGTTGAAAAAGCGCATCCCGACGTTTTTAACGTCTTGCTTCAGGTGTTCGACGACGGCCGAATAACGGACTCTCAAGGTCGCACAGTCGATTTTAAAAATACGATTATAATTATGACTTCTAACCTGGGATCGGATATCCTGCTCGAATCGATCGGCGCGGACGGACGCATCACCTCGGAGGCAAATGCAGCGGTTCACACCCTGTTGCGCCGCAGTTTCCGCCCTGAATTTTTGAATCGTATTGATGAAACGATATTCTTTACCCCGCTGTCCAAGTCACAGATCGGTGGCATCATCGATATGTTAATGAGCAGACTGCAAAAGCGACTTGCCGAACGTCAGATCTCCGTCACGCTGTCAAACAGCGCGCGGCAGTATATTATTGATAATGGGTATGACCCCGCCTATGGCGCTCGTCCATTGCGTCGGTTTTTACAATCGAGGGTTGAGACACTTATTGGGCGCATGCTCATCGCCGACGAAGTGCCTAACGGCTCCAATCTCATTGTAGATACTGTCTCAGACGGCTTACAGATAAAAGTCAGCACAAAATAACAACGCCAAAAGGAGGCGGGGACAGTTGCTGTTCCCGCCTCAACTTTTAATTTAAAATATATATAAATAGATCTTAGAAAAATGAACAGCCTCAAATTGAGCGGGCACAGCAGCGGGTCAACCACCAACTACCTGCTTAAATGCTTCACTTTCCGGCATAGCAGCTTAAATTTCCTGATACAGCTCAATTATGGCGCCATCTTTGCGAATAAATGCGATTTGAGCTGTTTCACCCGCAGGCATAGGGCCGCAAATTATGCGGTCGGCTTCGTCCAGATATTTTTGCATATTATCCACCTTGTAGGCTACATGGATTTCACGATGAATTTCCTCGGGAAAAGGCGTACCATCTTCAAATACCAAATACTCAATTTTATAGTCATAGTCCTCAGGGTTACTCATCCAAATGTGTGCGTCCTCATTGTGTACCATACCGGGTTTTTTATTGGTAACCGGAATCCCTACGTGCATATAAGTTGCAGACATAATGCTTTCCTCCTATTAAAGTGGCAGCTATTTTACAGCTGCTTTATTGACATACTTTGATTCATACCAGCTGCGGAACTTAATAGTTCCCCAACCAAATACTAAACCGATGACACAATAAATCAATTCGCTGATAAAAGCGTTTCCAAAGGCAGCACCGGGGATATAAGACATCACCCCGAAAAATACGCCGGCCCCCACAAATACAGCAGGAACAAAACTAATCATCTCCGGGGCAATATCCAAATACAGGATGATGGGTACTAATACCAGTAGTACCAGTGGCATGGCCCAGAAGCCAAGACTACCTAACTGCCCTCCGCCGAAGATAATGGCAATGGATGCCACCATGCCAATAATGTAGCCTATTAATGCACGCATTCCCCCTTTAATAGTGCAACCGCCTAAGAAATACATAGCCCATGCCTGAAATGATATCCAGCCTCCGCCGGCCACAAGAGGCGATACGCCCACGCAAATAAGCTGGTCGATAGCCTGAAGGACAGCCGCCTGCACGCCGATAAACAAAGCGATTGGAAAGTACTTTTTTGCTGTCATGCGAAACACCCTCACTTTTTAAATTTTGAGTCGCGTTTACCGCACGGCGCTTTCTTGATTTTTCATTTTGAGTCTGTTATCATGAAAGAGCCGTACAGAGTAGGCCTTTCATCCTCGCACGATGAAAAGTCAGTTGGTTTTGTACTGGTCGACTGGAGCGTCCTTTATAGGGCGCTCCACTTTTATTTGCTGTGATTCTTAATGGTTTCATAAACTTCAAGTGCTTGCTTGGGGGCATACCCCTCATGCACCACTTTTCGGATAGCCTGAGCCATTCCGGCCGGACAGTCGGACTGAAAGATGTTTCTTCCCATATCTACGCCACGGGCGCCTTCGGAAATAGCACGATAAGCCATATCTAGTGCTTCAAGCTCCGGCAATTTTTTGCCGCCGGCAACCACAATGGGCACAGGGCACGCGGCCGCCACACGTTCAAACCCTTCGCAATAATAGCTCTTGACAATATTTGCACCGTTTTCCGCTAAAACACGAGTGGCTAAGAGAAAAAATTTTTCTGTCCGCTCCATCTGCTTGCCAACAGCTACAACACCAAGCGTGGGAATTCCGTAACGAGTGCCAGCATCAGCAGTACGGCACAATAATTCCAAAGATCGTGTCTCTCCGGGAGCGCCAATAAAAGTCTGAACAGCCATGCAGTCCGCATTCATGCGGATTGCATTTTCAATATCGCAAGCAATGCCGCCGCCATTGCTCATCTCATCGTACAGCACGGTTGAATCATATGTAACACGAACACACTTCGCCGCCCTGCTTACCGGTGAAATGCAGGCGCGCAGTGCACCTTTAGTGCCCATCAAAACGTCTACATATGGCACCAAAGGAGGAATCACCAAATCAACTCGTTCCAGCCCTGCTGTAGGCCCCATAATGTAACCGTGATCAAAAGCCAGCATGACGGTATTGCCAGACTGTGAACTAAATATCCGGCTCAGTCGATTTTGCATGCCCCAATCGCTATAGGCGGCCCCCTTCACATAAAAACTGCCCTGCTGCGGTGCCGTGCCCAGATGATAATCATGAGCCGCCTTATTTCCAATATTATCTGCCATGTTACGTGCTCCTCTATTTTTTCAGATACGGTGTACGGCAGGGCGCATTCCAAAGACGCAATAACTCGTCGTCCATCCGTGCCATAAACATCTGGAACCCTGCCTGCTCCTGAACGGTTAGCAGTTCGCCCACATAGTTGGCAATGATTTCGATGTTCTTTTCCTTGAGTACCTGCTCACACTTACGGTAAATAATCAGCTGTTCCATCAGTGTTGTGGCACCAGAACCGTTTATGATAAGCATGATTTTCTCGCCTGATTGTATGCCGATGTCATTAATCAGCGCGTTGACCATAATTTCAGCAGTTTCATCCGCCGTTTTCATTTTTTGACGGCCACCACCGCCCTCACCATGCTGGCCCATGCCAATTTCCATCTCATTTTCGCCTAAATCGGCAAGGGCTGCGCCAGTGGAAGGATGGGTTGCACCTCGGGCAGCCACCGCTAGTGTCGCCATATTATCAGCAAACCGCTGCGCAATTGCGGCAACCTCTTCCAGACTTTTACCTTCGGCGGCAGCTGCACCGGCAATCTTATAGGTAGGGATGCAGCCGACCAGACCACGGCGGTCATCAGCGTTAGAGCGGGGCGCATTGGAAACATCCTCTTGAGTGACAATCTTTACGACATTCAGGCCCTGCTTTTTACATTGCTTCATTGTTAGATTACCGGTAAGCATATCGCCAGCGTGATTGAGCACTATGTATAATACGCCCTTCCCTTTGTCCGCCAGTTTAATGGCATCCACACAGGCTTGAGGGCCGGGCGCAGCAAAAATATCACCGACGACCGAGATATCTACCATACCTTCGCCCACAAAGCCTGAAATAGCAGGCTCATGCCCGGCTCCACCCTGTGTCACAATGGTCACGCGGCCAGCATTTTCCAGGTGTCTGTTAATAATCATGTTTTCTTCTCCGCGATAAATTAAGTCGCGGTTGGCGGCTGCCAGACCATCCAGCAGCTCATCGGTCAGGTTTTCAGGGTTGTTGATGAACTTTTTCATTTTCATGATTGTCCCTCCGTTTTATTCAAAATTTAATAAGGCCCTATGGCTTATATTTAGATTCCACCCGCAAGTCCCCGAATAAACAGAGACGTGGATACCGCGCCAGCATCCGGCGTGCCTATAGTCTGCTCCTTGTAGCTTCTGGCCCTTCCGAACATAGCAATATACTGCTCGCTGGCTTTAGCACCTTCCTCCGCCGCAGCAGCGGCTGCCTGCCAGATTTCCAATACGTCGCCTTGGGCATTTTGCGCTGCTTCTACAGCTGGAATCAGCGCGTCCATCATAGTTTTATCTCCCACCTTTGCTTTGGTGATTGTTCTCATTTCTTCAAGACTGCCCTGTAGCATACGCTTGACGCCATCTGCATTTAATTCACTTTCCTCTTCTTTTAGCAGAGCGCCCAGACCGCTAATCATAGTGCCATATAACGGCCCCGCAGATCCACCTTTGACCTCCATTGTGGCCGTTCCCAGCTCATTGAAAAATACTGGAATACTCTCTTTATTCCAGTTCGGAACTCTTTCCTGAATTAGTCTGGCAATCTTTTTAATTGTAACGCCATGATCGCCGTCACCAAACCGAGAATCAATATCACTGAGATAATCTGCATTTTTCTCCATTACATGGGCAGCATTTAGCAGCATCTGTTGGATGATAGCCCGATTGATTGTCAAATTCCTCACCTCTCGCTTGAGTTTTGTAACTTTCGTGTCTCAATAATAACATTACAGTTACTAAAGTCAATACTATTAAATTATTTTTACATATGTTAAAGTTTTTCTTAGCCATTTCTATGCAAAGAGCATAAAAAATAGAACAGCGATCCCTTTTTATAAAAAAGATCGCTGTTACATATGTTAATTCTCAATATTTAAAAACTCTTCAATTAAATTTTCGCAAGCAACGATGTGCGTAAAAACACCAGTATTTAGTGCACCTCTCAGTGCGGGAACATTCGTATTGGCACTGCAAAGTCCTATGATATTTCTACATTTTTTTAGGGTGTCTAAAGGAATTTGAATTGCAAAATCATGATCGGATTGAATGATTTGCCCCTGTTCATTATAAAAATATGCCAATAGACGTCCACAAGCATGCTGTCGTTGCAGCAGGTTTCCGTACCGTGCCACTGATGCAAAATCAGGCGTCGACGGGAAATTACCAATATTGACTAGTGCGGTATCCATTTGTGCCCACTGTTGCTCTACCTGACGATATAACTCTGTAGAGCAAAGAACCTGCTTTTCTTCATAACTTTCAGCCAGCGCAGGAAGATACAAAAAATATGGTTCAGCCCTTAGCCCGTCGGCAAGTATTCGAACATTTTCGCTGGAGTGATAAAAGCGAATTGGGAATCCAGCATTACCAACCAGCGGACAAATATGTTCCACGCTGTTATCCGGCAAAGATGTTTCTTCCAAATAAGAAACCATCTGGCCGATAAAATGTCCCCATCCAACACCAATGCGTTTGGCCCGAATTTCGTCTAACAGCTGAAAAGTGCTTTTAGAAAGAAGCTGATTTGTCGCTTTATCGTCCTCTCCGTTCGGCACTAAAATACCAGCACAAACAGAGCTTATCTTACAAAGACGTTCCATCAGCGCTTCCTGTTTTTCACCTGGGCTGTGGATAATAATTTCCACCACACCAAGTTTTCTTGCCTCACTTAGCATCCGGCTAATAAGTGGACGAGAAACGCCAAGTTCTGCAGCAATATCACTCTGTTTTTGGTCTTCTAAGTAATAGCGTTTTGCCACTTGAACTAGTTTTAATAGCTTTTCCTGATCGTATATTGTAATCACCCCGTTCGCTAGTTACATAAGTTACTTTATCACACCATCATTACAAATGCAACATCCAATCATGCTTTCGCAACAGGTGTGATAACAAGATATCAACTTCTATAAGCGACATTTAAAAACTAGTTGGCAGCTTCACACAGGATGAATAATAAGCCCTATTATTGCAAACTGTTTAAGCAGCATCAAAATAAGTTGTCGTTTGAGCTCTTTCTATGTGTGTTTTAGTGATATTTGATTAATAGTTTTCACGTCAACATAAGCAATATAACATAAAACAACGCGAAAATGAATTCCACGTATAGGCAACTTAACTATAATCCTTATTAGATTTCTGTTACCTCGAACAATTGACATCAAGATTTATCAAATGATATGCTAACGATGTAAAACGTTTGCGCGAAAACGTTTGGTGATAAATTTAGGAAAGGATGGTTATTTTTGTCTATAAAGAGAATTGCCGAAATGACTGGCCTTTCGATCACGACGGTATCCCACGCAATTAACGGCACACGCGCTGTTTCTCAACATAGTAAGCAGCTTGTGGATGAAGCGGTCAAAAAAATTGGCTACAAACCAAATTTGGCGGCACAGATGCTTAAAACCAACCGTTCGCACATTATCGCGCTCATCATTCCTAGCACCGAGCCTAACAACTCGACTAACTGTTTCTTTTTTGACGTATTAAACGGCGCACGTGAGAAGCTTCATGCCAGCGGTTATGATCTTATGGTCGCCACCTACTCCGAGCAAGAGGGTGAAAAACATCTAGCCAATCTACAGGTATTGGAAAAGAGGCTGGTTGATGGCGTACTGTTGGTTCCATTTGACCGTGACGTTACCTCGCTAACCGAAATTCGCTCACTGGGTATTCCGATTGTTCTGGTAGACCGCCGGGTCGAAAATTGCAGCCTGCCAAGCGTATATTCCGACAACCTTGAGGGCGCCCGAAAGGCCGTCCATCTATTGGCTCAAAATGGCAGAAAACGCATTGCATTCTTATGTGGCAACTGTGAGTTCTCAACTTCCTACGACCGCCACCTCGGTTTTCTTAAGGGCATGGAAGAAGCTGAGATTCCGATTGACGAGAATCTAGTTTTTATTGACCTTCCCTATCAGTTAGAAACTGGCAGAAGCATTGCTGGGGTGCTTTTGAAAAACAAAATAGATGCTGTTTTTTCAGCGAATAACGTATTGTTAATGGGTCTTTTGCAATACTTTAATGAGAATGGTATTTCGGTTCCACAGGATATTTCAGTAGTGGGGTTTGACGATTATGACTGGATGAATATTGCATCTTGCCCCATTACCGCCACTTTTCAGGACCCTTATCATATGGGTTGCGAAGCGGCTCGACTAATGCTTGAAACACTTGAGGGCAAGGATACTCACAACCAGCGAATGGCGTTGCCCTGTGAGCTTATTCTGCGCGAATCGCACAAGGCTTAGCTGCCCATAAACCAGTCGCAACCTGTCCCTTCCGGGACAGATTGGTAATAAAGACAAACTTAGGAGGAACGAATAATGAAAAAGGTGTTTGCTGTAACCTTGGCAGCCTTGATGTTAATGCTGACCGCATGCGGCGGCGCTTCATCTTCTGCCCCTGCCAGTTCTGCCCCCGCGAGCTCCGCAGCTCCTGAGGCAAAGCCCGTAAACTTGATTTTTTCGATTGCAGCCGTGCCAACTGACGCACATGGTCAGGCACAGAAGGTTTTTAAAGAAACTGTCGAGAAGGTTTCCAACGGTCAGATCACCGTTGAGTGCTATGATTCCGGTACACTATTTAATCAGGACACTGAAACCGCCGCGCTTATAGCCGGTGACTGCGACATCATTTATTCCAGTGCTTCTTGGCTTACTACTAACAGCCCGTGGCTTTCAATGTTCACCGCCGGCTACATCTTTAAGAGCTATGACCACATGACTAAGGTGCTTAACGGCGATATTGGCAAGGAAGTGTTCTCTAGAATTGCTACCGAACAAGGCATCATGCCGCTGGGTGCATTCTATCTAGGCACCCGCCAGATCTCGCTCGGCCAGGATAAACAGATCAAGACTCCCGCAGACCTCAATGGCATCAATTTGAGAATGCCTAACTCTGACGCTTGGGTGTTCCTTGGTACTGCAATGGGTGCAAACCCCACTCCAATCCCCTTTAACGATTTGTATCTTGCGCTTTCAACTAACACTGTCGACGGTCAGGATAACCCTCTGCCCACCGTTAAGAACGCCAAATTCTACGAAGTTCAGAAATCTATTTCGCTGACCAACCACCTGGTTGACTCGGTGTGGCCCACCATCAACAAGGCAAAGTGGGATTCTCTCACTCCTGAGCAGCAGGGTTGGGTTATGGAAGGTGTCGAAGCCGCCCGTAAGTCCTGCGATGAAACCAACCTGAAGACCGAAAGCGAAGTTGTCGATTTCCTTAAGGGTCAGGGACTCAAGGTCTATGAAGCGGATGTTGACGCTTTTGCCGAACACGTTCTTAACAAGTACCTTGAGAGCGACATCTCCAAGAGCTGGGACAAAGATCTCTTTGAGAAGGTTAAGGCTCTGGGCTAATTTCCCTGACGTGCTTGTACCGTTAACGTTTTTGATACGGGGCATATCATGCGATATGCCCCGTATTCTAAAAAATTAATTCTATTTCGACACAGCCATGGAAGAGGAAGGATGAATGTCTTGAAGCAGTTAAAAAAAGCTGTGCTTTGGTTGCGAGACTGTGTAGAAATTTACATTCCGGTATTGGCCTTTGTTGGGCTGTTCGGTGTGTTTATTATGCAGATTTTCTTTCGTTATGTCGTGCGCGATCCTAAACCTTGGTCGATGGAAGTAACCAGCATGTGCTATGTATGGGTGGTGCTGCTCGGCGCTTGTTATGCACAGCGTAAAAAGTCACATGTTACCTTTACACTGATCTACGATGTGCTGCCTGTTAAGCTAAAGTCTTTGACGGCTTTTTTAGGTAATCTTATTATTTTCGCCGCGTTGATTGTCTCGGTTAGTCCTACGTGGGACTACATTAAGTTTATGAAAATTCAAAAATCCAGTGTTCTTAAAGTTGGACTCAATTATGTTTTTGCGCCCTATATGGTCTTTTTGGTACTCATGCTACTGTATACCGGCCTAGAGCTTTATCAAGATTTTATGGTCTTTACTGGCTTAGGCGGCAAACAGGCGGAGGAACGCCTACTGCAGGAACATAAACCGGCTTACGAAGAAGCCATTGAACAAGCAAATAAGGAGGGACACGAATGAACTTAGCACTTTTTGTATTTCTGCTCATCTTTGTTCTCATGTTCCTTTTAAGAATGCCGATCCCGCTTGGGATGATTTCGGCCTGTACGTTTTACTTTTTAATCAGTGGTACAAACGTTAAAATGGTGGCACAGCAAACGCTGGGCATGTTGTTTTCAAACTATACTATTATTGCGGTTCCACTGTTTATTTTTGCTGCAAATGTCATGAACTCTGGTAAAATTACCGAAATGATTTTCGGCTTTTCAAAGGGCATTGTTGGACGTTTTCGCGGTGGTCTAGGCCATGTTAACGTACTAGCGTCGCTGATCTTCTCGGGCATGACCGGTTCGGCCATCGCAGATGCTGCGGGTCTGGGCAAGATGGAGATTGAAGCGATGCGTCAGGAAGGTTATGATGATGGCTTCTCCTGCGCCATTACGGCAGCTTCGGCCACTATTGGACCCATCTTCCCGCCTTCGATCCCCATGGTCATCTATTCCATGCTTTCAGGCGCTTCAGTGGGTGCGCTGTTCATGGGAGGAATGGTACCCGGTGTACTGCTGGCAATAGCACTGATGATCTATATCGCCATTATTGCCAGAAAGCGTAACTATCCGCGCAGCGCTACAATCGTACTGCGTGAATATTTACTGTATTGCCTCAAGGCTATTCCTGCTATTCTGACGCCAGTTATTTTGCTCATCGGCATCTATACTGGTGTCATGACCCCGACCGAGGCAGGCGCTGTCGCAGGTTTTTATGCCTTGATTATCGCCATATTGGCTTACCGTGTTTTGAGCTGGAGCGGTTTTAAACAGGTACTAATTGATACAGTACAAGCCACCGGCACAACGTCGTTGATGGTGGGTGCTGCCACTGCAATTTCTTACATTGTTGCCCGCGAACAAATTGCAGTCAAGCTTGGTAATCTGATTCTCTCAATGACAAGTGAACCCGTTGTGTTTTTACTCATTGTCAACATTGCACTGCTGATTTTGGGCATGTTTATTGATACCTCGGTTATTCAAGTTGTCTTTATCCCAATTATGTTGCCACTGGTCAATCAGTTGGGTATTGACCTTGTGCATTTTGGCATTGTGGTTGTGTTTAACATGATGGTTGGTTTGTCTACCCCGCCGTTTGGCATGTTGCTATTCATAACCAGCGGCATCTCCGGCACGCCGCTCAAAGAGGTCGTTAAAGAGATTTTACCGATGATCGTTGCAATGCTCATTGTGTTAATTATTATCACCTATATTCCGAATGTTGTATTATTCCTGCCGAGAATGTTCCTCGGGTATACCGGCTAACGCACTTGACCTGTCCTAAAGACATGCCAATATATAATAATATTATGAGGTGATTTTTCATGGCATTTCAAATTCGTGGCGGCGTTTGGCCGACGATGATTACTCCCTTTACTGAGGATGGAAAGATTGATTTTCCCACCGTGCAAAAAATGGTGGATTGGTACGCCCAAAAAGGCTGTAACGGTATTTTTGCTGTCTGCCAGTCGAGCGAAATGCTGTTTTTGACCCCGCAAGAAAAAGTTGATCTGGGCAAAGCTGTAATGGAAGCCGCTGATGGCCGTATGCAGGTTATAGCCTCCGGTCACACCGCAACCGATCTGCCCACTCAGCTTCAAGAGATTGAATCAATGATGAAAACCGGCGTGGAAGCCTATGTGTTGGTATCTAATGCACTTGACCCAAAAAATGAAGGCGACGAAGTTTTCATGAAAAACTTCGAGGCAACGGCAAACGCCTTTCCAGAAGTGGATTTTGGCATCTATGAGTGCCCCATGCCCTACAAGCGTCTGGTTTCCACCAACTGCTTAAGCGAGTTGGCGCAATCTGGAAAGCTGGTGTTTTTAAAAGATACTTGCTGCGATTATGAGCTAATCCGTGAGCGTATTAAGGCCGTGGAAGGTACTCCCTTAAAGCTCTTCAATGCAAACGCTGCTTCTTTTTATGACAGCTTTATGAACGGCGCCGCTGGATATAACGGCATCATGGCAAACTATCATCCACAGCTTTATAAATTTGTTGTGGATAACGCCCACAACCCCGAAAAAGCCCATGAAGCCAAATTGATGGCTGACCTGCTGACCGAATTTGCCATGATCGAAATGCGTCTTTACCCTGTCAGCGCAAAATATCACATGAACCTTGTCGGTATTCCGATGAGCCTGCTTTCCAGAAGCTCGGACCGCAACCGTCTGGACAAAAATGCACGTATGGAGGTTGACAGTCTGTTTGCGCTGGAGCAATATCTTGGCAAAAAACTGGGTCTGTAAGGAGCTGTATCGCATGAATAAACCAAAAATTCTGGTGGTGGGCAGTCTTGTTATGGACATGATTGTCTCCACCGAACGCTTTCCAAATGCGGGTGAGACGGTATTTGGAAATGGCTTTCGTACCGCTCCGGGCGGCAAGGGCGCAAACCAGGCTGTACAGGCTGCACGGTTAGGTGCCGATGTCACCATGGTTGGTAAAACCGGTAACGACGCTTTTGGCGACCAATTGATTGCAACACTCAACTCTTCTGGCGTCGATACACAACACGTTCTCCGAACCTCTGCTGCCCCTACTGCCATAGGCAACATCTTGCTTACCCAGCGAGACGGTGTGACACTAAATAACCGTATTATTGTTGTTTCTGGTGCCAATATGTCTATAACACCCGATGATGTCATGTTTTTAGAAAGCCAAATCGAACCGTATGATATGCTCATGCTTCAGCTAGAAATTCCAATGGCAATTGTTGAATTGATGGCCGAAATCGCCCACAGAAACGGCGTACGGGTCATGCTTAATCCTGCGCCCTCAGCACCGCTTTCTGATGCATTGCTGTCTCATCTGACCTACATCTCCCCAAACGAATATGAAGCGGCCGATCTGACAGGCGTTACCATTCGGAATGTGGATGGTTCACTGAACGAGCAAAACCTTAGAGCCGCCGTCGATGCACTTCACAAAAAGGGTGTTAAAAAAGTAATCATCACGCTAGGCGACAACGGAGCGGTTGTGTCAGATTCTAACGACGGTACCTTCATCTTTAAACCCTGTGTGCCAGATGTGTCCGTTGCAGACCCAACCGCAGCCGGAGACTCGTTTGTAGGCGCATTTTGCACCGGCGTTTGCGCGGGGCTCTCCGATGAGCAGGCGCTGCAATATGCTAACAATACCGCCGCTATCACAGTCTCACGCATGGGGGCCATGCCTTCCCTGCCGACGCTTGACGAAGTCTTAATGGCGTTGCAGACGCGTCAGTTCAACGAATTTTCTATTGAAATGTTGGATGTATTGAAAGGGGTTGACTAGATATGTCCGAAGCTGCGACCAAAGCTCATGAAGTATTTCATAACAGCGTTAAGGAAGAATTCAACAAATTTATAGAGACCGTTACCGATGCATCCCTTTCTGGCGCGGTTAAACTGATTCAAGATTCTGAAAAAGGCGGCGGCAGGGTTCATATCACCGGCATTGGCAAACCGGGGCATGTTTCGGCATACATGGCTTCCCTGCTCTCTTCCACTGGAACGCCCACCTATTTTTTACATGGAACCGAGGCGGTGCATGGCTCCTGTGGGCAGCTTGTGGAAGGCGACGTTGTAATCTGTATCTCAAACAGCGGTCAAACGGTTGAATTACAGGCTACTGTAAATGCCATTCACAATAACGGCTGCAAGGTTATCGGCGTCACTGGCAACCTTAATTCCTGGCTGGCCAAGCACAGTGAAGCGGTTCTGTTCGCTGGCGTTGGCGCCGAGGGCGGCCCCTTAAACCGCGCCCCCCGCAACTCAATCTTGGCAGAAATTTATGTTTTGCAGGCGCTCTCGGTCATGCTGCAAGCAGATCGTGACATCACACCTGAACAATATGTCCGTCGGCACCCGGGCGGCGCGCTCGGCCAGATGCGCGACAACGAAAAGTAAGGGGGCTATTACAAATGCGCAAACAAGGTTGTATTAACCCTGAAATTATGAAGATACTGGCACTCTGTGGCCATGGCGACAAGATTTTGATTGCCGACGGCAACTATCCGCTAGATGCAAAATCCGGTGCAGCCAAAAAAGTGTACCTTGGTGTTTCCGCCGGAATTCCAACCGTAACGCAGGTGCTTGATGCCCTGCTGTGTGAGATTAATGTAGAAAAAGCCGAAGTGATGTTGCCCGAGGACGGCAGCACACCTGATATTTTTAGCGAGTTTTCTAATTGCCTCAGCGGTGTTGCACTTGATAATCTCGGTCGCTATGACTTTTACAGTGCCTGTGGCGAAGATTGCGTGCGTTTAGCCATTTCAACTGGAGAAAAGCGAATATTTGCCAATATTTTAATCACCGTAGGGGTAGCATAATGGTTTATGATTATTTAATAAACGCCGAAAAATACGAGGGCCTTGGGGCTGGCATTACCGCCGGCTTTGCCGTGCTGCAAACCCGTAATCTGGCCTCGCTGGAGCCTGGCGACTACCCTATTTTTGGCAATGATATCATCTTAAAAATACAAAGCTACAGTACCAAACCCGTTGAACAGGCTAGACTGGAAGCACACCGCCGCTACATTGATATTCAATACATTGTCTCGGGTGAAGAGAAAATTGCTGTGAGTTCATTGGATCAGGCTGGCAAAGAACTAGAGGCGCATCCAGAAAACGATATCTGGTTTTACGAGGGAAACGCTGATGCCCTGACACTTAAGGCTGGTCAGTTTATGATTCTGTTTCCTGACGAGACTCACGCCCCATGCATAGCGTTGGAAAAGCCATCGCCCGTTAAAAAAGCGCTTATTAAAGTCGCTTTGGATTACGAACCATAAATATTGCGATTTTTGCTATATTTCTAAAATTATTTCTCTTTCATTTTTCAGAATTCAAGGCATCATGGATAATGCATGGTGCCTTGAACTTTTTTGCGATTACCCATCACTGCAATAGGGTTTTTCAGCGAAAAAAACTCACCGGACCCAAAGCCCGATGAGTTTTTGGTTTTTAAAAATTTCGTAAAGCTAATACACTTTACATTTTATCGATTTACCATCAGTTTTTTGAATGCGGCCTGAAGCTGCTCGATGGTCATAACATACATGTCGAACTCCTCCGAAATTAGGTCGTAAGAAGCGCGATACCACGATCCTTTACGATAACGCATTTCATCAGGGGTAATCCACACGATATGCTTAAATTTGCGCTTGAGATCATGCAGCCAATCCATCCCGCCCTTGCCGTAATAACGATCAGTCAACTCATAAGGCGACATTTCAGCATCGCCAAAAATGATTGTCTTATAGTTACTGGTTAACTCAGCCAGTACGTGTTCGGTTTCTACTTTGTCGTTATACCGCATCTCAGGAGATGTGTAAAGGTATTTTCCTACACAGTTGTGAAAGTAGTAAATTCGCAGATCTTTAAAGTGATTGGAGTGATGTACCGCAGAAAACAGCTCAGCACAAAGCTTACGGTGTTCATCCATAGAGCCGCCTGAATCCATTAAGAGCAGCAGGCGTACCGAGTTTTTGCGCGGACGTTTATAAGCGATTTTTAGCTGACCCGCATTGTCGCAGGTGCCCTGTATTGTCTCATCCAAATCCAGTTCATCACGCGGTGCGTCGTCAAGGTTAGAAAACTGACGTAGCTTACGAAAAGCCAGCTGTAACTGTCGCGGTGTGATGATAGTATCCTGCCTGAAGTCGGCAAACTCACGCTCACCCATCACCTCAAAAGCACGGCGGTGAACCGATTGTCCACCGACGCGGATACCCGTGGGGCTATTGCCGTTATTACCAAACATAGACATACCGCCGGTGCCAATCCAATAGCTTCCCCCGTTGTGCTCTTCCTTCTGCTCAAGGAGCCTCTCGGCAAACATCCGGCGGATCTCATCGAGCTCCTTACGCAGGTTTTCACGCGCTATGTCGGGATCATGATTGTCCGGCGTCACCGCCGGGCGGTTTAACCAATCTAAGAGTTCAGACGGTAGCGGTTCCTTACTTTGCTCAATGACATTTTCGAAGAATTCCAAAAACGTCTTGTGATAGTCAAAATAATCGGCTTCGCTTTTGATGAGTACCGAACGGCAAAGAAAGTAGAACTCCGAAAGACCGGAACTTCCCATACCTTTGTCCAGTGCCTGCATCAACGTCATCCACTCGTTTAACGAAATATCCAGCCCTTTTGCGCGCAACAGGGCAAAAAAAGCCGTGAACATCAGCAATATCCCCCGTTATCGACGGATGCGGCGGGCGCGCTCCACCGTGTCCATATCCTCGTTCTTTTTGAGCAGCACCCCAGCAAACGGAAGCTCCTGTTCAATGCGTTCGGGTGAGATGCCGCTGAGTGTCAGCGCGCGAATCCAGTCCACCAGCTCAGAAGTGGCTGGCTTTTTTTGCAGAGCAGGCAGCTGGCGAATGCGATAAAACGCAGCCAGTGCGGCATTAAGCACGTTCTGCTCAAGGTTCGGGAAATGCACGCGGACAATGTCCGCCATCAGTTCCTGATTCGGGAATTCGATATAGTGGAATACGCAGCGCCGCAAAAAGGCATCCGGCAGCTCTTTTTCAGCATTGGATGTGATGATGACCACCGGCCGCTTCTTGGCTGTGATTGTCTCGCCGGTTTCCGGGATATGAAATTCCATTCGATCTAGCTCCCAGAGAAGATCGTTGGGGAATTCAATATCAGCCTTGTCGATTTCGTCGATAAGCAGGATAACGTCCTCTTCCGCGGAGAATGCCTCTCCAAGCTTGCCGAGTTTGACATAGCGTTTAATATCAGCGACATCTGCACCGCCAAACTGGCTGTCATACAGGCGCTGTACGACGTCGTAAACATAAAGGCCATCCTGCGCTTTAGTTGTAGATTTAATATTCCAGATAATCAACCGGCGATTTAATGCGTTTGATACCGCTTGAGCCAGCATGGTTTTTCCAGTTCCCGGTTCGCCTTTTATTAGCAGTGGCTTTTCAAGAGCCATTGCAATATTGACAGCGCTCATCAGCTGTTCGGAGGCAACATAGTCCCCGCCGGATTCAAAACGCTTTGTTACAATATTTTCAGACATTGGTAACGCCCACTTTCTTTAGATATTCTAGAGACAGTAATAATAGTAAAATATCATATTTTCAATCATTACGTAAACACCAAAACGAATATTTTAGGATTACAAACAATTATCGCACAAAATCTGCTGCGATATCTTGATATTATGTCGAAATTTGTGCTATACTGCATGCTAGTATTTTCGTGATTTTAGCAATAATTTCAGCATACTTTACAATTGGATTTGGGGTTATTTATTTATGTTATCTCAAAAGCAGTTATTCACAGTTCCCAAAATTGGCATGCGCAATCTTAAGACAGCTATTGCTGCCACCCTGTGTGCACTGATTTATGCGATCGTTGACCGCAATCCCACCTTTGCCTGCATGAGTGCAGTGTTTGCTATGAACACCAATTTGAAAAGCTCTTTTAAAACAGGCGGCAACCGATTGTTTGGCACTATAATCGGCGGTTTTACTGGTATGTTGTTCTTTTATCTTTTTAAGCAATGCCCTTTACTTTTTCCCTGTTCAAAGCTCTTTTCAGAATCAATCTTTCTGTTTACGGGCATCATAGTGATGATTTTAATCAGTCAGTTTTTCGGCGTTAACGATTCAATTCCTTCCGGTTCAGTTGTTTTTTATATTGTTATGTTGCTCACACCTGACCAAGATTATATCACCTATCCGCTCAATAGAATGCTGGATACCGGTATAGGCGTCATGATGTCCATATTGGTTAACATTGCGCTACCGCGTGAGCTGTTTGAAAAATTTATGTCCCAAAAGGCGCTTGATGATAAAATTCTGGAGTTAGAGCGACAGCGCCAATGCATCGACCGCTCAATAGATACGCATGTAGCACAGCTTGAAGCACTGGAACGCCGCAAAAATCAATCTTGATACTTTGCCCGTCTCCCGCTGACATTTGGCTCGCTAATCAGCGGAATTGTCCTCCAACGAAGGTGGTGCCCATTATCTCAAAATTAGCGTATATTGTTTCGCTTTTGAACATTCGGTTTCATTTATAAAAACCATACTACGTATTTTTGGCTTATTATCTTAACCACGGAAGAAATGGCCGAAAATAATCGACAAAATATTATTCAGTTTGTTCTTTGGTTTAGTAACAATGTATGAATGTTTACCAACAAGCCAATAAAGTATAGACTTTTATTTAAATAACGTTTAAAATTAGTTGGAACGCAGCTTGAATAGTTTTGGGTTCAGCTGTGTTCAGGTGGAGAATCTTTATGAGGAGTATGAAGATTCTGTGTCGATACAAATACAAGATCTGCGCGAGAAGAAGTCTCGCATTTTTGTAGGCGGGGGCAAAAAGCGTGTTGCCAAGCAGCATGAGAGTGGAAAGCTGACCGCCCGCGAAAGAATCTCACTGTTGCTGGACAAGGACAGTTTTATTGAACTGGACGCTTTTGTCGAGCATCGCTGCACCAGCTTCGGCATGGACAGTGTTGAGATCCCCGGTGAGGGAGTTGTAACCGGGTATGGAAGCATTGACGGTCGTCTGGTCTATGTCTATGCTCAAGATTTTACCGTAATGGGTGGATCTTTGGGCGAAATGCACGCCAGAAAAATCTGCAAAGTGTTAGATTTGGCAATTAAAATGGGTGCGCCCATTATCGGAATGAACGATTCCGGTGGTGCACGTATTCAAGAAGGCGTTGATGCGCTTTCAGGCTTTGGTGATATTTTTTTCCGTAATACTTTGGCATCCGGCGTTGTACCGCAAATCTCTGTTATTATGGGTCCCTGCGCTGGCGGTGCTGTCTACTCTCCTGCTTTGACTGATTTTATATTCATGGTGGATAAAACCTCCAACATGTTTATTACCGGCCCTTCGGTTATAAAAACCGTAACCGGTGAGGATGTCTCGGCACAGGATCTTGGTGGCGCCATTACCCACAACACCATTTCGGGTGTTGCACAGTTTGTATATCCCAACGAGCAGGAAACCATTGCGGCTATCCGTCGTCTTATCGGCTTTTTGCCCGCGAACAACCACGAAAAAGCGCCAGTAGTCGCAACAAAGGACGATTCACGTCGCTTGTGCCGCAATCTTGAGGCTGTTGTGCCCGAGTCTTCCAGCAAGGCGTATGACATCAAAAGTGTGATATCCGCGGTGGTAGATGACGAAAACTTTTTTGAAGTTCAGGCCTTTTATGCTCAAAATATTGTAACAGGCTTTGGACGCATTAATGGACAGACGGTCGGAATCATTGCAAACCAGCCCCGCGTGATGGCTGGATGCCTTGATATTAATGCTTCAGACAAAGCAGGTAGGTTTGTTTCCATTTGTGACAGCTTTAACATTCCGCTTGTGACGTTTGTTGATGTGCCTGGATTTTTACCGGGTATTAATCAAGAATATGGCGGTATAATTCGCCACGGCGCAAAATTACTGCATGCCTACTGTGAGGCAACAGTTCCAAAAGTTACCGTTGTGGTTCGCAAGGCCTACGGCGGTGCTTATATAGCCATGTGCTCTAAACATCTTGGTGCCGATATGGTTTTGGCTTGGCCAACGGCTGAAATTGCGGTTATGGGTCCTCAGGGCGCCGCAAATATCATTTTCAAGAATGATATAGAAGAGTCAGCCGATCCGGCTCAAACCCGTTTGGAAAAGATAGAAGCGTACAAGGCAGAATTTTCCAATCCTTTTCAGGCCGCAAAACGCGGTTTTGTGGACGACGTGATCGAACCAGCCGAAACACGTATGCGCATTTCCAGTGCGCTTTCGATGCTTGCCGGCAAAAGCGAAACACGTCCAGCCAAAAAGCATGGTAACTTTCCGGTGTAAGGAGGTGTAATTACTATGGCGCCAGATTCCCCTATCGTTTTAACCCTTTTAGGCATGGGTACGGTTATGATTGTTCTCACCATGATTATGTATATGATCATTATCATGGGCAAGGTTCTTGCCCCCAAGACCGTGCCGGTTGCTCCCACCGCCCCCGCCGCTCCCTCCTACAACAAGGAAGAAGAAGAAACTCTCGCTGTCATTATGGCCGCTGTTTCCAACATGATTGGAACAAAAAATATCGGCAGTATCAACGTTAAACCTAAAAATTAGCCTGCCGACGGGTTATGTACGTTATCAACACATCTCAAGATTTGGAGTGAATAGTTTTAATGAAGAAGTTTAATGTTACTGTTAACGGTAAGGCTTATGAAGTAGAAGTAGAAGAAGTTAACGGCTCTGCCGCAGCGCCCGTAGTTCGTGCTGCTGCTCCCGTTGTTCCCGCGGCTCCTGTTGCTGCCCCTAAGGCTGCACCTGCGCCCGCCGCAGCACCTGCTCCTAAGGCCGCAGCACCCGTTTCTGCTGGTGCAACCACCATCAGCGCGCCCATGAGCGGCACCATCTTCAAGACCCTTGTTAAGCCCGGTGACTCTGTTAAGAACGGCCAGGTCGTGCTGGTTCTTGAAGCAATGAAAATGGAGAATGAAATCTTCGCTCCCTGCGACGGCACCATTTCGGAAGTTCGCGTTTCTGAGGGCGCTGCCGTTCAGCCCGGCGATGTTCTTGTAGTAATCGCTTAAGACGGAATCTAAAGTATACTAAAGATTTGAGGTAATAACGTGGCTGAAGCTATTATAAATTTTCTAAGAGGTACTGGTTTTTACAATATCTCTTGGCAGCAGGCGGTTATGATTCTCGTCTCATTTATTTTGATGTATCTTGCGATCGTCAAAAAATATGAGCCGCTTCTTTTGCTGCCGATTGCGTTTGGTATGTTTTTGGCAAACTTTCCTCTTGGCGGTGTCAACGATCTGCCCAGTGAAACCCTGCGCTATCTTGCTACCGTTCCCGAAGCGCTCAAAGCAAGTGATTTAAGCACACAGTTCGGTTCTTTGATGGTTTCGGGTGAGCACCTTGTACAACACGCTGTCGAAAATGGCGTCGAAATATTTGCTGCCAAGAGCAACTACGGCGGCCTGCTCTATTATCTTGGCCGTGGCGTTAAGCTTGGCATCTATCCCCCCCTCATCTTCATGGGCATTGGTGCAATGACCGACTTCGCCCCCCTGATCTCCAATCCTAAGAGCATTCTGCTTGGCGGTGCTGCACAGCTTGGCATCTTCGGTGCTTATATTGGCGCGATGCTGCTTGGCTTTACCCCGCAGGAAGCCGGTTCTATCGGCATCATCGGCGGCGCTGACGGCCCCACCGCACTGTATCTGACCGCTAAGTTGGCTGATCACCTTCTCGGACCGATCGCTGTTGCAGCTTACTCTTACATGGCGTTGGTGCCTGTTATTCAGCCGCCCATCATGAAGGCGCTGACAACGAAAAAAGAGCGCAATATTGTTATGAGCATGGAAAGCATGCGCCCCGTTTCCAAGACTGAGAAGGTTATCTTCCCGATTGCAGTTACCACGCTGGTCGGCCTTATTTTGCCCTCCACTGTGCCGCTGCTTGGCATGCTGATGTTCGGCAACCTGATGAAAGAATCTGGAGTTGTTGATCGTATCAATAAAACTGCCCAGAACGAGTTGATGAACATCGTCACCATCTTCCTTGGCATTTCAGTTGGCTCCACTGCAACTGCAGAGGCGTTTTTGAATGCTAAGACACTGGGTATCATGGTCATGGGCGTTACCGCTTTTGCCCTTGGTACCGCTGGCGGTGTGCTGCTTGCAAAACTGATGAACGTTTTGAGCGTTTCAATGGGTGGTAAGCCTGTTAACCCGCTGATTGGCTCTGCAGGCGTTTCTGCTGTTCCTATGGCGGCACGTGTGTCTCAGGTCGTTGGTCAGAAAGAAAACCCCTCCAACTTCCTGCTCATGCACGCCATGGGCCCGAACGTTGCCGGTGTTATTGGTTCTGCAATTGCAGCCGGTATTCTGCTTTCTGTTCTCGGCTAAACTGAACAGTACATTTAAAAGGCATTGGATAACATCCAATGCCTTTAATGCTGTGTAATATAATTTGTCGTTTCTGTCAATGGATTAATTATTTAATGGTTATTTGAATCAATTGACATGTTATTGTTAATCTTTTATAATGGTGTTAAATATCTTATTTGGAGTATGAAGATGAATCATAAAATTGCAATTCTCACCGATTCCTGCTCAGATGTTCCAAAACCTTATATCGATAAATATAGCATGTTTGTGGTACCATTATTGATTCAATATAGCTATGGCCACTTTAGAGATGGGGTTGATATCACTGCGCAGGAGGTATACGACCGCTTTGATCAAGAGGTTCCCAAAACATCCCTTCCCTCCGGAGAAACCATTGCACAGTCTTTACAGAACATCTGCGACTTAGGTTATGATCAGGTGATTATTGTAACTATTTCAAGTGGCTTAAGCGGTACGCACAATATATTCACCGTCATGGCTAAGGAGTTTCCTCAATTGGATTGCCGTATTATCGACACGAAAAATATTGGAATTGCCTCTGGTCTGACGGCAATTCGCGCTGGACAACTAATAGAGGATGGCCTCTCTCTAGATGAGATTGAAAACGCGCTGCTAAAGGCGGTAGAAGATACTCGAATCTATTTCTGTGTGTCTACGCTTGAATATCTTAAAAAGGGCGGCAGAATCGGCCTGGTTTCGGCCACAATGGGATCCCTGCTGGGCATCCTACCTGTGATTTCCTGCAATGAGGAGGGCGTCTATTACACTGTAAAAAAGGCTAGGGGCCGCAAAGCCGTTCTAGATAGTGCCATTGCACTTACCTATGATTTTCTATCTAAAAGTGATAAATATATCATTGCTGTTGTTCACGGCGGTGCCGAACAGGAAGTAGAACAAGTTGGCGAAAAAGTTAAAGCCTTATTGCCAAATTACACTGACTACATCACCGGTCAAATTAGCCCTGCGCTTGTCGTGCACACTGGCCCGGGCCTTATCGGCATCTGCATACAGCGACTATAAAATCTTTTAAAACCGTCCCAACATATGGTGAGGAATAATCAATTTTAAACAAAGAGCCTCTGCATTATTATGTACAATAATGCAGAGGATTTCTTTTTACTAAGTATTTCTCGTCCAACGCCGCAGCAATATCCCCCAACTCTATTTCTTTAATGTTCTCAAAAGCTTTCATCCAAATATATAGTTTAATTATATTGATAGTAAAATTTAAATGATAATCTTATAACAATATGACGATTTTAATAGGATTTATTCTAAATAGGTTGACTTTTTTGTTTAACAGATGCATAATATCGGTTATTGCACACTCTAAAGTTTCCCACGCAAAATAAAAGAATGGAGTCGGTTTTATGAATTTAAGCCTTGTTTTTTGGACACTAGTTGTCTTAATACTAGCTTTTACATATGTAAATGGCTTTCATGATGGATGTAATGTTGTGGCTACTTTGATTGCCAGCAGAGCTATGCCCCCTAAACCCGCACTTGCTTATGCGGCTGTAATCGAATTTCTTTCTCCGTTTGCAATTCTTGTTATAGGCTCAAGCGTTTCGGATACTATTGCTAAGTTGGTACATAAAAGCTGCTATACAAACCCTGAATTACAGAAAATCGCATTAGCTTTTGTAAGCGCTGGAATTATAGCTGCTATTCTTTGGAATATAACCACATGGTATTTTGGCTTACCAGCATCTTCTTCTCACGCATTGATAGGTGGCGTAGTTGGATCCGGAATCGGAGCCTTTGGTATTAACTCTATTTCTTGGAACTACTTTTGGGGGAAAGTCGTTTTGATGATTTTTTTAACACCTGCAATAAGCTTTGCTATTGGATATGCTATATTTAAGCTGTTGCAGTTTTCTTTGCGAAAAGCAAAAGTAGGGGTTAGTACATTTTTTAAATATGCGCAATGGGCTAATATGACTTTTTTAGCTTTTAACCATTCTTATAATGATTCTCAAAAATCATTGGGAATTATTATGATTCTAATGGGTATTTGTGGTCGACCGGCGTCGTCAATGCCCATTTGGGCGTTGATGTGTGCAGGTACTGTGCTGGCTTGTGGCATTGCTTTTGGTGGTTTTAAAATTATTAAAACAGTGGGAATGGGAATTTATCGTGTTCGAGCGCTTCATTCTTTTTCTTCGCAGCTTGCTGCTAGTACGGTTATCCTTGGGTCATCTCTTGTCGGTGCTCCAGTAAGCGCAAGCCAGATTGTTTCTTCCTCTATTATGGGAGTTGGATCAGCGGAGTGCTATAAGCGGGTAAAATGGAAAGTTGCCGGAAAAATTTTTGTTTCTTGGTTTATTACTATTCCTGTTGCCGGCTGTTTGGGTGCGTTAATATTCTGGATTATTCGCCAAATTATTTTATAATAGAAAGGATTGCATTTAATTGTTTAACAACGGTAAAACAGATAACTTTTTTACACTTTTAATGGAGCAGACACGCGTTACTAGGGATGGCGTTGCTGCATTATGTGAATTTTGTCAGGATCCTACTGAGGAAAAAGGCGAACTTGTAAATGAATTTGAAAAAAAGGCTGACAAAGTACGCGGCAAGCTTGTGCAAGAGATAAACAGTACATTTGTTACGCCCATAGACCGCGAAGATTTATTCCGCCTTTCCGGAAATATTGATGATCTTGTGGATTATGCATGGTCAACTGTTAAAGAGCTTCGCATTTATGATATTCAGCCAGATCGCAACATGCTTGAAATGTCTAAAATATTGTTGCAGATGGCTGATGGATTGCTCTATGCAGTTTCAAACCTAGAAAAGCATAAGGATATTGCTTCGAGTGAGGCTTTTAAGGTGAAGAAGCTTGAAAATACAATGGATATGCGTTACCATGAATCTATTGCTGAGTTGTTCCAATCTGACGATTTTAAAAAGATAATGAAGTACCGTGAAGTTTACAGACATTTAAATCATGCATCAGATAAAGGCGATATGGCAGCTGATATTTTAAACGATATCACAATAAAATTATAAAGTAATATTCGTAATAGATAGTTTATTTTAAATATGAGATAAAATCTATACCCTAGAATAATACATAAGATTAGTTTCACGATTTGCTATCAGCATTTTCTATTTACTCAAATTAGTCTTAAAATTATCTGACATGAGCGAAAACGTCGGCTAGACGGCTTTTCGATAAAATAATCATCACGAATGATATGAATTACTAAGTCCCTATATTTAAAAGCGAGCAGTCTATTACAGGTTGCTCTTATATTTTGTATACTTCATTCCCCTTAGAAAACATCAAAAATCCCCCTTCAAATTGCTTAAAACACAATTTAAAGGGGGAAATATTAATATTTGTCAAGTATGATATGACGTACAAATAGAAAAATAACCGTTCAGAAATGCAAATAGCTAAACATCTTGCTACATAATGCATATGTCACAGATAATTTCAACCACAAAAAATCTGAAACTCCCATTGTAAAGCGATTTATTCCTCTTCTTCAGGCATATCCCAGTTGTGATAGACCTCTTGGACATCGTCATTCTCTTCTAATAAATCTATGAGTTTCTCCATCTTCAGCTGCATATCGGGGTCATCAATTTTCGTGTAGGTATTGGGTACATACTCCACTTCAGCGGAAGCAAAGCTATAGCCCAGCGCCTCCAGCGCCAAACGAACATTGCGCAACTCGTGCGGATCAGTGGCGATTTCAATGCCCTCTTCCTCATACTTGATATCCAGTACGCCGTCAAGCATAGCATCCTCAAAAATTTTATCTTCAGAAATTTTGCCATTACTGTTCTCAATTGCAATGATACCCTTCTGTTCAAACAAAAAGGAAACGCTACCATTCTGGCCAAGGTTGCCGCCACACTTATCAAAATAGTGACGCAAATCGCCGGCTGTACGGTTGCGGTTATCGGTAAGCGCCTCAACCATAACGGCGATGCCACAGGGACCATAGCCCTCATAGGTCATCTCCTCATAGTTGCTCTTATCTCCGTCCCCCATACATTTTTTGACAAGCCGATCGATGTTGTCATTGGGGACATTGTTGGCTTTTGCCTTCGCGATCAAATCGCGGAGCTTGCCATTGACCGAAGGATCGCCTCCGCCCTCGCGTACAGCCACGGCAATTTCACGGCCAATTTTCGTGAAGATGCTGGCGCGCTTAGAATCGGTTGCTTCCTTTTTGCGCTTAATGGTACTCCATTTTGAATGTCCCGACATAAATAATCCCTCAAATCTCAGTATTCATATGGTTTAATGTCTGATAAATACGCCAACAGCATGAAGCTACGGCTATTGAATATCAGGTCGGTAATAACCGTACATAATTAGTATACCAAAAATTTCAGCCTTAGAAAAGCCCAAATCGATATTTTCCTGCTATCATATCAATTTCCCTCATATTGGTTGGTTCAATTCGAGACGTTTCCGCCATGCGTTAGATTTTAGGCGAATAATTGATGCAACCCCACGTACAAGCTCATCCACCGCCTTGGCAGCCCAAATGCCCGCTAAACCGAGCCCCAAATGAACCCCGAGCAGATAACCACCCATTACTGCGATAACCCAACCGCAGCTTGCGCCTATCACCACAGGAAACACCACATCACCTGCCGCTACAAGGGTACGCATCAGTACTATGTTGATTGCGCGCCCGACCTCTAAAAAGAATTCAATAAAGATGATGGTTTTACCCAGCTCAAGAATATAAGGATCCTTGGTGAAGATTGAAAAAAACGAATCACTAAACAGATAGATCACACCAGTCAAACCAACCGACACGCCGATGGAAATCATCGTCGTCTTCATAATGCGATTATTCACGCGGTCATATTGCCTACCGCCTACAAGATAGCCTACCAATATCTGCGTCGCTTGTGCTAGGGCGATCACATAGATATATTCTATTTGTGAAAGGATATTGCAATAGACTCTGGTGGCAATGACCACTGTGCCAAAGCCGTTAACAAATCTAAGTATAAACAGTTCTGAGAGGCTGTAGGAGGCCTCCTGCGCCCCTGATGGCAGTCCTATGCCAAGCAACTGGCGCAGCACATCAAACGGAAAGGGGCGCAAATACGCGCGAGACAGACGCACATCAATCCGTCTGCGAAACACCCGATAAATCAGCACAAGCCCCAATGTTTTGCTGATATCGGTGGATATAGCCGCACCAACCAATCCCAATCGCGGCGCGCCGAACAATCCATTAATTAGAATGGCGTTGCCAATAATATTAGTTATGTTCATGATAACAGAGGCAAACATTACTTCTTTGACAAGGCCATGGCTACGCAAGATCGCAGCAAAATTGGCATACAGCCCCTGTACAACGATAAATGCCCCCACAACCGCGAGATAGGCCGTCGTTTCGCCCATAATATCAGGCGGGACGCCCAGCGCATTAAAGAGCTGCCTGCGCAGCCCCACCGCCACAGCGGTCGCCAGTCCACCGAACGCTATAATTACGACCAGTGATACATTGCAGACCACCGCCACTCGGTGCGTATCTTTTGCACCTATTGCACGACTTATTAGGATGGATGTCGCAGCGCCCATCACGTTTAAAAACATGATGATAATACCCATCATTTGATTGCCATTGCCGATAGCTGCAACTGAATTTTGAGAATACTGACTAATCATTATCTGGTCGATATTTCCAACCAGTAATTGCAGCAATAGTTCTACAAAGATGGGCAGAGACATTTTAAAAATAAGTCGTGAAGAATCACTGAATTCAGTATTTGGCATAACTATTCCTTTCATGTTGGGCGGAAGCTATGTTTCTTTTATGCCTAAATAATACGGTTTATTTACACTATATAAGTGATTAAAAATACATACAATATGCTAAAAAGAAATACCACCCGATTGGGTGGTATTTCTTATGGAGCGGGTTACGAGGCTCGAACTCGCTACCTCCACCTTGGCAAGGTGGCGCTCTACCAGATGAGCTAAACCCGCGGATGGTGCCTTCGGTCGGAATCGAACCAACGACACGAGGATTTTCAGTCCTCTGCTCTACCAACTGAGCTACAAAGGCAAAACCGGCGACCCGCTAACGGGCTCTACCCACAGACTGCTTGTCTGCTCCGCCATAACGGATAGAGAAATTGGCGACCTGGATGGGGCTCGAACCCACGACCTCTAGCGTGACAGGCTAGCGTTCTAACCAACTGAACTACCAGGCCTTATGTGGTGGGAACAACAGGGCTCGAACCTGTGACCCTCTGCTTGTAAGGCAGATGCTCTCCCAGCTGAGCTATGCTCCCACAACGTTCGCGTTTCGGCGACGTTTGTTATTTTATCGCAAAAGGGCGAATATGTCAACCCTTTTTTGCAAGAATAATCACTTTTTTTCGATTAAATTTTCAATTTTTAAAAAACAAGCAAAAAACCGCATTCTAATGCACTATTTAACAAGCCCTAATAACTGTTCTCCTGTAAATGCATAATTTTTTTCGCAAAAATGACATTCAACGTTAGTGGTTTTTTGTTCAGCAGCAAGACGCGTCAGCTCCTCGCGTCCAAGGCTAATCAATACTCGCTCCACACGCTCACGTGAACAATCACAACGGTAAGTTACCTCGCGCTCTTCAATAACTTCGTACTCAAACCCAGCCAACACGCGGTCAAAAATATCCCGACCTGTAAAGCCTTCGCTAATCATGGTAGATACCGCTGCAACGGTGGGCAGCGACTTTTCAAGCTGCTCTATAGTATCGTCCCCTGCACCAGGCAACAGCTGTAGCAGGTAACCGCCTGCTGCCTGAACCGAAAGGTTGGTCGCTACTAAAACGCCCAGCGCACACACCGTGGGCACTTGTTCGGAGTTGGCGAAAAAATAAGTCAAGTCATCCCCGATCTCGCCGGTTACAATGGGTGAATAGCCGGTCTGCGGTTCACCTGCACCAGAGTCGCGTATGACCGAGAGAAAGCCATCAGTACCAATGGCTCCGCCCACATCCAATTTGCCGGCAGTGTTTAAAGGCAATTCGACAATTGGATTTGCCACCGAGACGCGCGCATTGCCAAAAGCGTCCGAAACGGCGATTACCGCCCCGGCTGGGCCTTTACCCGAGATTCTCAGAGTAATGGTATCCGTGTCATTTTTTAGCGCAGCACCCATCATAGAAGCCGCCGTCATGAGCCGCCCTATGGCCGCCGTCACTGTAGCAGAGCTTTGATGTATCTGCTCGGCACGGTTGCACATATCAGTGGAGTCAAGAGCCGTCGCCAAAATGGCTCCGTCGGTTGTGATGGCTCTAAGCAGCTTTCCCATTCTTTACTTTCCCTTCTTAGTTACAAAAATATAACGCTCTGAAGTATCGATAGGTACGTCAAAGCTGTCGTCGGCATACAGTGCTGTCAGCGTCAAACCACAGTGTGTTAGCATATCCGCAATTTGCTCAATCGTATAGCCACGTTCGCAGAAGCTTTCTTCGGCACGAATATAGCGTCCGTCTGCTTGCAGAGTAAAAAAATCCAGTGAAATTTCGGTGAGCAGTGATTCGTCGGTTTTGTTGCGCCAGACGCAAACCGTGTCCCCATCTTCATAAACATAGCAGTTATCAGCCAATAAATGGCGGTGTTTATAGGGTGTGTTCATATCGAACACAAATACCCCGCCCGGCGCTAAAAATAGCGACACACGTGATAGCGCACGCCGCAGAGCACGCGGGTCAGTAAGATGATTTAAAGAATCCAACGCACAAACACACGCGTCTATTGTGCCGTAGAGATCCAGCGTCTCCATACGCTGGTTTAAAAACAAAATTTGTTCCTCCGCTTCATATGCCTTTTGTTGTCCAATTGATAGCATCTGGGGCGAAGCGTCGGCTGCAATCACCTCATAACCGAGCTGTGAGAGTGCAATTGCCAGACTGCCGGTTCCACACGCCAAATCGAGGAGCAATTTCTGCTCCCCGATTTGCGGTGCTATAATGCTGTTAAAGTATGCGGCGCGCTTTTTATAATCCACAGGCTTTATAAACCTGTCATAAAACGGCGCGAACGCGTTATATGAGGCCATCCTTTTCCAGCCTTTCAAAAATGATCTTATAACCGTCGCTACCATAATTGAGCGATCGGTTTACACGGCTGATAGTTGCAGTAGAAGCACCTGTCTTTGCCACGATATCGCTGTACACCTTGCCTTCTGAAAGCATTGAAGCAACCTGCAAACGCTGGGTAAGTGCCTTGAGCTCCTGTACAGTGCACAAATCGTCAAAGAAGTTGTAGCATTCCTCCATGTTGTTGAGGTGCATAATCGCCTCAAACAATAACTCGACGTTCATTTCTTTCAGGCGTGGATTCATATAACTACCTCCAAATATTTTGTTGGCATAATATTGTAGCAGCACATAGTAATGTAATTATATTTTACCACTTTACAATGTAAAAGCAAGTCCCTTTTGCCAAAAAAACACAATTACAGGTCATTTCTGACTAGATCCTCAAGGCTTTCGCGTCGGATAATTTCACGGGCCTCGCCATTTCGCACCATAACAGCAGCAGCTCTGGGCACACGGTTATAATTAGACGCCATCGAGTAGTTATAGGCGCCGGTTGCCAGCACAGCAATGATATCACCCACCTTGGGGGATTGAATCGCCATTCCTTCTCCGATGAGATCACCGCTCTCGCAGCAACGTCCGGCAATGGTTACAACGGCGCTCTTAGGGTCGTTGGCGCGATTTGCCAGCACAACATCGTACTTGGACTGATATAGAATATAGCGGGGGTTATCTGTCATGCCACCATCAACGGAAACATAGGTGCGTACGTTAGGAATCTGCTTGACGCCACCCACTGTATAAAGCGTAATACCTGCGGGGCCAACGACTGAGCGACCGGGTTCGATAGCGATAAAGGGAATCTCCACGCCCTTTTCAGCGCAGGCTTTGTGTACTGACTTTGATACCTTTTCCATGTAGTCCATGTATGGCACCGGGTCATTTTCGGGCACATATTTGATGCCGAATCCGCCGCCTAGGTTTAATTCGGTGAGAACAAGTCCAGTCTCGTTTTTGATTTGCGCCATAAAGCCGATCATGACCTCAGCTGCCAGCTCAAAGGGATCTATATCAAAAATCTGTGAACCGATGTGGCAATGCAGACCTTTTAAGACAACGCCCTTGTGCTGCAAAATATAACGTACAGCCTCAAGCGCCTCGCCGGTTTCAAGTGCAAATCCAAATTTAGAATCAATCTGGCCGGTGCGAACAAAGTCATGCGTGTGTGCGTCGATGCCAGGCTTGACGCGAATGAGGATTGATACGATCTTATTTTGAGAGATAGCAATCTCTGAAAGGAGCTCAAGCTCGGTAAGGTTATCAACCACGATACGGCCAACGTTGTGTTCCACCGCATACACAAGCTCTTCAAGCGTCTTATTGTTGCCATGATAAAAAATCTTATCGGCAGGAAAACCGACGCTCAGCGCCGTATAAAGCTCGCCACGGGAAACAACATCTATGCCACACCCCTCGTCATGAGCGATGCGATACATCTCTTTGCATGCGAACGCCTTGCTGGCGTAGGCCACGATGCCCTTACCGTCGTAATATTTGTTGATGGAATCGTTATACTGGCGCAGCGTTTTACGCACAGTGGCCTCGTCATATACATAAAGCGGTGTACCATGGGTACGAGCAAGCTCTACCGTGTCCATAGACCCGATAGTAAGGTGCCCCGCTTCATTGATGTCCAGGCATTCAGATACAAACATTGTCATTCCTCCGTGTCGTGAATTAAAATATATTCCGCTGCAAAATTGCAGAAGATCAACAGTTCGGTTTTTCCTCATCGCAGCTTTCAGATGCGGTTTCGCTATCGGCAACAATATCAGCAATAATATCGCGCAAGGCTTCTATTCCCTCGCCCGTTTCAGAAGAAACAGGCATCATGGTAATTTCATCACCACTGGGCAGTTCATTTGCAAAGGCTTTCAGGCGCTCTTCACGCATAGTTTTGTTTAGCTTGTCCGATTTGGTCAGCAGCACGATAAACGGCATTTCGCTCTCGATAAGATAATTCGCCATTGTGATATCTTCCGTTGAAGGGGCATGCCGCATATCTACAAGCAAAAAGACCAGTGCAATATCTCGATCTTGTTCGAAATAGCCCCCGATCAGTTCATCCCACCGCCGCCGCTCGCCCTTTGCGACCTTAGCATAGCCATAGCCTGGCAAGTCAACAAACCGAACGTCGTCCAGGCGATAAAAATTGATGGTGGCAGTTTTTCCAGGCATTGAACTGACGCGGGCGAGCGCCTTTCGGTTGAAAAGCTTATTGAGCAATGAGGACTTTCCGGCGTTAGAGCGGCCCGTAAACACAAATTCCGGGCAATCGCAGGGGGTGAGCTGCGAAGAAAGCCCGAAGGCTCGTTCAAAGATGACCTTATTATAATTCATGCGGGGAGCGCTCCTTGTCTTAAAATTAATCAGCAGGTAACGGGGTGGCGCGGCGTACCTTTAACCTCTGAAAGCAAGTTTACAGCATATTCCTCCTCCGAAGGAGCAGGCGCCGGAACAGGCATTGCAGAAAGCGCCACAGGCAAAACATCGCTAATGCTGCGCGCAGGCACAAAACGGATAGCCCTTTTAACTGCGCTATCCAACTCGGCAATATCTGGCTCGTTGTCTGCCGGAATAATCACAGTCTTGATGTTATTACGCAATGCTGCCATCGTTTTTTCACGCAAACCGCCAATAGGCAACACGCGTCCACGCAGCGTAATTTCACCGGTCATGGCAACGTCAAACTTCACGGGGATATCGGCCAACGCCGAAAGCAGAGCGGTGCAGATGGTGATGCCCGCCGAGGGGCCATCCTTGGGCACCGCGCCCTCCGGCACATGAATGTGAATATCTTTATCTTTATAGAACGTGCGGCTGATGCCGTAGGTATCGGCATGGGCGCGCAGATAGCTCACAGCCGCATGGGCAGACTCCTTCATCACATCGCCAAGCTTGCCGGTAAGCTCCAGCTTTCCATTGCCGTCTAAGATGGCAACCTCTACTTGCAGCATCTCGCCGCCAACCGAGGTCCAAGCCAAGCCGTTTACTACCCCAACCTCATCGCGGTTGGCAAGCGCATCGGGGTAATATTTCTTCGGGCCCAAAAGATCACCAAGGTTGCTTGGTGTGACGATAATCTGTTTGGCCTCCTTGGCGACGATGCGCTTGGCGCACTTTCTGTACACCGAGGCGCAGCTTCGCTCTAAGCGTCTAACGCCCGATTCGCGCGTGTAGCTATCTATGATGGAATAAAGCGCCTCATCGGTTATCCTGGCTTGACGGCCAGTTAATCCGTGACGTTCACGCTGTTTCGGAATCAGATAATCCTTAGCAATATGAAACTTCTCTTCACGGGTATAACTTGAAAGCTCTATGACTTCCATTCGATCATAAAGCGGGGCTGGTATCGTATCTGCATTATTTGCAGTTGCAACAAACATAACATCTGACAAATCGAATGGCAATTCAATAAAATGGTCACGGAACGCGTGGTTCTGCTCAGAATCAAGCACCTCAAGCAAGGCAGATGATGGATCACCCTTATAGTCGCCGCCGAGCTTGTCGACCTCATCGAGCAGCATAAGAGGATTTCGGCTGCCCGCACGGCGCATGGCATCGATAATGCGACCGGGCATTGAACCTATGTAGGTCTTACGATGTCCACGTATATCCGATTCGTCCTTAACGCCGCCAAGCGAAATACGCACATAATCGCGTCCTGTGGCTTTGGCAATCGATTTAGCAATTGAGGTTTTACCCACGCCGGGTGGCCCGACAAGGCATAGAATCTGCCCTTTAATGTTCGGCGCCAGTGCCCGTACTGCGATCGACTCCAATACGCGCTCTTTGATTTTTTCCATGCCATAGTGATCGTGGTCCAAAATCTTTTTAGCTACTGTAATCTCGGATTTAACTGGTTTTAGTGTGCTCCAAGGCAGTTCCAAGCAGGTATCAAGATAGCCACGTATCACCGCTGCCTCCTGCGAGCTGCCCGGCATCTTTCCGAGACGATTAGCCTCTTTAATCAACTTATCGCGAATCTCATCCGAGACCTGCAGTGCTTCTATTTTTTCAAAATAGGCATTTATTTCATTTTCGGGCGAATCATCTTCACCCAGTTCTTCAGAAATGACTTTCATCTGCTCACGCAGGTAATAATCCTTTTGGTTGCGATCTACCCGGCTTTTCACTTTTTCGTAGATGCCAGCTTCAAGTCGAAGAATTTCGTTTTCATTCTCGAATATCTCAGCAAGAATTTCTAGTCGGCGCAGCAAATTCGACTGCTCTAAAACCTCCTGTTTTTCTTCAACAGGAAGCGGCACATTGCCCGCAATATACTCTGAGAGTAGTGCAGGGTCCTCCGACATCATGACGCCAAGCACCAGTTCCTTTGGCATCTTTGGTGATAGCTCGCAATATTCCTGAAACAGATTTTTTACAGTGCGAATCAGTGCGCTTGCCATATCCTGAGATGAAGCCGGCAGCCTCCGTGTCGGGAATGCCCGAATGTCAGCGATGAAATATGGCTCTTCCTGCCGCATACGCACCATTTTGGCACGATACAGGCCCTCAGCCATAACGCGCAACCCACTGCCCTGCACGCGAATCACCTGCTGAACTTGAGCGACAACACCGATCTGATATACATCCTTCGGGCCAGGGTTATCGTCTTGAACATCGGATTGAGCAGTCAAGAAAATTCTACGGTCATTTTCCATTGCATGGTTTAAGGCCAAAATAGACTTCTCTCGGCCAATATCAAAATGAAGCACCATCTTCGGAAAAAGTACCAAGCCGCGCAGCGCAATGGCTGGCATCGTCTGGTTTTGCAATACTGTTTTTTTCTCTTTCAAAGTGGGCACCTCCTTATTTTCTTTTTAAATTAAACAGCCCACTATGCTGTCTAGATATTATACTAAATAACTCGTGAATTTTTCAAGTGTTATAAATTTCAAAAAGACCCTTCGTTGGATTCCCAACTGCCGTCAATTGTTGCATATGGGGTCTCCACCGAAGGGTCTCGCCATTACATTTAGCTTACAACGAGCGCCATATTAAGAAGCTGTTCCGGCATTGCGCGCTTTGGGCTTTTTGGGGGCTGGCAGCAACGGCTGCGCAGGCTCCTCGACCAGCAACCGGTCAGGGTTTCTATAGATGGCTGGTTCACCGGTTTTGTTGATACAGCCCTTGTTAATTACCACACGCTCTATCGTACGGTCTGAGGGTGTGTCAAACATCAACTTAGCCAGCACATCTTCCAAAATGCCACGCAAGCCGCGTGCGCCAATCTTGCGTTCAATGGCAAGGCACGCAATCTCGCGGTAGGCATCTGATTCAAATTCAAGCGTGATATTATCAAGCTCGAACAAACGCTGATACTGCTTAATCATTGAGTTCTTCGGCTCAAGAAGAATGCGAACCAGCGCTTCTTCATCTAAAGAATGAAGTGATGTGATGATTGGCAAACGGCCAATCAGTTCAGGTATCAGGCCAAAACGAACCAGATCCTGCGGGATTAGCTTCTGCATCATGTCATCAGCCTTTTCTTTTGAGCGGATGTCAGCACCAAAACCCATCGTTGTAGTGGCGACGCGTTTTTCAATGATCTTATCAATTCCTTCAAAAGCACCGCCGCAAATGAACAGAATGTTGGAGGTATCAATTTGTATAAATTCCTGCTGTGGGTGTTTACGGCCGCCCTGCGGCGGTACATTCGCAACGGTGCCCTCAAGAATCTTTAAAAGCGCCTGCTGCACACCCTCTCCCGAAACGTCTCGGGTTATAGACGGATTCTCACTCTTTCGTGAAATCTTATCAATTTCATCAATATATATGATGCCGTGCTGCGCCTTCTGAACATCGTATTCTGCCGCCTGAATCAGACGCAACAGAATATTTTCAACGTCTTCGCCGACATAGCCGGCCTCAGTGAGCGTCGTGGCATCAGCAATAGCAAACGGCACTCCCAGCATTTTGGCCAGTGTCTGCGCTAGCAGTGTTTTACCGGTTCCGGTAGGTCCCAGCAACAGAATATTGCTCTTTTGCAGATCGACATTCCCAGCGCCACCAAAATAAATACGCTTATAGTGGTTATAAACCGCCACCGACAGCGCAACCTTGGCCTCGTTTTGGCCAATGACATATTCATCAAGGCCTTCCTTTATCTGGGCGGGTTTGAGAAGCACCGGCTGCGCCTCAGGCTTTTGGTTCTTCTTATTGCGGCGCATAATGCCATTTTCTTCTTCAAGAACGCTAACGCACAGATCGATGCACTCGTTGCAGATGCAAACCCCTGGGCCTGCAATCATACGGCTGACCTGATCCTGTGGTTTGCCGCAAAAAGAGCAGCGCAGCGGCTTGTTATCTTCTCTTGCCATATCGTTCTCCTAACTAAAGTGGTATTGGGCGACGCCTACGCCACCCTTGGCGCTTTTAGCGCCGGGCAATTACTTTGTCAATCAAACCGTAGGCCTGTGCCTCAGAGGCTGACATAAAGTTATCGCGTTCAGTATCACGCTCAATAACTTCCAACGGCTGCCCAGTCTGCTCGCTCATCATGCGGTTGAGGCGGTTCTTAATCTTTATAATCCACTCAGCGTGAATTTTAATATCGCTCGCCTGACCTTTGGCGCCACCCAACGGTTGATGAATCATAATTTCTGCATTCGGAAGCGCAATGCGCTTGCCCTTGGCACCTGAGGAGAGCAGAAATGCGCCCATCGAAGCAGCAAGCCCTACGCAGATAGTCGAAACATCGCACTTAATATAGTTCATCGTATCATAGATCGCCATACCGGCGGTAACTGAGCCGCCCGGCGAATTAATATACAAATGAATATCCTTATCAGGGTCCTGGCCCTCTAAAAACAACAACTGAGCGACCACCAGACTTGCGGTGGTATCATTGATCTCATCGCAAAGCATGATAATACGGTCGTTTAATAGACGAGAAAAAATGTCATACGCGCGTTCACCGCGGTTGGTTTGTTCGATAACGGTTGGAACTAGTGCCATAATAAATACACCTCCTGTTATTATGTATAAAAGCTACAGATAAAGCGCTTAAAAACCAAAGCAGCCCACGCTGTTTATAAAGTTCTCCCATAAGAGAAATCAATCTAGTTTGTGAAATAGCCCTGTACGGCAATAAGGCCAGCGGGCTAGTGCCCGACGGCCTTAACACCGCCACAAAACAGAATTTCAACTGCAAAGATGTCAATACCTTTTATACGAGAATAGCATGCATTTAGTATACGCCAACAAGCTTCAAGCGACATTACTGTAAAGTTTATGAGGTGCGAAAGCCTTATTCAGCGTCAGTGTCAGCCTTAGCCTTACGAGTTCTCTTGGGCTTTGATGCTTCCTCGCCATCATCAGCAGATTTTTTTGCTGGTGCCTTCTTGGCTGCCTTGGGTTTTTCCTCAGCCTTGGGTGCAGCTTCCTCTACCACAGTTACTACAGCGCTTTCAGTAACGATCTCAAGCGCCTTGCGGCAGGCAATGTCAACCACAAGGTCTTTCTCTCTGATGGCGCCACGAATTTTCTCAATATCCACGTGATACTGCTCAGCAAGCTTCTGATACTCGTCAGCAATATCCTTTTCGTCGGGCTTGATATTTTCAGCAGCAGCAATGGCTTCCATTGCTAGACGAGTCTTCACCTGATTTTCAGCCTGAGTGCGGAAGGTCTCGCGGAACTTCTCTTCAGTTTCGCCGGTATAACGCAAGAAGTCCTGAAGGCTAAGCCCCTGCTGGCTCATTCTCATACCAAAATCCTGCACCAATTCATCGATGCGGCTCTCAATCATGCAGTCAGGGACTTCAACGGTCATATTGGCAACAACCTGCTCCAGCAGTTTGTTTTCAAGCGCAGTCTCAGCCTTGCTTTCAGCAGCCTCGGCCAGTTTCTTCTTGATATCCTCTTTGTAGGCATCAAGGGTATCGAATTCACTGATATCCTTTGCAAATTCGTCGTCCACCTCGGGCAGCTCGCGCGCCTTGAGGGAATTGAGCTTCACCTTAAATAAAGCGGGCTTGCCAGCCAGGCTGTCTTCACCATACTGCTCAGGGAAGGTTACGTTGACATCAAATTCATCGCCAATATTTTTGCCGACAATCTGCTCCTCAAAGCCAGGAATAAAGCTGCCGGAACCCAATGTGAGCGGATACTTCTCGCCCTTGCCGCCCTCAAAAGCAACACCATCAGAGAAGCCTTCGAAGTCGATTTCGGCAATATCGCCGTCCTGAGCTGCGCGATCTTCAACAGTAATAACACGGGCATATTTTTCACGCATCTGCGCAATTTGCTCTTCAATTTGCTCATCTGTTACAGGAGAAACGGCTTTTTCGGCTGCAAGGCCCTTGTACTCGCCAAGTGTCGCAACTGGTCTGGTGGTTACGGTCGCTTTAAAGGTAAAGCCTTCTTCATTGGCACTGAGCACCTCCACCTCGGCAGAATCAACTGGCGTAATGCCCGCCTCATCCACAGCCTCAGTATAGGCGGCGGGATACAGAGCGTTCATCGCCTCGTCAAGGAACATGCCCTTGCCATAGAGTTTATCAACCATGGCGCGGGGTGCTTTGCCCTTCCGAAAGCCGGGGACGGTAATAGTTTTCATATTCTTACGGTAAGCGGCCTCAACAGCCTGCGCAAATTGCTCTCCTTTTACCTCAACGGTGAGCTCAGCACGATTGGTTTCAACCTTTTTAGACGATACCAGAGACATTTATTTTTTCCTCCTGTTTGTATACATTTACATCTTAGCATTATATCACAATTTTAACAAAAATACTATTAAAAACTTATGAATTCAAAGCCTTTTCAGGCAGAATCTGAGATGATCGGCAGACACAAGCGCAAATTCAATACCAAGATAGTTACCCTCAAAAGCCTGCGTGCAAGCCGAGCCATGTAAATGGCCATAAAAGCATCGTTTGACACCATATTCCAGTAGCAAATCTATAATACCGCCTGAAATACCGTTGCCAAAAACGGGTGGATAGTGCAAAAAGACGACCGGTTCAAGCCCGGTCAGCTTAGCAGCCTCCAAGGATGCCTTCAGCCTGCCCTCTTCGCGTGCGGTCACCTTTTGGTCGTGCGGTGTAGAATCCTCCAACATCCAACCTCGGGTCCCGCAAATTGCAATATTTTCGACCGCAACACAGCTATTATGGAGAATCGACAACGTACTTAAACCCCGACTTTCAAAAAAAGCCTCCATTTTACGGCGGCTATTCCACCAATAGTCATGGTTCCCCTTTAAAATCACTTTTTTGCCCGGAAGTGCATCGATATATTCAAAGTCAGTACCAGCTTGCTGCAGCGTCATCCCCCATGAAATATCTCCAGCCAGCACAACAGTATCTGAATCCGACACTTGGTACTTCCAGTTTTCCGTTATTTGTTCAACATAATTTTTCCATCCGGGAAAAATATCCATTGGTTTATCACAGGCAATGGAAAGATGAAGATCGCCTATCGTAAAAATTGACATATGGCCTCCTGTCGGAATAATCTAAACCGCGCGGCAGATACTGTTTTTAGCCTGATTTAAGGAGGTGAGATTTATGGAGGAAAGAGAACTAAAAAACAACATCTATTGCGATGTCGTCAACTGCGCTTATAATGATGACCTTTGTCATTGCACCGCTCCTAAGATAGAAGTGGGCATAAAATCTGCTAACAGCTGCACCGCAAGCTGCAGCGGCGAAACACAGTGTGCCACTTTCCGGCCAAAAACGCCGTATAAAACCGGTTATGACGTCCTTTAAGCAAGGTATATTTTATTTCTGACAATAGATGCCGAGCGTTCAAATTACCGTTATTTGGTTTTTGAACGCTTGGCATTTTTATAAGAAAACCAGCTATTTTATATTTGAAGCAAATGCTTCGATTTCCTCCGGCATTTCACTCGGCAGAATAACCTTTGAAAACCGTATTTTCTTGTTTTCAAGTGCTTCAATGCTTTCGGGAACCGGCACGCCGGTATTTTTTGCAAGCATTCTGACCGCTGCAAACTCGTCAGCAGGTTGTGCGACGTCCAGCGCCTTTAGTACACTGCCAGCGAACTTAAAGGGTGACGCAGTTGAAACAATAACCGAGGGTAGTGTATCGCCCGTTGCTGCCTTATAGTCGTCATAAACACCCAGCGCGACGGCGGTGTGCGGGTCAACAAGATAGCCGACGTCGTCCAATGTCTTTTTAATGACAGACTCACATCGTGCATCGTCGATATAACCGCCCCAGAAATCCTCGGCCAGGCGCACTTTCATTGCGTCATCAATCGCATAACGGCGCTCAGTTGAAAGCTTCTCCATCATCTCGCGAACACGATCGCTGTCACGGTCGGTCAGCTCAAACAACAAACGTTCTAGGTTGGAGGAAACAAGAATATCCATAGAGGGCGAAAGAGTGGTGTAAAACGCGCGGTTGGCGTCATATACACCGTCGTTGATGAAATCAGTCAGCACGTTATTGCTATTCGATGCACAGATCAATTTATTGACCGGCAGGCCCATCTTTTTGGCGTAATAACCCGCCAAAATATTTCCAAAATTGCCAGTTGGCACGACAAAGTTTACTAGGTCTCCCTGCTTAATACACTCGCATCCGACCATATCGGCGTAAGCCGAGAAATAGTAGACTATTTGCGGCACAAGGCGTCCCCAGTTGATAGAATTCGCTGAAGAAAACACCGTGTTTCGCGCAGCAAGGCGCTCGATGATCTTCTTATCAGTGAAAATCTTTTTAACTTCAGTCTGGGCGTTGTCAAAATTGCCTTCAATTGCATAGACTGCCACATTTTCACCCCGCTGGGTTGCCATTTGCAGTTGCTGCATCGGGCTGACACCTTCGTTGGGATAAAAAACGGCAATCTTTATGCCCTTAACGTCGCAGAAGCCTTCCAGTGCCGCCTTGCCGGTATCACCGGATGTCGCCACCAGAATCATGATCTGTTTGCCACCCAGCGCGCGCTTTGCGGCCGGAACCATCAGCCGCGGCAGCAATTGCAGCGCCATGTCCTTAAAGGCACAAGTGGGGCCGTGCCAAAGTTCCAACACAAACCGTCCATCCGACAGGTCGGCAAGCGGTGCCGCCCAATCTTCTTCATACACACCGTTGGTGTAAGCGCCAGTCACCGCCGAGCGAAGCTCTTCCGAGGAAAAATCGGTTAAAAACAGCGAAAGCACCTGCTCGGCTCGATCAGGATATTCCTTTTCGAGCAGGTCGGTCAACCATGCCTCATCCACGCTTGGCAGCACGCCGGGAACGTAAAGCCCACCCTCCGGCGAAATACCGTTGGCAATTGCAAAGGAAGAGGATACCGAAAGCGTTTTATCTCTTGTGCTGGTGTATTGCATAATCTTCCATCCTTTCGGGTTAGCCGCAAGGCCTCCCTGTGTTCATTTATTATTGCGATGACGCTTCAAATGCATCGGTCAGATGCATAATTTCCAAAACAGCAAAGTCACTTTTAGTTTTTGTAATAATTGACACAACGTCAAAACGGGGCTGTAATTCACTTGGGTGTGTCTGAATATATTGCAAAGTCGCTTTGATAAGCTTTTTCTGCTTGGCAGGGGTCACTGCTTCCGCCGGGGTAGCCAACATGCTTGCGGCACGTGTTTTAACCTCAATAAAGGCCAGAATATCTCCCTTTTTCGCAATAATATCAATTTCACCAAAACGGGTATGAAAATTAGTTTCTACAATTTGATACCCTTGTTGTTTAAGATAATCTGCAGCGAACTGTTCGCCTAACGTCCCGTTTTGTGTCATATGTTCACCCGCCTTACGGTAGTTGTTTATACCGGCCTAAATATGACTATGTAAGGTTTTTAAAAAGGTTTGGCGATGCTCCGGTATGACGCCATACTGTGCAATTGCCTCGTAATGCGCCTTCGTGGGGTACCCCTTATGCTTTTCAAAGCCGTATTCCGGGTATCGTTCGCCCAACTCCGTCAGCAAACGGTCTCGAGTGACTTTAGCCAGTACCGAAGCCGCTGCTATGCAAGCTGACTTACCGTCACCCTTAACCACCGTCTCAGTGGGCAGTGTTAGGTGTGGATCGCCATTACCGTCCACCAGCACATAGTCTGGGACACAGGTAAGTTCGCCTACTGCGCGGCGCATTGCGAGATAGGTCGCCTGCAAGATATTCAGCTCGTCAATCTCCTGCGGGGTCGCCAGCCCAACCGCCCACGTGACCGCCTTCGCTGTTATTACGTCATATAGCGCATCGCGTTTTTTCTCGGTTAGCTTTTTTGAGTCGTTCAAGCCGTCAATAACAAGCCCGTGCGGCAAAATGACCGCCGCCGCGCAGACCGGACCGACCAGCGGTCCTCTGCCTGCCTCATCAACACCACAAATCAGGGTAAGGCCCCTTTCGTGTAGCGTATTTTCAATTTCATAAAGGTTCGGCTTTTCCTTAACGGTAGTCACGTCGAATATCCTCCGGTGTCTCCAGTGAGATACGCCCAATCTTGCCGCCGCGGAATTCATCCAGCAGCGTTGTGGAGGCGCGCAGGGTATCCGGTTCGCCGCCGGAAACCAACATCGAACGTTTTTGCGCCAGCAAACACAAAAGGTCATAGCCACTTTTTTCTAGAATTTCGTCCTGTTCAAAACGATATCGCTCACAAAGCGCCTTTGTATAACGCGCCGCAAGCAGTTCCAACAAGCTACACGCCAAATCTTCTGTGTCCATAATCTGGTCGCGGATGGCACCGGTGTAGGCCAAATAACGGCCCACGCGCTGATCTTCAAACTTAGGCCACAGCACGCCGGGCATATCCAAAAGCTCCATACCGCCCTCTAGCTTAACCCACTGTCGACCACGTGTCACACCCGGTCGATCTTCGACCTTAGCGCGTCGTGACCCAGCCAGCCGGTTAATTAACGACGATTTGCCGACGTTGGGTATACCAACGATCATCAGCGTTAGCGGCCGGCTTGCCATGCCACGTCGGGTGTTTTGCGCGATGCGCTCGGCGCAAACTTCTCTGAGCATCGGCTCCAGCTGCTTTAATCCGCGTCCGCTGCGGCAATCCGCCGCCAGTACTGCAAGGTTTTTCTTTTGAAAAAACTCACACCATGCGCGAGTGACCTGCTCATCTGCAACGTCTGACTTGTTGAGCAATATGAGGCGCGGCTTATTCTTAGTCAGCGACTCTATTTCGGGGTTGCGACTGGCGCGCACAATTCTAGCGTCACGCAGCTCGACAACAGCGTCAACCAGCGCAATATTCTCTCGAATTAATCGCCGGGTCTTGGCCATGTGTCCCGGGAACCACTGTATCGTTTTACCTTGTTGTTCAGCCACGACTTTCCTCCTGTTTACGATAATGCTAATATCGAATATCATAGTCCGGCTCAAAAAGCGACCGGACCACTTTATCATCTTTATAGAAAATCAACTATCAATCTTGCCTAGCGCAGAAAACGGAAACACGCGCCAATAAGCCTTTCCGAGGATATACCGCTCATCTACCAGCCCGATTTCGGTCGAGCGGCTGTCAAGCGAACCATTCCGGTTATCGCCCATTAAAAACAGATAACCCTCTGGCACGGTAATTGGAAAGTCCACGTCATACTGTCTGTTGGTCGGCGTGTTCGTATAGCGCTCATCAAGTGCTTCTCCATTGACATACACAACGCCCTCCGCGAAGTCGATATCCACGCTTTGTCCGCCGGTTGCAATCACGCGCTTAACGATCGGCTCGTTAGCATAATAGGGCTTGGTCGCCACGACAATATCACCAGGTTGCGCCGAAAAGCCCAGACGTGAAATGACCAGCATATCGCCGTTTTGCAGTGTTTGAATCATGGATTCGCCGCTGACCACCGATGTTCGAGCGGCGAAGGTGAATAGCAGTACAACAAAAACAACCGCAAGCACCGCACTTTCAACCCATTCGTATAATTCTTTGAAAATGCGGTCACGGCGCAATGGCACGGCATCAGCCTGCAGGTTTTCCGCTATTGGCTCGGGAACTTGGCCATTTGTTTGCTCTTGCATACAACGCCTCCAAAAGACTTTAATATTTAATGGAGATTAGTATTTCGCTATCTAAGCGCTTAACCCCCACAGTATAAGACTTTAAATTTTAACAAAATGAATTATTAACCGTATAAAAAACAAAAAGGGACACACGGTCCCTTTTTGAATAAATCGTTATTATCTTCTGACTTCCTTGACGCGGGCCGCCTTGCCAACACGGTCTCTGAGATAATAAAGCTTGCCGCGGCGTGCTCGACCCTGACGGATAACCTCAACAGTCTCAACAACCGGAGAGTGTAGCGGGAAAACGCGCTCAACACCAACACCGTGAGACATACGGCGAACAGTAAAAGTCTCCTGAATGCCGCCATGCTTCTTGGCGATAACAGTGCCTTCAAAGGCCTGTACACGAGACTTCTCGCCTTCCTTGATGCGAACACCAACTCGGATGGTATCACCCACGTTAAATACGGGGGGCTTTTCCTTCAAGCAAGCGTTAGAAAAATGTTTTAAAGCGTCCATGTAAAATTTCCTCCTCAGTTTGTAACAGACATTCATTCCCGCTTGGTTTGCAAACGGCAGAGGACTGTCAGCTTTTCATTCCGGCTCTTCACCGACATGAAATCCCGCCGCAAAGGGAACACGGCGACTACATGCCTGAATATATTATCATAAATACAATGATATTGCAAGAAGTTTTTTAATTTTTCTCCAAGTTTTCTGCATTTCCGCATGACGACCAAATCCATCGAAATCGTCTCAGGAAGTAGCGTCCGTTAGCATTACTTCTGTGGCATCTCCGACTTCGGCGGAATGTCCTTGACGCCATCGAGAATGTAGGTGGGGCGGTAAGGAAAATTCTTCATCTCGTCCATGTCGGTAACACCGCTGAGTACCAGCACAGTGTCAAGCCCTGTTTCCATGCCGGCAACAATATCAGTATCCATGCGGTCGCCCACCATGACCGCCTCGTTAGAGTGACACCCCAACATCTTTAGGCCGGTACGCATCATCAGCGGGTTGGGCTTTCCAACAAAATAAGCGCTTTTTCCGGTGGCCATCTCAATCGGGGCTACCAGTGCCCGGCACGCGGGTATCAGTCCGTTCTCAGAGGGACCAGTCAGGTCTGTGTTCGTGCCAATGAGCTTTGCGCCTGCCCGCACCAGAGACACAGCCTTGAGAATGCTTTCGTAATTATAGTTGCGCGTCTCGCCAACAACAACATAATCGGGATTGACGTCGTTCATTGTGATCCCTACGTCATAAAGGGCGTTGAATAAGCCAGGTGCACCGATGATATAGGCCGTACAACCCGGTGCCTGCCGGCTTAAAAACTTAGCAGTTGCAAGTGCACTGGTATAAAAATGGCTCTCATCCACATCCAGGCCCATACGCGCAAGCTTTTGTTTAAGTTCTAAGGGGCTTCGCTCACTTGAATTCGTTAAAAACAAAAAGCTCTTTCCTGTAGCATAAAGCCATTCCACAAATTCTTTTACGCCGGGCAGCAAGCGGTTTCCGTGATAGATAACACCATCCATATCGCAAAGGAACCCCTTTTTTTCATGCAGCTGTTCCAAGGTCTCAAGCATATTTATCCCCCCATCTTTTTCTTGATTTTAGTATACTTCAATTATATTAATTTGACAAGTATCGGATTATTTATTTGTGCATCCCGCTGTATAAATCTACTCAAAACTTAAGCAAGTGCTAAATTTCTGTGATCATTTAACTTCTATTTTACACCGAACATCAACCTTACATGCAGTGGTCTTGTTTACCTTTATGCTTCTATTTAAAATGGGTGGAGACACCTTTGTCCCCACCCTTTCAGTTCGTAAGATATTTAAACGTCCAGTTTCATATCTCCTAGCTTAATCCAACCTTTTTTTCGCATAAATTCTGAGACGACCAACGACAGTACCGCAGGGAAAATAAAGTACATAAAAGTAATCTGAAGCAGCGCAGCGCCAGTTCCAATGGTCGGGTTCATGGTTTGATAAGCCATAATTGGCCCAACAAGACCGGCCGTGCCCATTCCGGAACCAGTCGCATTGCTGGTCATGCCCAGCACCTTGGTGGAGATTGGGCCTAGAACCGCACTACTGATAATAGCAGGCATCCAAATCACCGGTTTTTTTACGATATTGGGAATTTGAAGCATGCTTGTTCCTAGGCCTTGTGCGAGTAGACCGCCAAGCTTATTTTCACGGTAACTAGCCACAGCAAATCCTACCATATTAGCGCAACAGCCCACAGTAGCCGCACCGGCGGCAATACCAGAAAGATTAAGCACAATGCCAATAGCTGCGGAACTGATTGGCAATGTCAATATGATGCCCATTAGCACAGAAACGATAATGCCCATCAATATTGGCTGTTGCTCGGTGCCCCAGTTGATGATGCTACCGACCCAGGCCATAAACTTAGAAATAGGAGGGCCAACAATCAGACCCACTCCGGAACCGAAAACAATTGAAACAATTGGGGTCACCAGAATGTCAACTTTAGTTTTACCTGATACAATATGCCCGAGCGTAATACCTGCATAAGCTGCCACAAAAGCGCCAAGCGGCTCACCGGGTCCTGCAAAGTGAATGACACCATCGACAAAAACCGTTCCAGCTGCAATTTTTGCAGCAAACGCACCAACCATTCCCGCTGTAGCAGCAGAGAGCACAACGAGCGGCGACTCCTTAAACTTATATGCTACACCACAGCCGATGCCCGCACCGGTCAGTGATGCGGCGACCTTACTCAAAATGACAAGTGTCCCACCCAGGCTCCCGCCTATGAACAAACCGATCTGTTGTATAATAGTGCCTACGATCAGTGTTGAAAAGAGACCGAGCGCCATGCCGGAGAGCCCGTCGATAAATATTTTGTTAAGCAACTTTTTTAGGTATTCCATAACTTTCTCCTCAGTTGACAGCCTTGTGTATATACACTAATATATACCGTTGTCAATTTTATCAGAAAGCTTTTTAGATTTCAATAGCTATTTTACGTTAAAATCGTTGTAATTCTCCCAGCATATTTTGGTGACAATTGTGTATTGAGCTATGCTGAATAGAATATTTTTAAACAATAACATTTCATCCTCATAAGTACAGAAGTGTTTTTGTTACTACAAAAACAGCAGCCGCCCGGGGGGTTCCCAAGGCGGCCAACCGTATCTATTTCTTATTCAATCGTGATACTTTTAATCTTTTGTTCGGTCTTGGGGCGGTCTGAAAAATCGACCTTGACGCCGGCAATTGCGTCAACAACATCCATTCCCTCCACCACTTTGCCAAATGCGGCATACTGCCCATCGAGATGCGGAGCATCCTCATGCATAATGAAAAACTGCGAACCTGCGGAATCAGGGCTTTGACTGCGCGCCATCGAAATAACGCCTCTGGTATGGTTAATCGGGTTCTTGACACCGTTGATAGCAAACTCGCCCTTGATCTGATAGCCGGGGCCGCCTGTGCCGGTGCCCTTGGGGCAGCCGCCCTGAATCATAAATCCGCGGATAACACGGTGAAAGATTAGGCCGTCGTAAAACCCTTCCTTAACCAACTTTTCAAAGTTTGCAACCGTGATCGGGGCGTGCTCAGGGTATAACTCCAGCTTAATCTGACCGCCATTTTCCATTGTTATTGTAACCATAATTTCCTCCAAAAGATATTTTTTAAAATCGGACCCAGCCCGATGAATCACACAAGCCGCAATTACTCACTTATGGCAATATCCGCAAAGCGACATTCTGTCACTTGCTCGAGATGTGCCGGAGCCAGTTCTATCTGGTCGCCGATACGCCCCGCGCTGACAACAATAGTTTCCTGTGCACGCGCCGAAATGTCCACCACCGTAGCATATCGCTTTTTCATACCAATGGGCGAACATCCGCCCTTAACATATCCAGTCAGTGGGGTGATGTCCTTGACATGCACCATTTCGACCGACTTTTCTCCCACCGATTTGGCAGCCGCCTTCAGATTTAGTTCCAGCGCTACCGGTACAACAAACACATAAATATTCTTGGATGCTCCGCGGGTAACCAGCGTTTTAAAAACCTTTTCTACCGGCATGCCCACTTTTTCAGCAACTGAAACGCCATCAAGAAGGCCGTCCTCTGCACTATAAGTGTGTGCCGTATAAGGCAGCTTTTCTTTTTCCAGCATACGCTGGGCATTGGTTTTTGCCTGTGCCATAAAATCATCTCCTGTTTTCTGTCACCAACGCGCTGCAAAGTTGCCGATAACGGTCAATATATTGGCCACGCACCGTTTCAATTCGTGCCTCATCAAAGCGAAGTGCCGCCAGACGATGCGGCTCGGTATCAAACATTCTGACGCCGCAGAGCGCTAGAAATTCATGGTATAAAAGGCAGTCGTCAACCGCTCCGATCAGCTTGTGCTCCGCCGGCGTGGGCCGTGTTTGGCAAAGCGTGTCATAAATCACCCCAGCCAATGTGCCCTCCGCCTCGTAATACAACGGAAAATGGCGCTTAACGGGTCGTGTCAGGTCGGAAACATAGCATTCTGTAGCATCATGTAGCAGACAAAACAGCCTCACGCGGGTACTCAGGCCACGGGCCTGTGCCTCCTGCTCACAGTTGAGGCAATGCTGGCCCACCGAGTAAAAATGGCTGATATGACCGTTTGCCCGGCACAACATTGCCAAGGCATGGGCAATATCTTCAATGCGGATGTCCGAAGGCTTGGGATTAAAAGGATCCATGTCAATGCCATGGTAGGTTCTAATCTGATTGGGATCCCTCATACTGTTTCAAACTCCTCTGCACGTTCGGTGAGCAGCTGTAGCTCCTCCCCCTCCACAAGCGGCACCGCCTGCACACCGCGCAGTTTGCGTTCAATCGCGCGTGTGCGTGTGCCGATCAGCTTATCAAGATCATCATTGGCCAATCTTAAGCGATCCTGAGCCTTACGCAACACATCATTAAAGGTCGAAAATTCGGTCTTAACAGCGCCCAGCACCTGCCAAACCTCACCGGAGCGCTTTTGAATCGCCAACGTCTGAAAGCCCATTTGCAGGCTGTTTAGCAACGCTGCCATAGTGGTTGGTCCCGCAATGTTCACACGGTAGTCGCGCGAAAGCGTCTCGACCATGCCGCGCCGCACCACTTCGGCATACAATCCTTCAAACGGCAAAAACATGATAGCAAAATCAGTGGTATTTGGCGGGTCAATATATTTGTCGCGAATGTCCTTTGCACAACCCTTAATGCGTTGTTCAAGCTCCTTACCAGCCGCTGCAATACGCTCTGGCACAGCGCTTTCATATGCGTCCATCAGTGCCGAATAGGTATCGCCCGGGAACTTTGCATCTATCGGCAGCCAAACACCATTTTCGCCGTCACCCGGCAGCTTGACCGCATACTCTACAACGGTGCTGCTACCCTTTTTAGTCGAGACATTGGCCTCGTACTGCTCAGGGGATAGAATCTGTTCTAAAATGGCGCCCAACTGAATTTCGCCCAAGATGCCTCGGGTCTTGACGTTGGAAAGCACCTTTTTCAGGTCACCTACACCATTAGCCAACGTCTGCATCTCACCCAGGCCTTTGTACACCTGCTCCAACCGTTCAGACACCTGCGCAAACGACTGCGCCAATCGCTCGTTAAGTGTCTTCTGCAGCTTTTCATCCACCGTTTGACGCATTTGATCCAATTGTCTGGTGTTGTCAGCACGAAGAATCTCCAGCCGCTGTTCCACGGTGGTCCGCACCTCTTCAAGGCGTTTTGTAGACTGGCCTGTAAAGGTTTCTATTCTTCCCTCAATGCGGAAAAGCTGCTCATGCACGGTCTTTTGCAGCATATCGTTACGCAGTGTCAATTGTTCATTTAATTCCGCCAAACGCTTATCCTGCAGATCGCCCGAACGCCGCTGTGACTCTGAAAGCGTCTGCCCCAGCGCTGCTATCGCAGCCTGAACCGACTGGGTCATCTCCTGGCGCATATTACGCATCTGTTCGGCAAATTCGCGCCGCAGCACCTCGTTTTCTTCGCGGTGCTGGCGGCTCAAAGCATTCGCCTTTGACGTCGTGGACATAGCCCCGATAAAAGCGGCCACCGCAGCAATGACAGCTACGATGGTCAGTACAAGTTGTATTTGTTGCATATCTGCTCCTTTCACCCTAGCCCTTAGGCGTAGGATTGGCAAACCCGGCATAAGATTATTTAGAAAAATAAGTATAACATATTTTGCCTCGATTTTCATCTGTCATTTTGTCAAACTGGAGGATTGTCATGTCTTTTTCGCTTTCACTCTCAGGTGGCGGATGCCGCGGAGCGGCGCACATAGGGGTTCTGTCTGCCCTTCAGGAAGCCAATCTAACGCCGTGTGCCGTATCCGGCAGCAGTGCCGGTGCTATTGTGGCGGGTCTATATGCCTATGGCTACACACCAGATCAATTGATAAAAATATGCCGCGAACTGGAGCGAAGCGGCGAAAAACTAATAGATTTTAATGTACTAGGTATTGCGATGGCGGTCGGTCAATTGGCAAGGCGGCGTCCCATTACCCTGTCAGGTCTTCTTAAGGGGGAGCGGCTGCGTTCTTTGCTCCGTCAATTGACAAAGGGATGTGCCCTATCTCAGGTCTCGCTGCCGGTTTGCATTGCCAGCGTAGATTTAAGCAGCGGTGAGACCGTCGCCTTTTCTCAGCGCAAACCGATCCATTCGCTATCAAATGTTCGTTGGGAGCATGATGTTCTTCTTTACGAGGCCATATATGCCAGTTGCTGCGTTCCTGTCATTTTTGCGCCACCAGCGTCGATGAACGGTGTCATGGTGGATGGCGGCGTGACCGACAACCTGCCAGTGAATCTGTTGTTGGCCTGTGATGCGCCCAACATTATTGCAGTCGATATCTCGGAAAACTTTGCCCCTGTGGATGGCGAGGGAATATTTGAAATTGCCTCGCATTCGCTTTCAGCAATGAGTCGAAGGTTACGTGATTGTACCGTACGGGGTGAGCGGTTGCTTATTCGTCCCAAGTTGCCCGAGGATGCCGGCCTATTTACTTTCTCACTGATGTCTGATTGTGTTCAAGCGGGATACGCAGCCACTCGAGAGCTGACTGATTTAATTGACGCTCTTGCTAAATAAATTTCTCTCGCAAACAATAACCCTAGAAAATTCAATTTAGTAAAGAACTTGCTCAAAGCACAAAAACGGGCATAAACGCCCGTTTTTGTCGCTGGCAGAATCAAGCTGCGCCTCCTTATTTTAAGTTACAGTGCTTTATAATCTTGAAATACGAAGGGCATTTTCAGACTCTTTTATTATCTTAGGCAATAAAAATAATGGTTATAAATGGCCAGTGCGCCTGTCTTCTGGATGAGTGAACAGTAAAGAAATGCACCAAATACCTGCAATCGCAACCAGCGTATAAACAATCCTGCTACCTAGTGCAAACTGGGTACCAAACAACCATGCAACAGCATCCAGCTCAAACAGGCCGATCAGTCCCCAATTTAATGCGCCGATAATTACCAGTATCAATGCCAGCTTGTTAATCACGATACCACCTCCTGTATTTACATAAACTTTGATAGAAAGTTTTCCCAAGGTTAATTGAAATATGCAGTTGTATTTTTAACTAACCACTAGAAATGCCATCTGTGAATTTTCAAGTTTGTTTTACACCGAGAAATCTGTTATACTGATATCGAATCATAATAAATCGAGGAATTGTCGTGAAAAAGCAACGTGGTAAAAAAAGGTACGTTCGATTATTGCTAATAACAGCGATCTATATTTTACTGGTATCTGGCCTTTTGGCGGTCTTCTGGAGGTCAACTATTATAAAGCCCCCTAACACAGAGCCTTTGGCAAATGCCACCGAACCAGTATCAGCTGCCGTGGGTGCAGGCCGCTTAAATGGCGGTCTGGCATTGATAAGCAGCAATGCGATCCTGTTTGATCCGGTTGACGGTCATACACTCTATGCAAAAAACGCGCATGAAAGAGCTTATCCCGCCTCGCTTACCAAGCTGATGACGGCATTTATTGCCATTGAAAACATTGATGACTTTGATGCACCGGTTACGCTGGATTATGCCGATTACGCCGGGCTCTATGAACAAAATGCCGCTATGGCTGGGTTCACAGTAGGCGAAACGGTTACAGCACGCGACCTGCTTTATGCCACACTGCTGCCGTCTGGTGCTGAAGCCGCCTGTGCACTGGCACGTGTGGCTGCCGGTTCTCAAGCAGAGTGCATTGCATTGATGAATGTCCGAGCGCAGGAACTTGGCATGACGGACAGCCATTTTACCAATGTAACTGGCCTGCACGATCCTGAGCATTACACCACTGTTGGCGATCTTTCACTGCTTTTGACAGCAGCACTTAAAAACAGAACGTTTGAAAAGGCATTTTCAACCTTTAGCTATACAACCACCGCAACCACGCAACACCCTCAGGGATTGCTGTTGGCCTCTACGCTCACACCCCGAATTCAGCAGCTTAACCGGGAGGCTGACCCTATCACTGGCGCTAAAACCGGCTATACTGAAGAAGCACAGCTTTGCCTTGCCAGCGTTGGTGAACATGACGGAGTGCGCCGCGCTATCATCACCATTGGTGCCATAGGAGACGGTCACTCAGAGCCAACGCATTTAGTGGATGCCTATCTTTTGTATGGAAGAAGCCTGCCCCACTAACCGTTTCAAAAATCGTTAAAAACAGACCCTCTCCTGTTGGAGAAGGTCTGTTTTAGTTAATAGCGTATTCTTGGTAAATTAGCATCACTTGATAGGTTAGAAAAACTGTAAAGCACCAGCACATCCCGAATTTGTTCGCTCTTAACCAGCTCATTGACGCCCTTTGGCAGCGAGCGTAGATCAACCACCACCACCTTATGGTAATTCTGAGTCAGAAACGGTACAAAGCAGTTGGCGTAGGAGTCTTTTATAACCATAATGCTACCTTCGGGGACGCTGTCATTTTTTATCACCGTCACGCCATTATTAGCGTGCAAAAACAGCGCATATTTATCCCGTGTATCCAACGCTTCCATGTCATACATTGAATCGAATTCCGCGCCGTCAATCGTAACGCTGTTCACTGGCAAGTCGTACCAGTTAATGACATCCGGTATAGCATCAAACTTTTTTGCCTTGCTATAATAGGTTCCCCAAAATCCTTCCGCACTGTGCGCCAGTGATTGGTCGGGTACGATAGCAGCCAGCCCCAAGGTATGCATGAAGCGTTCGTAACCATACCATGCGCCCTGCGTCGTCCAATGGTGGTCGGTGCGGTAGTAAATGTCCTCACCCGCATGTGCCAACAGATTGGCAGCAACATCCACGCCAGTATAGCCACTTAGTGTCAGCCTGTCATTTATCCCTTGTATCAATGGTATCTGATCGATGTTCCCCAGTCCCGTTGGCGCTAGATCGCTCAAAATATTATAGGAACTCGGCACAATCATGACAAATTTATTTACATCCGGATTTAGCGCTGCAAAATCCTCCAGATAACCAAGGTTCTTCTCTAAACGCTGTTCATCATAAGTTCTGAACTTTTCAAAAAGATATCTTTTTTCGCCATAAATAATTCCGTTATTTTCCAGCTTTCCCAACAATGCCTCGCAGCGCGATTTTAATGAAATCCACTGATTACGCAGTGCAAACTGGTCATTGGCATACTGCTCAAATTTTTGCGCGTAACCTTTGCTGCTGCTATCCACCATCGCTCCGAGAGAAAATGTCGGCAACTGATTCAAATATCGATTTTCCATCTCCGAAAATGTTCTGGTAGGCGTCAGGAGATTGACAATAAAGAAGATACCAATCAATCCAAACAACAGTATGATAACAGGGTAGCGTTTTAAATCTTTCATAGTCCCGCCCCCTTAAAATCTAAAATATAAAAATGGATTGTAAGTCGCGTCCACCAGATAGGCAACTGAAGTGATAAGCAGCATGCCATAAGCAAGTGCGGCAATGGCTCGGTTTTTCTCCAAGTTCTGAAATCCCTTTTTAAGTGCGGGGGTCGAAAACAGAATACTCACCGCAAAAGTCACACCGTAGTTGCGCAAAAAATAGACCCAGTCATTTCCGCCTGAAAAGGCAAACAGCCTGCTGAAGAAGAGTCCCAGTTGCGTAAAATCGGTTATGGCAAAAATCGCCCAGCTAATCATAATCAACGGGATCATATATACACGGGCTAAAACGGGGTGCTTGTCCAGCACCGAAAGTAAAAATGCCTTTTCGAGCATGAGTAACACGAAGAAATAGAGCCCCCACAGCACAAAATTCCACGAGGCGCCATGCCAAAGACCCGTAGCGGCCCAGACCAGAAAAAGATTTAACACCGTTCTGACAGCCCCTTTACGGTTGCCACCCATTGGAATGTACATATATTGCCGAAACCACGATCCCAACGTCATATGCCAGCGCCGCCAAAATTCAGTCATACTTTTTGAAATATAGGGAAAATTAAAATTTTGCGGAAACTCAAAGCCCAGCATTCTGCCCAAACCGATTGCCATAAGGGAATATCCTGAAAAATCAAAATAAATTTGCATTGTAAAAGCCAAAATAGCTAACCATGCCAGGGGGGTGGAAATATTGGCAAACCCCATCGATTCAACCTCGGTCCACAGTGCACCGACATTATTAGCGATGAGAACCTTGCTGGCCAAGCCCATAATAAAGGTTTGTGCCCCAAGAGAAATCTGCCCTAGATCGATGGTCCGTTCGCGCAGCTCGCGCTGAATATCAGTGTAGCGTACGATGGGACCCGCGATAAGCTGAGGAAACAGCACAACAAAGGCGCCAAAGTCAATGATATTGCGTTCAGCTTTTACGTCGCCCCGGTAGACATCGATAGTATAAGACATAGTTTGAAAGGTGTAAAAGCTGATGCCCAATGGCAGCGTCAATTCCAGCACCGGCACACCAAGACCGGTGAGAGCGTTAATATTTCGGGCAAAAAAGCCGGCATATTTAAAAAAGCCCAGCATTCCAAGGTTAAAAACCACCGAGACCAACAGCCAAAATCTGCGCATCCCTTTTCTGCCTTCAAAATGTGAGATTCGGTTTGAAGCGGTGTAATCGACAATGATTGACGCCAGCATAATAGGGAAATAGCGTACCTCGCCCCACGAATAGAAAATTAGACTTAAAATTAGCAAGGTCAGATTTCTCCACCGCTTGGGCGACAAATAATATATAGTAAAGGCCACTGGCATGAAATAAAACAAAAACAGAATGCTGGAAAATACCATAGGATCCTCCAAAAATTAGATTATAACCGTGATTAAATGCGCTTATATTATTCTTAGAGCGCAAGCAAAATCTCTCAATTTATAAGCATGAATTTAGACTAAACAACACAAAAGCCCCCGCAGATTCGGCTGCGAAGGCTTTTCAGCGCATAAGCCGGACAAAGTTTCCAGCTAATAATTTAACAGAAACGCTTTAAAACATCAAGGATTTTTAAAAATTACCTCATTCTATGCATTAAACATGCTGTCGATAGTTTCTTTAGCCAACTTTACATCACTTGGAAAATCGGCTTCACCTTCGCCCTGAGGCGAAACCCCCACAACAATTAAGAATACATAGTTACCCTTAACGTACACCTCGCCCGCTTTTGCACGATCATAGGAACCATTGACCGGATAAAACTCGTATTGGGCAATCAAGTCGGCAAGCCTCTTTTCCAATGCCTGCTTGACAACATCCACTTTGCCCTCTTTTGCTTTGACAGCAAAAAATGCGTCTGAATTGGTCATGGACATCGAAACCCCACCTGCATATTCATCATAAGCCGAGGCGTCCAAATCAACAAAGTCTGCAAGATACTGGTCGTCAACCGGCATCTTCATGGCAATAGCGCCATACTCGTAGTGATATTTTTCGTTAAATTTGGCATCGACTGCATCAAACACATCCTGAAGCGATTTATCATCCTTAATAGTGCCCGGAGCATTTTTCTTGTTACCGCAAGCCGTTGCCGAAAGAATAAAAACGACCGCAAGTATCAATGATAAAATTCTTTTCATAAGTTTTAATACCTCATTTTGTTTTAAAAATACGGTAAAGCTTTCCGATTCTATTAATAGGTGTATTTAAAAGCGTCGATTATTGCAGCATATTCTATTTTTGATCTTCTCGCTTACAATATGGATTAGTGTAAATCGCCATTACCTATTGCAAAAGCCATTACACACATCTTATTTTTTAGCGCTTTTATTTTTGCTCGAGTTGTTTGACTTGCCAGAGTTGCTGTTACTATTGCTTTTGTCTGAATTCACTTCAGACCTTTCGTCTGATATCTCTTCCTCATCCGAGCTTGCCTTTTTAGCTTGACCGTTATTATTAGAATTATTCGATTGCCCAGAACTGTTATCTTTATCCGAACTTACTTCAGATGCGTCTGTATCGGTTTCTTGTTTTTTAGACTGACCATTATTTTCGGAATTATCAGATTTTTTCAGTTCGTTCGTGTTGCTTGCTGAAGAATCCTTTTTGTCCGATTTGTTTGAATTGTTGCCATTATTGGCGTTATTAGATTTATCTGTGCCGTTGTCTTTTTTGTCGGTTGCTTTATCAGGCTTGTTGGTGTTTTCCGCTTTCTCAGCATTACTTGGTACACCTGAGTCAAGAACTTTATCTTTGCCGGCTTTTTCTTCCTTATCAGATTCTTTTCCTTTGCTCAAAGCTTTATTGGCCTTTGTTTGTTTCATAATATCCTTGACAGGTTTATTCAGCCATTCTTGGATATCGATGTCATCGGCATTTTCTGTGCTTTTTTGAAGCTTTTCAACTAGATTGAGCTTGCCAGGTGTCACGCCTAAGCTTCTGGCCTCCTGAACGCGCGCCTCGCCCACAGCCATCGACTCAACTTCTATATCCAGTTTCTCGTCATCAGCGATTTCTTCAACTGTTCCCTTAAGCTTTTCAGATAATTTTTCTGCCTTATCAGTGTTCTTATCCGATACCGCTATGACTACGCCGCCTTCACTGTCTTTTGGAAAATATCCCAGTTGTGCAATGGCGTTGATCGTTTCTCTAATAGCTTTTTCAATCGATTCGTTTTTTATTTTGATCTGTCCAATATCCTCCAGAATATTCTCGCCGTCATCGTTTACTCCCTTAACCGAAAGTACTCGGTCAAAGGCGTTAAGTGAATACTCTATAGATGGGTTCACATCCAAGCTGACATAGGATGTAGGCGTATAATAAGCATACGCGCCGACACCGGCCATTCCTAAAACGCAAGCTACACAAGCGGCTGCTACGCCTATTCGAAGCCAAATGGAGCTTGGGCGAACGGCGCGGGCCTTGATAGACTCTGCAACTATATCATCATCAACCATCCCAATTGCGGTCGTCATTCGATTCTTTTTCATATATCGATTCCTTCTTTCATCAAAAAGTCTTTGAGTTTGCCTCTTGTTCTGAACAATATAGATTTCACCTTGCTTTCACTAATCCCAAAGCGATTCGCAATATCAGAAACGGAGTCAAAAAACCAATACTTTCGCATAAAAATAGTTCTGTTTTCATAACTAAGCGTACGTAAAAATGTGCTGATAGCTTTTGCCAAAAGCTCTGTTTCACCCGGTCGTACCTCGCCATCATTTTGTGAAATACAATCCTCCAGCTCTGCAAGGGAAATTTCCAGCTGCGCATTTCGTTTTTTGGAATTGTTGTAATGGAATTTCTTTAATGCACAGTTGCGAACTATTCTGCAAATATAGGCGGAAAGTACAGCCGGTTTTTGCGGTGGTATAGAATTCCATGCGCCCAAAAAGGCATCATTAATACATTCTTCCGCATCTTGAGAATTTTGCAAAATATTCATGGCAATATGCCTGCACAGCTTGCCGTATTTCTTTTCTGTTTCTTCAACAGCTAATTCAGACCGTTCCCAATATAGCGCTATAATCTCACGGTCATTCAACTTTTTTGTGCCCCCTTCCCTGATGTTTTAAGGCCTCATATATTAACTACTAAAAACTTTTCATTGGTTGCAATTTCTATTAAAATATTTCAAATTTTTCATTGATACAACATAAGAACGTCACAAAATAACGCTTCTAGAAATATGGCATTATTAACTGATATATCAAAAAACGGGAAAGCAAATGCTTTCCCGTTTCCATTAAAATACAAATTTATTCAGCACTATCCGCAGCCGGAGCAGCTTCTTCGCCTGCAGTCTCTTCTAACAGAGCCTTGATGGAAAGGCTGATTCTGTGGCGCTCGAAATCAAGCTCAGTGATCTTGACCTCGACCTCCTGCCCAACGGACAGAACATCCGAAGGTTTGCCCACGCGCTCACGCGCAATCTGGCTGATGTGAATCAGGCCGTCAATCCCAGGGATCAGCTCGGCGAATGCGCCGAAAGCAGTGAGGGAGACAACCTTAACCTTGGCAGCCTGTCCAACAGCATAGTTCTTAGCAAGAATAGCCCAAGGGTTGTCCTCATCCTTCTTATATCCCAGAGAAATCTTCTTCTTCTCAGCATCAATATCCTTGACATAGACCTCGATCTGATCGCCGACCTTAACGACCTGCGAAGGATGCTTGATCTTGCCCCAAGACAGCTCAGAAATGTGGATCATGCCGTCTACGCCGCCCAGATCAACAAAAGCGCCGTAATCGGTGAGCGACTTAACAACGCCGCTATATTGCTTACCAACCTCAACGTCAGTCCAGAACTTCTCTTCCAGTTCCTTTCTGTGCTCACGCAATACGGCACGGATAGATCCGACCGCACGGCGACGCTGACGATTGACCTCAAGAATCTTGAACTTAACGGGCTTTCTCAAAAGGGTTTCAAGCTCCTCGCCACGCGACATAGTCGCCTGCGAAGCGGGAATGAACACCTTAACGCCGTTGGTCAGAGCCAGCACGCCACCCTTAATAACTTCGGTGACAATACCGCTAAGAACCTCGCCGCTGTCTGCGGCGCCCATGACCTTCTCAAACCCGGCCTGTGCGTCAAGACGCTTCTTAGAAAGCATCACGGTACCCTCGACATCGTTGACACGTACAACCAAGAGTTCGAGCTCGTCCCCCTTATTAACAATATCCTCGGGTTTTGCGGTGGGATCGTCGGTAAGCTCATTCAGCGGTACATAACCGGCATGCTTGGTGCCGATATCAACGGAGATCATGTTAGGCTCGATGCTGGTAACAACGCCCGTTACCTTCTCCCCATTGTATGTACTTTTGCAAAACTGATTAAGCATCTCCTCAAAGCTAAGCTCTTCCTGATTCTGATTCTCCAAAATCTCACTCATGGTTTCGTGTACCTCCTTAATTATGCAAGCAGGCGTAGACGCGCCCGCCGTAATGCCGATGGAATATACCCCGGTAAAATCCTTTGGATCAAGTTCCTCTGCAGTTTCAATTGCAATTGTTCTGCAAAATTGTCTGCAAATTGTTGCAAGCTTGACCGTATTTGAACTGTGCCGGCCGCCAATCACCAGCATGACGTCAGAGCTCGATGCCAGCTTGGCCGCTTCCTGCTGACGCAAGGAAGTAGCATTACATATTGTATCAAATATTTTTGCATTTGTACACACTTTTTTTGCAGTCTCAATACAATTTTCCCATTCATTTTTATTGAATGTTGTCTGTGCTACAAAATATACTGTGTTTTTAGACAAAATATCTCTGTTTGTATCATTTAATAATTCATCACAGCTTGAAATCACCACAACTGTTCCGCTGCAATGCCCCATAATGCCCTGCACTTCGGGGTGGTTTTGATCGCCGACAATAACCAAAAAGGCATCGGGTTCAACTAAGCTTGCAATTTTGTGAATCTTGGCGACGAACGGGCAGGTCGCGTCGGTATAGGCTACACCCGCGCACTTGAGCTGTTCATAAACCTTGGCTGCAATTCCGTGCGAGCGTATCACAACTCTGCGTCCATCGGTGTTTTCGTCAACAGATTGAATCACCTTAACACCTTGGTGCTCCAACGCCTGCACAAATTGAGTGTTGTGAATCAACGGTCCTAAGGTGCAAACCCGCTCGCCTAAATTCAGTGCCTGCTGCACCATATCGACAGCACGCTGAACCCCAAAGCAAAATCCCGCCGTTTTAGCAACTGTGATTTTAGCTTGCATGGTTCTCCCCCTCCAGTCCCAACAGCGTCAGAATCTCTTCCCAAACGTGTTTGGTCGCGCGCTTTAGGGCACGCGGAGAATCTTCGTCCAGTCCCATCTCGCAAAAGGGGATAACCGAGCCAAACTGCACACGAATGCGGCTGCGAAAACGTAGCGGGCGCTCGTATGTAACAGCACAAGGCAACACATCCGCTTGTGTCATCTTCGCAATCAGTGCCATTCCGGACTTCGGTTTGCCCGGCTGCCCCGCCGGAAACCGCGTTCCCTCTGGAAAAATGCCCAGAACATATCCTTGGCGCGTTAGCTCGGCGCAATGCGAAATGACAGACATATCCCCTGACCCACGCGCAACTGGAACGATGCCAAGCCAACGGAAAAGCCATGTTAGGCTTGAAATCTTCATAAGCTCCTCTTTTGCCATAAAACGCACCCAAGGCTTTAACCGAAGAACCAGCACCACTGGGTCAAGATAGGAAGTGTGGTTGCTCGCCAAGATGTATCCTTTGCCGTTTTGGGGAATATTATGCAACCCCTCGTATTCAATGCGAAAGGCAATTGGCAATAAAAAGCCGACGACAGCTCTGGCTAGTTTAAAAAACCATTGCATTTTAAAGTCGCTCCTCAGTCATTGTCGTCATTTTCAAAAGCGTCTCATGAAGCGTCAGATCAGTGCTATCTATCAAAACGGCATCATCCGCCTGACATAGCGGTGCCGCCGCGCGGTGAGAATCGTTGTAGTCGCGCTGCTTAGTCTCGGCCAAAATCGTTTCGAAATCTACAGCCTGACCTTTTTCCTGATACTCTAAAAAGCGGCGGCGCGCACGTGCCTCCGGCGTTGCCGTCAGAAAAAATTTTATCTGGGCGTCCGGCAGCACAACGGTACCAATATCGCGCCCGTCCATTACGACATTATTCGCCTTCGCCAGGTCGCGCTGCAGATCTAGTAAAAAACTGCGAACGGCTGGAATGGCTGACACATTCGATGCCGCCATCGACATCTCCGGCAGGCGTATTCCTTCGGTGATATCCTCGCCATTTAAAAGCATACGCTGAAGACCGTCAACATATTTCATCTCAATGTTGATCTCCGGCAACAATGGCACCACCTGTGCCGCGTCGGTTGTATCCGAAACACGGTGGTGCGCATAATAGCCGATAGAACGGTAGAGTGCACCCGTATCGACATAAATAAAGCCCAGCTTCTGTGCCAGACCGCGTGCAATCGTGCTCTTGCCGGCTGCCGAAGGACCGTCAATGGCAATAGCAGTTGTTTTTTTCATTTACATATTCCCCTCTTTAGCCGCCGCAATCTGTGCCGCGGCGGAAATTCCAGCAAGATAACCTGTGGAAAAGGCAATTTGCAGGTTAAATCCGCCTGTGACAGCGTCCACATCCAACAATTCACCTGCAATATATAAGCCCTGCACGAGCTTTGACTCCATGGTTTTCGGCTGTACCTCGGTCACCTTGACACCGCCGCGCGTAACAACCGCCTCTTCAATCGGTCGTAGTGAAACCGGTCGAACAACAAAGGCCTTAAGCGTTTCACAAAGCTTTTGTCGCTGCGCTTTTGTGATGGCATTCACCTGCGTCTCTCCATCGATCTCTGATTGCACAATGACAACCGGAATCAAACTTTTTGGCAGCAGACGGTCAAGCGCGTTTTTAAAGGCGCGGTTTTTCATCTCAGAAAAATCACGTAACAAACGACTATCGAGCTGTTGCATATCCAGCCCGGGCTTCAGATCAATCATCATAGCGTATTCGGAGGCATCGCCCTCTATCTCGCTGGAAGCGGTCAACACCAACGGCCCGGAAATGCCAAAATGGGTAAACATCAGTTCTCCAATTTCAGAAGTAGTCTGTCGTTTACCTTTCTTAACTGTCAGTGTTACATTTTTAAGTGAAAGGCCCATCAGCTCGGCGCACCACTTGTCCGACGTAACAATGGCGGTAAGCGACGGTGCAACCGGCATAATGGTATGCCCTGCCGATTCCGCAAGGCTGTATCCGTCACCGGTTGATCCGGTAAGCGGATAGCTTTTGCCGCCGGTAGCCAGCAGCACCGCACGCGCGTTATAGCGCGCACCGTCCGCCGTTTGAACACCGGTAAGCTGCCCGCCTTCGCAGTTCAGCGCAGTCACACGGTTCTGGCGAAACACAACACCGTTATCTTTAGCAAAGCCAGCCAGCGCGTCAACAATATCAACCGCCTTGTCGGACTCTGGAAACACCCGCGCCCCGCGCTCGGTCTTAAGCGCCACACCACGCTCCTCAAAAAAGTGCATGACATCCTGCGGCGTAAATGCATCGAAGGCGCTGTATAAAAAGCGTGGGTTGCGGCGCATCGACTCGATAAGTCGATCCCGCGTGCAATTATTGGTCACATTGCAGCGGCCCTTGCCAGTAATCATAATCTTGCGTCCGACGCGCGCATTCTTGTCCAACAGCAGCACACGGGCGCCTTTTGACGCCGCCTGTCCCGCCGCCATCAGACCGGCAGCGCCCGCACCCACAACTATAAAATCAAACTTTTCGTTCATGAGCGATCATTATCATCAGCCTTGGTGTAAACCTCATAGCGCTCCCAAATACGTTCAAGCTCGGAATATGCGCGGCTGGTCTCCTCTCTGCGCTTGATGCCAACCGCAATAATCAAAGCGTTTAGTAATGACAGGGGCGCGACGAGCGAATCAACAAATGAAGCCATCTCACTGCGCGCGTATAGATGTAGGTTAGCCAGCTCCGCAATTGGCGAAAGGCTGGAATCGGTAATGGCCACGGTAGTAGCTTCGCGTTCCTGAGCAAAATTCATGGCAGCCAGCGTGCGCTTGCTGTAACGCGGGAAGCTGATACCAATAAAAACGTCACCCTTGCCAAGATTTAAAAGTTGCTCAAACACATCCGAGGTCGAAGCCGAGGTAACAAGACGCACGTTATCAAAAACGTGGTTAAAATAAAACGCCAAAAAACTCGCCAACGACGCAGAAGAACGTATGCCGAGGATATAAATGGTTCGCGCGGTCAAAAGCGAATCAACCGTTGCTGAGAACTCCTCGCGAGAAACCTCCTCCAGCGTACGTCGGATTTTATCAATATCCATCGTCAACACCCGGTTAAGAATATCGGCGTCGCCAATTTGTGTTCCCGTTAGTTCCATGCGCTGTACAGTGGTTAGACGGTTTCGTATCAGTTCTTGCAGCGAGCGCTGCAGCTGTGGATAGCCGTCGTAGCCCAACTCGGATGCAAAGCGAACCACCGTCGATTCGCTGACGCCGACGGCCTGCCCCAATCTTGCCGCAGTCATAAAAGCGGCTTTATCATAATGTTCTACAATATATCGAGCAATCTGCTTTTGTCCCTTTGAAAGCTTCGGCATCATATTTGTAATTAAACTTATCAAATCTTTATGCACGCAAAGCACCTCCTGCTTTTTTATAGGTACAGTATAGCAGATGTTGGCGAAAAATCAAGCAAATGCAGCATGATTATGAATGTCCTGCATCAAATTGCGTTAATATGAACTAATTGAAGCCTAAATGCAAGCATTTAGGTCAACTGTAGCATGTTCATGTGTGAATTGCACCATTATCTTCAATCATGCATCATTTGCAGGCCGTCCCAGCAGAGATAACACCCGTATACGTTTAAAGTTCAGCGTTTTATCATACATAACCCACTCTCCGCTGCGCTGTACATTGGCATCAATAGCAACGCCACCAACCGACATCAAATTTTCAAGTACTCTGTGAGAAATCGGTTCAAGTATAATAGCCAGCTCAAACCGCCCGTCATTCTCTTGCAGTTCAGCAACTGAGGCTGCCATACGTACCGCTACACACTGCCGCTTCAACGTTTCATACAAGCTTTTTGCCTGCGGGCTGGCACCAAACACCAGTGTTCTGCATCCCTCCAATGGCTGTTCTGATTCCAGCCGCGCAATGCGTATTAATTGTCGTACCTGTTCATCTGTTGCGGCTACCGATTCATCTTTAAATTGCTCTTTTTTCATAAAAATACCCCCATATGATGAGAATAATTCATCCTATGGGGGGAATTCAAAAATGGTGCAAATTAGTTTTCAGCAGCGTGGTCAGATGCGTGTTCCCGCTTTTCTATCGTCTCAATATGTGCATGATATTCTTTGAGGATTCGCTCCTCTAATTCTTTTCGTGCCTCGCTTGTGATAGGGTGACAGATATCTCTAAAGTTGCCCTGCTCGTCCCGTCGGCTGGGCATGGCGACAAACAGGCGTTCAGGCCCATCTATAACCTTGATGTCGTGAATGGCAAAATCGTCGCCAAGAGTCAGGGATACCAGTGCGCGCAGTCGGCTTTCTTCGTAGATTCTTCTGATTCGGATGTCGGTAATCTTCATTTTTGTCCCTCCTGTCACCGCTATTATCAGCAGATTGGAAAATATTTATTCACTTTATTTTGGCTCCGTGCTATAATTTTAGTATTATATAAAAATCACTTTAAAATCGGCGGTGGTGGATTATGAGGATTCCCCCCCGCCCACAATTATGATTGAAAGACATCCCATCCTGATCTCGAGCTAACCTTAGTACAGCATCAGGCAAAGATTTTGGAGGTGGCAGTGATGCCCGCTATTACAGAAGAGACCTTGAAGCAATATCATAACTTACATTTTATTGGCGTAGGCGGTTCTGGCATGTTTCCCCTCGTGCAGATTCTGCTGGCCCAAGGGCACAGCATATCTGGCTCTGACAACAACCCCGGAGATACGATTGATCAGGAGCGCGCCATGGGCGTACATGTTGCGATTGGCCACGACGCCGCCAACGTTCAAAACGCGGATGCGGTGGTGTATTCCGCCGCAATCATGCAGGATAATATCGAACTAGTTGCTGCCAGAGAGCGGGGCATTCCTGTTATTGAGCGCAGTGAGATGCTTGGCCTGCTCACTCGCCGCTATAATAACTGTGTATGCGTCTCGGGTACCCACGGCAAGACGACAACCACCTCGATGATCACGTATCTGATGTTGGCGTCAAATCTTGATCCCTCCGCGGTAATCGGCGGTAAGGTCAATGCCATCGGCGGCAGCGGTCGAGCGGGACTTTCCCAGAATATGGTTGTGGAGGCGTGTGAATTTGTTGATACATTTCTCCACCTCTCGCCAGATATCGCCGTGATTTTAAACATTGACGCCGATCACCTCGATTATTTCAAAACCCTGGATAACATCATCCGTTCGTTTCACCGTTTTTGTGAACTGACTTCACGCACCATCATTTATAACGGTGACGACGAAAACTCCTGCAAGGCAGTGGAGAGCATTAATAAACAGCTCATCAGCTTTGGCTTGTCGGATAAAAACAACTATTACGCTGAAAACATCACGTGGAAAAACGGTTCACGCTGTGATTTCGACCTGATGAAAAACGGAAAAAAAGTGACTGCTCTGCAGCTAAATATTCCTGGGCAGCACAATGTGCTAAATGCTGTAGCCGCCTGCGCTGCAGCCCTTGAAGCAGGTGCCAAACCTGAAAAGCTGGCAGAAGGGCTTTCGGCTTTCACCGGCGCGCACCGGCGCTTTGAGATTCTTGGCACAATTAACGGCGTGACGATTGCCGACGATTATGCCCACCATCCCGCCGAGTTGGCTGCAACGCTGAAAGCTGCAAAAGCGTTGGACTATAATAGCGTCTGGGCGGTGTTTCAGCCTTTCACTTTCTCTCGCACGGCCATGTTGCTCGATGACTTTGCAAAGGTATTGCCTATTGCCGATCATGTTGTCATGTCAGCCATCATGGGCGGTCGCGAAGTAAACACCTATGGTATCACCACCGAGGACCTCGCGGTTAAAATTCCAGGCAGTGTCTGGTTCGAAACTTTTGACGAAATTGCCGAGCATGTGCTGGCCAATGCGCAGGACGGGGATCTGGTTCTAACACTTGGCTGCGGAGATGTATATAAATGCGCTAAACTAATGCTTGGCGAAGCGGTTCCAAAATAATTCTAGTTTGCGACGGCAGTATAACACCCACTGAGGTTTATACTGCCGTTTTGAATTTATTATGGTGTCAAAAACAACTATTGCAGAATAAGATATTAATACCGATGACAATGTAGTTACGCTATATCACAACGTTTGCTTTATTCTTTATTGATCGAACAGACTTAATATTGTATAGTAATAGTAACATAAAGTGGCGGCGCAACATGGTAATCAAACCATACGATCCAAAGTACTGTTTGAGTGGCCCTGCCGTTTCTGCCGCGAAATAAAATGGACGTAGGGCAAGGATGGTGTCAAAATGAAATTACTTAATTACAAAGAAGGCAACCAAGTCTGTTTAGCAATTAAAAGCGAGCGCGGAATCATTCCGGTAAAAAGTAAGGGCAGCGACGGAAGCTTTGCAATGCCCACCACGATTGAGCAAGTAATCGCAAGCGGTGAAAACTGTCTGCGCGCGTTAGAGCAATTTGAAAAAGTTGCATCCTCTACACTTTCAGAAGATAATCTCACGTATGCACCTTCTGTTACTCAACCAGAAAAAATCTTGTGTGTGGGTTTTAACTATATTGATCACAACAATGAGTGTGATATTACGCTTCCCACCCATCCGATATTGTTCAGCAAATTCAATAACGCACTAGCTGCTCACAATCAAGTCATTGATCTGCCAAAAACTGCAGAAAAATTTGATTATGAGGCCGAGTTGGTTGTTATCATGGGCAAAGAAGCTTCTAATGTATCAAAAGAAGAAGCACTCAGCTATGTTTTTGGTTACTCTACAGGGAATGATCTATCCGCCCGCGATCTGCAATTTAGAACGCAACAGTGGCTACTGGGAAAATCCTGTGATAGTTTTGCGCCAGTGGGGCCGTATATCGTGACAGCTGATGAGATTGATCCTAACAATCTGAAAATTATGTGTACAGTTAATGGAGAGGTTCGCCAGTCTTCCAACACAAGCAACATGATTTTTGACTGTGCAACTATTATCAGCTATGCTTCCCAATACATGACATTAAAGCCCGGTGACATCATTTTTACAGGAACGCCGAGCGGGGTCATCCTCGGGTATCCGGAAGAAAAACAAAAGTGGTTAAAGTCTGGCGATCAGGTTTCAGTCTCCATTGAAAATCTGGGCACGCTCGTCAATACACTTAAATAGTAAGCATTTGAACTTCCCCGCTTGAATACTATGGGATATGACACAGCTCAAATACGTTATATCGTTTAAAAATGCCCCGCGACCTATCACGCTGCGGGGCATTTTTATAAATACGGTTGCAGTTTTGTGGCTTTTGTGCCATAATGGCTGTAAATCATTGTCAAGGAGGTGACAGACACAGTCAAAGTAAACAAACAACATAAGGGGTGATGTCTGAAAGAGAATCAGCGTAAAAGCGCCAGTTCCGTCCAAGATAAAACCGGGCGGAAGACGAGGAGAGAGGTTATCGAAAATTTCGGCGGATGCTTCTCCGTTCCCTTCCTTGGGAATGTCAGGCAGGCGGCAAAGACGCAGGGTAACCTGCGTGACAAATTCGACTGCACAAGGACTGAAAATTTGACATCTTAATATTAAATATAGGAGTATTTTCTATGTGTGGAATTATAGGATATTCCGGGCATCGCCGCGCCAGCGACGTGCTTATGGATGGGCTAAGCCGTTTAGAGTATCGCGGGTACGATTCCGCAGGTATTCTTGTAAGTGAGAATAATGCCTTTGTTACCGTAAAGCGCGAGGGTCGACTGGATAATCTGAAAGCAGCGCTGACGCAATATAACCTGCGCGGCACCTGTGGCATGGGTCACACCCGTTGGGCAACACATGGCGGCCCCACAGACGAAAACGCCCACCCCCACGGTACCGAGCGCGTCATGTTGGTACATAACGGTATCATTGAAAATTATCTGGCATTGAAAACTATACTGGTGGATCAGGGTTATACCTTTTTATCACAGACCGACACCGAAATTGCTGCCTGTTATATCGATTATTGCTACCATGGCGACCCGATAGACGCCATTCGGGAAGCGCTATTAAAAATTGAGGGCGCATATGCCTTTGTTATCATGTTTTCCGACCACCCCGACACACTGTTTGCAGTTCGTAAAGACGGTCCGCTGATTGCGGCGCCCGGTGACGGTGAAAATTTCCTTGCTTCGGACATCACAGCGGTTATCGGCTATACCAACCGCTATTTTGTTTTAAACGAAGGCGAAATTGCCATGCTAAACCCAGACAATATTCGCGTTTTCGACTTAGACGGAAACGAATGCCAAAAGTCTGTGCAAACTGTCAATTGGAGCGTTGACCAGGCTCAAAAGGAAGGCTACGAGCATTTTATGCTCAAGGAAATCCATGAGCAACCGGACGCATTACGCCACACGCTGGCTCCCAGAATTAAAAATGGCTTGCCTAGCTTTGCGCATGACCATCTGCCCGAGGATTTCTTTTCTCGCTTCTCTCAAATTAAAGTTGTGGCCTGCGGCACCGCAATGCATGCCGGTCTCATCGGGCGAGATCTCATCGAAAAGCTGGCGCGCGTGCCGGTAGAGGTCAATCTAGCCAGCGAGTTCCGCTATCGTTCACCCATCGTCAGCAAGCAGGATCTCGTAATAATCATATCTCAATCAGGCGAAACGGCCGACAGCCTTGCTGCCCTGCGGCTGGCAAAATCGATGGGTGTCACGACGCTGGCAATTGTCAATGTGGCTGGTTCCTCCATCGCACGAGAGGCGGATCATGTCATCCTCACCTATGCCGGTCCTGAAATTTCGGTGGCCAGCACAAAGGCTTATTCAGTTCAGCTTGCAATTTTATACCTCATCGCGTTTTCCATCGCGATTGAAAATGGCAAATTGACACAGGCAGAAGTTGCATCACTGGTTGAGTCTCTGAGTGCTATCCCCGACGCAGTTCGCAACGTGTTTTCATGCCAGACCGCTATAGAGCGCGCTGCCGAAGGTTTTGAAACAAGCGAAGACCTGTTCTTCCTTGGCCGCGGGCTGGATTGGGCGCTGGCCTGTGAGGGCTCATTAAAGCTTAAGGAAATTTCGTATATCCATTGTGAGGCATGTGCAGCCGGTGAACTCAAGCACGGTACCATCTCGCTTGTTACAAATGGCACACCAGTCATAGCCTTGTGCACGCAGGATAAGCTGATTCCCAAGATGCTTTCAAACATTAAGGAAGTCAAGGCTAGAGGCGCTGTGGTAACGTTAGTCGCCAAACAAGGTGAATCAGTCTCACAGGATGTAGCCGACACGCTTCTGCTGCTTGATGCGCTGGATGATATGTTCATGCCGTTTGTCGCCGTCACAGTGCTACAGCTGATTGCCTACTACACCGCCCGTTTAAGAGGCTGCGATATCGACAAACCCCGTAATTTGGCGAAATCGGTAACAGTAGAATAAAACTAGTTTTAAAGATTTGTGATAGGCTCCCCATGAAGCAGACAGTAGAAATATAAAAAACTACTGCGAAATGGGGAGCTTTTTTATGTTACACACAAGTATGTTTTTTAGTTGATAAATGGAATGGACGTAAGAGCGTTCATTCCATTTATTTTTCTTTTTATTCCACTTGGCACAGAAAGGTCTATTACAGCTGTGACCCAATTAAATTGCTGTTTTGTATAACGTCAAAAACTTCTATTCCCATCCAAGAAAATACTTGAGTAGGCATTGTTTCAGATATTTTATAGACTCTGCTAAAAGATATTAGCGAAACCTGGACGTTCCCTTCAAAAGATCCGTCTCTGAGCTGATAAGGCTCTCTGTGTCCTATGCTATGGGCAACGAACCTGAAGTCAGGTTAAGATACATTTCCGTGGTCAAATCGCAGTCGTAGAACAATTTGTAATAGTCCGTAACCTCACTTTGCAAGTTGTAATCCACATAATCAGGATACAGCAGAGCGCCCAGCCAGAGCATTCCGAGATAGCACTGCACTGACGGCGGCGAGGAAACCCAACCGTAAGGGCCGTTGGGAATTTTGTAATAGTTGCCAGATGAGATAGCTGAGAGCTTTTGCCAAGCTGCATCCGTGCCGACAGTTTGATAAATGCTGTCATAGCCAAAGATGATCACCTCTGGATTCCAGAGCAATATCTGCTCCAAATCCACTTCGTTGCCCATACCAGAGGATGCCGCATTGGAGAGGGCGGCAAGGTTCTTACTAATCATATTGATTGTTTGGGCATGGTAGGAGCCTTCTGCGATAACATGAATACCTTTATCACCGAGGCAGTAAAGAAGCGACTTTCGGGCGCCATCGACGTCCACCTTTGCCATCATGTCAGTAAGATCGGCGTAAGTATTTTCACACCAAAATGCCAAGCTACTAGCTTTTTCAGTCTTACCAGTCAGTTTGCCTAGCAGGCGGTAGGCATCACCAGCTGTCGTAATAGTGGCGTCGATATGTACAAAAGGAATGCCAGTCTGACTGGTCAGTGCATTCATGTCTTCAACAATAGAACTTTTGGCCTCTCCCACATCAATAACCACATCAGGACCGGCAGCAAGTAAAGCTTCAAGATCCATGTTTCCTTTGCCCCCATAAAGCTGGCCGAGCTTGGGCAGCGCCAAATATTTTTCTTTAATGTAGAGAGCGGCATCTTCCGAAAAGTCAGAAGCAAAGCCTACCATTAATTCTGGGCAGAGTGGCAAAACGTAAAGCTGCGTCAGTGGGCCAGTAACAGCAATTTTTGTAACCTCCATTGGTATTGTTACGGTTCGGCCACAGGAATCTGTAAATTCACGTGTTTTCGGAGAAGGTATTTCAGTTGCCAAAGACACTGCTGATGATTCTGCATTAGAATCAGATTTTGATGTCGGTGTCGTTGCCACCTGCCCACAGCCTAAAATTAAAGCAATAAACAGGGCCAGTATCATTATAACTACTAGGGTGCGTTTTTTCATTCTATTCTCTCCCCTTCATATCTAATTCAGGTCATGCCGTTGCCTCCGCGGGCATTGATCCTTACGTAACTAAAAAACTTGGTGTGCAAACGCGGACGTGGTCGTCAAACAGGCCGGTAACCTCAACCTCTACCCCGTAAAGCGTACTAATGAGGGCTTTATCCATCACGTTTTTGGGGGAACCCTCTGTTAGAACGCCACCGTCCTTAAGCGCTAAAACACGGTCAGAAAACATATAGGCATGCTGAGGGTCGTGGGTAGTCTGAATAACGGTGTAGCCCTCAGCGGTCAGCGCTTTCACCTGTGATAAAACATGGATCTGATTGCCGAAATCAAGACTTGCCGTGGGTTCATCCAGCATAAGGATAGGTGCCTGCTGAACCAAGGCGCGGGCAATCATGACCAGCTGACGCTCACCGCCGCTGATACGATGAAAGCAGCGCTGCCCAAGGTGAGAGATTCCCATTTTAGCCATCGCCCACTCAACCCGTTCACATTCCTGTTTTCGCGGCGTGCAAAATGTGTTAATCGTGGAGGTAGTACCCATAAGTACAATATCAAAAACGCTGTAGTTAAACGCAGAGCTTGTCGATTGAGGTATGTAGGCCACTAACTGCGACATTTCTCGTGTCGAAAGCAACCTAATGTCGCGTGCATCCAACGAAATTTTGCCGGTATAGTCCCGTATCAAGGCGAGGATGCATCGGAAAAGCGTACTCTTTCCGACCCCGTTCGGGCCGAGAATCGAAAGAAACTCTCCTGAATTGACGCTGAAGCTTATATCGTTGAGGACTTTATGCGCACCATAAGAAAAGGACAGGTTTCTGACCTCAACAGCACTCACGTTCTTTCACCCCTTCCAGTGACGAGAAAAAGAAAGAGCGGCGCGCCCACAAAGGCCGTCAGAATGCCGATTGGTATTTCGGAGGACATTAAGCTGCGAGAAATGTTGTCCACTATAAGCAGAAAGATGCCGCCGCCCAGCATTGATGCCGGCATGAGCAGACGATAATCTGATCCTACCAGCCTGCGCATCATATGCGGAATAATAAGACCTACCCACTCGATCATACCGGAGACAGATATTGAAGCTGCCGTGATTAGGGTTGCGCAGATCATGACGCTCAACCTGATTAACCCTGTATTTACGCCCATTGCGCGGGCCTCGTCGTCGCCCATGGAAAGAACATTGAGCCTCCATCGCATGAAAAACAACGGTATTAGACCCATGAGCATTGGCCAGCAAACGAAACTGACCTCCCCCCTAGTTGCCCCAGACAGGGAACCCATCAGCCAATAGGTGATTGCGGGCAGTTTGTTTGTTGGGTCTGCGACCAGTTTGATAAATGAAATTCCAGCCTTGAACAGGGAGCTAATAATAATACCTGCAAGGATAATTCCAAGCATCCTGTCGCCCTTGGTGTGTTTACTGATCCAAAAGACAAGTGCGACGGTTGAAAGACTCATCAGAAAAGCCATAATTGTAACATTGAAACTAGAAGAACCGATGTAAATGGCAAGCGCAGCGCCAAAGCCCGCTCCTGCGGATGCACCTAAAATATGTGGTGCGGCCATAGGGTTTTGAAAAATCCCTTGATAAGATGCTCCCGCTGCGGAAAGGCAGGCACCCACTAGGACCGATAAAATAACGCGAGGCAAGCGAATATTTAACACTGCCGTTTCTTGTGCTATGCTCCAGTACGGTGTAATATTACAAATTCTTGAAGAAACAATGCCAAATAGCGCGTGAATTGGGACGGGGTATCGCCCAATTACGAAAGATGAGATAATGCATACAATCAATAAAATCCCCAGCAGAGCAATGGCGGCGACACCGGACCTGTGGCGCTTCCTTTGTTGCTTTGTATCCAGCCTATTTGTGCATACCGGTTTCCCAACAGTTTGCATCGCTTACTCTCCTTTAAGCAGGAATGTCCGGCCAAAACAAAATGGGGGGCCGGGTATGTTTCTTTCTATATGTCGTCGCACACCGCTATGATCTGTGACGACCAGTCCAGCCATTCGGTTGATGCCACAGTTGAGCAAATCGGGACACATGGGAACCGTTGGTCCCGTCAAAATAGTGTAGGAATTCTTGCACAGCGCCAACAGGTGCGGCAATGTCTTATTCACCAGCGCGCTGCCGGTAATAAGCACAATGTCACACTGGGGTAGCAAAAAATCGCAGGCAGAGTCGGGATAGTCACCCTTCTGAGGATGTCGTTCAAGAATATAGACCTGTTTTGCGTCCCGAAGAATATGCGCCGGCATCTTCAGGTGGCCGATGACACCAACAGTCTTTCCTGCCATATTGAGGCCTTCTGTGGAATAGTTGCTGTAAGGTTCCTCACACCCAAGGGTCTGCATCCGGTCAAAGGTGTTATATACGGCATTCATTGCAGCAATACCCATACCTGCTTCGATTAGGTTCCAGCTCTTTGCCGCTTTTGCCACGTCTTTGAGCGGCATCCCGCTGATACCGGCGGGATACATCAAAGGAAAGGTGTCTCCAGTTGTGGTCATAGCAAGGCCGATTCCACCCATATTCGTCTCTGCAAACGTCCAAAACTCGCCGGATATAGTTTGAGAGACCATAAGTTTCTCTGGCAGTCCTCTCAGCAAAGTATCATAGATATTCCAGATATCATTTGGCATTTGCATACTCCTTTACCCACGCCTGAAGTGTGACTTCTGCTTCTCTGTCGCCTCTGCCTGATGTTTCAAGTATTTCGGTGTCACCATCCGTTTTAAGCACCGTATGCAGTCTCGTTGCAATAACTGTGAATTCAGGTGGCAAACAAGCGCTTGACCGCAGTGCTTCTGAAGCAGAGAGCGATTTTATTATTACGCCAACACAGGGAACGTCACTTTTTAAAAAAGCCATCAGCGCTCTGTAAAACTCTGGGACGAGCAGCTCAAATCCCCCAAATTCATCGAGAAGCGCGAAAGGTTTTGTTAATGCCTCAGTTAGCAGCCGAACTGCCTCTAAACGAAACACATCGTCTTTACGCTGAGTTTCATCATTGGAAAATGTGAGAAACCGAGAGGCGTAGCAGCATCTATCCAAACAGGTGGTGGAACAGGCCGGAATCATATCAAAGCCGATAAGAAGTCCGTTTTTATCAAAGGCTCGCTCGGTGACAAACCCGCCTGCGTATTTCGTCCACTCACCCAGCGCGTTTCGTATTAGCGTGGTTTTTCCACAGCCGATTCGACCCGAAAGAAAGAGCCGTTTTTTCATCTTGCATTGCGCAAAGCACGCTGCTCTATCATCTGTCCAGCAATGGAAATAGCAATCTCTGCCGGTGTTTCAGCCTTGATTGCAAGCCCGATAGGAGAGGTAATACGGTCGGTATCCGCCTTAGTAAAGCCCATTTCGTAGAGACTGTTGTAAACACTGGCTTTCTTGGCAGCGCTGCCAATAACGCCAATATAACAGGCAGGCGTTTTAAGAATCTGCGCCTGAACAGTTAGATCAAAAGCATGCCCCCGCGTCATGATGCAGACATAATCCTCATCGCGAATGGTAACAAAGTCAGCAATTTTTTCAAAGTTAATTTGTATAACCGATTCAGCCAAAGGGATTACACTAGGACTGGCAAACTCGGGTCGGTCATCCATAGCAACGCAGCGAAAATCTAAATGCTGGAGCACCGGCACAAGCTCCTGCGCCACATGTCCGCAGCCAAAGATATAAACTTTACCGGAGGTGTAAATTTGTTCAACATAAAAATCACGGCCTTCGCACATCTGACGCTGGGAATATCTAGTTAGAAGTCCGCTGACCCAGTCCGGTGCATCAATGCCAAAGAAGCCTTTGTTTTTAGAATACAGCCCAAGTTTACCACCGTCGGTTATTTCTAAAATAAGCCAGAGATCATCGCCAGTGTTATAACGGCTTTCCATTTCTTCTGCAAGTAACATTATTTCGGCATCATCTGCAGGGATATAGCGAAAAAATATATTGACCTCACCACCGCAAATCATTCCCAGGTCTTGTACATCGCTCTTAGTCAGAGAAAAATTATACACATCGGATCGTCTTTCGTTTAAAACGTTAATTGAAATGTGTTCAGAGCGCAACTCAACTGCTCCGCCACCAATGGTTCCACAGATGCGTCCGTCTTTTCCGACAAGCATTCGGGCACCTGCACCTCGGGGCGCAGCACCTGAAGAAGCGATGACAGTGACGAGTACAAGACTTTCCCCCATCCGGAGCTTTTCGGCGATGCTTCTGAACATGTTTCTCATATAGTGACATCCTTTCTACAGAGTTGATTGATTTTTGCCGCGGTCACTTGGGCTGCCCGAAATCGCTTGCCCTGAGCCATCCGAGCTTCGGCATCGGTGCATTTTCTGAGGCTTTCCCCAAAGCGTTCAAGAAGCGTTACCTTTTTTGTTCCCTGGATGCACTTATCAGCAATAAAAACCACCGCGGCCTCGTCGATTCGTGATACATCATCCAAACCGTGATGCTGCCGAATGATCTCTGCAATCTCTGGGTAGCCGAGAGCGTGCATCTGGGCGGCACCCACCGCAGCATGATCTTCTTCCATGCGTGCGATGTCGTGGAGCATGGAAGCTGCTAAAATCAGCTCTTCGTTGAGTATCACGCCCGCTCTAATAAGATTTTCCGCTATGCGCGATGCTTCTTTCGTCACTGCCTTGCAGTGGGCGGCGATATTAGGTATCACAGCAGCTAAGAGCAGCTTTTCGCAGAAAAAGGTATCAGACAAAGGTTGTGGCAAAACGCCGATGCTATGGGCAAAAAAACGACCGCCTTCATAACTGAGCGATGAAACTGATCCGTAAGGAAGTTTAATGCTGCGAGCTTTGTCCAGCGGTAGTGCCATAGCGTGACAAAGAAATGTCTGCATCACTGAGGCATGCGCCACAATAGCAATATCACCGGTAGATTCAGACAATGCACGGCGGATAGCTGCCACAAAGCGCTTCTGGCCACTTTCTCGGGACTCTGCTCCGGGCGGTGATACGGAAGGATCTTTACCCCGTTGTTCATAAATCATCGGCCAACGTACACGTATCTCATCAAACGTAAGACCATCCCACTCGCCGGCATCCATCTCCTCAAGGCCGAGGATTTCGCTTACCGGGCTGCCGATAAGTGTCGCTGTCTGACGGCTGCGAAGAAGGTTACTGCAGTAGACAGCAGTCAATGGCGTATCTTTAAAGGCGACGCCAAGCAGTGCGGCCTGAAGTCTTCCAAGGCCGCCAAGCGGAAGGTTCGTTCTGCCCAGACATACATGCACACCGTATGGAAGACAGGGCATTCCATGGCGAATTAAGTAAATCTTTCGCATAATATTCTCCGTTAAATTGCGCCCAGACAACTTTTAAAACTACAGGAAGTCAGAAAAATACTTATCATACAGCGCATTTACACTATCCCTGACTTCTTTTTCAAAAATCTCGTAAAGTCTTAGGAGCTGTAATCCAGCGGGAGTAAGTTGGCTTTTCCCCCCACGGGCTCCACCTTGCTTGCGCATAACAAGCGAATATCCCAGCTGAGCCTCAACTGAATTAATGATATTCCATCCAGAGCTGTAAGAAAGCTGCATGCGCTGGCACGCAGTACGGACCGATGAAGTCTCATCCACAAGCGTTAGAAGCATAGCAATTTTCTCATCGAAAAATGGTTTTTCTTTTGCCAGGGAGAGATTAATCTCGGGTCGGACTAGCTGGCTGTTGTGGTATTCCAGCAGCGACCTGTAGTCGTCGGGCGTATCAACATCATGAAGGATTCCACAATCGTTTACTTCGACAAATGTCAGCGGAACATCGCAGCGGGAAATTGCACCCTGAAGGCCTTTTTCCCCCTGATCTTCCAAAATCTTGCCAACCACATCGGAAGACATGAGAATCGGGTGTCCTTGTTGTCCTTCGCATACAGGGCAAGCCAGCTGCGCACCGGAATTTAATAGCTTTGTTATAGTGCAGGTGGTAAACAGCGGGATATCCACCGGCGTAAAAAGAACAGATTTACACTTGTTGTGCATATAACTGAGCCCTATCTTTGCTGAATCGAACATCTGGGTGGTTTGGTAGTCTTGATTTCGCAAAAAAATAACACCGCATTTTGCCAGATGGCGCTCTAGCACCTCTGCATTGTATCCGGTGACAACAACTATTTTGGTCACGCCAGATTGACGCAACGTGGTAATGATACGTTGGGCAATAGAAATAGACCCTATATTGAGCAATGGCTTAAAATCTCCCATGCGGGAGGACATGCCAGCTGCAACGATAACAGCGCCAGATTCCATAACCATATCCCCCTTCTATTTTTTTGTTACATACCTCCAGGTCGTCATTATTGAAGTCAAGATAGTAAATATTATAGAGACGGTTACCCTCTCCTGACTTTATATGTTCGCTTCTGTCGTTTTATCGCGAATATTATAGATTTAAACAAAGCGACTTATAATGAAAACTAATTTGCTTTCTCCAAATATATACTAAAATGCACATCATTTTATAAGCGGTAACAAAAATAAAATCTCCCTATAGAAATTTATAAAGGGTTAAAAAGGCTTAAACCATGATTTAATAAATCACCTCGTATCTCACTCCAACGAAAAAAAGCCACCCTAAAGGTAGCCCTGTATAAGACAGTATAAAAACTAAACTGTTTATGGGCACTGCCAAGTAGGATGTCTAAAAACAAGCGTATCGTTTCAAAATGGGCGATACACTTGTTTTTACTTTATAGGGTAACTCATAGTTTTCACATTCTTGCACTTTTCATTTTCATGCGTTACAATTAAAACCCTCCACTATAACACCAGACTTTATTTTGGTGTTATAGTGGTTGAATAGAATGGTGGTGAAAAAATGAACACTTACAAGACATCCGAAATTGCACATAGCATTGGAATCCATCCCAATACCGTGCGGCTTTATGAAGAGCTTGAACTAATTTCCAAACCGGAGCGTAAGGAAAACGGTTATCGTATCTTTACCGATTTTCATATGGAGCAGATTAAATTTGTGAGAATTGCTTTAAAGGTTGAAGTTCTGCAAAATGGCCTGAGAGAGCAAGCAATTTCTATTATTAAGACCTCCGCGCTTGGGAATTTTAGCAAGGCAATTTGCCTGACGGAATACTATCTGAAACAGATTAGAAATGAGCAAAAAAATGCCGAAGAAGCTATAGCGATTACCAAAAAGCTGTTATCAGGCGGCAATCAGGAAACAGGCACTACGTTTTTAACCAGAAAAGAAGCGGCCAATTATCTGCAAATATCAATAGACGCCTTAAGAAATTGGGAAATGAATGGCTTGCTAACAGTAAAGCGAAAACAAAATGGTTATCGTATTTATACCGATGAAGATGTTCGGCGGTTGAAAATAATACGCTCCTTACGTTGTGCCAATTACTCTCTTTCATCTATTTTGCGAATGCTTAATACCCTATCTCGAAACCCCGAAGCGGACATTCGGCAGGTGATTGACACCCCAAAGGAAAATGATGATATTATTTCTGTGTGTGATAAGCTACTAACATCATTACACTATGCGGAACAGAATGCAAAAGGTATGCTTTCTCATCTTGAGAAAATGAAAAAACAATTTCAGGAAAACCCTACACTTTAACACCAGACTTTGTTCTGGTGTTATTCTTTTTATGCAAAGAAAAGGAGGGAATTAATCGCATTGGAAACAACAATTGAAGTAAAAAATCTATGCAAGTCCTACGAGTGTATCAAAGCAGTGGAGAATATCAATATCTCCGTTTGCCGCGGAGAAGTATTTGGCCTGCTGGGCGCAAATGGTGCGGGTAAAAGCACCACAATAGAATGTGTTTTGGGAACAAAAAAGCAAGATAAAGGAACCATATCCATTTTGGGAATGAATCCGCAAAAAGAGCGAAAAAAACTGTTTGAGAAAATTGGCGTTCAATTTCAGGAAGCGAATTATCAGGACAAAATGAGGGTGGGTGAACTTTGTGAGGTTACGGCTTCGCTTTACAAAACCTCTCTGGATTATGACGCTCTTCTAAAACGATTCGGACTTTCTGACAAGCTGAAAAGCTTGGTTAGCGAGCTATCGGGAGGTCAGAAACAGCGACTTTTTATTGTACTGGCACTAATCCCAAATCCCGAAGTTATATTCTTGGACGAGCTAACCACCGGCTTAGACGCTAAGGCACGACGAGATGTGTGGAAAAGCCTTTCTGAATTAAAAGCGAAAGGGATAACGATTCTATTAACCTCTCACTTTATGGACGAGATAGAAGTACTGTGTGATAAAATCATGATTTTGAAAAAGGGAGAAAACGTTTTTTGCGGGACAGTACAAGAAGCAATCGCTAGCAGTCCTTATGAAAAATTTGAGGACGCATACCTTTGGTACACAGACGAGGAGGTAGAGAATGAAAGCATTTAGAACCTTACTAAAAACAGAAATCAAGTTATCCCTACGAGGGATGGACATGTTCATTTTTGCTATCTGTATGCCTGTTGTTGTCGTTATTATCTTGGGAGCCATATTTGGAGATAGGCCTGCTTTCGATGGTGCGGAATATACCTTTTTGGAACAGTCTTTCGGTGCAGTATCAACCATTGCCATCTGTGCCGGAGGTGTGATGGGGCTTCCCTTAGTCGTATCTGATTATCGAAGCAGAAAAATATTAAAGCGGTTCAAAGTCACACCTACCAGTCCTGCCCTTATCTTGGCGGTACAGGTTATCATTTACGCACTTTATTCAATTATTTCACTTATCCTTGTCTACGCAACAGGGGCAATATTTTTCGGCTATCAGTTATACGGCTCATGGCTCCAATTCTTAGGAGCATACTTACTGGTTATGCTGTCAATGTTCAGCATTGGACTGCTGGTGGGAGGAATTGCGCCAAACATTAAAACAGCAAGTGCCGCCGCCAGCCTGCTGTATTTTCCAATGCTTATTTTTTCGGGAGCTACTCTGCCTTACGAAGTGATGCCTGTTGCACTTCAAAAAATCGCGGATATATTGCCGTTAACGCAGGGAATAAAACTTCTCAAAGCTGCTTCACTTGGTCTGCCAGTAGATAGCGTTTTTATTCCCGTGGTTGTGATGATTGTAATTGCAGTAATATGTACTGCTGTTTCTCTTCGCTTTTTTAAATGGGAATAGACTTCGACAATTATGCGCACTTTAATGGCCTTCCAGTGGCAGTATGCGATTGGAGGGCTATTTATGCGCCAATACAGGGAGGAGCCGTTGCTTCATTGTAACGGCTTGGCATAGCTGATGTTCTTAGGCTATACAATTTCAAAAAAGCATATCAAAAAATGGGCGGCTACTGCGCCCATTTTTCATACGACATCCTTCGAGGATTATCTCGCATAGGTGTCTTTTTATTTACTCGCTTTTTGGACAAGCCTCCACGCAACTCCGGGCCAAGTTGGCCCGGAGCGTTGTACTGCCCCGGCTGTCGTTCGCCGCTCTGCTCTATTCAATTCTGGAAGCCCGTGAACCTAAAAATTGAATGGAGGATTAACCATGATAACTGTAAATCTGAAAGGTTTTTACTACTGGTGCAACGAAGATGTTTTCTGAGGACTGCTTAACGGGCAGCTTTTTCTATTTGACGTTTGGTACCCGTGCTATCTGGGTGTTGTCAGCCATCCTGTCTGAAAGACCTGGCACCGGATTAGATTGGGATTCGGCACGGTAATCCACATTAAATTTTTGTTGATGCGCCGTCACAACAGTATGACTTGGCACAATATTAAGATTGTTATTGACACGGTTTTGGTAAAAAAAGAACTTGTGATCTTTGGGAATTGACGCCACAGGCGTATACTGCTCTTTGTCAGCTGTAAGCTGAATTTGTTCAGCTAGAATTTGACGAACATAGTCACGAGTGTCATGGAATTGAAGCAGCTTTGGAAAAGCACCACCAGGAATAACCTGTTGCCAATCTTTGTTATCATATTTTTGCAACAATCCAGCCGCTTGGTGTAGATGCGCAATTTCCTGTTGTAAATGTAACTCCCAGATCGACTTCACATTCAGGTCAAGCTCGTCCTGATAAAATGAATAGTAAAGATAGCACTCCATATATTCATGCAACAAAAGGTTTTCCAACCATGTGGCATTAGGATCAAGTAAAGAGCCATAATGCGTAACATGCTGTTCTTCTATCATTGCAATTTCTTGGTAAAGCTGGCGGCCGACATCGTTACAATAGGTATTCCCTACGTTCATATAAAAGTTCATGGTTTGCTGCTCACCAGATGTGATGATTAGTGTATTGAGTTTTGTTTGAATATCCGCCGTTTTGAAATCGACTGGACTTTTCACTGAGTCATATGGAAATCGGTGTTCGGCTATTGTGGGTCAACCAGGGGTGATATCCACATAGCTCTTTACAAGTTTTTGAGCTGGAATTTGTGAATCCAGATCCAGAAGGTTGGCGTAGCGATACAGATGATCAAAATCCTCAAGAAGTGCAAAATCTAAGGCCTGTTTAACATAGCCGTTCGGTTCATTTTGCGCTAGCCATGCCGTCAGGTCTACTGCAACATGTTCATATCCAATGGTTGTTTCCAATTGTGTTTCATCAATGGGTTTGAGCCAGTTGATGTGTTTTTGCTGCTGTTGTTCTATGCGGCGCGATAAAGCCAGCTCTCTACGCAAATCGTTACTTTGACAGTTGCGGTGGAATTGATGCTTGAACAGTGTTGATTCCACTTCAATACCGTTCATCAAAATAATACGAATTTTTGTATAGGGATCAACGGTCTGTTTGTTGTAGGGCTGAGGATATATCGTACTCCAATTCATAATGCCATCTTCAATATTAGCAGGCTTTTGTTCAAACGGATTCATATTAAAATCTCCTTATATATTCATTCTATTGTTTGGTCAAATACCAAGTTTATACCGATGCCAAGTGCTGAAATACCATTTTTGTATAAACAAGCATGTGGAAGATATACTAGCTAAAAAAGGAGTTTTGTATGGAAGCGGTAGAAAAAAGTTTACAGCAAGCCGATATCGTGTTGATAGTCAGCGGAATTGTTATGGGAACATTTGCTAGAATAATCACCTTGCATGTCGATTATCGCCAAAACCCAAGCTATCCGGGCGGGTTTCTGATCAATATGATTACCGGTTTTGTCGCGTCAGTTCTGGGTTCTGTCGCCATTCCGGCTCTCTTGTCAAAGAATTTTACCGCAGTTACATTTCTTACAATTGGGGTTCAACAGTTCCGTGAAATTAGAAAGCTTGAGATTCAAAGTCTGTCTCAACTAGAAAGTACGGAGTATACCCAAAGAGGAGCCGCTTACATTGATGGTATCGCGAAAACGTATGAAGCGAGAAACTATATTTCATTGCTGACATCCTTACTAACGGTATTAGCGATGAAAATTCTATATACGGATAATCTCGTTTTAAACTGTTTGATTGGGTTGGCTGCCGGTTTAATATCAATATACATTTTTAAAACTTTTACAAAGGGAAAAACCATAGGTGACATCTGCGATATATCTGAGGGTAAAATCACAGTTAAAGACTCCGAGCTTTTTGTAGATGACATGTTTGTGACTAACTTGCTGGGAACTGACAAAAGTCGTGAGCTTTTTCTTAATGAGGGAATCGCAGTTGTCATAACGCCTAAAAAAGACTTGTTTAGAATCACAATAGACAACTACGGACAGCGGCAGGCCATTTTATTTGAAGCTGTTCGATCCTTTGGTGTCAAGCGCTTTAGATTCACCAGAAAAAACTATAAAAGCGGTAAGTTGTTAGTTGCTTTTGTGCCCATTATTCATAACATAGATTCATTGATCAGTGTTGTTAAAAAGACCCCCATTTTAGAGAACAGCAGAAAAATTCATTCAATTATGTCGTCTTATACAGGAGGCAGTCAAAATGAGTAAACAATCCCCTGAGGTAGCTGTTTATATTACAACCGATGGCGACAGAGTAAAAACAGGAAACCCTCTGACACTCGTGATAGCAGACGAAAATGAGCGAAAAAAAAGTGTAACCGATATTGCAAAGGCGCTTCGAGGGAATGTTTTGCAGCTTCAAAACGGGGACTATTTGATTATCGTTTAATTTGCGCCATACAAGTTTGATGGCGCTTTCACTTTTGTTAAAAGAAAAACTCTAATATAAAATAAGGTGTAAGACGTATGAATACTGCTATCGGAAAAAATATTCAGCGGAAGGAAGCATGGGACAAGGTCACCGGACGCGCACAATATACCGACGATTTGCCGAAAGTGGGCATACTATCCGCACGCTTGCTCACCAGTACCTATGCACATGCCCATATAGTGAATATTGACGTTTCAAAAGCAATGGCAATTAAAGGTGTTAAATCAATACTAATCGGTGCGGACTGTCCTGAACTATTTGGCCCTTTGTTATTGGACCGCCCTGCACTGGCACGCGATGTTGTTCGTTATGCTGGAGAGCCTGTGGCAATGGTTGTAGCTGTGGATGAGCCGACTGCTGAAAATGCAGCACGACTTATAGAGGTAGAATACAGCCAGCTTCCAGTCGTTCTCACCCCCTCTCAGGCGTTAGCTGCTAGTGCACCGTTGGTTCACGATCAGACTATGGGATATAAAAAAATAATGGAGGATGTCTACCCAGAAATAGGAACAAACATTGCAAGCCACTATCAGATTCGTAAAGGCAATTGCGAACAGGCCTTTTCACAGTGCGAATTTATCGTTTCAAAACAATTTTTCCTACCACCTTCCGACCACCTTGCAATGGAAGTTCGCGTGGCAAGAGCGGAGATATCCGCTGACGGCACAGTTCATATAACCACATCCTCACAGGCACCCTACGCTGTTAGAAAACACCTCTCTGAAACATTTATGATCCCCGCCGGTCAGATTCAAGTGCGCGTTCCATTCGTAGGAGGCGGTTTTGGCGGAAAAGCTCCTGTTATGTTGGAAATATTGGCTTTTTTAGCTTCGAAAAGTGTCGGCGGAAAAGCAGTGCAGTTAACTATACCCAGAGAGCAGGATATGGCGTCAGCGCCTTGTCACATTGGGTTAGAGGCTAATATAAAAATTGGCGTTAACAAAAATGGTATTATTGAAGCCGCTGAATTGGCCTTTTGGCTCGACTGCGGCGCTTATACAGATATTTCACCTTATATGACCAAAGCGATTGCAGTCGACTGTACTGGGCCATACCATGTCAAAAATCTTTCGTGTGATGCACGTTGCGTCTATACCAACCACACCTATGCTACATCTTATCGTGGCTTTGCACACGAAGCGTATACCTTTTGCATTGAACGCGTTTTAGATATATTGGCGCGCAAATGTAGTCTTGATCCGCTTGAACTTCGCATTAGAAACGCCATCAGACCCGGTAGTCTAACCCCCTCACGCGTGGTCTGTTCCGATAGCCTCATGGGTAATTTGCCACAGTGCCTAAACCAGGTCAAACAACTGTCTCAGTGGGACGGCGGAAATCCAGTTCAGATCAAGGAGAACACCGTTTCTGTCAAGGGAATTGCGTGTTTTTGGAAAACTGAAAATCCACCCACGAACGCTATATCGGGTGCGCTGATTACTTTCAACCATGACGGAAGCGTCAATTTAAACACGGGCGTGGTAGAAATGGGTTCCGGTGGGCAGACCCATCTTGCTCAAATGTTAGCTGAGAAATTGAAAATTGATTCACAACAGGTGCATGTTGTGATGGACGTTGATACACGGGTTGCGCCGGAGCATTGGAAAACCGTCGCCAGCCTCACCGAATATATGGCTGGCTACGCTGTAGTGCGAGCTGCTGATGATTTAATTTCTCAATTAAAAAATAATGGTGCACAAGCTTTCGGATGCCTACCTGAAGAGGTTGAAGTCGCACATGGACAGGTATATTGCATCAAAAACCCTGAACATTTTATCGCATTTAAAGATATTGCCCAGGGATACAAAGCGCAGGATGGCTCTTCTATTGGAGAGCCTGTTTTGGGACGTGGCGGGTTCATGCTAAAAGGTTTATGCATGCTGGATAAACAGACTGGACAAGGCAAAACCGGCCCCGACTGGTCACTTGGTGCGCAAGTTGTAGAAATTGAAGCAGATCTAAAAACTTATACCTATCGTATTATTTCTGCTTCCACCGTAATGGACGTTGGCAAGGCGATCAATCCGGAAGCGATGCGCGCCATGATAGCAGGCGGTATGTCAATGGGGATTAGCCTGGCCAGCCGTGAGGCATACTCTTATGACGCACAGGGCATCCCTCAGACACCAAACCTTCGAACCTATAAGCTTTTGCACATCGGCCAGGAACCAGACTATCGCGTCGGATTTGTAGAAACGCCTGAAAATAATTCACCATATGGTGTAAGGAGCTACTCTGAGCATGGCATTATCGGCATACCTGCGGCGCTTGGCAATGCTCTATCTGCCGCTTTTGGAATAGAGCTTGTTTCTTTGCCTCTGACACCTGAACGAATCTGGCAAAAATCCAAGGAGCGTGACGTATGATTCCTTTTGATTTTATCTATTGCCGCCCAAGCACATTGACAGAAGCCGTAGAGGTTTTTATTGAGTTGCAAACACAAGGAAAAAAATCCGCGTATTACGGCGGCGGAAGCGAAATCATATCAATGTGCCGTGCAGGGAGCATCCACCCAGATGCAGTCATTGATATTAAGTCTATTCCGGAATGCACTCGGCTAGAAATTCAAAAAAATGCGCTGCATATCGGCGCTGCATGCACACTTAACCAGATAAAAGAATCCAATGTATTTCCGCTCCTAAAACTGGTCAGTGGGAGAATTGCCGACCATACTAACCAGTGCCGCATCACGTTAGGGGGCAATCTCTCCGGAACCATTATTTATCGCGAAACCAGTTTACCTCTTCTTCTCACGGATGCGCAGGTCACGGTTCAAGGGCCAGAGGGGCAGCGAACAGTGCCATTTCAAAATATATTCTCCGGCAGCATAAGGCTAAAGCCTGGCGAGTTTATTGTGCAAGTGCATATTCCTGAATGGGCGTGCAGCGTTCGCTATGCGCACATTAAAAAAACAGAAAACGAAAAAATTGATTATCCGCTTTTATCACTGGCAGCTATTTGGAAGGATGATTACCTACGCATAGCCTTTTCAGGCGTTTGTGCTTCCCCCTTTCGCAGCAAGCAAATTGAGGCTGTTTTAAACGATCGGAATTTATCTTACGCCGTCCGCGCAGATCAAGCAGCCAAGCTATTGCCGATGCCTGCTTATTGCGATGTGGAAGGTTCAGGTGCATATCGCGTTTTTGTTTTGCAAAATACGCTGTGCACACTTTTGGAGGAATGGGAAAATGGTAAGATATGACGGAAAAACTATTATTTCTCTTAATGTAAACGGAGAAACACATGAACTGGTTGTAAGACCTTCGGATATTTTATTGGATGTCCTAAGAGAGCAACTTGGACTTACTGGTGCAAAACCTGGGTGCAAAAACGGAGATTGTGGAGCATGTACTATCATTATGGATGATTGGCCCGTAAAATCCTGTTTGGTGCTTGCTGTTGAGGCACCTGGGCATACCATTTTGACGGTAGAAGGATTAAACGGCACATCTGCTGTTCAAGAGTCCTTTGTAAAATCCAATGCTTTTCAATGTGGGTACTGCACGTCCGGATTTTTGATGGTATGCCACGCGCTTAAAATGCAACAGCCATCATTACCAGAGGAATATGTCATTGAGGAGTGGCTTGAGTCTAATATTTGTCGTTGTACCAGCTATCAAGAAATTCGAGAAGCGGTTCATATAATGTATGATCATGATGGGCCCGTATAGCGTTTACTCCCGTATTTCTTTATGTCAAATGCATAAAAGGCCAAAAGATGGATGGTATCCCCCATTCTTTGGCCTTTTATTTTTATACAATTAGTAATAAAGTATCTCATCGACAGCTTCAAGTTTTCTTAATAGACCTCGTTCCTTTAAGGCACAATACCCATTTTCTAAATGGTAGCGTCAACATTTTAGATACTTAGTACTATGACCTGTGCAGCATAATGCTGATGCCCCTAAAAAGCTTTACCCAAACAGAACCTTCGCCACTTTAGTGTACATTTCATCACGGTAGCGTATAACTTCCATGTCACGTCCATCCGAATAATCGTAGAAACCGGCACCATTTTTAACGCCAAGCCGATTTTCATCAAAATTTTCTTTTAGCTTGCTAAAACAAGCTGTCTCAGTCCCGAGATCCGCAAACAGATAGGAAGATATGTTATGAAAAATATCTAACCCGCCAAGATCCGCAACCTCAAACGGACCAAAGACAGCGTAACGTGGTCCAAGGCCATACTTCATGACCTTGTCTATATCCTCTATAGATGCAATGCCCTGTTCATAGATATGTAAGCATTCTCGTAAAATAGCAAACTGAATACGGTTGAGGGCAAAACCAGGAGCATCATTTATTCGAACCGGCTTTTTACCCAGTTTTTCGCAAAAGCCATAAACAACCTCCGCTGTTTCTGGTGCAGTTTTTTCGCCAGAAATGACCTCTACCAGCGGAATGATATGCGGTGGGTTGATCCAATGCATGCCGGCAAAGCGCTCAGGCCCCTCGATCACTTGTGCAATTTTTGTGATACTTAAACCAGAAGTATTGCTCACAAGAATAGCATCCGGCTTTACAACTTTAGAGATTTCATCCCAAAACTTATGCTTAACATCAATTTTCTCCAAGATTGCCTCTACCAAAAAATCGACATCTTTAAAGCCGTCAATCGTTGTGCCGCAATGTATGCGCGCTAACAGGGCATCAGATTGCTCCTGAGTCAAAATTTTTTCTTTGACTTCAGTTTCCTGGTTGAGGTGCATAATTTTTTTAGCCTTTTCGATGGCGTGGTCATAAATGTCGTACAGGTACACTTCGTACCCATGTCGCGCAATAATTTGCGCAAGTGAAAAGCCCATAGTACCCGCTCCGGCAATACCAACTTTTTTGATTTCACACATATCTATGCTCCTCCTTTAACTACCACTGTTATTTTCCATTTTTTTAGACGGTTGTTATTGATATTATTATCAAAATAATTTAACTATGTCAACAAAAATTATAATATTGCAACAATAATATAAATCAAATAAAAATTATTAGTTACTTTTGCAATCAATAAAATAAAGAAATTTCTTATTTAAAATATTGTGGTGTAAATTTTTCCGTACATGTTGACGAATTGCCTGGCATCCGTTATGATTAGTAAAGTTGTTAATATTTGGTAAGAAGAATTGCTATGCAATGTTAAACAAAGGAGCTCACTATGGACGAAGCGTTATTGCTGGATACTCTGCTTAATGCAACAAACGAAGCCATTGTAATTGTGAATAAGGACGGAATTATCACTGAGCTGAGCAAGGCGTATACAGAGTTTTTAGGAATTAAAAAAGAAGATGCGGTAGGCCGGCATGTCACCGATGTTATTGAAAACACAAGAATGCACATTGTGTTAAAAACAGGAAAGCCTGAGATTGCGGACGCACAGCATATTAAGAATCAGACCATGATTGCGACACGAATACCAATTTACAAAGATGGAAATATCGTCGGGGCATTCGGTCGTGTGTTATTTAAAAACACTAAAGAGCTATATTCTTTGCATGATAGAATTATGGAAATGGAAAGCCAGCTTTCTCTTTATCGAAGCAAGTACGGCCGAATAAACGAGGCCAAATATAACGTGTTTGATATCATCGGAGAGAGCCACGAAATTTCCAACCTTCGAGAAACAATACAAAAAGTCGCTGTTAGAAATTCAAATATTTTAATAACCGGAGAAAGCGGAACCGGTAAAGAACTGGTCGCACATGCAATTCACAATGCAAGCAAACGACGGACCGGTCCAATGATCTGCGTCAACTGTGCAGCTATACCATCGGAACTGCTTGAGTCAGAACTTTTTGGCTATGAGGAGGGCGCTTTTACCGGTGCAAAAAAGGGTGGTAAACCCGGTCTGCTCAAGGCTGCAAACAATGGTACGCTATTGCTTGACGAAATAGGCGATCTGTCTATGAGCATGCAGGTAAAGCTTTTGCGCGCCATTCAGGATAAGGAAATTCGAAAGGTTGGTTCCTCGGTTGGGGAGGTCATCAACATCCGGTTTATTTCCGCCACAAACAAAGACTTGAACAAGATGGTTCAGGAAAACAGCTTTCGTGCCGACTTGTTTTATCGTTTGAACGTTATCAGCATACATATCCCGCCTATACGCGATCGGAAAGAAGATATTCCAGCGCTGGTTGAGCACTTTATGCAAAAAATTTCTGTCAGAGAGGGAGTATCTCTGCGGGGCATTTCAGCGGCTGCGCTACAGCATTTTAAAACTTACGATTGGCCGGGCAATATACGCGAGCTTGAAAACGCGATGGAGCGTGCCTCAAATTTTGTTGACGAAGACGGCATAATTAAAATTAAGCATCTACAAAACAAGGTTTTAGGAACTGATTTCGGCTGTGAGAAAATGAACTTGAAAGATATTCTTGAGGATACCGAACGCACGACGATCCTGCGCGCTATTTCAAAGCACAATGGGGTTAAAACTAACGTCGCAAACGAACTAGGAATCAGCAGAACTAGTCTCTACGAAAAAATGGTTAAATATAACATTTCTTTGGATACCAAAGATTTCTAATTACTGTAAGGTGTCCATAAACCATAACACTTTTTATTGTTTTTAAAGCATGTGTATGCTTTTCCGTACATAATTTTAAAAAACTGTCTGCAATAATAATATTGGCAGACAGTTTTTTGTTTAATTTGTTGCTTTTTTACTATTTATATACCTAAATGGGAATATATTGCACAAAGTTTTGGCCTGGCATGAAACTTGCATTTGTAGTCTTGCAAATACCCTAACCAATTACGTGGCATATGGGCATTAAAAATTGAGGAGGCGGTTTTATGCTAGCGAACAAAATTGCAATTGTAACCGGCGCTGCAAGCGGTATTGGTTATGCCGTTGCAAACGCTCTTACCAAGGAGGGTGCTAAGGTTGTAATGGCGGACGTCAACGAAGAAAAACTTAAAGTTGCGGCGCAAGAGGTCGGAGGAGATTTTTCTGTTGCCGATTTAAGCAAGCGCAAAGACTGCAAAGCCTTAGTTGACTATGCTCTTGAAAAGTACGGCAGAGTCGATATTCTTGTCAATATTGCCGGTATTCAAAATGTGGCTTCGGTAGAAGATTTTCCTGAGGATAAATGGGACTTTATGATTTCGCTTATGCTAACGGCACCCTTTTTACTCACGAAATATTGCTGGTCCTCAATGCGGCAGAATGAGTGGGGCCGGGTTATTAACCTGAATTCCATACACGGTCTTGTCGCATCAGAGTTTAAATCAGCGTATGTTTCGGCAAAACATGGTCTGCTGGGTTTGACGAAAACTGCCGCACTTGAAGGTGGCCCTTACGGAATTACGGTCAACTCCATCTGCCCTGCCTATGTTATGACACCACTGGTTGAGGGACAAATTGCAGCGCAAGCTAAAAACCATAATATTCCTGAGGAAAAGGTTATCAGTGATATCATGCTGGCCAAAGCAGCAATCAAAACTATGCTTAAACCTGAAACTGTTGCATCGGTTGTCAAATTTCTTTGCTCTGAGGACGCAGCTAATATTACAGGAATTGCACTTCCTATTGATGGAGGCTGGACTGCTAATTAATGGGCCACATTTGTCTCAACCTGTAAGCGCGTAGACTTCTACAAAAAGCATTAATTTACTGATTGCGGAGGACGGCCTTTGAGAAAACCGTTTGCCCGACAGTTATATCAGCCGGACCGGATTTAATCAATTTGACGGAGGTGCATCTTGTGAACATTTCTATGGTAGGCATTTTTATCGGGCTTGTCTTGCTAATGTTTCTAGCTTACAAAGGTCATTCCATTGTCTGGGTAGCACCTGTTTGTGCAGCTCTTGTCGCTGTCCTCAGCGGCATGAGCATTTTGGATACATATGTAGGAAACTATATGGAAGGTCTGGCGGGCTATGTCAAGACATGGTTTCCGGCATTCTTTCTAGGTGCCGTTTACGGTAAGGTCATGGATATTACAGGCTCGGCGCGTTCATTGGCAGAGAAACTCGTCAGTATTATTGGCGCACAGCGCGCAGTAGCGGCCGTGGTATTACCCTGCCTTTTGATGACCTATGGCGGAATCTCGTTGTTCGTGGTCGTCTTTGTTATTTACCCAATGGGATATGCCATTTATCGCGCTGCGAATCTTCCCAGAACACTACTTCCCGGCGCCATTGCATATGGCGCGTTCGGCATCACCATGACGGCCGTTCCCGGAACACCTCAGATTCAGAACCTTATCCCCATGAACTTCTACGGAACCACGCCAACGGCCGCTCCGGCAATGTCAATTGCGGCGATGATCATCATCGGTATTCCGGGCTATATTTATCTTGAGTGGCGCGCACGCAAAAGCCGTGAGAAGGGCCTGACGTTTGTAGAAGATTCCAAGCATATTGAAACGGCACACAACCAGAATCTGCCTTCCTGGCACTGGCTGGCAGGCTTGCTTCCTATCATCA
>JAYFNI010000002.1:0-350202 GCA_034933525.1 Candidatus Fimivivens sp.
GAGAGGGGATAGGACTATAAAATAGTAACTCGCATTATAACGCCATTATGATGATATTTTAATTTTCAAGACAAACTATTTATAAATAATAGAAAAACGACCCTCAAGATAACCTTGAGGATCGTTCTGGTGCCGCTGACCGGGGTCGAACCGGTACGGTATTTCTACCGAGGGATTTTAAGTCCCTTGCGTCTGCCTATTCCGCCACAGCGGCTGATAAAATTTTGCTTATTTATTTTACAATATCGAACGAGAGATGTCAACTGTAAGGTTGAAATAATGCCGCGTGTATCCTATAATATAGCTAAAATGTAAAAAGGGGGGTGACGGCTATGAAAAAAGTGGCTCTTGTGGCGGTTGCGTTGTTTATGGTGATGCTTTGTGCTATTGGCGTCATTGCGGAGGAGGGGGCCGTCGCTGTCATAGATGGTACTCAGGTTTTTTTGGCTGAGGCTGATGGCGACCCTTGCCAGATAGAAAGCGGTGGTGAGAGTCTGCGCACAGTGGTAAAGCCCGGCTCTACTCTCTATTTTTCAATTGCAAATGCTTTCCGAGCTGAGGATCTTGAGGGGTTGCGGGTGGTTGTGGATTGGAGCAAGGGCGCAGAACTGACAGGGATTCCGCGAATAGAGTATCGCCGGATGATGGACAAAACGGGGAAGACGTCGCTAGGACTTCGGTATGTGGCGGCGCTGGATATTCTGGATAACGCCGACGCCAAGCCGCACACGCTGCGCGGCTCTATCAAACTGGCCAAGCGCGCAAATGCGTCAGCGCCGAAGGTTTCGCTGACAATTCTTGTTCGTGAGGACGGCCGCGAAAATACCGATCAGAGGGTGGACTGTTCGCAAAAAGAACTGTTGATGGATTTTAATCGCACGGAAGAAACGGTGCAGATTTCGTTTTATGACAGGGGATATTTTGAGGTGGGCGTAGCGGGACAGGGCCCGCTGAATGTGGGCTGCGCAACCGAGCCGGTTACCGATATTGCCGAACGTTATCCTGACGTGTCGCTTAATTTTTTAACTTGGAATAACCCGCCGTTTTTTAACCGTTCTGGTCGATTGGTGCTGTACGCCCAGCCGAACTCATTTCTGTATACACTGCACGGAAACAAGCTGATAAGCATCACAGAAGGCTTCTCAGAGCAGGAGGGCGGTTTTGTGTTAACCACCCGCCGGCTGGAGGGCTTTGTCATATCAGATAAGGCGCTCGACCCCGAGGCTGTACCGGTCCCGATGCCCAACCCGCCAACGGCCGCATATTAATTGCGAAACAAGAAATAATTGGATTTAAATGCAGTAAATTCTTGAAGTGTGAACACTTGTATTGTGTAGCCTAGAGTGTTAAAATGGTATTATGTGAGGAAAATATAGTCAACAGGAGGATTTTTCATGAAAAAATTATTTTGTGCCATGCTGACGTTAGCTCTGATTGTCGCGGCAGCGCCAGTCGCGCTGGCCGATACAACTGGCTACAAAGAGGGCGATGTGTACATCAAGGATGATGATTATTACACCGACCACGTATCGTCTCTGGCTCCCGGCTCCTCTGGTTATGTCTTTATTTGCGATTATGAGGATGGCGAAACCAAGGGCCCCAAGAGTATTAGCATTGATGAGGTGGAAGTGGTTGATTCCGATACCGGCAAGACTGTAAAGCTGCTTTCGGTAGAGAAGTCGGCATCGCGCTTGAAGGTGGACAGCGATAACCGCGGCTGGTTTGTTAAAATTTCCGCCAAGTCCGTCAGTTCTTCCAGCTACCCGGATGATGGTTTTGATGTAGACGAGTTGACACTGGAGTATACCTATAAGGACACTAAGGACACCGTTGCGGTCAACCTTAGCACAATCGAATACGAGGAATCTGAGAACGAGTTTGAAGACGACGAGAAGATGTTCACTTTTGAGAAGGACGACGATGTGGACATTGATCTACCCGGCAGCGCAGGAAACTTTACCGGCACCGCCCGCAAGGACTTTGACATTGTCGCCGCGATGGACACCGACGTTGATAACTCGCTGCTCAACAAATATCCGAACGCCGACATCCGCTTCTTTAACGGTAATGGCGCAACCTTCCCTGTATCCAATGGCAAAATGACCATCAACGCCGACAGCGGTGATTACCTCTATGAGGTTTCGGGCAGCACGCTGACCGACCGCAGCAGCACCTGGGTGAGCAGCAAGAATGCGTTTGTGATAAATACCACCAAGATTGGCAAGTATATTGTTTCAGACACCAAGCTGTCTGCTAAGGCCTCAGCCGATAGCACGACCAGCACCACGCCTAACACCAATAACACCAACAGTGCTTCTTCTAATACGAGCGAATATATTGGTTCCACACCGCTGCCCAGCAATCCTGCGGTGACTAATCCGCAGACCGGTGCCTGCGCCTAAAGCTTTGTGGCCTTTGGGGGCGTTGCAAAATGTGCTGCATTTTGCAGCGCCCCTTTTTGATAATCTTACATCAGGAGGATTTATGACATGAAAAAGCTGTTTGCTGTACTGCTGGTGTTTGCAATTGCAGCGGCGCTGAATCTGAATACGTTTGCCATTTCGCGTGGGGCCGCCTATATTGAGGACAACGGATACTATGATGAAAAGGTCAATTATGTGACGCCAGGTGGTAAGGTTTACATAGGCCTTGCAGAGGCAACCAATCAGGACACAAAATTTAAGATTTCCAGCAGTATGATTCCAACCACGGCAAAAATAACCTCCGTGAAAACGGAAGCATATGAAGACGATAAGGACTACAAACTGATTAAAACCGGCAGTCTTGATATTGAAAAGCTGGAGGTTGAGGACGGCTGCGAGTGGTATTTTGCTGTTCTCGAAATTAAGGATGTTGACGTGGACAAGTACCCTCAGGACGGTTATTCAGTTTCGGGTACTTTAAAAGTCACCAGAAAGAGCGGCAGCAGCTTTACGCTGGATCTTGAAGACTCACTGGATTTTATACGCTTTGCTGAAGCTAAGGATAAGGACGAGCTGGCTAAACAGGCACAGATCTACTCCTTAAAGAGCAACACCGAGTTTGAGCTTTCATTCCCAAACGGAAAAGGGCATTTTTCAGGTAAGACTAAAGGCTCAATTGATGTGCTGGCCGCAATGAATCACACCAAGATTTCAGCGATCACCAAGCTTGACAAAAATGCCGACATGACCTTTTACATCGGCAATGACGCCAAGTTCCCCAACATTAAGGATGAGCAGCTTGTTATCGAGGCTGAAAGTGGGTACTATCTCTACAAAATTGGCAGCAACAACAAGCTGACCAACATGACCAGAACCTACGACGAGGACGAAGACGCTTTTGTCATTGAGACCGATGTGCTGGGCAAGTATGTTGTTTCGGATGAAAAACTTCCAACCAGCGGTTCTTCATCAAGTAAGGATGAAGACGAAGAAGAGGAAGACGAAGACGCCGAAGATGTCTACACCTATATTGAGGATGATAAAAAGAATACACAAGAGGATAATAACTATGTGCCGGTGCCGTTGGTTAACCCGTCGACGGGTGTAGCGGTATGAGAAGGAATTAATTTGAGCGTTTTGATAAGAGAAGGCGCATAATTTTTGCTTCGGCGCGCGTAGGATAAATTCGATAGAAAGCCGCATGGAGCATTGTTTCCTGTGGCTTTTTTCTGTTCGAAGCTTTGCGCCAAGCACATCAGTTAGTTTTTTGTAACCATCGATAGGATTTAATCGGCATAACATTTATGTAAGACTATTTGCCAGCATGAAGTTTTAACGGAGGCGTTTGACATGAGAAAAATTTTGGCGGTACTGCTGATTGTGGCAATCTTTCTGACGGCCTGTGCCAATACGCAGCCTACGCAGGGCGGGGAGATATCATCGAGCAAAAGTGCGTCGGCATCGGTGGCGGAACTGTCACAGGTGGTCTCAGAGGCAAGTGAAAGTGCATCATCGGCGTTGTCGCAACCAACACAGAGTAAGGCATCCCAACCGTCAGAAAGCGCGGCGCAGTCGGCCGCGCAAGCACCTCAGGCGGCGCCGCTGACTTGGTGGCAGGCGGGGCTGGCCAAAGACAAGATGGTTTTATTAGCCGAAGATATGATGCCGGGCCCAGAAAATCGCTATGCGGATTTTATTGTGTATGACGACAAAAGAAAACTTAGCCGTGCAGCTTGGAACGATTTTTCCGCGCTGGATGAAGAGAGCGAAGACCGCGCTTACGACGTGTCGCTGATTCTCAACTCCGCGCGGGAGAGCGACAACATTGGTGCGCGGATTTTGCCCGACAACTTTTTTGAGCTGGTTGCGGTGGACGACACCAAATACACCGGCGAATTTTTTGAAAAGGGTATCAAGCTCACCCGGTCGCTGCCGAGCCAGGACAAGGGCGACAGTGTGCTGCTGGCGCTGGATGCCAACGATTATACGAAACTTAAGGCCAACGTTGCCGACGCGCTTGATTCGGATTATGGCTACAAGGTGGCGTGGCTTTCGATGATGCGGCGCAGTCGCATGGTTTCTGCAACCATCACAAGCAGCGACGGCAAGGCGGTCAACACGCTGGATTTTACAAAGCCGCTAACATCAGAGGATAAGAATTACATGTTTAATCGCTATTTTTATGACGATGTGAACCCGCGCGTGGGTGAGGGATTTAAGGTCGTTGCCGAGAAGTCGCTACCCAACGCCGCGGTGGTCGAAGTCAAATTTAACAACGGCCTTGTTTTCAAAATTTACTACACAGATAAGAATGTTCTGGTGACGGCGAGCGACGTTGAAGCCTCGCTGCTTTATCACTATCAACACGAATCAACCTATACCGATGTGATAAACGCCTTTGCTGAGGGCAATAGGGGGTTTATAACGCCTGGCTACAAACCGGTGATCTATCTCTACCCCAAAACGCCAACCGACTGCACCGTTACGGTAGATAGCGTCAAATTCACTTATACCTTTCCAAGCTATGATAACGGCTGGCGCGTCACGGCCTACCCCGACGGCAGACTGGTGAACAAAGCCGACGGCACCGAGCATTATTATCTGTTCTGGGAGGGCAATATGCGCGCCGTTTGGGATTTTTCAAAGGGATTCGTGGTCAAGGGCGCCGAGACCGAGCAATTTCTGCGCGAAAAGCTGGCCTATATGGGGCTGACCCCGCGCGAATATAACGACTTTATCACCTACTGGGTGCCGCGGATGCAGGATGCACCGTATAATCTCATCACTTTTGCGGGCGAGCGCTATGAGGCGGCAGCCCCGCTGACCGTTACCCCCAAGCCCGACAGTGTACTGCGGGTGTTTATGGTGTATAAGGCGATTGACGCGCCGGTGGATATCCCCGAGCCGACGCTCAAACCGTTTGAGCGAAAGGGCTTTGCTGTTATTGAGTGGGGCGGCACCAACGCGGATTTGAAAATGGCTGATTAAAGCGGGACTATAACGTACATTTTAAGCGGGCGGGTGGATGATCCGCCCGCTTTATTATGAGGGCGCTTTAGCGGCGCAGCGACTTTTTAATCCATCACTTTGCCGTCACCGTTATGTCATCCGCCGCATAGCATGAAGCGAGAGGTGAACACAATGCGCGATGTGCTTTTAGTTATTTTTGGGGTTTGTGGAACACTGGTTGCGGGTATGGTTTGTGAACAAGGCCTGGTCTGGCTGCTGCGTCCGGCGCGTCAATGCGGCACGGTGACGCTGCTGCCGGTGACAGGGGAATGCCCGAGTCTGGAGCGTCAGCTGCGCTGGCAATATTTTTGTATGCAGTCGCATCCCTGCCGTAGGGGGGAGCGTCTGGTCATCGTCGACTGCGGCGCGAGTGAGAACACGCTGCTTAAGGCCGAAATGTTTTGCCGCAACAGGCCCGGTGTGATTGTTAGCACGCCCGAGGGGCTGCGTCGGATTATCGGGAATGATGCCATTTACAAAGCGGTGGGGATTGTATTATACTAATACTATAAACCACTAAAATTTTGATCTTGTTGTGACGGATTTTTCCCCTTTGCATCGTTGCTGTCGATGGGCGGCAGCCTGTTTTCTTATGCGGCTTAGGCGGGATAAACTATCTGCGTGCTGATCGAGACAACTTTTTATTGGGCAATGAATAAAAAAATCAAACTGACCTGCGGGGGCCTGCCGCGGCTTCCGCAGGATTTTTATAAGGCGTCGGGTGCTTTTGCTGCGGATTTTCGCCAGTGCCCTGTGCAAAAGGGTTTAAGGAGGCTGCTTGTGGAGAGCATCGATAGAGTTCAGGGTGTGGTAAGCGACGTGGTCTACCACTCGGAGGAGAGCGGCTTTACCGTTCTGGAGCTCACCATTGGGGACGAGACCCTCACGGTGACGGGACAGGCGGTCGGGGTCAGCCGTGGGGAAGAAGTAATTGCCACAGGGCGGTTTGTTATGCACCCCAACTACGGACGGCAACTCAAGGCCGACGCCTTTGAGCATGTGATGCCCGCCACCTCGGCGGCGATTTTGCGCTATCTTTCGGGCGGGGCGGTCAAGGGCATCGGGCCGGTGACAGCTTCGCGCATTGTGGCAAAGTTCGGCGACAAGACGCTGGACGTTATGGAGCGCGACCCCTCGCGCCTTTCGCAGGTGCGGGGCATCTCGCCGCAGAAGGCCGAGAGCATCAGTCAGGAATACACCCGCCTTTTGGGGATGCGCGCCGTGATGGCGTTTTTATCGGCACACAGCATTGAGCCGACGGCGGCGGTCGCCATGTGGAAAAAGTGGGGGGCGATGGCTAGAGAGCGCATCAACGCCGACCCGTTCTGCCTTTGCGAAAGAGATGTTGGCGTACCGTTTGAAAAAGCGGATGCCATTGCCGCGTCGCTCGGTGTTGGCGAGACCGACGGCTGCCGCGTGCGCGGCGGGCTTTTGCATGTGTTGGCTCACAACCTCAATAACGGACATGCCTGCCTGCCCATCCACAAGCTGGTGGAAGCCTGCTGCCGCCTGCTGAACATCGGCTCCGAGCCGGTTGAAGTTGGCGTAGACGCGCTTTGTGAGCGCGGCGAGGTCATGAGCGAAGAAATTCACGGGGTGCGCTTTATCTATCTGCCCGACCAGTTTTTTTCCGAAACGTATGTAGCGGAACGGCTGGGCATGATGATGCGTTTTCCGTCGCAGGATGCCCCTGTGACCGCCGACGAACTGGCGGGGTTGGAGCGCGAGCTTGGCATCAGCTATGCCGAGCAGCAGCAGCGGGCTATTTTCTGGGCGGCAGAGCACCCGATTATGATATTAACCGGCGGCCCCGGCACCGGTAAAACCACGACGCTAAACGGCATCATCACGCTGTTTGAGCGCCGCGCCATGAAGGTGGCGCTCGCCGCCCCGACAGGACGCGCGGCTAAGCGCCTCTCAGAGGTGACCGGACGCGAGGCCAAGACCATCCACCGGCTGCTTGAGGTGGATTTTGGCAGTCGTGAGCGCGGCGATTTGCAGTTTAAGCGCAACGAGCGCAACCCCCTGCCGTTTGACGCGGTGGTGGTGGACGAGATGTCGATGGTGGATGCCACGTTGTTTTCGTCGCTGTTAAAGGCGGTGCGCACCACGGCGCGCCTGATTCTGGTGGGCGACCCCGACCAGCTGCCATCGGTCGGTGCGGGCAACGTGCTGCGCGATTTGATCGACAGCGAGGCGGTGGCCTGCGTCCACCTCAGCGAGGTGTTCCGTCAGGCGGCTAACAGCCTGATTATCACCTCGGCGCACGATATAGTCTCGGGGCGGATGCCCACGCTAAGCCGCAACGACGCCGACTTTTTCTTTTTGAACAGTGCCACGCAGGAGCAGGCGGCCTTCACCGTCGCCGACCTCTGCGCACGCAGGCTGCCCAAAGCCTACGGCTATTCGCCGGTGCGCGATATTCAGGTGATTGCCCCCACCAAGCAGGGCGCGGCGGGCACCGCCGAACTCAACCGCCTGTTGCAGGAGGCGCTTAATCCCCCTGACCGCAGCAAGTGCGAACACAAGGCCGGGAATCTGTTGTTGCGCGAGGGCGATAAGGTGATGCAGACCCGAAACAACTACGACATTGAGTGGCAGCGCCCCGATGGCGAGCAGGGTTTAGGCGTTTTTAACGGCGATATCGGCACCGTGGAGATGATTGACAAGCCCACGCGTTCGGTTATCATCGCGTTTGAAGACCGCCGCGCGGAATATGCTTTCGATATGCTAGGTGAGCTGGATTTGGCCTATGCCATCACGGTACATAAAAGCCAGGGCAACGAATTTGACGCGGTGATTATTCCGCTGTTAGGGCGGCATAAAAAGCTGCATTACCGAAATCTGCTCTACACGGCGGTGACCCGTGCCAAAAAACTGCTGATTTTAGTCGGACACGCCGACACGGTGGCGACTATGGTCGAAAATAACCGCAAGACGCTGCGGTATACCAATCTTGCGCCGAGAATCAGGGCACAGTTGGGAATTTGAAGAATTAAATTACTGTTAGTATAATATTGTGATGAAGCGTTTGGGGCTTGTCCCTGAATGCTATAAGCTTTTTTATAAAGTTAGATAAAACCTTTTGCTCAAACATCGATTAAAATACGCCCGCACAGGCGGCAGGCAGCATTTTGTGTCTATAGATGAATTGAAAAAGGAGTATCACGATGAAGACAAGCAGAATAACCCGCGCATTTTCTCAGGCACTGTTCCCTGCAATTATGACTGTGGTCTCGCTGGTGCTGTTTATCGCAATCTATGGCCTGGAGCTATTGACGGCGATTGAACCGCAATATTTAAAGAACCTGATTTTTGTACTTCCTGCGGTTTGCTTTGCCATCGTGACCTACCTGACGCAAAAGAGGTGGCTCAAAGAACTGCCATCGCTCATTATAACCAGCGTATTAATCGGCGTCTTGAGCTGCGTGATGTTCATAGCGTTTATCATCTCGGCTTTTGACGCGGCGACAACGACTACAACCGACGTCAAGCGATATGAGCGCGCTTTACAGCTTTCAAGCTTTTCAGAAGATGTTTTGGAAAGCTACTTTCCCGAGAAGGTTCCGGAAAACGCCGAGGAGGTCTACTTTTATTACCGCCCTGCCTTTTTGCAGGGGGGAGAGGACCTCGCGCTAAAGTTTAAAACCACGCCTGAGGCGCTTGAAGGCTACGCGCAAAAATTTTCTGAAATGGCGGAGTGGGTTGGCAAAGAAGGGGACCCTAAAGCCGATGAACATGGCGTTTTTGGTGGGACGGTGGATTTTTTTGACCGTTCTTACAACTGGCATTATAACGCCACTGTTTATGTTCTCTCCAGCAGGTCTTATAAGCCCGATGACTGGAACCACGGGGAAAGATACCTTGTAGCCATCAAGGAGAAAAATTGCGAGGTTCTATTTTTAGCCAGCAGGTGGTAGAGTTAATTAATTTTACACAACTTTAAACAGAAATGGTTTGCCGAAAAAACGGGGGCCGAAAGGCGCCTTGATACATCAGGGGGGCGGCAGCATGAAAACGGCAGGGAATATTGAGCTGCAAAGGCGAATAGCTATAGTCGCACTGGTTATTGTTGTAGTTTTGGCGGCGGTGTCTAGCGTCCTGTTTTATAAGCGCCATATTACGGGGCATATCAACACTCAGGCCATCCACACCCTTCAGATGAACGCCGGGCGGGAGATGCAGTCCACCGATTTGATGGTCGAGTCGCAGTTTCGTATCTTGGAGATGTATGCCGGACTGTATACCGAACAGACGGGCGCTGCCGAGAACAGGCGCAGCGATATTCTGGCACAGATGGAAGTTTTACGGGATGCTTCCAATTTCTACTTAGTGGGAATTGCCACGCCCGGTGGAGCCGCGCTGACCAGTGCGGGTGATTCGGTTAATGTCAGTGGCGAAGTTTTTTTTATCAACAGCTTGTGTGGCCTTCGTAGCATTACGCTCGTTGAAGGGGACTGCCTTGATACCCAGCCGCATTTTTGCCTTGCGGTACCTATCGAGAAAAACGGCGACGTTTTAGGGGTTGTGTTCGGGCTTTGTAAAGAGCCGGTGATTCGACGCCTGATTACACCGACAGAATACGGCGGCAGCGGTTACGCTTTTTTGTGCAGCACAGATGGACATGTGCTGCTGGGCAGCGAGAGCGGCATTTTGTTTGACAACGTGCAGCAGAGTGCTAATGTGTTCGAGGCGCTGTCGCACGCCAAAATTACCGGCGGCGGCTCGGCCTTGCAGATAGAGACGGATATTCGTCAGGGCAAGATGGGGGTCTTTCATCTTGAAACCGACGACGGCAGTTGCTTTGTGACCTATCAGCCTTCACCCATTAACGGCTGGGTTCTTTTTAACGTGATGACAGACGTTCAAATTGCAGAGATTATTGCCGAAAGCACCCACAGCATGTGGCTATTGCTGCTTATTATGTTGTTTTGTCTGGCATTGGTGGCGGCGCTGCTGTTGCTGATTGGGCATTATAACAGCGTTCTACAGGCAAGAGGTCTCAAGCTGCTGCAGCAAACCGAGCAGCAGGCAAAGATGGAGAGGGAAAAGCTCAACGCTGCGCTTAACCACTCCTCCACCAGAATTTGGGAATATGACATTGTCAACAGCGTGGTTTTACATGACGTTCAACGCCCGGGGCTTATGGTTAAAAATGTTCCGCAATGTATGGTTGACAACGAGATTGTCCACCCCGATGACGTTGAAGCCTATTTGGAGATGTACCGCAAGGTACACGCCGGTGAGCCCTATGCAACCTCTGAGATACGGGTTAAGCAGTCGGACGGCAGTTATATCTGGAACCGGATGGAATATACAACCTTTTTTGACCAGGAGAACCGACCCGAGTGGGCAATTGGTATCGCCATTGATATTTCAGCGCAGAAAGCCGCCGAAAAACGCTACCGCGAGGAAATGGCGTTCAGAAAAATTGCCGGGCCTGACACCCTTATTTCGTTTTGTATTAACTGCTCAACCGACACAATTGAGGACGCCATCAGCTATGATAAGCGACTGGACTGGCTGGCTAAAATCCATTCGTTTAACGAGATGGCCGCGCGTGTGGCGGAGACGATTATCAGTCCACGGGATCGCGAGCACATGCTTTCGGAACTTAATACCGCCACGATGCTGGAGCGCTTTGCCGCAGGGCAGACCAGCTATCAGGTGGAATACCGACGCCCATTAAGCAAAGACGACCGTAGTCTGTGCTGGATTTCCTGCTGGGTCAACCTGATACACAGCCCCACCTCCGATGATGTGCTGGGCTTTGTTTACACCCGCAATATTACCCAGAGAAAGCTGATTGAGACGCTCTCAAGCAGCACGGTGCTTTCAGATTATGAAGTTGTCTCTTGCCTGGATATCAATACCGATTTTATCTACGTGGTGCGTATTAACAGCGACCTTTACACCAAGCCGGTTATTGAGGCAGAATGCTACCCTGAACGGCTCAGACAGCTTGCAAAAAATGAGCTGAACATGTCGCCCGAACAGATTGAATCGTTTTCAGCCGCTTCTATCGCCAAACGGCTTGAAGAGGTCACCAGCTACTCGGCGTTCTTGGATGCGCCGTTACCAGACGGCCACACCGGTCGTCAAAAGGTACACTTCACCTACCTCGACCGCGAGGAGGGTCTGGTGCTGATCACCCGAAGCGACGTCACCGACATTTATAACGAGGAACAGAAAAAAAACGCGCTGCTGCGGCGCGCGCTGGAATCGGCTGAACGCGCCAGTCGCGCCAGGGGCGATTTTCTGGCGCATATGTCGCATGAGATTCGAACACCCTTAAACGGCATCCGCGGAATGCTTGATATCATTAAAGAAAATCCTGACGAGAATCTGCCGCTTTATCTTGATAAGGCGATTATTTCTGCCAAGCATTTAACGGGGCTTATCAACGACATTCTCGATATGTCTAAAATCGACAGTGGTAAGATGGAACTGGATGAGGCGTGGATGAGCACCGACGAGTTTGTGACTTATATCGATGCCATCATTGCGCCGCAGGCCCAAGAAAAGGGGTTGACTTTTACTTCGCACTTTAACTGGGATGGCTGCACACGGCTTTTCACCGACGGAAACCGCCTAAAGCAGATCTGTATCAATCTGCTGGCAAATGCGGTCAAATATACGCCAACCGGCGGAAAAGTCACCTATTCAGTGACGGCACTGCGGCAGGCCGGGCGTTATGTTTTGCTCTCAGTGACGGTTGAGGACAACGGAATCGGCATGTCTTCGGGCTTTTTGGCCGATGCGTTTGAGCCGTTCATTCAAGCCGACCGCTCTTTTGCTAAAACGGGTACCGGACTGGGGCTGGCAATTACCAAGCGTCTGGTCGAGCTGATGAAGGGCGAGATTAAGGCGCACAGCGCGCCCGGGGTGGGAACCCGAATCGGCTTTACGGTGGCGATGCGCGGCGCGGGGCAGGACGAAGAATCGGACAAGGGGCAGGTTTTGGATGGCACGCTCGCGGGGCGGCACGCTTTGGTGGCTGACGATCACCGGATCAACCGTCTGGTGGCGCAAAGGCAGCTTGAAGCCGCCGGGCTTTCGGTGACCAGCGCCGAAGACGGTGCTCAGGCGTTTGCGCTGTTTAAAGAGTCGCCAGTGGGGCATTTTGATATTATCTTTATGGATATTATGATGCCGGTGATGGACGGCCTGACTGCAACGCAGCTGCTGCGGGCACTGCCGCGCGAGGACGCCAAAACGGTGCGGATTGTGGCGATGACCGCCGACGCTTTTAACGAGGACATTCATAAGTCGCTGGAAAGTGGCATGAATTTTCACCTTTCAAAGCCGTTTGACCGCGAGCAGCTGCGCCATATTTTGTGCGAGGTTTTTGCCACCAATTAAACCGACCCGTGTGAAGCGCCAACTAAATAGCGGATCACCTGAGGTGATTTACCGCATGCGGTATGCTTTGCTTTGGCAAGGGGCGGTACGTTGCCCTAAACATCCTTTTATAATTTAAAATGGCGGATTCATTTTGTGAAAAATTTTCCTAAAGCGCCTATCTACCAAAAAACGTGCGCAAAATCTATGTTGATGTGGTATGATTAGGTGTGATGAAAATACCGCCGTATATAGGCGTTGTTCTTTTTTGAAAGGTGGAAATTTACTTATGGCATCTAACGATATCGGAATCGACCTCGGTACCGCGACCGTTATTATTTATGATATGCAAAAAGGGCTACTGTTAAAAGAGCCCTCCGTCGTGGCGGTAGACAGCCGCAGCGGCGACATTATTGCAGCGGGCGAAGAGGCCTACCGCATGCTGGGGCGCACCCCGGATAGAATTCGTGCCGCCATGCCGCTTTCGGATGGCGTTATTTCTGACTTTGATATGACAAAGGCGATGATTACGCACTTTATCCACAAGATTTACCCCAACAACCTGATTAAACCCCGGGTGGTAATCTGCGTGCCCAGCGGCGTGACCGAAGTGGAGGCCAACGCCGTTGTTTCGGCGGCGCTTTCTTCCGGCGCGCGCAAGGTTTTTCTTATTGAGGAACCGGTTGCGGCTGCCATTGGCGCGGGCATCGATATCTCAAAGCCCGAGGGCAATATCATCCTTGATATCGGCGGCGGCACCAGCGATATTGCGGTGCTTAGCTTAAACGGCGTCGTTTGTAAGACTTCGGTTCGCATGGCGGGGCGCAAGTTCGACGAGGCTATCGTCAAATATGTCCGCCGAAACTTTGGGCTGCTCATCGGCGAACGCATGGCCGAGCGGGCAAAGATTGCCTGCGGCAGCGTCTGTTTCAACCCCGAAGAAGATTGCGAAATTGCGATTAAGGGCCGCAACCTGAGCACCGGTCTGCCCGGCCAGATGACCATTACCCGCGGGCAGCTTTGCGAGGCGCTCTCAGAGTGCATGGAGCTGATTATTGGCGCTGTGCGCCGCATTTTAGAAAATACGCCGCCCGAGCTTGCGGCGGATATCTACCGCAACGGGCTGACGCTGACCGGCGGCGGCGCGCTGCTGCACGGCATCGACCGTCTGCTTGCCGAGAGCACCCGTCTTGAGGTGCACATTGCCCCTAACCCCACCGAATGTGTTGCCAAGGGCACTGCGGCCGCTTTTGTGGTGGTGGATAGTCTGGCCGACGGCTTTATGAAAAGCGCCACCTATCTGCACTGATGTAGTCGTCCTTTGTTGAGAGGACACACGCTTCAGGTGTTTGCGCCCCAAGGGGCGCCGCAGGTTGTCAAAGAAGTGGATTTTGTCTAGCTAGGCGACGGGGGAATAGTGTGAAAGGGGGAGCGGTGAGCCCCCACTTTCGCGATGAGGCGCACAAAGTGCGGCGGATCGTTCGCCCGCAGGCGACAAAACGGGCAAGATTGCCCGTTTTGCGAAGCTTGGCGCCAAACGGCTGAGTTGCGCGAAGACTTTTTCGACAAGCTGTTGCGCCCAAACGGGCACCGGACATATATTTTGGATGACAGGAAGAATCAGGAGGGACCAATGAAGCTGGAACTTGACGCGTTCTTAAAAGACTTTGAAAAAATTACCGAGATTGGTAAAACCCCCGACGGCGGCTGCGAGAGACTTTCGATGAGTGACGAGGATATAGAGGCACGCCATACCCTGATTGAAATGCTGAAAAAAGAGGGCCTTGTGGTGGATGTTGACACCACCGGCGCAATCTGGGCCAGACTAGAAGGCGAACAGCCCGAGCTGCCCGCTGTACTGGTTGGTTCGCACATTGACACGGTGCGCAACGGCGGAAAATATGACGGTCTTTTAGGGGTTATGCTGGGCTTTCAGGCGATGCGGCAGATTAAACGCAGCGGTGAGAAGCACAAGCGCGCCATCGAACTAGTGGTGTTCCCTACCGAAGAATCGGCCCGCTTTAACTACCCCACCGTGGGCAGCAAGCTTTTGGCCGGACGCATCCAGCCTGATAAGCTCAAGGAGATGGTGGACAAGGACGGCATCTCGCTTTATGACGCCCTCGTTTCGCGCGGGTTTGATCCGGCACACCCCGAAGAAGGGCAGAAGCGTTTGAGAAGCGCCGCCTCGATGCTGGAACTGCACATTGAACAGGGCCCTGTGCTGGAAAACAGCAATATTTCGGTCGGCGTGGTGTCAGCCATTGCCGCCCCCACCCGTCTGGCGGTGGAGATTGTTGGCGAATATGCTCATTCCGGCGCCTGCCCCATGCACCTGCGGCACAACGCGCTGACCGCTTCGGCCGAGTTTATTCTGGCGGTGGAGCGCATCGGCATTGCCGAGGCGGTGAATCAGTCGGTGGCGGCGGTGACACTTTGCGATCTGGTTCAGGGCTCGATGAACGTCGTACCTGGCCATGTCAAAATGGCGGTGGATATCCGCGGTATTCATGTCGACAGCATCAACCGTTGTGTGCTCGGCGTCGAGCGGCATTTGAGATCTATCGCCGATCTGCGCGGCGTGCGCTGCATTCATTATACCATCAGCAGCGATCCGCCGGTGCCGATGAGCGACCGCATGATCTGTGCCATCCGAAAGGCAAGCGACAAGTGCCACATCAAGTATAAGATTCTGCCTAGCGGCGCTGGTCACGACGCGATGAACGTCGCCTCGGTCATTGATACGGGCATGATTTTCATTCCCTGCAAGGGCGGCATCAGCCACAACCCCGCCGAGGCGGTCAAAAACGAGGATGTGGCGGCTGGGTTTGCAGTGCTTTATACGGCGCTTTTGGATGAGGCCAACCGAAAGTAGTTTTATTTTTTTAGCGCTGCATGGTCGAAAAAAGATGATTTGCGGCAAATTCAAGCCTATGATGTCGTGGGGAGAGGGCGGTACGACTACCCGCCGCCGTTTGATGACGCAATATAAAGCAGCAAAGGAAGAATACGGATGCCGCTTTATCGCGGCATAGGAGAACCCCTGGCAAGGGTTCCCCACGACAAAACAGTCCCCCGGACTATTTTGCCGCACCTTCCTGTGCGCTGGAGCATTAAGCACGTGCTGGACGCTGTTCCGCTCCCTGCAAGCTTTTGAAAAAGCTTGACCAAAACTTTAATCCAAATTACGTTTAAAGCCAGCTTTGCGTTTGAGGCAAGAGACCATTCACTTATATGTGCGCTTGCGGCGAGACATTACCGATTGAGGGCGGGCATGACCGCTTTTTATCGAACAAAGCTTACGACTACGAGGTGTTTTCTAATGTTTAGTAATTTTATACGACCTATTAATAGCATAGAAGTCGGCAGCATTACCACAGGCAAGCTGTTGCCGGCGGCTTTGGTACTGCTGCTCTGTCTGGTGGGCATCAGGGTACTGATGGGACTCTTTAAGCGGGCGCTGGCAAAATCGAAGGTGGACAAAACCCTGCACACCTTCTTGCGTTCGGCGGTGCACATTCTGCTTTATCTGCTCACGGGGCTTATTGTGGCTGCACAGCTGGGCATTGAGACCACGTCGCTGATTGCGGCGTTGAGCGTTGCCGGTTTGGCAATTTCGCTCGCGGTGCAGGGGGCGCTTTCGAACATTGCGGGCGGCGTGATGATTTTACTGACCAAGCCGTTTGTGGTCGGCGATTATGTGGAGGCGGGCACCATTTCGGGCACAGTAGATGAAATTGGCCTGAGCTACACCAGATTTCTGACGCCGGACAATAAGACGGTGTTTGTGCCCAACAGCGACATTTCCGCCGCCAAAATTATCAACTATACCAACCAAACGCAGCGCAGGCTGGAAATTAAGGTGACAGCCTCTTACGACAGCCCCACCGAAAGTGTTAAGAAGGCGCTGTTCGCGGCGGCGGCCCGCCACAAGGAGATTTGCGCCGATCCGCCGGTGTTCGCAAACATTTCGGACTATAAGGATTCCAGCATTGAATACGTGCTGCGTGCCTGGGTACCGACGACGGATTATTGGACAGTTTATTTTGCACTTTTGGAAGATATCCGCGAGGAATTTGAAAAACACGCGGTTGAAATGAGTTATCCACATATGAATGTGCATTTGCAAAAATGACGGTGATATTGTATCGTGAGAAAGCGGGGGCGGCTGGCCTCCGCTTTTGTTTTGATGCGTATGAACTTAGAAATTTTTGGGATTTTATAAAAAGATCAGGAAATCTTCCATAAAAATATCATGCTTCCAATGGCTGGAATTAGAACTGTTGTTTAATGACACATATCGGTAACAAGTTCATGGAGCTTTAACAAACATTACCAGATTGTGTTAATTCTGTTGAAATCTAGGAATGCGTTTGCTATACTTTAAGTCGTGCAGTAATATCGGCATCCATCCATATATTGGGAGATGGCAATACCATGAAGCAATCCACCCTGCAAAAGTTCAATTATGTTTTACTATGCTTGCTGATTGCGGGCTTTCTAACAGTGCTTATGAGTGTGGTTGAGAGCGGAGGCAAACTTTTTTACAGCGATATAGCCGGTGCCCAACGAGCGCTTGGTGGCTGGAATGTTGTCTCGGGTGACGGTGCGACGCAATGGGTTTTTTTGCCGCAAAGTTATGCGACCACAGACAGCGTAACCCTTGTAGCCAAACTGGATGAATTGAGCATCCAGCAGGGGGTTGTGAATCTTTTGCATTGCAAAACTGGCCCCGGCAATTTAACAGCTTACATCGGTGACAAGGTTATTTACGAGTGCACTAACGCCAAAGTTGGGCTTGCAGCATTGTCGGATATTAAGCTTGACCATTATATTCCAATTAGGGTAGACGATTTTGGTCAGCCTATCTACATGACGTTGAGCCCTCAGCGCGGCTGCGACTCGGTAGTGCTGCATTCGGCGCTGTTGACCACCAAGGCGGGGGCGCTGATGGCGAAAGTATTAGAAAACCTTTTGGGCATCTGCCTCGATTTTGTCATTATGGTTGCAGGGCTGATTATGGTGCTGGGCTATTTTGCCATGCTGCGCCATGTTCATCATCCGCCCATGCTGTGGCTTGGCCTGTTCTTAGGGTGCTATTCGCTTTGGAACAATACCTATTCCAACACCCTGCTTGAGCTGTTTGCTGACCGGCGGCTGTGTCATATGTTAATGTATGTTCTGGTTGGCATGATGGGTGTGCTTTGGCTGCTGTTTACTTTTTATCTGAATAAAAAGCGGCGTGGCTGGCTGTTTAATGTTATGATTTGTCTGGTTTTGCTCGACTGCGTCGCTACCATTTTGACTTCTAATTTTCTACCGGCTGTCATTGGCCGGGACTTTTTAATCTTAGATATCATCGTGGTGCTTTCTATTGCCGTCAGTATGGGCGTATTGCTGATTGATTATTTCCGGTATCAGGATATCGGCCGCTGTGTGGCGCTTGGTATGGCTGGTGCCGCCGCCTGTGTAACGGTCGGGTTATTTAGTACCTTTTTCGGCCAAGGGCTCCACCTAAATAATATTTTTAATACCGGTGTTTTGTTTTTTACCATTTGTTTTACAGTTGGGCTGGTGGTAAGCGGCATTGATGCACTGGTGCTAAAAAGTAAAATGCACGCGCTTGAGATGGCGGCCTACCGAGATCAGCTCACCGGCTGCGAGAACCGCCGCGCCTTTGACCAAAAACTGGAGACCTATCGCAGCGCAGCATATGACGGTTCCCTCGATGGGCTAGCCATGGCGATGTTCGATTCTAACAACCTTAAAATTGTAAACGATACCTTCGGACACGCACGGGGTGATCGCCTGATAATTGACACCGCCTTTGCGTTACAGCGCTATTTGGGCACATTCGGCACCATTTATCGCATTGGCGGCGATGAGTTTGTATTAGTCTGTGATAAAGCTGACCGTTGTGCATTGGGCGTGGCGCTGGAAACCTTTGACCGCGAGGCTAACGCAAAGGGCGAGGCGGGAATTGATGTATCTTGGGGCATCGCCCACTATAAGCCCGAGATGGACTCCGACCCTGACAGCGTGCTGATGCGCGCCGAACACCGGATGTATGAATATAAAAAAGGGTGCAAGCTTTAAACGCGCACCCATAAAAACACAGACCGAGCCAAGGCTTTGTGTGAAGGCAGACAGCAGTTTTGTTGTCTGCCTTTAATTGTTCTCCATTTAAAAAGGAGAGTGAAATAAGGGCACACATTTGTGAGGTTCTGCTGCTGTTGAGAGATTTTGGCGATAAAAAGCATAGTAACAGGTGAAAGGAGTTGAGAATGTGCAATGTTCAGAAACGCAACTGATAGAAGAAATTAAAAAGCAAAATATGGGCACTTTTGATTTCTTAATTCAGGAATACACAAAGCCTGTTTATTACTTAGTATATAACATCCTTAATTCTAGCGGCACGAAAGAAGACATTGAAGAATGTGTCTCCGACGTATTTCTGGAAGTCTGGCAAAAAATTAAAGATTACGACGGCAAAAAAGGCAGCTTTCGAACGTGGGTTTTCATGCTCGCCAAATACAAAGCACTTGCCTACAAGCGTAAAAACGGAAAAAACAGTACCGTAGATATTGAGGACTATATGCTTGAAGATGAAATCTGCATCGAAAATAAAGTGATTGACAGGCAGGTACAGGAAACGATAATCGAAACCATAGGCACCTTTGGCAGAGTGGATAGGGAGCTTTTTATTCGAAGATACTTTTTTGGCGAAAGTATAGCCGCTTTAATGGCTTCTTTGGATCTTAGCCGTTCTGCTATTGACAATAGACTGCTGCGTGGTAGAAAGCTTTTAAAGGAGGTTTTATCTGATGACTGAGGGACAAATTTGGTCGTTCATGCAAGTTTTAGACGATGATCTAATGGAAAATGAATGGGGGAATTTGATGGCGGGCATTGAAATGGATGTGGCTTCTATTTCTCAAAAGACACACGATAAAATTAGAAAGCAGCAGGAAAAAGTCAAGGGCAGACGCAAGAAAATGTGGATTTTCGCTGCGGCGGCGTGGTGCATCCTGGTTGGAACGTCAACGGTATACGCCTCGGAAATCAAGGACTTCTTTAAGTTCTTTCTAAATAAAGCCGCGATCTATTCAACCGTTGTCGAAGGGCAGGGCTACTATCTGGATGTGCCGGTCAAGCTTGACGATGGCGGTGAACTGCGAAAGGTCATTTTTGCAGGCGGCAAGCTGGAGCTTGTTCTGACATTGCCAAGTGGAAAGCAGACAGCCACTTTGTCGGTGAGAGCGGACGACGGACACAGCTATACACCTGCCGGATATTCACGCGGGCCGCAAGGGGTAGAGGCGTCGTTTAATAATATCTCACCGTCCGCAAAGATTTATCTGACGGTCGATGATAAAGAATATCCTGTTGCGTTGACCGCCGGAGTGTCCCTTGTAAGCGGCAGCGACATAATTCCAGCCGAAGAAAATGCAATCGATTGGGTGCATATTGGCTACCGGCGTGTCGATGATGGGGTTCAAATTGTCACAGACTTGGTGGACAAGAACCTCGATCTTATCGAAATAGGGGCGCCCAAACGCGAAAAAGTAAATTCTAGCTTTTCTAACAAGGATCATGGTTTAAGTACGACTTCCTCCCGCACAAAACCGCTGATTGGTGCGGATAAGGACGGGAACACCTATGAATATGTGCGCGATCCCCAAGAGACCGGCCGTCCGCTGACCGTTTTTACCTCCAATGCGCCAGCTGGCAAAGAGATTAAACTCACGGTGCCAAGCATTATCGTTGACGCGCCAAAAGAACTTGTCAAAGTCAGGGTCAATATCCCTGCTCTGAACGAAAAAATTGGCGTAGATCAAGAAATTGATCTGGGACTGCAAAAGATGGTGCTCCAAAGTGTAAAAAGAACATCTGAAGCCACAGCCGAGCTTAAATTTGCATTAAATACCGGCAATCAGACGATGGTTGCAATTCGAGAAGCCGTTGTTGAAAGTGCGGATGCGCAAAGCGGCGAACTTTTATGGGAAAACAGCAGCTGTACGATGCAGCTGACATTTGATAAAGCGCCCAAAACGGCTGAACTGGTTATTAGCTGGCCTTCTTTTGTGATAAATGGAAACTGGGTTTTATTGGTTCGATAGTCAGTAGCGAAAATAATAGTAAAACAAGCCGGCAGGATACAGGAATCTGCCGGCTTGTTTTTTGTAACAGCGAAAAACCAACTTTGGCGGTATCTTAATAAAACGTATCTATGGGTGATGACGCCAGACGAGGACATCAGTTTGGTGAACTTTCTTCTCCGTAGCGGTTCCGACTTTTCTTGCGCGCAAAAATAGTGTACAATAGAAAAATAAGTTTAGCGGTCTACAACCCAAACCCACACATTGCGGTGTGGCCGCCGAACCCTTGCCATCTGTTTTGGGTGGATGCAGTAGATTCCATGACACGAAGGAGAAATTTAATGCTTGAGAAGGCACAAGCCGAACGATATCTGGCGCTGAGGCGCTTATTGATTGAGAAGCGGTTTTCTAAGATGAATGACATGCAGCGCGCCGCGGTGTTGACCACCGAGGGCCCGTTGCTTATTTTAGCGGGCGCGGGCAGCGGCAAAACCACCGTTCTGATTAACCGCATCGCAAATCTTCTGCTGTTTGGCAGGGGGTATAACAGCAGCAATGTGCCGTTTTATGTGGATGCGGCGTCGCTGGAATGGATGGAACAGGTCGCGCGGGACGAGGTTTCTGACGACGGCAGACTTTCGCGCTTTTTAGCTGACAGCCCGCCCCGCCCGTGGGAGATTATGGCGATAACCTTCACGAACAAGGCAGCGGCGGAGCTTAAAAGCCGCCTTTCCGCGATGCTGGGCGAGGAGGTCGGCGGGCAGGTTCATGCTTCGACCTTCCATTCCGCCTGCGTGCGGATCTTGCGCGCCGATATCGAGCGGCTTGGCTACCGCAGCGGCTTTGCCATCTACGATTCCGACGACTCCCAGAAGGTGGTCAAGGATATCATCAAGGCGCAAAATCTTGACGACAAGCAGTTTCCGCCGCGCAGTGTGCTTTCAAAAATCGGCGAGTTTAAGGATATGCTCGAAACGCCCGCCCAGACCATGAGAAGGGCCGAGGCCGCCAATGACTTCCGCCTGAAAAAGATGGCGAAGCTTTACGAACACTACCAAAAGCGCCTGTTTGGTGCCAATGCGCTGGATTTTGATGATATCATCACTCTGACGGTGCGTTTGTTTGACGAGAACCCCGACGTGCTGGAAAAATATCAGCGCCGCTACCGCTATGTGATGGTGGACGAATATCAGGACACAAACCGCTCGCAGTATAAACTGGTCTCGCAGCTGGCGGGCGGCAGCCATAACCTTTGCGTTGTCGGCGACGACGACCAGAGCATCTACAGCTTCCGCGGTGCGACGATTGAGAATATCCTCTCGTTTGAGCAGCAGTATGAGGGTGCAAAGGTGATCCGCTTGGAGCAGAATTACCGCTCGACCCAGAATATTCTCTCCGCCGCGAACGAGGTTATCGCCAAGAACACCGCCCGAAAGGGTAAAACGCTGTGGACCGCCGCGGGCGACGGCGACAAGCTGGTGGTTTACACCGCTTATGATGAGCGCGACGAGGCCGCCGCCATTGCCGACATGATCAACCGCGAGCACGACAAGGGCGGACGCAGCTATAGTGACTGCGCCGTGCTCTACCGCATGAACGCCCAGTCGCAAACGGTGGAATCGGCGCTCGTCTCGGCGGGCATCCCCTATAAGGTTGTGGGCGGCACCCGCTTCTTCGACCGCAAGGAAATCCGCGACATGGTCGCTTATATGAGCGTGCTGCATAACCCCGCTGATGCCTTGCGCCTGATGCGCATCATCAACGAGCCTAAGCGCGGCATCGGCGACGCGACCGTCACCTCAGCGCAGGAGATTGCCGAGGTGCTGGGCGTGGGGCTGTTCGAAGTGCTGCAAAATGCTGAGGACTATGCGCCTTTGCAGCGCAAATCAAAACCCTTAATGCAGTTTGCCGCCATGATGTCCAGCCTGATGGAATCTGCCGGGCTGCTGCCGCTTGATGAACTCTTGGATGAGCTGCTGGAAGCGACCGGATACCGCGCCATGTTGGTGGCGGAGGGCGTTCAGGGGCAGACGCGCTTAGAGAACATCGAGGAGCTTAAAACGACTATGAAGCGCTATGAGGCCGAGACCGAGGAGCCGTCGCTGGGCGGATTTTTGGAGGAAGTGGCGCTGTATACCGATTTGGACAGCTACGACGCCGATTCTGACTCGGTGACGCTGATGACGATGCACGCCGCCAAGGGGCTTGAATTTCCAGTGGTGTTCCTGCCCGGCATGGAGGAGGGGATGTTCCCCTCGACACGCTCGTTTTCCGACCCCGAACAGCTTGAGGAAGAACGGCGCCTAGCCTATGTGGGCATCACCCGCGCCAAGGAAAGGCTCGTGATGCTGTGTGCCAAACGGCGTATGCTGTTCGGTCAGACGCTTTATGGCCGTGAATCACGGTTTTTGTGCGATATTGCCCCCGGGCTGTTGAGCCGTGAGGGAAGAAAGCCCTCGCCCAATGCCCAGAGCGCCAGACAGCCAGAGCCGGTATCGTTTGGCGCGTTTGGCAAAACCACTGCGCAGGTTGCCGCGGAGCAAGTGCGCCCGACCTCAGCGGCATTTGGCGCAGCACCCAACCCAGCTCCCGCCGAAAAGGGCGGGTTTGATCTGGCAAAGGGTGACCGTGTCATGCACCGTGTGTTTGGTGGCGGCACCATCATCTCCGTTATGCCGATGGGCGGCGACCATATGCTCGAAGTGCGGTTTGACAAAGTGGGGGTCAAAAAAATTATGGCGACCTTTGCCCGCCTGCAAAAGCTTTAATATTCATACATTATATAGAGTGCCCGCTCCGCCATAACCGGCAGGGGTGGGCGCTTTTGTGTTGTGGTTGTGGCTTCTATCAAAGCTTGCAGGGGAAAGGGTTTTCTTTCGCTGTCGGCGGGGAATGTCGGCATGACTGCCGAAGGGCGTTTTGCTCCTATGACCGCTCGCATATATGTGCGCTCGCGGCTTGACGGCTTCGCTTATCGCAGCGGGCGGCATGAATGCCCGCTGTGGCTCCACCGCCCGCAGCTTTTTCTGCCGCCAGAAAAAGCTGCGGGAAAAAGACCGCTCAAGGGGGAAACCTTTCGACGTTTCCCCCTTGAGAAATTCCTCTTTCGAAACACCTCTCGGATTAGTATGGCAATGGTTAATCTACTGCGGTAGCAACGAGTTTAGGGTTTAGCCCAACGCGGTGGCGTGATGGAAGCGCCGCCGCGTTCTTGAGAGGCCAAACCGACCTGGAAGGCGCGAACATTCCGCTGTGTCTTATGTGAGTGCCTTTCAAGGCTGGGTGGGGTGGCAATGTATTCGCGTGGGGCAACCGCCACCAACAAGCCGTATGCTGTAAGTCCCCTCAGGGGATTTAGGGGTGAAGCCCATGCCCCGGTGGGGGCAGGGCTAGGGGTGGGGGTAAGCCGTGCAGCCGCAGGCGCGCACGGCAAACGTTGCGTTTGATGGCAGCAAATCCGGAGCAAGCGCCCTATTTTTCAGGGTGCTGCTCCGGAATTTTTATTTTAGTGGTTTTTCCGGCGCAGTTGGGTCGCGGGGTCAATTTGTTGCTGTCATTTGAGAATCTCCCGCATAATATAATTAATAGCGCAGAGCATTATCGCTCGCGTAGGTATGACTTTTACTCAAACGTGTTGTGACGGTGGGCTGCTGTTGGGGAGTTCCTTTAAAACGTGCAATAATCTTTTGCCGTGAAGTCAATTGTACAGCGGCCAAACGTCACAAAAAAGCGTCTTACTCATACTATATAGTGAGTACAATCTGATATTTCGAACAGGAGGATTTGTATGGCAACAAGAAACGCCAACGACAACCTTGCCGGACGCGCGGCAAATGTCTTTCGTGAGGCTGTTTGCATCGATACACGAAGGATTTATGACGCAGTGTCCGATAAGGATTGTATCCGGGACCTACAGGTGATTTTCACCGATGAGGGCCAGGAGCTGATTGATTCGGCAGGACTGATTAAAACCCGCTGCTGTGAAGTAATGGGCGTCTATTTTGAGGTGGCACCGCTCGCATTCAACAAGGGCTTCTTCTCGGTGGATATGACATTCTTCTTCAAGATTGTCTGCACCGTTTGCAATGGGCCCACCTCGACCCCTGTGTTGGTTGAAGGCGTCGGTATCTTCTGCAAAAAGGTGATCCTGTTCGGCAGCGAGGCGGGTGTAAGAACCTTCTCAACTGTCGAGGAACTGACGGATACCAACAACTGCACACCGATTGTCAATGTCCAGGTGCTTGATCCCATGATTCTGGCAAGCCACATCTGTGAGGAGCCCGGTAAGGGCAGCCCCGCTTTCCCCTCTCCAATCCCTAACGAAATCGCCGAAAAATTTGCGGGCAGTTTTGACTGTGTGCAGCCGGCGCGCACCCTCTATGTAACCCTTGGCATGTTCTCCATTGTGCAGCTGATGCGCCAGGTTCAGGTGATGATTCCGGTGTATGACTTCTGTGTGCCGAAGAATGAGTCTGATACACAGGTAGTGAACAGCGACCCGTGTGAAATTTTCAGCAAGGTTGAATTCCCGGCCGATGACTTTTTCCCGCCAAAGCTTTCCGATATCAATAATTGCGATTAGACGGTTACAGGACATAACAGGATGCTGCGTTTACCCGAAGCTGAGGCGAAAAAACGCCTCAGCTTCAGCTGTTAATAAGCGCTTACTCTTAATCACGTAGCATTTCAACAAAACTTTTCAATAAGTTCAGGGCACTGCCCGCCGCACTTTTAAAAATGGTGATGGCGGGCAATGCTTTTTGATTCTTATGGGGGGCGACTGCCCGCAGTTTTGACCATAGAAAGCCACTGAACTCTTATGATAGGATAAGATTGTAAAGGAAGTAAAATTATTGATTAAATATTACTATAATTTTCCTAAAACAATAGAACAGCCTAAAAGTTTGCCTGAACCGGCGCCAGATTCGGCGTGTGACGGGCTGTTTGACGCGCTTGACACCCTGAGGCACGAAGCATTTGCGCTACAAAATCGGCTCTTTAAAGCCACGCCTGAGATGTGCGCCGACCTAGAACGGCTGCTGTTACAGAATAAAGAAAAGCAGGCTGCACTGCGAGAAGATCTTTCGCAGCGGGGCTATCAATTCGATTGACTTTGAAACCACCCAGCCTTTTACGGCCTGTTTTCGTACTGCTACGTTTTCAAGGACATGTTTTAAGTTAATCGTCTATTTTTTAAGGAAGGGGTTCGCCATGCCAAACCGAATTTTAAAAGAAAGTATCTGCTATTCAGACGACTTGGACTGTCTGACCGCTTTTGAAGAAACGGTGTTCTACCGCCTGATGGTGCGGGTGGATGACTATGGAAGGATGGATGCCCGACCCGCGTTTTTGCGCTCGCAGCTTTTTACTACCCGCGCGGATATCACCGAAGAGCAGATAAGCAGCGCGCTCGAGCGTTTGGTCGAGGTTGGGCTGATTGCGTGCTATACCGTGGCGGACAAGCCCTATCTTTATATCTGCACCTGGCAAAAGCACCAGCGCGTGCGCTATACAAAAGAAAAATACCCCCCGCCTGAGCGCGATTTTTCACCGGATGAAGCGTTGCAGCAAACTGAAAAAATCTGCGGCAATTTGCAGCAGACTGCAGCGGCGGATGGCGACCTGGCGCAAACCACAGAGAAGAGCGGCAGCTTGCCGCAGTTGGCGGCTCGCGCGGGCGCCGAATCCGAATCCGAAATAGAATCCCAATCCGAAGTAGAAATAGAATCCGAAGTAACGCGCGGCGCGCCGGGCCGCTTTATCCCCCCAACGGTTGAACAGGTGAACAACTATTGCCAAAAGCGAAAGAATACGGTTTCTGCCCAGCGATTTGTCGATTTCTACACCTCTAAGGGCTGGCTTGTTGGCTCGTCGCCCATGACCGACTGGCGGGCAGCCGTTCGCCGGTGGGAAGAACGCGGCAGCACCGACTGCGGGGGTTCGGCACGGGCAAGCCCTCAGGCGCTTTGCCGCTTATCCACCGCAAAAAAATATGAGAGCGAGGATTGCATATGAAGGACTGCTTAAACGGCGTTATCGCCCGGGCAGGGGAGGCTATTATAAGCGAGGAAACCTACCTCAAGGACGGGCTGCGCTATTGCCAGAACTGCCACACGCCCCGCCAGCACATTGTCACGCTGTTTGGTCAACCGCGCATAGTGCCGGTGATGTGCCACTGCCTGGAGGAAAAGGAAACGCTAAGAAAGCAGGCGGTTGAACGCCAGGCGCAAAGCGCCCAAAGAAGCCGGCTCAGAGACCTGTGCTTTATTGAACCGGCCCAGTCCGCCTGCCGCTTTGAAAAGGCAAAAGCCAGCCCCCTGATTGATCGGGCGCGGCGCTATGTTGAGCGGTTTGATAAACTCTACAGCGAAAACATTGGCGCAATGTTCACCGGAGAAGTGGGCAGTGGCAAAACTTTTGCGGCGGCCTGCGTGGCGAACGCGCTGATAGACCGGTGCATTCCGGTGCGTATGCTCTCACTGCCGCGGCTGCTGGTTGAGCTGCAAAGCCGATGGGAAAAATCGGTGCTGCTGGGCGAGCTGGCAGCGTGCAACCTGCTGATTTTAGACGATCTGGGCAGTGAACGCGCCTCTGACTACGCGCTTGAGCAGCTTTTTTTGGTCATCGACACCCGCTACCGCGCGGGCAAACCGCTAATTATCACCACCAATCTCACAGCCGAGGAATTAAAAAACCCGGCGGATTTGCGCTATGAACGCATATATGACCGTATTGCAGAGCTGTGTGTATCGGTGGTTGCGCCCGGTCACAGCCGTCGCGAAGAGGTGCGACAGCATAAACGCCAGCGCGCCCTTGCTCTGTTGGGAGAGGAGGATAAATCTTGACCAACACCCAAACAAAAAACAGCCGGACAAAATCTTTAAATCTTTCGGTGATCTCCACATCCCCGCGCAGCACCTCAACGCGGGGGGGCGTATTGTCGGCAAAGGAAGCCACCGCGCTTAAAAAGCGCTTCCTGGGCCAGTTTTCCGATAACGAGCGAGAAATTACACGCCTGGAGGAGGAAATTTGCCGCTGGGAGTCGCGCGCAGAGAAAATAACGGGCAGCTATTCGCATGCACCGTCCCACAGGGGGGATGACCGGATTCAATCGGCAATAGACGAAATTGTCGAGCTGCGCAACCTGCTTTATGACCGTCTGGTGGATGCGACTGAGCTGCGCCGCAAAATTGCGCAGGCCGTCAAAAGCATTCCCGAACAGCGGCTTCGGCTACTGCTGGAATATCGCTACATAGACGGGTGGACCTGGGAGGAGGTGGCGACCGCTTTGACCTTGGATTACCGCTGGACATTGCGCCTGCATGACCGCGCGCTGGTCTTGCTGCCCATTCCGGACGGCGATTCGGGGTTCTTTTAACACACGCAAAGGGGGAAACTCCAAAAAAGACTTAGGACATAGTGCCCTGCGGCCACCCTAAAGGCTCACTGGCTTTGCCGGATGCACCAAAGCCAAGACGCGCGCAGTCTGAGCGTATGCGAATGGTTTTTAGGGATTGGCGCAAAGGCCTATAGGATTGTACATAAGCAGAAAAAGCCGAGCGGTGGTACATATCTAAAAAGTCGATTCAGGATTCAAACTATGGTGGGAAAAGAAAAATTTCGTAATTAAAACAGCAAGTGGCGTGTTTTGGCGTGAACCTGCCCCAGGGGCAAGCCCGTTTTGGAAAGAGTGTCAACAGGGTGATCCTGCACTGGGCGGCAGCGGTTAAAAAGCTTTAAACGCCACAAAAATAAAGGCAATGGGCGGCACCGTTTTGCCAGTCGGCTATCGTGACATGGCGCAAAAACGCTCGAGTGTGGCGGGTGTGTGGGCACAGGCCCCCACTTTGACCATAGAAAGCCATGCTTGAGATGTGATATTCTGTAGATGCAGAGATTTGGGGCAGCGGTGGCTGTCCCTTTTCTTTGCCCTTATATTGTCGATTGACAAGCCCTAGGGCGCTTTCGAAGTTAATCGACTATACCATACTGAAGGGAGATGGCAGGATGCCAAAAAAACGACTTGATGGCGACGCACCCCCTGCAAAACGCCCCGGTGCTAAAAAAGAAACAGCGACTGCCGCCGAGGTGCTGCGCGAGTTGACCGATATCGGGCTGGGGCGGCGCGCATTCACTGCAACCGACAAGCAGGGCAACACAGTGGAAAACACCGCCAGCGTACCCGAACGCATCCGCGCGCTGGAGCTGTTGGCCAAGTACCACAAGCTGACAGGCACGGCGGTGGAAATGCCGACAGAACCGGTTAAAATTGTTGACGATATCGCCGAGCGGCTGACACCAAATTCGGGCGGGGACGCAAACACGGGTGACGAAGCAGCAAGCGGCGGGGGAAAGCCGAATGCATGAGATTAGGCTGACGCAGCTTGTGGCGCCGACGTTTGACGCGGTGCACGAGGATGTAAAATATGCGCGGCACACCCATTATTGGTTAAAGGGCGGACGCGGTTCAACCAAATCCTCCTTCATCAGCTTAGAGCTGCTGTTGTGCCTGATGCGCGACGCGAGTGAGGGCATTTTTACCCACGCGATTGTGTTGCGCCGGTATTCGGTGACGCTCAGAGAATCGGTGTTCGCCCAGCTGTTGTGGGCGGTGGGCGCGCTGGGGGTGCAGACAATGTGGGAGCCTTCGCTCTCGCCCTTGAAGCTGACCTATCTGCCAAGCGGACAAAGCATTTTGTTCCGCGGGCTGGATGACGCCGCCAAGCTGAAATCGGTCAAGGCCGAGCGGGGATATATTAAATACGCCTGGTTTGAGGAAGTCAACGAGCTGGAGGGCATGGAGAAAATCCGCAGTGTGCTGCAATCGGTCAACCGCGGCGGCGAGCGGTTTGTCAACTTCTATTCGTTTAATCCGCCTAAATCACAGGGGGAATGGGTCAACCGCGAGGTGTTAGAAGCCACGCTGCGCACCGACACGCTTGTGCATCATTCCGACTACCGCAGTGTGCCGACCGAGTGGCTGGGTGAGCAGTTTTTGGCGGAGGCGGCGCATCTGGCAGAGGTTCGGCCCGAGGCGTACCGGCACGAATACCTCGGCGAGGCGGTTGGCACCGGCGGAGAGGTTTTTAAGAATGTGACGCTGCGCGAGATTACGCCGCAGGAGCTGGCGCGGTTTGATAATTTGCGCCGCGGCATCGACTGGGGCTACGCCGCCGACCCGTTTACCTATAACGTCTGCCACTTTGATGCAACGCGCCGACGGTTATATCTGTTCTTTGAACTGCACGCGCTGCGCATTTCTAATAGGGCGGCGGCGCAACACATCCAAAAAGAGGCCAAAGCCGCACGGATTATCTGCGACTCGGCTGAGCCTAAGAGCATCGACGAAATGAAAAGCTACGGCCTGCGGGTGGCGGGCGCTAAAAAAGGCCCTGATTCGGTGAGCTACGGCATAAAGTGGCTTTCCGACCTTGAGGAGATTGTCATTGATCCGGTGCGATGCCCTGAATCCGCACGGGAATTTTGCGGCTATGCCTTAGGCCGTGACCGCGAGGGGCGGCTGCTCTCACAATACCCTGACCGCGATAATCATCATATCGACGCGGTGCGCTACGCCTGCGAGGGGGACATGATAAGGCGCGGGGTGAAGTTTTAGGGGGGAGGGGGGCATGAATGCCCGCTGCGGCTCCACCAATCCCACAAGCTTTTAAAAAGCTTGAGCAAAACTTTAATCATACACAATAAAAGGAGGATGACCTATGCCAAAGCTCTTAGAAAAGCTGCTGCGTCAGACCGAGGACGCACACGCCAAAAAAACGGCGCTCGCCCGAGAGGCACGCAATTACTACGAAAATCATAATGCCGTTTGTCGCAGCGGCGCCGCCGCTATCGCGGAAGTAAACGGCTATCTGCGAAAGCTCGGCAAAAATCCGCTGCACTCGGCGGATAACCGTATCCCAACCAACTGGCACCGCATCATTACCGACCAGAAAATTGGCTATCTGCTAACCTATCCGCCACAGCTCGATGCATTTGGCGACGCCAAGGCTGCCGACGCGCTAAACAGTGTATTCAGCGGGGACTACCCAAAGGTGGCAAAGCTTTTGGGTGTGGATGCCACCAATTGCGGTGCGGGCTGGTTAGCCTATTGGTACGGCGCAAACGGCGAATTTTGCTACTGGCCGGTTTTGCCCGAGCAGATTCGTCCGGTGTACGACCCCGATTCCATTAAACCCAAGCTTAAATATCTGATTCGCAGCGTCAATTTGCCAGACGGCAGAACGCATCACGCGCTTTGGACTGACCACGACGTGACTTATTACATTGCGGGGGAAAACGGCGTGATTGCCCGTGATGTTTCGATAGGCGAAAACGGGGTGATGGCACACAGCTATGGGGCGATTCCGTTTATTGAGTTTCGCAACAACGGCGACGGCGTGGGCGACCTGCCGATGTATCGCGCGCTCGTTGACGCCATAGACAAGCTGGTTTCGGGCTTTGCAAACGACATTGACGACATGCAGGAGATCATCTGGGTCATAAAAAACTACGCGGGCGAGACCGCCGAAGTCGACTACGACCAAAATGGCAACCCTGTCCCGCGCGAGGTGGATCTGCTGCAAAAGCTGAAAGCCAAGAAACTGATTAGTGTGGATGGCGACGGGGGTGTCGACACGCTGCGCGGCGAGATTCCGTTTGAGGCGCGCTGTGCATTTTTGGAGATTTTAACCCGTCAGCTTTACATCTCTGCTATGGCGGTCAACCCTTTCCCCGATGCGATTGGACAGGCCAGCGGTGTTTATATCGACTTTTTATATTCGCTGCTGGAATTAAAGGCCGGACTGATGGAGACGGAATTTAGAAGCGGCTTTGACGCGCTGGCTAAAGCGGCGCTGCGCTGCCGCCGCCTGCCAGAGGCACCGATTGAGCAGGTTTGGACGCGCAACAAGCCCCGCAACGAAGCCGAGGTGGTGCAAATGATTTCGGGCACCGATTCGGCGGTGCTCTCGAACGAGACTAAGACCAAGGCGCACCCGCTGACCGAAAACTGGCAGCAGGAACGCGAACGCATCGCCCGTGAGCAGGGGACGCAAACGGCGGACTAAAACTTAAGCAGAGCATTCAAGCGAGCCCCGCCGATTAGGCGGGGCTCGCTTGAATTGTGGGGTAAAATCTGTTACGATAGTGCGGTCAAAGTGAAAATGCTTTGGCGTGGAGGCACTTATGATAAAAACAATCAAAAAAATAAGCTATGGGTTGATGGCACTGTTTTTAGCGGCGGTGATTTTTCTATTAATCGCTATCAAATACAACTGGGATGTCGGCCGCGGATTTGTTCCGGTATTTGTGGTGCTTTTAATATTAACGCTGCTTTTTGCCACCGTCGTAGCAGGGGTTAAAATTGTGCAGTTTATCCGCAAAGACCCCAAAAAGTTTGCGGTTGCATTTTTTAAGCGATGGGCATTCTTTTTTCTGGCAGCTTTTGCAGCGGCAGTTTTTAAAAAGAATGTTGATATGCTCATGCTTTTAGGAATGACAATGGCCTCGGCCGTTTTAAGCTTTGGCTATGCGTCAAACGAGAATAAAAGTTGAATTAATAAAACACAGAATAAAATCCCTGCCACGAGAAAAACGCGGCGGGGATTTTTTATATTCTTTAAGCGGTGGATTTTCGCAAAGCGCTATTCATTACAGGGCAACAGCTCTAACAGACGTTTTACCGCACCGGTTGGAAAATCCGACGCGGGAGGATTTTCCAGCAGCGACAAAAGTAAATCGCGGGTGTTTTTGCTCTGGGGCAGCATATAGCCCGACTCGCGCAGAATATCCTCCGCCATCAAACGGTTGGATTTTGCCACCGCTTCGGCCATCTGGCGCACGACGGGGCTTTCAGATTTTGCAGCGAGCTGCAGGGCGATTTTCTCCTGCTTCGTCTTGCTGTGGGATAAAGCACGCAGGGCGGCGGTGACATTTTCCGCCTTGGGCTGCTGGGGCGGGAATTCCAGCGGTACCATGGAGATGGCGCCGGAAGGACAGGCATCGGCACAGGCACCGCAGCCGATACAGGTGGTACGGTCGATGACGCTGTTTTCGGTGTCGGATGCGCCGGTGGGGCAGACATAAAGGCACAGGCAGTCCTTGGTACACAGGCGGATATTTCTAACGGCGATTCTTTTCATGGCGCGTTACCTCCTTTCAACCTTGGCGATCTTCCAGCTTGGCACCTTACAGACCGGACAAAGCTCGGGCGGGGTTTCGCCGACGTAGACAAAGCCGCAGATTTCGCAGACGTAGACATTGGTGGCTGTTAAAAAACCGTCGCCCTCGTTTATGTAACGGGCGAGCAAGGCGTTGAGAATGCGCGTAACCTTTTCGCCCCAGACCAGCGCACGCAGCGCGCCACGGTCAGGCTTTCGGCCTGCCGCCGCATTGGCTAAGGGAAAGCCGCTCTCAAGATCCTTTTGCACAAGCGCCAACAGTGCGGCGACATCGCATTCAGGTTCAATGGGGGTTCTGGCTTTAAAATAATCAGCTAGCTGGGTAAAAAGAGCCGATTCCTCGGCTAAGTACTGCTTTTCACAGCCGCGCGCCAGATTGGAGCACAGCGCTGAAAGCTCACCGGTGCTCAGTTCGCGCAGTGCCTCGACTGCAATCTCCGCCACAGGCGCAGGTGGGGATTGGGGCGCGGCGGGCGTTTCAAGCTGTTGCGCTTCAAACACCAATTTGGGTGCGCCGCAGACGGGACATCGCCAGTCCTCGGGGACATCGGCCCACTTGGTACCGGGGGCGATGCCGGTGTCGGGCGCGCCGGTGGCTTCGTCATAGGTATAGCCGCAGATGGCGCAGGTATATTTGCTCATCCTTTTACCTCCTGTATGATGCTTTAAGCTCCCGAGGGAACCGAACTTTTAATTAGCAAACGCAGATAAGTAAAGCCGTGGGTAACACAAATTAAATTTGCGCTCCCACGGCGAATTTTTGTGCGGTGGCCGTGGAGAAATCAGGCCTCCAGCTCAAACTCTTCCTTGCCCACGCCACAGTCGGGGCAGACCCAATCCTCGGGGACATCTTCCCACTTGGTGCCGGGAGCGACGCCGTTATCGGGATCTCCAACTGCCTCATCATAGACATAGCCGCAAACGATACAGACATATTTTTTCATGTTCATTTCCTGCCTTTCAGTTTTAATGCGAAATGCTTTTTATAAAAAGCCTCGGGGCTTTTTGAAGAATATAAAGAGCACAAGCACTTCTTTGGTTTGTCCTTATCATACCATAATTAACCTTATTTTATTGTAACTGAGTTACATTTTTTTAAAAAGACCTCGTAGTGATTCATCCTGAAAAATTGTTGTCATATCGCACTAAAATAAAACGATTAAAATGGTCAAATTTTCAAACTGCATTGACGCTATTGATTTAAAGTGCTAAAATAGTTGATAAATATCTTAATACAGTCTTCAAGGAGGAATCCGCAATGCCGGAAAATAAGCCGCTGCTGTCAGCGAGTGAGCAAAACGCGCTGGAGCTAAAGGCACAACAGCTGCTCGAAGAAAAGGACTCTGAGGCGAGAACCCGCACCTACACCGGCCCGTTTGCCAAGGTGGTGACAGGGCTTCTGTTGGGCTGGGCGGTTTTTCAGCTTTATTATAACACAATTGGTGCGATGAGCGCGATTAACCTGCGTGCGTTTCACTGCATTTTTTTGCTTTGTTTTACTTTTTTGCTATATCCCGCCTATAAGCGCGAAAAGCGCACCCGTGTGCTGCCGCCCGTGTGGGACTGGGCGCTGATTGCGCTCTCGATAGGCACGTTTGGCTATCTAATTTTAAACTACACCCGCTTTGCCGCCACCGGCGGACGCGGCACGCAGACTGACTTGATTGTAGCGGGGCTGGCGCTTTTGGTTGTGTTTGAAGCGGCGCGCCGTGCCTCGGGAAATCTGGCGTTTTTGGCACTGGGATTTTTGGCCTATAACTTTTTGGGGCAGTATATCCCCGGGCGCTTAGGCCATAACGGCTTTACGCTAAAACGCGTGCTGCTCACTCAGTTCTGGGGAACACAGGGCGTTTTGGGTGTGGGCATCGGCGTTTCGGCTACCTACATATTTCTGTTTGTGCTGTTCGGTGCGTTTTTAAAATATAGCGGTTTCAGCCAGTTCATCAACGATATTTCGCTGACGCTGGTGGGGCAAACCCCCGGCGGCCCCGCTAAGGTTGCGGTGCTTGCCAGCGCCCTGATGGGCATGATTAACGGCAGCGCCATTGCCAACGTCGCCACCACCGGCACCATCACCATTCCGCTGATGAAGCGCACTGGCTACACCAGCGAGTTTGCGGGCGCGGTTGAGGCCGTCGCCAGCACAGGCGGACAGTTCTGCCCGCCAATTATGGGTGCGGTTGGCTTTGTCATGGCGGAGTTTTTGGGCATCAGCTACACCAATGTGATGATTGCGGCCTGCATCCCCGCGCTGCTTTATTATTTGGGGCTGCTGTTCTCGGTGCATTTTGAAGCCAAGCGCCTCGGCCTTTCGGGCATTGCCAAGGAGAATATCCCCAACGCGAAGCGGGTTATCAAAGAGCAGGGGCATCTGATTGCGCCGCTTGTCGTGCTCATGGCGATGATGTTCATGGGTTATACGCCGCTGTTTGCCGCGGTTGCGGCGATCTTTGTCACCGTCGGGGTCAGCTGGGTGCGCCCCAATACCCGCATGGGACTTAAAAAGATTATTGACGCCACCTGCGAGGGTGCGCGCGGCGCGGTGGGCGTGGGTGTCTCCTGCGTGATCATTGGCGTAATTATCGGCACGGTGACGCTGACGAGCCTAGGGCTCAATATGGGCTATCTGATTTTGCGCATCGTGGACAACAGCCATATTTACCTGACCGGTTTCCTCGTCATGATAATGAGTACGATTCTGGGCATGGGCGTGCCGGGCGTGGCGGCTTATGTCATTGTTGAGGCGGTCGCCGTACCGGTGCTCATCAAGGTGGGCGTCATGCCGATGGCAGCGCACATGTTCTGCCTGATTTACGCTTGCCTTTCCAACATTACGCCGCCGGTTGCAATGAGCAGCTACGTCGCGGCGGGCATCGCCAACTCAGACCAGACTAAAACTAGCCTGATCGCGGTGCGTCTGGGGCTTGTCGGCTTTATTATTCCGTTTTTCTTTTTGAATAACCCGCTGCTGCTGATCGGCTCTTCGCCGGATGTGACAGCGGTGCAGACCGCCTGGGCGGTGGCGACCGCAATTATTGGAACGATTGCAATGGTCAGCGGGCTGGAGGGATGGCTGCTTGGTCGCTGCAACTGGGTTGAGCGTATTGCGCTTTTAGGCTTTTCACTCTGCCTGATCGACCCCGGCGTCGGCACCGATACGATTGGTTTTGTGGGCTTGGCGGCGGTGCTGGCCTTTCAGCTATTCAAGCTGGCGGCTGCCCGTAAAGCCAAAAAAGCGGCTTAACATCGATGAGACATTTCAATCCCCAAAGATTTAAGTTTTGATGAAACTTTGTCAAAAGTTTGTGGGGGTTTGGGGTGAAACCCCAAGCGTCCTTTAGATTCAAAAAAGCGCGGGAGGGGGAACCCACGCTTCGCGCAATGAAATGCCGGTAGCATTTCACTTGATCCGGCGCACTTTGGTGCGCCTCAACGCGACGCCGTATCATCAGAGGCCAAACCAACCCAGAGGGCGCGAACATTCCGCCGCCCCTTCCTGCGCTTTGAACGATAAGAACACGCTTGGGGCGTTGCCCTAAATCCCCACAAGCTTTTTTCAAAAAGCTTGACCAAAAACTTTAATTGCATCGCTTAATCATGAACAGGTTTTTTATACGCTCACAACGGCCCTGTAGGGGCGTTTGAGATAGATTAATCAGAAAAAAGAGGAGAAATTAAAATGAAAAAGACCCTTGCAGTTATTCTTTGCGCTTGCATGCTGGTCGTTGCTTTTGGCGGCTGTGGTAAATCCGCTCCGGCGTCCAGCGCGGCGCCCGCAGGCAGCGCATCCGCTGACCAGAGCGCACCGGTTGAGAGCACTGCGCCACACGACGCAGTGGTAATCAACTTCCCGACAGCGAGCGCTTCCGGCGCACTTTACGCGGTTGGTGCGGCGATCACCGACCTGTGGAGCACCAAAATCGACTATGTTAACGCTTCCAGCCGCGCTTCCAACGGCGGCATCGACAACTTGAATCAGGTTGCTGACGGCGAGGCACAGGTTTCGATTGCCATTTCGAGCAACTGCTATCAGAGCCTCAACGGAACCGACAGCTTTGAGGGCGCCGCCAACGACAAGCTGCGCGTTATCGCAGGCCTGTATTTTAACCCCAACCAGGTTGTTGTCACCGAGAAATCGGGCATCACCACGCTGACAGATGTTAAGGGCAAGCACTTTGCCGTTGCTGCTGCGGGTTCCTCGGTTGAAGGCGAGTGCAAGAACCACTTCACCGCCGCGGGGCTTAACTTCCCCGCCGACCTCAATGCTGAGCCGCTGGCTTTTGGCGACGCTGCCGACATGCTGCAAAACGGCACCCTTGACGGCGCGTGGATTATGAGCGGCGCCCCTGCTGCCGCTGTGACGCAGGCCGCCACCTCCGGCTGCAAGCTGGTAAACATCGGCGACGATATTATTGCGAAGCTTCAGGCGGAATATCCGTGGTATGCCTCTTACACCATCAAGGCTGGCACCTACCCCAACCAGGATGCGGATGTACAGACCACCGCAATTAAGATGGTTATGTTCTGCAGCGCCGATCTCGACGAGCAGACCGTCTATGACCTGACCAAGACACTGTGGGAAAATATTGATGCGCTGGGCGAGTCGCAGAGCAACCTTAAGGGCCTGACCGCTGAGGAAGCTGTAAAGGATATTGCCAACCTGCCGATTCACGATGGTGCCACCAAGTACTATAAGGAAATTGGCGCGCTTTAAGCCCTTGCAATAAATTAACAGCATCAAAATAGTTGATTAACCCCTGCCTGTGGCGCGTAAAAACGCCGCGGCGGGGGTTTTTGTTATCCGCTTAAATTGGGTGGCTTTTTTGCGTAATGTGCCCAATTGAGGTTTATCAGAGGCGGGTTGTTCATAAATATAAAATAATGATACGATAGAGTAAAATTTCACTAAAAATCGTGACATTTATTTGCGCAAGGTTTTTGCCTGCGTTATTTTCTTCATCCTGCCGATAAAAAGCGAGATGCTTAACCCCTTGCCTTTAATGGAATATCAGTTTGAATAGGAGACGCCGTTATGTATTGGAATAAAGTGATAGACCCTGACTCTGTTTACGGTGCAGCAAAACGAGATAGAAAGTTAGTCTCCCTCGGATATAAACGCGAAGATGAATTTATCGTCAAACTGGCAGAGGAGCTTAAAGCGGCTGCTAAAAAGGCGGGGTATGATTTAATCGCCGAATACTCCAATAATTCTGTGGCGATTCAATTAGAGCAGGTGGAAAACGCGCGCAGAAGAGAAATTAAGGGGATGATTGTCAACTTGGTCACCCCGGAATCTGCCCCTGAAGTCCTTAAGGCGGCGGGGAATATGAAGGTTGTCTTTATGGCTTATGTTCCAGCAGACATGAGCATCCTCAACAACAATGCCATCTACGTTGGTGCAGATCAAAGCCAAGCCGGCAGATTGCAGGGAGAATGGCTGGCAAATTATTTCAAGGAGAGAGGCAAAACCGAAATTCGATATATTTTGCTGAAAGGCGTTGAATACTTGCCTATAACGAAGGAGCGCACCGAGCATGCCTTAAAGGCATTGGAAGATGCCGGCATCAAGGCGATTCCGGTAGTACCGCCCATTGTTGCAGATTACGAACGCAACGAAGCAACGTCGAAATTGCTCCCGATTCTCAGAAGCGGCGTAAAATTTGACGCCATTATCGCAAACGATGATGCGATGGCGCTGGGCGCAATTGATGCGCTTGAAGCGCTGGGCATGAACCCAAGCAAAACCGTGATTGTTGGCATTGACGCCATTGAGCCTGGGATTCGGGCACTCCTTGAAGGAAAGTTGGCAATGACAGTCTATCAAAACAGAAAAGAAAGGGCCGCGGCCACCATTAAAGCGCTGGATAATATGCTCAATGGAAGACCGTTCAGTGAAGGAATGGCAAATCTGGTGTCCAAAGAGAACCCCTATGCCATTATATTTCCGTATGAAATAGTGACCAGGTACAAGGTGCCAAAGGATTTATATTTGTAGCCTTAAGCAAGTGCTGATGCGATGGTTTTAGCCGTTTAAAAAACACATATTTATTATATAAAAGCCACTTGAATAGGAGACATCATTATGTTTAGGAAGATGGACCCTGACTCTATTTATAACCCAGATAAGCAATTAGTCTCTTTGGGATATAAGCCCGAAGATGAAGTGATTGTTCAAGTTGAAGAGGATACTAAACAGGCAGCCAGGAACGCAGGGTATAATGTAACCGTTCTTTACTCGAATGATTCTGTGGATGTTCAGCTAGAGCAGGTAAGGAATGCGCGCGAAAGAGGCATTAAAGGAATCATTATCAATCTGGTTACGCCGGAGTCCGCACCTGCAATTCTTGAAGCGGCAGGAAATATGAAGGTCATACTTCTCGCCCACGTTCCTGGCGATATGAATATCCTAAACAAAAACGCAATCTATATAGGCGCAGATCAGAAACAGGCCGGCAGGCTGCAGGGAGAATGGCTGGCAAAGCATTTTAAAAGCAAAGGCATGAATGAATTCCGATATATTTTCCTCCAAGGCGTCAAAATGCCCATCAGTCGGGAGCGAACGGAAGCTGTATTCCAGGCATTGGCCGAAAATGGCGTAGAGGCCATTCCGGCTATCCCGCCAATTATTGCATATGATGAACGCGCTCAAGCGAGGGAACAATTAATCCCCATACTTAGATCTGGTGTAAAATTTGACGCCATCATTTCAAACGATGACAACATGGCGTTAGGGGCCATCGAGGCGCTTGAAGAAGTAGGCATGAATCCGGCCAAAACAGTGGTTGTTGGTATTGGCGCAACGGAACCTGCATTGCATGCTCTTGTTGATGGAAAACTGGATTTTACAGCTTATCAAAATAGAAAAAAAAGAGCGGCTGCTACCATAAAAGTAATGGATAATATGCTTAATGGAAGGTCATATGATGCAGGAATAGAGGCGCTGGTATCTAAAGAGAATCCCTATGCTATGATATATCCGTATGAACCGGTTACTAGGTATCAGATACCAGCGGATTTAATTTTATCGTTTTAAAACGGAGATAACACATTATAAATAGGAGATATCGCCATGTATTGGAAGATGGACCCTGACTCTATTTCCGAGCCTCCTTCGGGTACACCAAAACGCGAGAAAAGGTTAATTTCTTTGGCCTATAAACCCGAAGATGAAGCGATTGTTAAAGTGGAGGAGAAGCTTAAAGAGGCCGCCCAAAAAGCGGGATATGATTTGACCGTACTTTATTCAAATAATTCTGCGAACGTTCAGTTGGAGCAGGTAAAAGACGCACGCGAAAAAGGTTATAAAGCCATCATTGTTAATTTGGTTGCGCCGGAGTCCGCACCCGCCATTCTTGAGGCGGCAGGTGATATGAAGGTTGTGTTTCTCGCGCATGCTCCAAGCGATATGAACATTCTCAATAAGAATGCAATCTTTATCGGCGCAGATCAAAGCGGTGCCGGCAGATTGCAGGGGGAATGGCTGGCGAGTTATTTCAAAGAAAGAGGAAAGAACGAAATTAGATATGTTCTAATGAAAGGTCAAGAAAATTTGTACATAACTCAGGAGCGGACTCAGGCTGTATTGCAGGCGTTGGCAGACAACGGCATAACGGCAATTCCGGCTGTTCCGCCGATTGTTGCAAATTATGAACGCGCCGAAGCAAGGTCTCAATTACTCACGGTTCTTCAGTCTGGTGTAAAACTCGACGCAATCATTTCTAACGACGATACCATGGCGCTGGGTGCAATTGAGGCGCTTGAATCACAGGGTATGGACCCGTCAAAAAAAGTTATTGTGAGTATTGACGCAACGGGGCCGGGGGTGCGTGCCCTACTTGAAGGAAAACTGGCAATGACAGTCTATCTAAATAAAAGAGAAAGAGCTTTTGCAACCATTAATGCAGTGGATAATATGCTCAATGGAAGACCGTTCGATGAAGGAATGACAAGTCTGGTGTCAAAAGAGAACCCTTATGTCATCATATTTCCATATCAACCGGTTTCAAGGTATCAGATACCTAAAGATTTATACTTGTAGATTTTTAAGAACAGTCATAACCTTGTTTTACATTGTAAAGTAAAGCCACGATGAATAGGAGACATCACAATGTTTTGGAAGATGGATCCGGACTCTGTTCACGACAGCGCAAGAAGCGATAAAAAAATCATCTCTTTGGGGTATAAAAAAGAAGATGAAGTGATTGTTAAAGTGGAAGAGGCACTAAAAGAGGCCGCTTCAAATGCAGGGTATGATTTAACCGTTCTTTATTCAGATGATTCAGTGGACGTTCAGTTAGGGCAGGCGAATAGCGCACGAAAAAAAGGCATTAGAGGAATTTTAATCAACTTGGTGACGCCCGAGTCTGCGCCCGCAATTCTCAAAGCCGCGGGTAATATGAAAGTTATATTTATCGCCCATGCGCCAGCCGACATGCGTATTCTTAACAAAAATGCTATCTATATTGGTGCAGACCAAAGTGAAGCCGGCAGATTGCAAGGCGAATGGCTGGCCAACTATTTTAAGCAGAGAGGAAAGACCGAAATTCGGTATATTCTGATCAGCGGCGGAGAAATGCCCGTCGCAGAAGAGCGCACTCAGGCCGCGTTAAAAGCACTGGCAGATAACGGTATAAAGGCAATTCCGGCTGTTCCACCAATTGTTGCAAATTATGAACGAGAAAAAGCAAAGTCTAGTTTGCTTCCTATTCTTAAATCCGGCGTGAAGTTTGATGCCATTATCGCCAACGATGATACAATGGCGCTCGGTGCAATTGAGGCACTTGAAGCAATGGGGATGAATCCGGCAAAAACCGTGATTGTTGGCGTTGATGCAACAGAGGATGGAATAAGGGCGCTTCTTGATGGAAAGCTGGCTATGACGGTCTATATCAATAGAAAAGAGAGAGCAGCGACTGTCATAAAAGCAATGGATAATATGCTGAATTCAAGACCTTTTGACTTAGGAATGGAGGGTCTGGTTAATAAAGAGAACCCTTATTCCATTGTATTTTTGTATGAACCGGTTACAAGGTATCAAATACCACGAGATTTGTATTTTTAGCCTTACCCGTACGGTTTTAAATGACACGCCTAAGGGTTTGGATTAAATGTTTATAATAATTGATTTCTGTTTACAGGCTTTGGCAAAAGCCCCCGACCGCGGCGCAATCGAACGCCGGGCCGGGGGCTGATTTGTGTTTTTAGATGCGCCTTACGCCTGATTGTTCTTATTGAAAAGAGAACGGAGATTTTCCGCAAGATAAACCGATTCCTGCACAGCCGCAGATAGCTTGTCCATAGCAGCCGACTGGTTCGTGGTCGTTTCCAGTGTCACAGCGGCACTTTGCATGGTGCTCTGAATGCCCTTATCAACCTTGTCGTTAATTTTGTCGACAGAATCGACTGTATGTTTTGTCGTGTCAGACAGTCTGCGAATTTCTTCTGCCACCACTGCGAAACTCCTGCCCATATGACCTATTCTGGCAGCTTCAATAGTCGCATTCACGCCCAAAATTTTAATCTGGTCTGCAATTTTGGTAATAGAGACAAGCACCTTTGTAATTTCGCCAATATGGTCACGAATCTGATTGATCTCAGTTACCAACTCTTTTTGATGCTCACTAATCGACTGTGAATCCGCAGTCAGAATTTCGATATTGCTTGAGATATCGATAAAGTTGCTGGCTAAATTAGAAGATAAAAACTCGGTCTCAATACGGTTAAACCCACTTTCAGCAAGCGCATTAACAACAATATAGAGCACCTGAGCAGCCGCTTCTATTGTTGCCCTTGGAACGATATCAATCTGTTTTGTCGCTTCCCAAAGCCCCTGACTACTGACTCCTATTTCGTTGGCGACTTTATAAATGGTCTGTTCGCTTGCAGGCTTATCTAAAATTTGCCCGCCCAAAACCGTTCCAATATGTTCGCCCTTTATGATGACCGGTGCAGAAAAATCGATTAATCCTGCGTGACACTGCCCTATGTATGGACGCTTTTGCGCGATGGCCTTGCGCCCGAAATCGTTATGACATTGCGCGCACCGGTCATCACCAATTCGCGAGGCGTGAATAAAATTCGAGCAAAACGGCCTGTAATGGCTGGGCCTTGTAAATTCTTCACCATGCCTTCCTACCGAAACTGCCGCGCAATTAAAGCCCACTGCAAAATTATCTAAAAAGTTTTGAAGCACATGGACATCAATGATATCGCCCAGTTCAAGTTTTGACAAATCGATTTGTGTTCCGTTGACAGAAATCATACATATTCCTCCTCTTTATGTTTGACAGTTGGGCGCTGCTGGAGAACCAATAAGCTCCATAGATTAACAAATATAGTACTAATAACCAATTTTGTGCCCAGTAGTGCACCTTCTATTGACTCTATTCTACATAATACACCCTAATTTGTATAGGGGTTTTAGATGTATTTATTTATAATTTGTTCAAATTTTATTATTCTTCTTAACGGTAAAATCGACCGTTAGTTTATATTTTTAACCCCTTCTTAACGCAGCGCTTTAAGAGATTCCAGTTGAGGACGCTCACATTAGGTTTTACGTGCGGAGCTAAACCACTTTTGCCACCACCGCGGCTTGTAACGGATCAAAAAAGCATTCAAATAGGCGCCAAGATACAGAATATACATCGAGTAGTAGATCCATACAAGCGATATTATAATCATGGTGAGGTTTCCATAGATTCCGAAAATGTGAAACATGTCAATGACCATGGAGTACAGCTTTGAAAAGATAAACCATACGACGGCGGAAAATGCCGCGCCGGGCAATTGCTCACGGAATCTTAGATTTTTGCGGGGCAATGAATCGAAAAGCATGGCATTATAGCAGGTGAGATATGCAATGAAAATAAAGCCGCGCAAACGTAAAAGCGCTTGCCAAAAGCCGACATAATAAGGAGAGTAGCTGCCAATTAGGTGTATGAGATATTCGCCAAAAACAACAATTAAAAAATCCAGCACGACGAACAGGATTAAGAGACCGGTGTAAAAAATTCCATGCAGTCGCATTCTGACAAAGCTCTGCTCCTGATAGCCCTCATAGATTTCGCCCACGCCCTGCGCCAGACAAGCAAAGAATCTTGAAGCGGACCAAAGCTCGGCAACAAGCGAAAGTGAAAGCGCAGACAACGAACCCGCATACACCTGGCTGACAATCGTGTTGATGAGCTGCTGGAATTGCGAAGGTGCATAATTGAGCAGCGGCTGCAAAATCATGCCCTGTGTCAGTGATGTAAAAGGGAGCAGACACAGAAACAACATGGCCAGCGGCACAAGTGAAAGAAACAGATAAAATGCGCTTGAAGCCGCAAATATGCTAATGTGCGCACGCCCAAGACCCTGCCTGAACAACAAAAATGCCGACCAGAATCTACTTCTTTTCACCGTGTCGCCTCCCGTCTGATACTTAACGCCATAACTATCCAGCCTTTGCGGCCTATTTTTCCGTAGTTATACGTGTCCTCTTAACCAGACGATAGCCTGCCCTCGTCGTCCGCCTTGCAACACGAAAAATAACTTGGCTAATCTTAGAACGCTTTTGAAGTTCGTCCACAATATGACTGATTACTATTTTATGGTCAGGCATAAATCAAATATTCAGGCTCAAAGATTAATTCGAATAGATGACAAATTATTCCAAATATTACTTTGTTCCACGTCTTTACCGTGATACTATAAACCAGTGTAAGAGGATGTCCCAAAAAAGCGACGGCAAAAGGAGCGATATTTCATGAGTCTGGCGTTATTGATGGAGATTGAGGATAAAAAAGAGCAGCTGAGCCAGATTGACGCGCAGCTGGACGAAAAAATTCGTGACAAGGCCGCGTTTGAACTGGCACTGGCCTGCCACAATTTCAGAAAATTTTTTGAGACCCACAAATTTAAAGTGGAAGAAACCCTTGAGGAAGGTAACCGTGCGCTAACCGCGTATTATGGCGGACTTAAAGCAACGCTGCATTATAATCCGGCACAGCAGTCGGCGGGCGCCTATGCTGTTTTGTACCTTTCGGTTAAGCTGAGTCGTAACGAAAAATATAAAATTATGTTGCAGCGCAGGGAATCTTCCAGACTAGATATCAATGTGGCTGCGCTGGGCTATTCACTTAAGGATGTACCCGAGACTCAGCAGGGGCAGGAGCTTGAGCGGCTTCAGAAACAGATTCAATCCAACGAGGAGCGGCTGGCTAATTTTGACCAGGAGCAATGGTCCTACACGATTATGACAGACAAAGACAGTCCCTCGGGCAGCTTTTCTTCGATGATGGAAATTCTGGTGTACCTGATCCGATAGCGTAAAAAAATCCACCGGTTTGGCCGGTGGATTTTTATTCTAAGAGGATAAGGCATTGGGCATTTTAACTCGGATAGAGGGGGTACGGCGCATCGGTGCTAAACCTCGGTGTCGTCAGATTCTTGGGGGGCCACAGCACGAATCGCTCTACCACCGCGAACACCGCCACGTCTGCCGGGGCCGCCGGGTCTGCCGGGGCCGCCGGGACCACCGGGGCCACCAGGTCTGCCGGGGCCACCAGGTCTGCCGGGGCCGCCGGGTCTGCCACCGGGCCAGCCGCCAGGACGTTTCCACGGGCCGGCAGGCCAGCGCATCGGGTTATTCCAGAAGTTCCAGGGCTGGGTTATGAACAGGTAGGGGAATGTGATGTACCAAGGAAAACGCTCATAAAGATAGGTGCTGACCGGAACAAAAATAATTTGGGTCGGGATAAGATTCAAAGGGTTAAGTCCGGGGTTTGCCGCCAACAGCATGTCGGTCGTAACACCGAAGTGGCTGCCAATAACGTCCAGCGTATCTCCGGGCTGGATAATATATTCAAACAACATTTATCACCTCCATAGCATTATATGGATTTAACCGCACAAGTGATTTTATTGCGGGGCGATTATGTTCGTTTTAAATTTAAATTAGATTACTACGGTGGGTTTTGCCTGCTTATTCTCAACAGATGGAGTCTGAAACTCTTTTAGTGCTTTTCGACGAAGAGTAGCGCAAACACGACGGCCAATACGGCACAGGCGAAAAAGATGGCGTACATGTAAAAAATGCGCGACAGAAGCGCCCCGATGATTGCTCCGGCCACAAAAAAGAAGATAATGCCGTAATAACGCAGACTGTTTTGCAGATCAGTGAGGTTCTTGGTGCGGCCAAAAGCCCAGAGGCATTCGGTGGCGCTACGCAGGTTGCCGGTGCACATGGTGGTGGCATAGGCGTTGCCGTACATTTTGCGGAAACTCTGCACCTGCAGCGCGCAGACAAACGAAACCAGCACGTTCGCCAGCATATCGCCGCTTTGGGGGATGAAGGCAATCAAACCCAGCACCAGCGCTTCAAACGCAATGACCACCTGACGCCAGTGGAATCTGTCGTGGTTATAATAGCGCTGCTTAATTGCCTCGGCAACAAAGATGCCCGCCGCAAAAGCAACGATTGGCGCGAGGTAATAAAGGCATCCCAAAAAGTGCCCCTCCGCCATACGGATGCCCACAAGCACAATGTTGCCGGTCTGAGCATTGGCAAAGACGCCCCCGCGGCAAATATAGGTATAAGCGTCTAAAAAGCCGCCGACGACGGCTAGCAATGCGCCAGTTAAAAACGTTTCAGACAGTTGTTTATAGCGATTCATTTCGCCCTCCGTTTTCAGGACGGTTAACGCCTGTTAATAATACTAACATATAATTTTACCACGAAGTAACGTCAATTGGAACAGGGAGACAAGATTGTTTTGTGGCGCAATGCACAAAGGCTATGCAAAAACTGTCGAGGAGTGTAGTTTAATGAAAATGTGCCTTCTTAAAGTGAGATATAGCGGTCGTTTTGAAACGGTCGCTATTTTTTATTGTTATGCACAAAAAAAGTTAAAAAAAGATTTGCATTTTGTGCTATATTTATTATAATGTAATAAATGGATAATTTATCCTGAGACTATAGATGGGAGGAACTATTATGCGGTATAAAAGTAAATTGACTTGGCTTTTTGTTACGGTGTTCATCGGACTCACTCTAGCGCACCAGCTTGAAAAATTCTTGAATCCGCTTGTTCCCGCACATTTAGTCTTTAAGGCCATCTACCTGGTGATGTTTGGTTTTATGCTGTTTTTCTGTATCTACGATAGAATTCAGATCAAGCGGCTGTATCAAAACGCCAAGGAGGAAGGTGAAGCGGCAATTGGCAGAAAATTGTTGATGGATAACGCAATTTCTCTTGTTGCCTGTTTGGTTTTAATCGTTTATATTGCGGTAAAGTATTTTGAAGCATTCACTTTTTTTACCTATGCAGCACGTTAGACTTGGTTTGAATCATGATACGATAGGGCGAGAGCTGTTTTGAAAGACGGCTTTCGTCTTTTTATAAGGGCTTGTTTAGAAGCTCGTTTTTTAATAACTGACCATGGAAAGCCACATATCACCCGTGCTAAGATGTAGGTGTCAGAAATGGCAACACAGTAAAAGGGCGGCAAGCGCATTAAAAAAATGCGCCCCGTCCTTTTGTTGTGCAAAAAATGCCTTTCGTGCGGGCGTTTAAATGGCACGATTGCCGCGGCGCAGAGCGGCTGCGCGTTTAGAAATTAAATCGACGGCAGGGAAAGGGCGAAAAATGGAACAACTGAAAAAACTGTTTGGCGAAAAGGCATTGACCTTTGGCGAGTTTGAAGCGGCGCTGCAAGGCTGCAAGGATTTAAAGCTGGCGAACCTTGCCGAGGGGCAATACGTAGACAAGGCGAAGTTTGCCCAACTGGAAACGCAGCTGGCGGAAGCAAAGTCTGGGCGTGAGGCCGACGCCAAAGCGTTCGGTGCCCAGCTTGCCGCCCAGAAAAAGGACGCGGGTATCGCGCAGGCACTCACCCGTGCGCAGGCGAAAAACCTGACTGCCGCTAAGGCGCTGCTTCGCCTAGACGAGATTGCGCTTGAAGGCGACACACTCACCGGACTAAACGAGCAGCTTGAGTCGGTCATGCGCGAAAACCCGTTTTTGTTCGGGGGCGCACAGGGCAACCCGCCGCCACCCGTAAATGGCAATGGAACAGGCTTTGTCTCAGACGACACAGCAAAATGGCGGCTGGAGGCGGGGCTGCCAAAAGCGGAGCAGTAAAGAAGGTTGGGGCGTGTTTTTCGCCGCTGCGCGCGAGCGGGGTAAAGAACACGCCGCTATTTTTGTGCCGAGTGTACGAACATCCACCCTTAAAACAACAAAAGGAGATTGAGTTATGAACACTTTTACTGAAAAGGCAACCAAGTTTTTAGACGTTCTCGATGAGGTTTACCGCCGCGGCGCAATTACTGCCATGCTGGATGATGCGGCACTTTCCAGCCAGTTTGCCGGTGCCAAAACCATTAAGCTGCCCAAAATTGCCGTGGATGGCGCGGGCGACTACGACCGCGACAACGGTTATGCACAGGGCGGGGTGGCCGCCTCCTTCGAGGAGCACACCTTAAAGTATGACCGCGGCAGAAAGTTTAGAATCGACGTGCTAGACGATGACGAGGCCGCGTTTGATCTCTACCGTCAGGTGGCGCTGCAATATCTGCGCACCCGCGAGATTCCTGAGATTGACGCCATCCGCTTTGCCGAGATTTTCGACGCCGCCAGCCGCGTCGGTTCGCTTGGCACTGTGGTGAAGGCCAACCTCGACGCCGCCGCCAAGCCACTGGCGCTGTTCGACGCCGCCGAGCGCACGCTAAACGAAAACGAAGTCCCCGACGAGGGCCGCGTGCTTTTTTGCACCAACGATTTTTATGCGCTGCTTAAATCCTCGGATGTGATTGCGCGCCGACTGGATGTGGGTGCCAACACCGGCGATATCGACCGCCGCGTTGTGCTGCTTGACGGCATCACCCCGATCATCCGCGTGCCACAGTCGCGCTTTATGACCCGCATCGCCTTGCTCGACGGCAGCAGCGCCGAGCAGAAGGTCGGCGGCTATACCCCCATCGCGGGCACAAGCTGTGACATCAACTTTGTCTACGCCAACAAAAACGCGCTGCACGGCGTCATTAAGCGCCGGTTTTCCAAGATTGTCGAGCCCGCGGCGAACCAGTCTGCCGACGCTTATGACATCTTCTACCGCGCACACCACGATCTCATCGTCAAGGATAACGAGACCGCGGGCATCTACATCCACACCAAGGCCACTCCGCGCGCCTAAAGCGGGGTGAATGACATGATATATATGAAAAACGGCGGCTTAATTCGCTTGGTTGAGAACCGTGACGTGGCGCGATTTGTTGAAATGGGCTATACGCCCATGGATGAATGCGGCGAGAAATCTAAAAAGCCCGCCCGAAAACCAAAGGAGGAGAAGCCTCATGGCGGCGCGTGATATTTCGGCGCTCATGGCGGAGCTTTCCGCGCGGGAATTGCTGTTTGGGGCAACCGAGATGCAGGCGCGATCCGTGGCGGAACAGGCCAGGCTTCAACTGGCGGCCTATTGCAACCTGCCGGAATCGGCCCCGCTGCCGGACGGCATGTTCTACGGCTGGCTGACGCTGACGGGCGCGCTGCTTTCCCTGCGCACCGATGCCTCGGCGGGTCGGGTAAGCAGCATCTCAGAAGGGGACAGGACGGTGACCTTCTTAGAGGAAGAGGAGGGGTTGCCGCCTGCCTGCAAAGCGGTCGCCGACCGTTACCGCAGACTGGGTTAGTACAGTGGTTTTAGGGTCGGGCGGCTTGCCGCCCGGCTTTTTTTAGAACAGGAGGTGAAGCGATTTGGGTATTGCAGAAATTCGAGAAGCAGCCGCTGCACGGGCAGCGATATCAATCTTGTATAGCGACAGTGCCCGCGTAGAGCGAACCCGCGCCGACGCGGCGACCAACAGCATGGTGGCCGAAACGGTGTATGACGGGGTGTGCTGCCATCTTTCAAGCCGGAAGGGGCTTGGGGCACGGCGCACAGCATCACTGAGCCAAACAGACGCACAAGCGCAGACCAATGCGGGATACACCGTATTTTTTGGCGATGGTATCACAATTAAGCCGGGAGATTTGATCACAGTGACGCATGGAGATCAAACAGTACGCGGGCGCGCGGGACTGGCGGATGTCGGTATGCTTGGGGGCGCCGTTGCGCTCGACGGCGTGGTGATCGCCTGATTCCAAACCGAAGGGGGAGAGAAAATGGCTATTATTTTTGACTCGGGGCTGCTGGCGCGCCGAAAAGCGGAGACGTTGACGCCAACAGATTTGTGCAAGATTGCCCTTTGCGGTGCGGTTGCAATACACCTGCCCAACACGATGGTCTATGCATCCGCACAGGCGCAGGGGGTGATCGCCCCAGCGGTATTCGTGCGCTTTGGCAAAATGGCGTCGCGGCAGGCGCTCGACGGCATAGAGCAAGTAACTGTCGAAGCACAGTGCCGTTATCTGCCGATGACAGCGGAGGATGACGGCGAAAACGAGGCCGCTATGCAGGCGATGCTTGATGCGCTGCTGTCGGTTAGCGGCGGCGGGGCGGATTTTTCCAGCCGCAACCGCACCGCCCAACGCACCGAGGGCGGGGCGATAAGTAAAGGAGAAATCAAGCTGGAAATTCGGCGGGTGGATGTCGCCCAGGTAGCCGAGGGCATAATGCGCACGCTGGAGCTGGGAGTCAAAGTAGAGTAGGGGAATTCTTTCGCCTACGCGGGCAATATCGGCATAACTGCCGGAGAGGATATTGTCCGCAGGGCGGGGGATTTTTCTTGCTGGCGCACATTGAGTGCCCACAGCGGCTCCACCAAGACCCCACAAGCTTTTGAAAAAGCTTGACCAAAACTTTAATGCCGTGACGGATGCGGCATTCAACATATACATCTACAATATAAAAATAAAAGGAGATATGAAAATGGCAAAATTGACTGGCGCAGTCATCAATGTTTACAGCGAAAAGGCCCTCGCCATTGAGGCGGGGGCCAGAGGCACGGCGGCGATTGCACTGCCGCTTAACTGGTACGAAGAAGGCAAGCTCCTCACTTTTAACGCCGATGACTCGGCGTTTTTTAAGCTTGGATATATGCTCGACGACATGATTGAGGTGCGCGAAATGATGAAGCGCGCTTACAAGGTGCTGATTTATCCGCTTTGCACCGGCGGTGCGAAAGCCTCGGCGGCACTTGGCGAAAACCTGACTGTCACCGCGCAAAAGCAAGGCGCGCGTGGCAACGCCATCAGCGTGGTTATAGCAAAATCGGGCGACCTGTGGCAGGTTAAGACCTTTGTCGATGGCAGCGTGGCGGATAGCCAGCTTGTGGCGAATGCGGCGGTCTTTAAGTCCAACGATTTTATCGCCATCAGCGGCACCGGCGTCTTTGCCCCCACCACCGCGAAGCTCACCGGCGGAAGCGACGGCGCGGCAGGTGCTACGGCTTACGACACTTTTTTGGAAGTGCTCAAATCTGAGGAATTCCAGACCATTGCATACACCGGAGCCGACTCTGCCATCAAGCAGAAACTGGTCCAGTATGTCCAGCGCCAGCGTGACGACGAGGATAAATTCATTCAGGCGTGCGTGGGCAACATGCCCGCCGACTGCGAAGGCATTATCTCGTTTGCCAACGGTGTTATTCTAACCGACGGTACTGTGCTGGATGCCAACATGGTTTCGGCTTGGCTGGCGGGCGCAACTGCCGCGGCTGCGGTGAACGAATCGCTCACCTATGACAGCTACGACGGCGCGGACAACGTCACCGAAAAGCTGACGAAGTCTCAGCAGCTTGTCTATAAGAATCAGGGACTGGGGTGCTTTATCCTCAATAATGGCAAGGCCAAGGTCGAAAGCGACATCAACACGCTGGTGTCTTACACGGTTCAAAAGCAAAAGGATTTTGCCAAAAACCGTGTGCTGCGCGTCATCGACGGGGTGTGCGCCGACATTAAGACGGTGTTTGATTCATCCTTTGCGGGTGCGGAGCATAACAACGCCCGCGGGCGCAACCGCTTTAAGGCGAGCATCTGCGACTACATGACCGCTTTGCAGAGCCAGAACGCCATTGAGGAATTTTCCGCCGATGATGTGACCGTCACCGCCGGTGCGGACAAGGACACCGTGGTGGTCAACCTGCGCATTAAGCCGGTGGACAGCATGGAAAAAGCGAACATCACCGTTCGCGTGCGATAAGAGGAGGAAAAACAGATGGATAAGGTTAAGCTTTCTAGCATCCCCGCGGGGCACGACGGCAACGGTTATATCACACTGGATGGTGGTGTGGTGGCGGCGTTTCGCATCGCGAAGATTTCGGCTCAGCTCGACGTCACCAAGGAGAGCCGCCGCTTTTTGGGCGAGGTGATGACCCAGAACGCCGCCCGCGGCATGGCGGGCAGCGGCAGCGTATCCTATTACCACACCACCGCCGCGCTCATCGACGCGATGAAGAAATATCAGAACGGCGGAGGCTACCCTGAACTGACGCTGCAATATTATGCGGAAGCCTCCGGAAACAAGGGCCGCTGCGAGGTTGTTCTGCGCAACGTGGTGCTCGATGCGGTTTCCTTCGGCGCGCTGGACGATTCCTCCGACGACGCCATGATGAACGAGAGCGCGTTTTCCTTCGACGATTTTGACATCATCGAGCGGTTCTAGAAAAATAGGCAGGGGCGGTTCATTCCGCCCCTTTTGCCGCATATCTGAGAAGCTGGCTAATCGACAAAATGCGACACGCCGCGCGAATCAGGCATGAAAATCAATCAAAAAGCATATCGGCAAACTGCACAGAAGCACTGCAAAAAACGCCACAATATGACGAAGTTCTATTTGATGCAGCAAAATTAGACCCGCATTCGCGAGCCGTTCGACATAATCCGCCATCGCGCGCAAGAGAGTTTGTCCAAAAAAGCGCGCGGGGCAAGGCTAATTCATCCTATGCAAAAAAATACAAAAATATGCCGCGGAGGCTGTATTTTCCGCGGCGAAAGGGGTTGTTTTTTATGAATACTATTCGCTTACTCCGGCAGATTGCGCGGGACGCCATCCGAACGGAAGGCCCCTGCGATATCATCTACGCCACCTATTTGGGCAATGCGCTGCGTATCGACGCACTGCCGCTCGACTTGCCGCTGGATATGGTAAACATCCCGTCCAAGATGCAGAAGATTGAGGGGAAGATCACCTGCGCGCTGAAAGAAGGCGAGGGTGTTGAGATTGAGGGCAGCGGGTCGGTGCGCAGCATTAAGCTGACCGACGTGCCCGTGACCATCACGCTGGAATTGAAGCCCGGCGACCATGTTCTTGCGGCGCGGCACAAAGGCGGGCAGAAGTTCACCATTTTGGATAAATACTAAAGGCGCACGCTAGGAGAGTGGCTTAGACAAACAAAAAGCGCACAGGCTTACCCCGTGCGTTTTAAAAATGCGTATTAGCCGAAAATGCCTTTCTTTTTAGGCTCCTCTTCAACGTAGGGGGTGTAGGGCTGACCGTCTTCGTAGAAGATGGAGTAGCATAAAAAGACGGTACCGGAATTGGAAACGATGATATTTTTTATATTGTTGTAGCCAACTTGAGCAATGAATTCTTCAATAGGAGATATTTCTTTCCTCTGATAAAGCTTGTCAAACATGCGATTAGAATTCATCGAAAAAACTTGCATACGTATCACAATAAAGCCCTCCCAATTTTAAATAAAAGTATAACACAAAAAGGAGTGAAAAGAAATATGGATGAAAATAGCAACTCTTTGCAACCAGATGTGTTATTGAAAGGTTACAGAGCAGGCGAAACCGCGCTGACATAGCCCGCCGCATGCGGACAGGGAGGGCTTAGGCAAACAAAAAGCGCACAGGCTCACCCCGTGCGTTTTTATATGCGTATTAGCCGAAGATGCCTTTCTTTTTGGCGGCGTCTGTTTCAGTGCGTGGGGTGTAGGGCAGGTTGTCTTCGTAGAAGATGGAGTAGTAAGAATAGGAATTATTAGGAGCAGAAACTATAATGTTTTTAATGCTATCATACCCGATTTGAGCGATAAATTCTTCGACCTTTGCGATTTCGTCTTTTTTGCTCTCCTCATAAACAGGAGAATTTGAAGCAGCTATGCTAGATTTTATCTCAATAACCTTCATCCGTACCACAACAGAAGCCCCCTTATTTTTTCTTATTAAAGTATAACACAAAAAGGAGTGAAAAGAAATATGGATGAAAATAGCAACTCTTTGCATCCAGACGCGTTATTGAAAGGTTACAGAGCAGGCGAAACCGCGCTGACATAGCCCACCGCACGCGGGCAGGGAGGGCTTAGATAAACAAAAAGCGCACAGGCAGCCTGTGCGTTTTAAAAATGCGTATTAGCCCAAGATGCCTTTCTTTTTGGGTTCTTCTTCAACGTAGGGGGTGTAGGGCTGGTTGTCTTCGTAGAAGATGGAGTAACATACAAAGACGGCACCGGAGTTAGAAACGATGATATTTTTTACATTATCATAGCCAACTTGAGCAATAAATTCTTCAATAGGGGACAGTTCTTTACGCTGATTATCATTCAAACGATTGGAATTTATTTCAAAAACTTTAATTCGTATCACACTAACGCCCTCCCAATTTTTTATAAAAAGTATAACACAAAAAGGAGTGAAAAGAAATATAGACAGAACTACTGTTTTGCAGCCGGATGAGTTTGTGAAAGGTTACAGAGCAGGCGAAACCGCGCTGACATAGCCCACCGCATGCGGGCAGGGAGGGCTTAGGCAAACAAAAAGCGCACAGGGTAGCCTGTGCGTTTTTATAATGCGAATTAGCCGAAGATGCCTTTCTTCTTGGGCTCCTCTTCAACGTAGGGGGTGTAGGGCTGGCCGTCTTCGTAGAAGATGGAATAATTAGTGGAGAGCGCACCAACAGCAGTCACAACAATATTCTTAATGTTATCATAACCTCCAATAGATGCAATAAATTCCTCAACAGGAGCGACCGCTTTTTTACCTGTAGACGGAGATACTGCACGTGGGGTTGATATTTCAATGACTTTAAGGTGAACCATGAGTAAAAGCCTCCTTGTTTTTCTTTAATAGTAGCATAAAAATGAAAGAGGTGAAAGAATATGGATAACGAAAACATGATGATTTTAAAACCGGACGACCTGATAGCGGAGGTCAAAAGTCAGGGTCAAGCCATTGCGAGTTCGATGAACAATCAATTGACAACGCTGCAATTGCTTAACGGAACGCTGCTGATGTCATTTGGGACGAACAGCCAGCTTTTTGCCGGTATGCTGGGCGAGCTCGCGTTGCAAAGCAGCTTTTCCAGTGCGCAGTTGGGTGAGCAGCAGCTTTACGACGCGGCGGCGTTGGAGGGCGCGTCGGCAATGTATCTACTAATAAATACACTTTCAGGCAATATTAAAGCCATAATGGATTCTCTAGTTGCGTTAAGTGGATTTGGGGGGACTATCTCGGCGAATGTTGCAAAATATTTGCCAACGATAGAAAAAGTGGGTAGTGGTTCTAGTAGTACTCTAGGTACAATTTTTAGTGGAATTGCGGCATTTGCAGGACTTGTTGGCCCGATACAGGGTTTAGGCGCTCTTATTGCCCCATTGATTGCAACCTTTGGGCCAGCGTTGGCTGTTCTTGCGGGTGCAGTTGGCGTAGGCTTAGGCCTAAATGCTATTGTAAAACATTTTACAAAACCTAAGAATGATAATCAAACTCAATCCCAAGACTCGCTCAATACGCAAACACCATCACAGGAACAGTCGCAACCACCAGAAAAGCTGCAAACCCAAATCCAAACTACGGCAACAGTACCTAATCCACCTACCGGTACTACCCAAACAATTGACCCTGTACAAGCTGCCGTTGACCCTTTTAATACAGGTGAGGGTGACAAGTCTAAGTACAACCAATACCAAAGCCAGATAGACAGTAGCCGCCAGACGGCAGACGCCCTGCGCGAAGCGGTCAAAACCGGTAACACCGAGGTGGCGGCGCAGCTTGAAATGGTGGCGAACGCGCTCCAAAGACTAGCCGACAAACCCGCTGACCGTAACGTAAAAAGCGAGATTGTCATCAACACGCTTAAAACCAATGCGACGCTCTCAGAGTTTAAGGATATGCTTAACGAAACGTTGCTGAGCAATTTGGAAACAGTAGAGTAAAGTAAAACCGTAGGAATTCACCCTGCGGTTTATCTTTATTTATCTGCGGCCTTGACCATTGTCTTCGTAGAAAATGGTATATACTAAGTAATAAATGTGGCCTGATGTTGTTGTTATTTTCCGCACATTTTCAAAACCGATTTCGGATATAAACTCTTCGATAAGGGCGTACTCTTCTTCACGTCTGGACAGCTTTTTTTGATACTTTGCCTTGCCTTTCTCGCTTTGGTCGCTTCTTAATGCTATCTCGTCAGAAGGAAGATCAAAAGGATCTGGATTAAACTTAAACACTTTCATTCGTATCATTAGTAAAACCTCCGATATATTTTTAGAAGGGTAGCAATGCGAAGGGGATGGCTACCTGCGCCCGAGGTTAATGTCCTCGTAAAAAATTGTATAAGCTAAATAGCTGGGACTGCCCGTCGAGGTGATTATGCTTCGTACATTTTCAAAGCCAATCTCAGCTATAAAGTTCTCTATTGGCTCCACTTCTTTTTCTCGCGTTTCCATTTTTTGATTATATTTTTCTAATCCCTTCTCCCCCTTGCTTTTTAGATATTCGTCTGAACTGACTGAATCAAATTTCAGGGGGTCGATCATAAAAACTCTCATTCGTATCATTAGTAAAACCTCCGATATATTTTTAGAAGGGTAGCAATGCGAAGGGGATGGCTACCTGCGCCCTAGGTTATTGTCTTCATAGAAGATGGTGTAAGCTAAATAATTGGGACTACCCGTTGAGGTGATTATGCTTCGTACATTTTCAAAACCAATCTCGGTGATAAAGTCTTCTATTGGTGCAACTTCCTCTGCTCTTATATTCTCTTTTTGGTTGTATTGAGCGATGCCCTTTTCCCCTTTGCGTTTTAAATACTCGTCCGAGCTAATGAAATCAAATTTCATGGGATCCAGCTTAAATATTTTCATTCGTATCATATTAAAACCCTCCGCTATGTTTTTTATCATTCTAGCACCAAAGGAAAAGGTTGGCAATAAACGCGGGGTAACAGCATCAAAAAGGGGGAACGGCAAAGCCGTTCCCCCTTGGCGCGCAGGATGAAATCACCCCGGCAGGTTGTCCTCATAGAAAATCGTGTAAGTCATAACGCCCTCGCCGCCGGGCGCGACCGCAATTTTGCGGATGTTCTGAAAGCCCACCTCGGCAATGAACGCCTCAACAGGTGCCATTTCTTTTTTGCGCTGCTCCAGCTTTTGGGCGTAACGTTCCTTGCCCTTGGTGACGGCGCCGCTTTTTAAAAGCTCGTCGTAGTTGGTTAAATCGAACACCTTGAGATTCAATAAAAACAGTTGCATCCGCACCATGAAAAATCCCTCCAAAAGAACCTTTTCAAATATTTTACCACATTTTAGAAAGCACATCAAATAAACAAGAAAATATTATTTAAAAGGAGCAAAAAATAATGAAAAACCTCGAAGCATTCTTAAACCCCAAGAAGAAACCCAATATGCGCTTTATTCTCTCGGAGGATTTTGTCGGTGAGGACGGCGCACCCCTTGCGTGGGAGATGCGAACCCTTTCGGCGCGTGAGCTTTGCGAGGTGCGCAGCTACTACGAGGGCCGCGGTCAGGAGGAAACAACCCTCGCCCTGCTGGCGAAAAGCCTTGTCACCCCAAATTTGAGCGACGCCGAGCTGCTGCGCGGCCTCTCGCAAAAGGAGGGCAGAACCATCCTCGACCCCGCCGAGGCGCTAAAATCCTTGCTGGATGCGGCTCAGCTTGGGGTGCTGTTGGCCTGCTACTTTAAGCACCAGCAGGTGAACAACTTTTATGAACTGGTAGATGAAGCAAAAAACTCCTGAGGCGGGGCGGCGACGATATGAGCTATCGCGCCTACCTCGCCTTTTCAAGACACGGCATCCTCCCGAATGAATTCATGAGGCTCTCAAACGAGGAACAGGCTTTTCTGCTCGCCTGTGACCTCACCGAACAGGATGAACAGCGTGAATCCGCCGAACGAACCCGCAGACGGATGCGACGGCACTAATCTGCGGTTATACGACGGCAAAACGCTCAGACAATGTTGAAAACTCAGCCATTCGACAAAAAGTTGCCTAAACATTCGCCGGAACGCGGCAGTTTTCGCAAAAAGCGGACAGGCTGTGGCACGATAACAGGTTGAAAACTGACGCGTTCGACGCGGCTCGACACCGCGCGCGGTGGCAATAAGCAATGAATAGCTTTATGCGTTGGCGCTTTTATCGTGGTCTGTAACGGGGTCAAGGCGAAAAATAGCAAAAAGCACAAAAAGCGGTTTGGCGACACACTGAACGACATTGAGCCAAAACATAAAAATACCGTCGCCCATTTATGAGGCGGCGGTACAGGGTGGTAGCATTAGCCGAAGATGCCCTTCTTTTTGGGCTCTTCTTCAACATAGGGGGTGAATGGCAGGCCGTCTTCGTAGAAAATTGTATAGTAGCATAGATTGGAGGCACCAGTCGATACAGTTACAATATTCATAATATTTTCATAACCGATTTGAGTAATAAAAGCTTCCATAGGGGCAACTGTACGTTTCTCAAGATTAGGTTTACAACCCTCATATGCATTAACTTCAAAAATTTTAATTTTTACCACAACAATTAAGCCCTCCTATTTTTTCTTTAATAGTACCACAAGAAAGAGGTAGAAGACAAATAGATCGTGACAATGCAAAGGTTTCCAGTTGGGCGCACGGCTAAAACAAAAGCGCACAGGTAGCCCTGTGCGCTTTAAAGTTGGTTATTAGCCGAACAGGCCCTTTTTCTTGGGTGTAGTGCGCGGGGTGTAGGGCAGGCCGTCTTCATAAATAATATGGTAGTAGCCCGTGCCGGTAGTAGTAGATTGTATTTTTATATTCTTAATATTTTCATAACCTATTTGCATAATAAAGTCTTCAATTGGTCCTAACTCTTCATCTTCTCCAATAGCTTTGGAAGCTACAATGCTGCTAATGGTGAACACTTTAATCTTTATCACAACAAAACCTCCTGTTTTTATTTTAATCATAACACAAAAAAGAAAGAGGTAGAAGACAAATGAGTGATGGCAATGCAATGGTTAGCTAAAACAAAAGCGCACAGTCCGCCCCTGTGCGCTTTAAATATGGTTATTAGCCGAAGATACCTTTCTTTTTGGTCTCTTCTTCAACATAGGGCGTAAAGGGCAGGCCGTCTTCGTAGAAGATGGAGTAGTAAGAATAAACATTGGTACCTGGGGTAGTAATAATATTCTTAATATTTTGATAACCAACTTTTTCAATGAAAGCCTCGATTGGAGCCCATTCTTTATGTTTAGTAAGTGGATTGCAAGAGCGCTCCAAATGAATTTCAAACATTTCAACACGTATCATAATTTAGAACACCTCCTACTATAAAATAACACAAACTACCAATAAAAGAAAGGAGAACTATGGAAGTTTTGAACTATTAAGAATTACTTAATGTTGTCAGTCAAGAAGGTGGTAATACAGCCGAACTGCTCAGGCAGCAATGCGCCACATTGAACCTTTTAAGCGATACCCAGACGATGTCCTTCGGGATGAACAGTACACTGTTTACCGGAATGCTGGGTGAGCTAATGTTTCAAAACGGCTTTGCTAGTGCGCAGTTAGGTGAGCAGCAGCTTTACGATGCGGCATCGCTCGAGGGGGCGTCTGCAATGTATCTGCTTGTAACCACACTTTCAGGCGATGTCACCAGAATGGCTGCGTATCTGCTTGGGATACTGGATTTTAGCAAAGCAACGTCGGAAAACGTGGGACAAATGCTGCCGCTTTTAGCAGATGGGGGTGACTCTGGGAATGCCATCAACGACAGTGCGAACACCGCGTTTGGTGCGGTCGGTGCGTTGGCTGATCTGAATCAAGCCAAAAGCGCGTTCAAAGATGTGGGTGGCCTGTTTAAAGGGGCGACCGGCATTTTAGGCATGGTCGGGTCATTGGCTCCGCTGCTGTCCACTGCCCTGCCGTTTCTGATTGGCGGTGCGGCCATCGCGGGCATTGGTGGGCTGATATTCAGCGCAGTCAAAAGCAGCAAAACGGCCAAGGAAAATTCACAAGCTGCTGAGCCTATATTAAAGGACGCGTCTTCAAAAATAGACCCTCCACCTGCCGTCATTTCTGATATGGATGCCTTTAAGCAGAAAGAGGCGGCAAAAGCAGTTGACCCGTTTAGCACCGAGAGGGGTAAAGATTCAGCCTACAATAAATATCAAGGAGAGATTGAAGGCAGCCGCCAGACCGCGGACACCCTGCGCGAAGCAGTCAGGGTTGGAAACGACGAGGTTGTCAAGAAGCTTGATGCTGTGGCCGACGCGCTGCAAAGGTTGGCTGAGAAGCCCGCCGACCGCCACATTAAAAGCGAGGTTGTCATCCAGTCGCTGAGCACCAGCATGACATTCTCAGAATTTAGGGACAAGCTCAACGAAGTGCTCGAGCGGGAAACGCAGACAGCGCCGTAACAGCGCATTTAGCCTGATTGCAGGCCGCGTGCGCTATTTTATAGCCGATTAACCTGAAAACCACTACGTCCTTTCGGCCTATTTCCCGTGCTGGGGCGTTGTGCCCTCGTCAGGCGCAGCCTAGCTTCGTCGCCCGCCTTGCGGCGCGAAAAATAGTCTCGCAAATATCGGGTCGTTTTTCAAGTTAACCGACTACATATTCATTACATAAGGAGGTCAAAAAATGGCTTACGAAATCTACTTAGGCGGTTGCGCGCTCTACGGCGTCAGCTCGGTGGAAGAATCAGTCGCGCGCAACGTCACCGAGCACGACGCCATCGGTTCCGGCGTTTTTACCATGCCGCAAAACGCAGGGCTTAAAAGCTGGAACATCAAGCTGGAGCTGACCCAGCAAAACCTCGGGCAGGAAGGCTGGCGCAAGGCTTCCGCGGTTCTTGAAGACCTGCGCGACATGCTCGACGACAAAAACGGTCAGCGGCTCATCATCGTTTCTGCTCAGCAAAGGCTCTCTAAACTGGCGCTGCTGCGGGATATCAAATATGAAACCAGCTATCAGGGCATCTATTCGGTGACCCTTTCGCTGGTGGAATACGTGAAGGCGCAGGTGAAATCATCCGGCGTGCCAAGCGTCACCCGCCCCGGTACACGCCCCAAAGCACCGGATAGCTTTAAGGTTAAGGGCGCATATGATGAGCTGGTTGGAAAAAAGGCTTTTGAAGTGCCTGATTCCAGCACAATATATCTTGTTCCCGAAACCAATGGAACAAGACCGCTGAATCTTGCCGGACTCAAAGATGACGCCATTGTCAAAGTCATCAAAGGGGACGCTAACAGCGCTTTCCTCACCGAGCAGCAAAAGGAGCAGGCCGCCATAACCGGCGTTATGTCCAACGCTTATGATGCTTTCGATAACAGCATGAGTTCGGAATAAGCCCAACAAAAACAGCCCGACCCGCCAAGCGTGGGTCGGGCATCTTTTATATCAACATGATGAGGAGGAAACAACATGCTTTTAGTTAATAATCTCGATGTCTCTCAGGTGGTCTACAGCGCGAGCTGGGCCGAAGGATTAAACGACGGGCCTTCCACGCTGGATTTTTCGCTCCCCGCTGCGCAGGCGGCAAAGTTTTCGGTCGGCGATACGGTCATCTTCACCTACAAGGGTACCAAGGTGTTCTACGGTTTTCTGTTCAAGGTGGACAGGGGGCCGAATCAGGCCAGCTGCACCGCCTATGACCAGCTGCGCTACTTAAAAGCCGAATCGCCACTGATGCGCCAAAACGAAATGCTCTCCGATTTTGTCGCGCGGGTGCTGGCGCAGGCGGGGGATAGAATCCGCATCGGCGACATGACCGACTCCGGTGTGAAGCTGGCGCAAAAGCTGTTTGAAAGCGGCTGCTATCTCAATATGCTGTACTATTCCATCGACGAAACCCGCGATTTAAGCGGCAACCGTTATGTCCTGCGCGATGAGTTTGGCGCGGTGGCGCTGCGCGACCTATATGACCTGCGCACCGGCATTGTCGTGGGGGATGGTAGCCTTGCCACCGATTATCGCTACGGCCTCGCCATTGGCGATAACGCCTGTAACTACGTCAAGGTGGCGAAAAGCAGCAGCGAAGAAGGGCTTAAAAGCGCCATTGTTGTGCAGGATAACGCGCTGATTGCCAAGTGGGGCAAACTGGCGGCGTTTAAGACGATGTCTGAGGGCAACGCCGCACAGATGAAGAATCTTGCCCAAAGCATTCTGGCTGAGCGCGGAAAGGAAAGCGAAACCCTCTCGGTCGATTGCATCGGCGATTTGCGACTAAGAGCGGGGTGCGAGGTGCGCCTGGATATCGCACAGGCGGGCTTGGATTTTCGCGTGCTCATCACCCGCGCAGAGCATAGTTTTTTGGGCGCGGAACACACCACAAAGCTGACCATCCAGCGCAGCGAATGGTAATGCTTAGATAAAATTTGAATGATTAAAGTTTTGGTCAAACTTTTACAAAAGTTTGCAGGGTGCGGGACAGCGTCCCGTCGTGTATTGGTCAAAAAGCGCAGGAAGGGAAGCAAAAACAGTTCGGGGGACTGTTTTGCATGGGGAACCCTCGCCGGGGGTTCCCCAATGCCGTTTAGACGGCATCTATATCTAATTGCGAAAACACGCCATAGAAAGCCACTGTCAGCAAGTGGTAGCATCAAAATAGAACATCCAAATTTTGAAAGGGGATACACATGAACCATTTTTATCACCTGCTCAATCCTGAGCACCGCGAGAACCTCACCTTTGTACTCACATACGCTTTTTCGGATGACGCGGGCAAGCCGCTGGAATGGGAGTTGCGACAGATGAACGAGGCGGAGCAAAGCCGTTTCGCGCGGCAGGGGGCGGGTTCCACTGCGCTGCTGCAAGCGCTTGCTGCCACAATCATCCGCCCCAAGCTCGATGACGAAGAACTGCTTGCCGCACTAACCATGCGAAGCGGCAAACCGGTACGCACCGCCGCCGAAGCACTGGGCGCGCTGTTGACATGGGACGAGCTGCGAACACTCAAAAGCCTGTTCGCGCAACACAACGGGTTGGATATTCCGTTTTACAAGCGGGTTGCTGAATTTGCCGACATCCTTGAAACCAAAGGGGATGGACGCGCGCGGCTGGTGCATCTGGCGCTGCAAAACCACCATATCTCGCCGAGAGATTATTTCGCACTCACCGAGCAGGAGCAGGCGTTAATGGCGGCGAGCGATATCGTCTGCCAAAAGGAGCTTGAAAAGTCCCAGAAAAAAGCCGCCGCAATGAAGTTCAAACGTAGATAAACAAAAAACATTTTGGAGGAAAGAAAAATGAACAACTTTTACAACAGCCTTTTAAACCCCAAGCGCAAGGAAAACCTGAAATTCGTGCTCTCAAATGCCTTTGTGGATGACGCGGGCAATCCACTGGAATGGGAGATGCGCGAGCTTTCCGCCGCCGAGGGCGCAGAGCTGGCACGCGAAAATGCGAGCAACATTCGAATGCTGACCACATTGGTGGCGCATTCGCTGGTCAAGCCCAATTTGCGCAACGCCGAGTTTCTCCGTGCGCTCTCGCAGCAGCGCGGCAGAACGTTTTTAGACCCCGCCGAGGCGTTGACCGCCCTTGTCACCGACAGCGAGCTGGCACGGCTGATTCTGCTCTATGAGCTGCACAACACGGTGGAGACGCAGAAAGCAAAACCCGAAGAAACCCAGCCCGAAGAAGCCGCGGCGCAGTAGAAAAACAAACGCCGCCCGCGGGTGTGCGGGCGGCGGGAGGTGCAGTAGTTATTTCAACTTTATGCTGCAATTGGGGCAAAAGGTGAAGGTACTAGAAATATCGTGGCTACAACCGGGGCATTTGCGTGGCTCATCTGCCTCAGAGCTCATTTTATATCCACAATTGGGGCAAAAAGAAAAGGTGTTGGAAATATGATGGTCACATTTTGGACAGGCATAGATGTTCTCGTCTTCGTAGAAAACGACGTAACCCAATAATCCGCCTAACCCTGGTAGGCCAATTAAATGTTTGATATTTTCGGATTTTATTTCATTCAAAGGCTCGATCATATAATCAGGTGTATCACTTAAAAGAGTGGGATCAATAAGTTTTCTGGGCATCATAAATACTTTACTTAAAATCATTTTATCACCTCAAAAATATTATGGCATAGCGTAGTTATTAAATCAACAGAAAGGAAGAAAATTATGGAATTAAGTCTAGAGCAGAGCTTTGAGGATAGCCGCAAAGCAACTGAAGATTATATGACTTATATTGCGCGTAAGGGAGAAGAACAGCAGGAAGATATTAATGGTATTACATATTCGTTGTATACGGTAACGGATGAAGTTAGACAAAGCGGCATAGTATCAGTCATGGCGGCAAAGGAATCTATGCAATCGCATAATAGTACTTTTAAAATTTTGACTGCAATGACCAAGGCGCAGAGCGCGCTAACACAACTAGTTACAGATTTAAGGCTGAATGGTAACGTTGGAGGAGGTGGCGGAACCGGAAGCATACTAGGATCAATGGTGGAGGGCGCGATTACGGCTGCAACAACAGCTATTGCAGTAACAAATGGCGGCGCGTTACCGTTCACAGTTCCAATAGCAGCAGCTGGTGCTGCTATTGGTGGAATTGTTGAAGTTTTTGATGGAGCTAACCAAAAATATGCTGAAGAACGCGAGCAAGCATCCCCTAATTCACTGACCAATAAAGCGCTAGAAGCCAGTGCTGAAGCAGAGAGATTTACCAATCTGGCATACTATAGCCTAAACCCCGCGCCCAACCCGCTTATGAATGGCCCGGGCATGGTGCAGGATGGCGTAGATTTTAAAGATATTCCTTTTGTACATACAGCTAAAGAGGCTTATGCAATCGTAATGGCTATTAATGAAGCAGACCGTTATCTGGAGGCAACAGGGCAGCGCACGCCCTTATATGCAGGTCTTGACATGGAGAACTACGATACTCCAGATAGCAGTAATTTCTTCGTCAATGGAATAATTGAACAGCAGCCCCAATCGGTTCAGGTCGTCACGCAACCCGCTTCAACCAGTGTTGCGCCCGAACAGACCATCAATTTTAATATTCAAAACGATTTTAATGGTAATTGGCAAGACCGTCGGGGGCTTGAAGATATTGGCGAATATCTCGCCCGACAGGTTAAGGATAGACTAAATTCGGGCGCGCCGCTCTTTTCCGGCAACTGATAACCCAACACAAACGAAAGGAGACAACAAAATGGATCTATTTACAGCAATTCGGGACGTTGTGCATGAAATATTGCGGGTCGAGCCGTTGACGCGGGTGCAGTATGGCACTTACACCGGCACAGCGATGCGCATTGACGCGCTGCCGCTTGACATCCCGATGGATATGATCGACATTCCCCCCTCGCTACAAACGTTTGAGGCGACGATGAGCTGCGAGCTGACCGAAGGGGCGGGGGTCGAAATCACGGGCAGCGGCACCGTGCGGAAAATCAAGCTGACCGACGTGCCGGTGAAGATCACGCGCGGGCTAAAACCGGGCGACAAGGTGACGCTCTTGCGCCACTGCGGCGGGCAGCGCTTTTCTGTGCTCGATAAAATCTGAGGGCGGCAAAATCCAGCGTGCGACGGCGTCCCTTCACAGGCGGTTTACATAAGGCGGAGGACTCACCCCCAACAGCGGGGTTCGGGTCCTTCACTTTTTTCTTCACGCTGTGGGCTGAGAAAGGGTTAAACTTTCCGCTGGTGGGATAAGCTGCCAGTCTGGCTCATAAGCTTTAGAGACGGGCGCGAATTTTTGGCCGCGCCGCGCAAAACTAAGGAAAACATATAAGCGCCGCGCCCGTGTTCATCCACGACCGCGGCGGCTTGCAAGAAAGGGAGAAAGTGATGAACAAACAGGTTATTGACATTTCGGAACACAATATACGGCATGGGGCAATCGACTGGCAGTGCGTGCGCGCCTCCGGCGTGGAGGGGGTTATGCTGCGCGTGGGCTGGGCGGGCTACCACGGCGACGTGGTGAAAGATGAGTGTATCGACGACAGCATTGAGGCGGCGAGCGCGGCGGGTCTTGCAGTCGGGCTTTACGTTTACGCCTACACCAAGACACCCGCAGCGGCGCACCGCGCGGCGGGTCAGGTGGTGGAGATCGCCGAGCAACATCCGGGAAAAATCAATATGCCGATTGCCTTTTGCGTGTGGGAAACCGATCTGCCATGTCTTGTCAGCCAGGGAAAAGAAGGTCTGACCGACAGCGTCATCGCCTTTTTGTTTGAAATAGAACGGCTGGGCTACTGCGGCACGTTTTATACCTACACCGCCTTTGCCCAGACTTACCTGAATCTGACGCGGCTTTGCGCGCGCGACGTCTGGATTGCCGACTACCGTTGTGATGAAGCGGTACTCCAGCGCCAGCTCGGTCGCCGCGATTATGGCATGTGGCAATATATCGGCGAGCGGGGCGAATGCGAAGGCGTGCCCGGCGGGTGCCGCCGCAGCAACTGCTATATCGACTATCCAATGTACATAGCCAAACGCAGGCTGGGCAGTCAGGGCTGCTCCGTTACAGCAAAAAATTGACAGCTCATAGAATAAGGACGGCGGCTTGTTTTTAGCTGCCGTTTTTGTTATTCTGGTAATAAATGACGGTTCAGGGAGATGCAGGAATGAAAAAGTACGCAATGCTGGCGACGCTGACCGCCGTGCTATTGTTGATGGGCTGCACAACTGTGCATACTTTACCGGCGGTTGATCTATCGGCCTCTGTTGAGCAGACGTCAACCATCAGCGCGGCACAGAGCGAGGCGCCAGCGCAGAGCGCGCCACCCGTACAGGAATCACAGCATAGGCAGGGGGCGCCGAAAGACGCTGTATCTGCCCAAGTGGATGATCACGATAAAGAAGTCGATAAGGCTGACCAAAACAAGGTGCCGCCGGTTATGACAAATGCCGACGCCGCGGCGCTGTATCCCCCGCTGGAATATGAACGGTCGCCCGTGCCGCCGCTGGTCAATGGGGAAAAGCAGATTTATCAAACGCTGTACACGACCTTTTCGCCAATGGTTAAAAAAATTCCGCTAGATATCATCAACGACACCGACGCGGAAATGGGAGCTGGGGACTACCTGCGACTTCAGCGGCTGGAAAACGGCGTCTGGGTCGAAGTACCCACGTTACCGCTGCCGGAAAGTGATGCGCCTTTGCCGTTGCATCCCTCAATCTCGCCACCGTTTATACCGCCACATATCCACACTCGAGATTATGCGCCAATAGAGAAACTAGGGTTTTCTAATTATGACAATTACAGCCTGCCGCTAAAGGTGGGGCAGTACCGTCTGATAGACGAATTCAAAAGTGTAAGCAATTCGTTTGAAATTTTAAGTGCACCGTCTGAAACGCAACGCGTTTTTATCGAACACCTCAAAAACGAACCGGCACTTAAAGGCGCAACGTTTTTACCGCATGATTTTACCGTGCCGTTTGTCTGCCAGGGCGTCATTTCTGACAGCGAAGTTTCGGGTGTAAAGCTCTACGTGTTCTTCTTCACTGATGATCTGGAGGCGCGTGCGGTTTACGACAGCATTAAACAGGAAGGCTACGTTATTCCAAGATACTGGCGGATCAACAATACCTTTCGCTTTGGAGAAGACCAGCACTACAACTGGGAGGATACCCCGCATTTTTTCCTTGACGGCAGTTTTATAACCCTTTATTGCGGTGACGATCAAGAGATTATAAACGCCCTGCCGGTCGATGTTATTTTTAGAAACCCGCTTTGAATTAGGGCGGATACCACAATAAGAGCGGGGGATGTCCGCAGGCTGCTTGCCTGCGGCGTCTTGCAGCCGGAGAGGCTAGGCCGTAACCAAGGTGCAACGGGGGGTTATATATAAAGGTAAGGGGTATTATTTCTGGCGGGATGCAGGCACCATGTTTGTAAAAGTGCTTTGGAGCAAATATCAAATTTATTTTGCGGATATTGCAGAGTAATGCGGTTCAAACACGATGGCTCCTAATATGTTGTGTATTTGACGCAAAAAAGGCGGCCCGGATTTCTCCGGACCGCTTTTTCATGTTCGCCCTATGCGTCACCATAGCCCCCTTGTGAGGCTGCAATCGGGCGCGAAGTTGTTCTAGTATTCAAATTTTTATATAAACTGCATGCCGAAAGTCCCGAATTCTTCCAGGGTGCCTTTTTGTGCCGCGAGTAACTTTTGCGAATAAGCGTACTTTGGGCGTGCATCCTTAATATCAAAGAATCGATGATTGAGAGATCCTGTTCCAATTCCACTGGCAGCATGTCCGGCAATAATATTCAAAGTTATTCACTGGCATCTTGCATTTTTATATTATAAGTTAACGTTAAAAAAATATCAATAAGTTAAATGAGAAATTTTTCCTAATGATAAAATCGTATTCGAAATATTTAAAGTCAAAAAGTTCAGGCAGCTGCGTGACCTGGGCGTGGTTTTCGCTAAAAAATTCCTAATTATGGATTTTAAATAGCCGGAACAACCCATGTGAAATGGTCAGTTATTGACATGTTAAGGTTTTGAGGGTACTATATAAAAGAATTTAACGTTATGCTGCCGAAGGATATTTCTCCCCGCCGCGCGTTTCATCCCGGCAGGGATTTTTGTGTATCTGCTTTGCAGGCGCAAACACCAAGGAGGGCTTTTTTTGCCTAAAGTTACACTTCTATGTCATACCCCCGAGCCGGAGCGGGTGGTGGCCGCCGCTGCTAAATTGTGCTATTCGGCGCAATCGGTCGAGGGGCTGCTCGACGGACTCACCCCCGAGAAAACCGAAGGCTTTTTAAAAATGCTGGTGGATTTGGGACACGAAAGCCCAGTTGAGCACGCCAGCTTTACCTTTGCCATTGAAGGGGTGTCGCGCGCGCTTTTAGCGCAGATTACCCGCCACCGCATCGCTTCTTACAGTGTGCAAAGCCAGCGCTATGTTCGGCTTTCGCCGTTTGAATATGTGACGCCGCCCGAGGTGGCCGCCGATGAGCAGGCACTAAAGGCCTACCGCCAGGCGATGGATGCCGCCACTGAAAGCTATGAAAAGATTACGGCAATCTTAAAGGAAAAGCATTTAAAAACCCTATTGGCACAGGGTGTGCCGGAGAAGCAGGCGACTTCAAAAGCCGAAAAACAGGCGATTGAGGACGCTCGCTTTGTGTTGCCTAACGCCTGCGAGACCCGCATGATTGTCACGATGAACACCCGTAGCCTTTATAACTTTTTTAATCATCGCTGCTGCACCCGTGCCCAGTGGGAGATCCGCGAGGTAGCCGACCAGATGCTGATGTTAGTCAAAGAGGTTGCACCGGTGCTGTTTATGAGTTCAGGGCCGCCCTGCGTGGCAGGCAACTGTCCCGAAGGTAAGATGAGCTGTGGAAGAATGAAAGAAATGCGGGAACGCTATAAAGGGGCGCAGGCAAAATGAACGGCAGGCTGATTGTTTTTGAGGGGCTCGACGGCAGCGGAAAGGCCACTCAGGCGGCAAAGGCCGTGCAGCGTCTTGAGGCAAACGGAGAGGCGGTTCGCGCCATCTCGTTCCCCGATTATAACAGCGATTCCTCGGCGCTTGTTAAAATGTATCTGCGCGGTGAGGTTGGCGCGCTTGATGAGGTTAACGTTTACGCCGCCTCGGGCTTTTATTCGCTCGACCGCTATATCAGCTATCAGCGCGAATGGAAAAACGACTATCAAGCGGGTAAGACGATCATTGCCGACCGCTACACCACCTCAAACCTCTGCCATCAGATGGCAAAGATGCCGCGTGAGCAGTGGATGGACTATATCCGCTGGCTTGAATACTATGAATATGTGCAGCTTGCGTTGCCAAAACCAGATCTGGTGCTTTATCTCGATATGCACCCGGAAGCTTCGCAGCGTCTGATGGCGCAGCGCTATCATGGTGACGAGGCTAAAAAAGATCTGCACGAGCGCAACAGGGCTTATTTAGAATCCTGCCGTGAGGCGGCACTATTTGCCGCCAAAACGTTAGGTTGGGTCATTTTGCCTTGTTCAGACGCGGCGCACAATCCTTACCCTGTCGACGTTATCGCCGACGCTGCTTTTAAGGCGCTTTCCTGCGCGGCAGCAAAACAGTAAATTTTCGGAGGCCTTATGCTGGAATTTAAAGAAATAACCATGGCCGACAAGGACTGGACGACTGAAGTCATGCGCTATTCCGGTCTGCGCGGCAGCGAATACACTTTTTCAAATCTTTTTAACTGGGCCGTTACTTATACGGTACGCATTGCCCGCTTTGAAGATTTTATGCTCGCCCGCAGCGGCGCGGTGCGCATGCATTATCTCTACCCCGCCGGGCGGGGCGATTTTGCCGGTGCGCTTAAAGCCATGGAGGCTGATGCAGAGTCGTTGGGTATTCCGTTTGAGATGTATGGCATCCCGACCGAGGGCGTTGAAAAAATTGAACAGCTATATCCCGGACGGTTTAAGTTCACCGCGGTACGTGATAATTTTGATTATATCTATAACCGCGAAAGTCTGGCGACGCTCGCCGGAAAAAAGCTGCACGGCAAGCGCAACCACGTCAACCGTTTTATGACGATGTATCCCGACTGGCGCTATGAGCCGCTGACCGAGAAGAACATTGACGACGCCAAGGCGATGAACGCCGAATGGTGCAAGCAGAACGGCTGTTATGAAAAACACAGCAGTCTGCACCGCGAAGCCTGCGCCGTGCGCAGTGCTTTCAACCACTATTTTGAGCTGGGGCTCACCGGTGGCGTGCTGTATGTGGACGGCAAGGTTGTGGCTTTCACCTTTGGCAGTGCTGTCACCGACGATACCTTTGTGGTACACGTTGAGAAGGCGTTTTCAGATATTCACGGTGCCTACACCATGATCAACCAGCAGTTTGTAAAAAATGCGCTGGGGCAGTTCGAATTTGTCAACCGCGAGGATGACCTTGGGGAAGAAGGACTTCGAAAAGCGAAGGAATCTTACCGCCCCGTCATCATGTATGAGCGCTATGCCGCTGCCGAAAAATGATGGAAGAACAAAAATTTACCTTCACACGGGCGACTGCCGCAATGGCTGCGCCGCTCAAAAATCTTTGGCAGATTGTCTTTGGCGATAGGCCGGACTATATCGGCCTGTTCTTTAATAACCGCTTTGTGCCGGAAAATACTATGGTGGCGCTTTTTGAAGGCATGCCGGTCGCTATGCTCTATCTATTGCCGATAACAATACGCGAGAATAATATCGATTATAATGCCCGATATATTTACGCGGTGGGAACGCATCCCGATTATCGCTCTCAGGGGCTTTCCGGCGCACTGCTCAAAGCGACGCACACCCGACTGGCGCAAGAGGGGGTCGCGCTGTCGTTGCTTGTCCCCGCTGAGCCGTCGCTGTTTGCGTATTACGGCATGCGTGGCTTTAGCACCGAGTTTTACCGTAAAACGGTAGCGTATGCGCCCAAAAAAGGCGGCCCGCTGGCGACGCTTAAAACGGCCCAGCTACCCGAACTGCTGATGCAGCGCGACAGGCTTTTTGGCCAAAGCGCTCTTTATGCCCGCTGGAACGCCGAGGCGCTTGCTTATCAACAAAAGGAGGCCGCGCTGCTCGGTGGTGAAACACTGACGTTTGATGAACCCGAGGCAGGCTATGCCCTGTGTTACCCTGCCGGGGACGCCGTGATCATTAAGGAATGGGCTGCCAATGCGCTTTATCCTGCGGTATTAAATGCGATTGCTGCGCGGTTTGACCGCGAGAGAATTTTGCTTCGGCTCCCCGCCGATTTTGGCGTTGGCGGCGCACCCGAGCCCTTTGCAATGACCAGATGGTATCTTTCAGAAAGGAATGCATCACAGGGGAAGGCGCCCTACCTTTCGCTGGTGCTAGATTGAAAGATTAATGGAAAAACCAGTCAATATTAAGGAATATAAAAATGCTTTGCGAAATCGCTTTAAAGAGCGCCGCTATTTGATGACCCAAGCGCGAAAAGCGCTTGCCGATCACCGAATTGCGGTGCGGCTGCGGTCGCTATTATGCTATCGGCGCGCCAAGACGATACTAGTCTATGTCTCGATGCCCATTGAGGTTGATACACGCGAGATTATCTCAAAGGCGCTTTCAGACGGCAAGCGCGTGGCAGTGCCGCGCTGTGTTCCGGGCACGCGCGAGATGGAGTTTTATCTGATAAACAGCCTGGATGAGCTTATGCCCGGCACCTTTGGTGTTTTGGAGCCCAAGCCTGAGCCCGAACGTCTTCTTAAAAATTTTTCACACAGCCTCTGTGTGGTGCCGGCGCTTGCCTGCGACCGGAACGGTTATCGCTTAGGCTATGGCGGTGGCTATTACGACCGTTTTTTACGCGATTATCCTGGCGAAAAGGTGCTGATACTATATAAATGCTGTTTTGTTCCGCATCTTTGGCACGGTCGGTTTGACGTTCCGGTTGATCGCATTGTCACCGAATATTTTACCACCGGTACCGCTGTGCGAAATCAGAGTGCTAAGCCGTGATGGGCGCGCTTCATTTATAGTCCGGCAATTTTATCACATAATAACAGAAAGCCCCCGAAGGGGCTTTCTGTCTGGCGCTCCGCCTAAGTAAGAAAATAAGTTACGCTTAGCATCCGCACATGTTACCGCAGCAGTTGTTACCGCACATGTTACCGCACTGGTTACCGCACTGGTTACCGCATGTGTTTCCGCAACTTGTTCCGCCTAGCCCACCGCCGCATCCACAGCAGCAGAACAGCAGAATGATGATGATGATGATCCAAAGGCAACCGCAACTATTATTACCCCACATTTCACTTTCACCTCACATTGATGATTTATTACATACTATGCCTTTGGTGTGATGGTGGTTACAATGTACGAAGGGAGAAACCCGCAATGAGAAAAAAATTATCTGATGAAGACCGCCCCCAGCCCGAGGGCAGACGGCGCCGCCGTTCCAATGGAATGGCGCTTTTGGTTTCGGTGCTGCTGGTTCTTGGCATTTCAGGGTTTTTAGCCTTCTTTGCCATTTCAAGCGCGACAGATCTGCTCGCTTTCGGCAAAGAGGACAAGCAGATTGAGGTGACGATTGAAGATGGCATGTCTGTCAACCAAATTTCGCAGCTGTTAGGCGAAAAAGGCGTAGTTGAACAACCGGTAACCTTTAGGCTCTATGCGGCCCTGCGCAAAAAGGATGACGGCTTTCAGGCGGGCAGCTATGTGTTTAACTCCAACATGAGCTATGACCGCATCATCACGGCGCTGCGCTCGGGGGATATCATCAAGGAAGAAGTCACCATCACCTTCTATGAAGGGATGACGCTGCGCGATATGGCCGCCGCCCTTGAGGAGAATAAGGTTTGCTCTGCCAAGGATTTTATCGACTACACCCAGAGCACCGATCTTTCTTATGAGTTCATCGATATGATGCCGAACAACGATCTGCGCTTTTATCGTCTGGAGGGCTATCTATTCCCCGACACTTACGATTTTTACGTGGGTGAGAATGTGCAGTCGGTAGCGAAGAAATTCCTTAAAAACTTCCAAAGTCGCATCATGCCCGATATTTACCCCAAGATTCAGGATGCCGGCATGACGCTTGACGAGGTGATCACCCTTGCTTCAATCATCCAGAAGGAAGCGGGCAATCCCGATGAGATGGCAATGGTTTCTTCCGTATTTCACAACCGTATAGACGACCCCGGCGCGGGGTTGCCCAAGTTGCAGTCCGACGTGACGATTTTCTACGTTGAAGAGGATATCAAGCCTTACCAGAGCCGCACAACACAGGAGGTTTACGACGCATATAACACCTACGTGCGCCAGGGGCTTCCGGTTGGCCCCATTTGTTCGCCCGGTTTGGATGCGATCAAGGCCGCGATAAATCCCGAGGATTCACAGTATTATTTCTTTGTCACCGATATTAATGGCAAATATTATTACAGCAAAACACTCGATGAGCATTATGCCAACGTCCGAAAGGCGGCGGCGGCGGGCGGTGCCAAACATGGCACCGACGTTCAGTAAATTATAAAGTTAATTAACCTGAAAATCACCCTACCTTTGCGGTCTATTTCCCGTGCTGCGGCGTTGCCCTTTTCGTCAGGCGCCAATTTGGCTTCGCCGTCCGCCGTGCGAAAAATAGTCTAGTAAATATCATGTCGTTTTCAAGTTAACCGACTACCAAAATTAACGGCGGGCCGGGCGCGCGTTTGTGCATCGCCTGTGCCCGCTTGTTTTTTCAATTTGCATCAACGCAAAAAGGAGCAAACCGATGAAGAGTCCTGAACTGCTGTGTCCCGCCGGGGATTTTGAACGCCTGCAAACCGCCATCCGCTACGGTGCGGACGCGGTCTATCTGGGTTCCACCCAATTTGGCATGCGAGCCGCACCTTCCAACTTCACCATGGAACAACTGGCTGAAGCGGCTGATTATGCCCACGCCCGCAGCGTCAAACTGCATCTGACGGTCAACACGCTGCCGCGCTGTGACGAAACCGCCACGCTGCCCGAATTTTTGGCGCAGGTGGGGCAGACTGGAATCGACGCGCTGATTATTGCCGATCTCGGCGTGATGATGGCGGCGCGCAAGTTTTTGCCGGATATGGAGATTCACGCCTCAACCCAGACCGGCATCGTGAACGAACTGACCGCCAATGCGCTTTATGATATTGGCGTCAAGCGGGTGGTGCTGGCGCGTGAGCTGACGCTTGAAGAGATCAAGACCATCCGTGCCAAAACGCCTAAGGATTTAGAGCTTGAAGTGTTCATCCACGGTGCAATGTGCATGTCGGTCTCAGGACGGTGCGTCATTTCGAATTATCTCACCGGTAGAGATGCCAACCGTGGCGAATGTTCGCAGCCCTGCCGCTGGAACTACCACCTGATGGAGGAAAAGCGCCCGGGGATTTTTCTGCCGGTTTTTGAGGATGAACACGGTTCCACGGTTTTAAACGCCAAGGATTTGTGCATGATTAAACACCTGCGCGAACTCGCTGATGCGGGCATTGCGAGCTTTAAAATTGAAGGGCGCGCCAAGTCGCCCTATTACGTCGGGGTGGTGGCCAATGCCTACCGCGCCGCGCTCGATGCTGCGATGAAGGGCGAACCCGCGCCGGAATGGACACTGCGCGAGCTGCAAACCGTTTCTCACCGCGAATATTCCACCGGATTTTTCTACGGACGTGAGCCGTTGCAGCAAAGTTACTACGCGGGCGGCTATGTGCAGGATTGGGAAGTCAGCGCCGTGGTGGAACGCTGCGAGAACGGGCGGCTGTTCCTTATTGAGAAAAACCGCTTTGCCAAAGGCGATGTGCTTGAGCTTTTAGAACCCGGGCAGCAGCCCCGCCAGCTGACGGTGGATGATCTGCGCGATGAATGGGGCGAGCCGCTCGACGCCGCCCGCCACCCGCACATGAAGATTAGTATCGCTTATCAGGGCGATGCAAGTGCTGGTGCTATGCTGCGGCGCGAAAAAGCACCGCAAGCTTGATGATATAAAACGTAAAAAAGAAAGCGCCCTGTCCGGGCTCTAAATAACCGGACAGGGCGCTTATTAATGAGGAGAAATATTCCATGGGGACTTGTTGTAACAGTAAAAATGTTATGACTCAATGGCGATGGTGCGTGAAGCCGGCAAGGTGTTGGCCTTCTTAGGCATGGTGAGCTTGAGCACCCCGTTGGTGTACTCAGCTTTGATAGCGTCCTGCTGGATGCCCGAGACATCAAAGCAGCGGGTAAATGCGCCGTAGGAACGCTCGCGCCGGATAAAGTTGCCCTTGCTATCGGTTTCTTCGCTTTCGGTGCTGCGCTGAGCGCCAATGGTCAGGCAGTCGCCATCGAGCGAGACATTAATGTCTTCCTTTTTAAAGCCGGGCAGATCTGCTTCCAGTTGATAACTGTCGCCCATATCCTTGATGTCGGCTTTAAATTCGTCAATACCGGTGTGCTGGAAAAATGCTTTTTCAAAGTTGTCAAAATCCGAAAACGGATTAAAAATCATGCCGCGGCGTCTACGGTCAAAGGGTATCAAATCAAACATATCAATTCCTCCATTCAATGTACTGTGTTTAAATTATTTGACGGAACCGACGGTTCGGGCGGCCAAAGCACCCGCTTGTGCAACCGAATTCATTGGATTCACCCTCCTTGTTTGTTTTTTCTTTTGACAACTATACTATACTAAAAGATTGTAAGAAAATCTCGTAAAAATTTTGGATAAATTATTAATTTTAGCACTCTTGATAATGGAGTGCTAATTTATTTATAGATTGAGACAAAACAAAACCGCCCCCAGTATAAGGGCGGTTTAAGACTTTGGCTGTCAGCTCAGTTCACTTTGACTAAAGGTGATTGTAATGGCGTACACCTGCTCATACTGCTGTGCATACTTCTCAGGCTGATTGAAAAAGGATACATCATAGAAAGAAATACTGTCCTGCATGGTGAAAAATTGCACTTTCAGCGGTATCTCTTCTTCGTAGATAATGTGCTTCGCTTCGCTTAAATAAGAGGTAGCCCAACTCTTGCCTGGGGCGTTAAGGCCCTCGGGCAGATTGAGGGTGACAGAACCGCTACTATTTTTGTCTTGCAAGGCGATACGGTCCTGCTTTTGATCGGATATCAGCGCAATTCTGCCGCTTGTGCCGTCGCAGATATGACCGCTGCCGCCATCCGGTTCCCACTCACCGTTTTCAAAACGATAGCGGTTGATTCGTATGGATTTAATCGTGTCATCTATTTTAAAATCAAAGATGCTCTGCTTATTCGGCGCCAGTAGGCTAGCCATTTTCTCTTCTTTCTTAGTCAGTTTAGCGGGTGCAACGGTCATTTTTTTCGGGGCGGTGGCACAGCCGCAAAGTACACCAAGAATCAGCAAAGCTGCCACAATTGCGATAAGCTTTTTCATGTAGATTACCTTTCCTTCCAAGCTGTGTAAAACAATGAAGTGGGTGACAACGCTAATCCGCGACTTTCTTGCCCTTCTGCCCAAAACGGCAGACAGGTGCCATAACACAAATATCGCACTGGGGGCGGCGGGCGACGCACACCGCGCGGCCGTGCAGCACCATCCGGTGGCAAAAATCGTTGGATTCATTCATAGGCAGGCAGGCGCGCAGTTCATTTTCACATTTTAACGGGTCCTTGGTGGTGGTCAGCCCCAGCAAATTTGTGATGCGGATGCAGTGGGTATCACACACGACGGCGGGTTGATGATAGACATCGCCCACGATGAGGTTAGCTGTTTTGCGCCCAACACCGGGCAGACGGGTGAGCTGTTCAATAGAATCGGGCACCACACCGTCAAATTCGTCAAGCAGCATCTGCGAGAGCGCCACAATATCCCGCGCTTTGGTTTTGTAGAGGCCACAGCTTTTGACGACCTCGCCAATCTCCTCAGGCGTTGCCGCTGCCAGCGCTTCGAGCGTCGGATATTTTGAAAACAGCGCAGGGGTAACCATATTGACGCGTGCATCGGTGCATTGCGCCGAAAGCCGCACCGCGATTAAAAGCTCGTGCGGCTTTTCATATTCCAAGGAACAGATGGCGTCGGGGTAGGCTTCTTTTAAAAGGCGCACCGCCTCAGCAGCACGTTGTTTTTTGGTCATGGATATCCTCCTTAAAACCAGCCGACAAAAATGTCGGTGGGATATAAATCTTATTGCGGCTAGGCTTTTGGGGTAAGCGGTTTAACATTGATAGAAAAAGCCGTGACTTCGCTGGTTGCGTTTTGGTAGATGACGTCCACCGGCTCCCAGTTAGGAGCTTTGTCTAAGTTGTAACGGCTGTTGATAATGGCACCCTGATTATAGCCCATGAACGCGCCGACCCATTCGGCGGGCAGCATGGTTTTGACATAGACTGATGCTTCGCAGTTTTCGACTCGTCCCTCAACCGAGAAGCCGCAAAATCCGCCAATGGCGCGCGGTGCACCGTATATTTGGCCCGATAGGGCGATAACCTCGCCCTCTGCTTTGCAGTCGGAAAGGATTGCACCGTGCAGCGAGCCCGCAAAAGCGCCCAGCTCGCTGTCGCCCGCGACACTGACCTTGGCGGTGCAGTTGGTCACGCGGGCAAAGGACGCCTCATCACCGTCTTGATAGTTGCCGATGATGCCCGCAAGACCGCCGGTCTGGTAGCTTCCGATGACTTTGCCCGAAACATGGCAGTCGCTGACCTGCCCCATGCAGCGACCCGCCAGCAGACCGGTCGCAACCTCCGCGGCGGCAGGCGGTACTGTGACAGGCGTAGAAACCGAAGCGTTTTCAAGCGTGAGGTTTTTAACCTCGCCGCCTGGGCCAATCACCGAGAAAAAGCCGCCAATCAGCGGGGCGTCGGGAGATTCAGGTGCGATGAGCGTAATGCTCAAATTGCGGATGGTATGCCCCTGCCCGTCAAACACGGCGTTGAAGCCCTTCGGGCTGTCGTCGCGGATGTCGTTTGGCATTAGCGGGCGGTTTGTTCCAATAGGCGTGAAGGGAATGCCTTCTAAATCGAGGTCGGCTTCCAGCAGATAGCGCTTTTGCTGCGCCTGACGGTCGCCGGAATTGATTGCCGTTGCTAGATTTTGCAGGTCGTCCACTGTCGAAATATGCACCACCTCGTATTGTGCCTTGGGTAGGGCGAGGTCATGCAGGTTTGTCACCGCCGCAATCCGCCAGACGGTATCACCTTTATGATAGACGCGGTTGGCGGGTGCTTCCGGCTCGTTTTCCAGTTTGACCGGCACAAAATGGTAGCGTGCGCTTGACAATGTGATGCCGCTGGGCATTACGCGAGTCAGTGTTAACCGATAGCTCCCGTCACTTTCTGGCGCTGGCAGTGTGTCTGGACCCTTTAGTGTAAAGGGCAGGGCGGTGTCGTATTCTTTGGTATAGGTGAGCTGATATTGCTCGTTATTTGGGGCGACATCCACCCCGAAAAACAGGTCACAAATCAGTTCAGCTGTAGGCTGGGGCAGAGAGTAGACTGTTTCACCCTGCGTGTCAGTTTTTTTCAAGGCGTCGAGTAAATCCTTTTTAGATAGCCAGCCATAGGCGAAGTTAACAGTGGCGCTATAGTCGGTACCGTCCCATTCGGCCCCGCCGCAATAGGTTTCATAAATTTCGGCGGAGAACAGCATGTCCGACAGTGCCGCCGAGGCAGGCAAAGGGGATTCCTGCGCGGGCTGAGAAGATGTTGTGGGCTTTTGGCAGGCGCAAGCCAGAATCAACAGCGCGGCCAGCACGAATGAACGAAGGCGAATCGAGCGCAGCATGGCAATCCCTCGACTTTCTTAGTTTTATCTTACTTTTAATTATACCGCGCAGATAAGTAAAAAACAACGCAAAACGCCCCGGAGGTGGGCACGCCTCTTTTTACGGATACAGCGATCCCGCAGCGGATGCCAAACCCCAACTCAACCGGCATATGCTGGCATTGAGTTTAAGAGGGCACATCCACTGCGGGATAACAAAAGAGGGGTTTGCTAGGTAATGATTGCCGCAGGCTAACAGCAGCAGTTGCGCTGGCAGTTATTACGGCAATGGTTATGGCTTCTATTGTTGTTGTTGTTGTTCGAGCTGTTGTCAGGAATCACGGCAAAAATAGGCCAGAACGGGGTGGGCGTGCTGTTGTTATTGCTTGTGCTCACGCCTGCGACGGCGTTGTTGCAGTTTTGGTGGCAGCAGTTGTTGGTGCTTGCGCCTGCGACGGCGTTGTTGCAGTTTTGGCGGCAGCAGCAGTTGTTGGTACTCACACCTGCGACGGCGTTGTTGCAGTTTTGGCGGCAGCAGCAGTTGTTGGTGCTCACACCTGCGACGGCGTTGTTGCAGTTTTGGCGGCAGCAGCAGTTGTTGGTACTCACGCCTGCGACAGCGTTGTTGCAGTTTGAACCACGATTGTTGCTATTGGCGTCCTGGTTTCCGCATCTGCGTTCGTCGGCGGTGTTTGTATTGTTATTGGCTGCCGCGACGGTGCTTGTTTCAGAAGCGGATGCGACAGAGGTGCTGTTACATCTGCATGGCATATTTAATCAACTCCAAAAAAAGGTTTGCTTCATCCTATGCCAAATCAGTAAAAAAGGTTTCATCACGGGGTTGTACGCATTGGGCAGAAAAAATTGTAGAACCAGGCACGTTAAAAAAATTTTGTACAAATTCTAGCTTGACCCTTGAAAACCGCATTATAATCGGATTTTATGGACAAAAGCTCCAAGTACAAGCTCTGCGGTTTTGACAATTATTGAACCCTTGGCGCGGTATACTCATGTGTACAAGGGGGGGAGAGCCTTGCCCACGGTTGTCTATGTTGATATTTTGCTTGTTATTAATTTTATGGTCAACTTTATATTGCTGCGGATAACAGCGCTGTTCATTCGGCGTCAGCCGGTATTTTGGCGGCTGTGTCTGGCGGCTGTGCTTGGCGCGTTGGGGGCATTGATTATTTTTGTGCCGGTTTATAATCGCGTCGTGCTGCTTCTCTATAAGTTGATTCTTACTGTTATGATGTCGGTTGCCGCCTTTGGGTGCAAAGGTTTAAAACGCGTTATGATGTCGGTTTTTTGCCTTTTCACCGTTAGCCTGCTCACTTCCGGGCTGTTGCTGTTATTATCAGTGACATTGCGCCCGCGGGGGATGTTGGTTTCTAAAGGGGCGGTATACTTTGATATAGGCGCGGCGGCGCTCATCGGATGTTGCATCGCGGCTTATTTTATCGCAGGTGGCCTTGCTGGACTACTGGCGCGCGGCGCCCCCAAGGGGACGCTGTGTGAAATTACCGTGCTGCACGCAGGGGCGGTGAGCGTCTTTCCCGCGCTGGTTGATACCGGAAGCAACCTGACCGAGCCGTTTTCGCACTGCCCGGTCATTGTCTGTGAAGAGCGGGCGTTGGGCAGCGCGATGCCGCCGGAGTTGAAAAACTTTAATCTTTCAGAAACGCGGGCGCAGGGGCTTCGGCTTGTACCCTATAAAACGATTAGTTCTATCGGGCTACTGCCCGCCTTTATCCCTGATACATTGCTAGTGCGACTGCAGGGCGAAAGCGCCAAAAAAGTAGGCGACTGCTATATCGCCGTGCTGGATAAACCGCTTGGGTCGGATGATTATAGGGCCGTTTGCAATCCGCAGATGCTTATACAAAATTTTATTTTAGCGTAAGCTATAAAGTTCAGAAAGTGGGGGCGTAAACATCATGAAAAAATCAGTGGGGACACTTTGCGGGGCGTTGCGGCTGCAGCTTTATTTAATATTGCTGCGCTTAGGGTTCACCGAAGCGGTACACTACATACATGGCCCCGAAACGCTGCCAGCACCGCTTTCGCGCGAGGAGGAACGGGTCATCTTTATCCGCCTTGAGCAGAAGGATCACGAGGCACGTCAGCAGCTCATTGTGCATAACCTTCGCCTGGTGGTGTATATTGCGCGAAAGTTTGAAAGCTCAGGCCTCGGGGTGGAGGATCTCATTTCCATCGGCACAATCGGGTTGATCAAGGCCGTGAACACCTTTTGCCCGAGTAGGGGCATTAAGCTGGCAACCTATGCCTCACGCTGCATTGAAAACGAAATTCTCATGTATCTGCGTAAGTGTCAGCCCTTAAAAAACGAAGTTTCAATCGACGAACCTTTAAACATTGACTGGGATGGCAACGAGCTGCTGCTCTCAGATGTTTTGGGCACCGAGCCCGATTCCATTAACCGCCCGATTGAACAGGACGCCGAAAAAAGTATGCTGGCAGACGCTATCAACAAGCTCTGTGAGCGGGAACGCCTAATCATGCAGCTGCGCTTTGGCTTTTTAGACGGAAAAGAACGCACCCAAAAGCAGGTGGCCGACATGATCGGCATCAGTCAGTCGTATATCTCGCGATTGGAAAAGCGTATAATCAAGCGGCTGCGCCGCGATCTTGACAAGGTGATGTAATAATACGAACTACCTCCACTTTTTTTAATGCGAGAGGCGGCATTATTGACGGTCAATCAGCCGGTGACGCATAATCAAGTCAGCTCAAAACAACGTCAAGATAAATTAAGCCGCCCCTATTTGGGGCGGCTCTGTTTATCAACTGCGACAGTTGTTAAAGCAAATTTGTGCTGTCTTGCTGCGGTTGCACCGCAATCTTCAATTTTGGCCTTCACGCCAGAAAAGCCCTTCAGATGCAGCCAGCAGTTGCAGCGTCTGCGCAATATTATCCCCGCAGTTATATGCCGTGATGTAAAGGTCACCGCCAATAATCTGCAACAATGCGTTTTCTGTTGGCAACAGAATATGAATAGTCCCCTTTTTTCGGACTACAACCTTGGCGATAGCCTTGGCTAAGGTGCCACAATCAGATCTATTCAGCCACTTTTCGGTGTACACGGCATAGTCGAAATAGCATAGTGTTTTGAGGATGATGCGCGTATAGCTTTCCGCCATGTGGCGCAGTCTTTTCCGCTCTAAAAAGTAACGCTCTACCGAAAAGCAATATCCCCCTGCGCTTTCCGGCACGCGGCGGGGAAGGTAATCAATAATGTGGCAGGGTTGCTGCAAAAGTGCTTCAACTTGCTGATCCTTATTCAACTTATACCTCCTGCCGCGCTGAACTTACCGAGTGTTCATCTTGTCTCATTCGCTGCTCCAGTGCTAACAAAGCTGATTTCATTTCCAGGCCGCCCGCATAGCCGGTTAGTTTTCCATTGGCACCCACGACGCGGTGGCAAGGTACAACAATCATCATGGGGTTACAGTGGTTTGCCATGCCGACGGCGCGGCAAGCGTTTGGTTTGCCAATGGCCTCAGCGATTTGTTTATAGCTGCGCGTTTGGCCGTAGGGAATATCGCAAAGCGCCTGCCAAACCTGCTTCTGAAACGGTGTACCGGATAATATATATGGAAAGTCAAAGACTTTCCGGTTACCTGACAGATATTCACTAATCTGCGTAAAAGCCTTTTCGGTCAGCGGGCAGGGCAGATGGTCAGCTTCCGGCTGCGTTACGCGGTCTAGCGAAATGACAGCCTCGTCGTTATAGCCAATCTTTAATAGCCCAAATTCAAATGGGTAAAAAGCATCGTGTATCATTTTTGATGTTCCTTTCGAAAAGCGGCGGGTGAAAAACCAGTTCGACCTTTAAAAAAGCGGTAAAATGATGACAAGCCGCCAAAACCTGTGGCATAGGCGATGTCAACAATGGGCGTGCCGGTGTCTAAAAGCAGCTGCTTGGCTATTTTCAGGCGTAGTCCGGCTGCATACTCCGAGGGCGTTGCGCCGTGAACCGCCAGAAATATTTCTGCCAGCCGGTGGCGTGAAACGCCAAGCTGCCCCAGCCCTGCCGCACAGTCCCTGCCGTTTGAAAAGGATGCCTCGATCAAAGCACGCGCTTTTTCGGCTATTTCATGCATAGGTTGATAATCGGCAAGATCGCTGCGGCAGCGCTTGCAGGGGCGAAAACCTGCCGCGCGCGCTTGTGCAGAAGTTTCAAAAAAACGGACATTCTCACGCTTTGGAACCTTAGATTTGCAGGAGGGGCGACAGAAGATACCGGTGGAGTTGACGGCGTAGAAAAACACACCGTCAAAAGCAGAATCATTTTCACAAACTGCGCGCCACATTTCGTCCAATGTCATATTTCTCCCTCCTTAATGAGTAATTATAGAATTAAAGCAGAAATCACCGTTACTGCCGCCATTATAGCATAAGTATTCGGTGATTTCTTCTCAATTAAAGATATTCAATTTTTAAGGGTTTGAGAGCATGTATACACGGTTCGGCAAAATGCGCGTTAGTCAGATCGCATAATCATCTTGCACAATAAATGCGGGAGGTTTCTTGCCCGACGCATAAACGGCTAGATTTCGGTCACGTTAAAGCCATTGTCAAGCAGCACCTGCTTAATCTGGTCTACATGGTCATGGTCGCGCGTTTCAATCGCAATATCAAGAAAACAATCGGTAATCTTTTTATTGTTGCTGGTGCGGTTGTGGTCCACGCTGGTGACATTTGCACCGCACTCAGCCAAAATAGCCGATACGGCAACAAGCTGCCCAGGTGTGTCCGAAAGCTCGATGCGCAGTCTGGCGGTTCGCCCCGTCATGAGCAGGCCGCGGTTAATCACCCTTGAGAGAATGGTGACGTCGATGTTGCCGCCCGAAACAAGGCAGACGACATTTTTTCCCTCAAGCGGCAGCTTGTTTGCAAGCACCGCCGCCACTGGGACGGCCCCTGCGCCCTCGGCGATCATCTTCTGTTTTTCGATGAGCGCTAAAATGGCGGCACAAATCTCGTCATCGGTGACGGTGACAATTTCATCTACATATTTTGTGCAGAGGTCATAGGTCAGGACGCCCGGCATCTTGACGGCGATGCCGTCAGCCATGGTTGCCACAGATGGCAGCGCTTTACGCTCATGGTTTGCAATGGCGTCATACATCGACGGGGCACCCGCAGCCTGAACACCGTAAATCTTGACGGAGGGTTTTAGGGATTTCATCGCAAAGGCAATGCCCGCAATCAGTCCGCCGCCGCCGATGGGCACGATCACCGCGTCCACTTCTGGCAGCTGATCCAAAATCTCCAGCCCAACGGTACCCTGTCCGGCGATGACGCGTTCATCGTCGAACGGGTGAATAAAGGTGGCACCGGTCTGCTGCTGAAGTTCCGTTGCACGGGCAGCCGCATCATCGTAAACACCCTTGACCAGCTCGACTTTTGCGCCGTAGCTACGGGTGGCCTCAACCTTTGAGATGGGGGCCGAGCCTGGGATACAGATGGTGGCGGGGATGCCGATCCGCGCCGCGGAAAGCGCCACGCCCTGCGCATGGTTACCCGCCGAACAGGCGATAACCCCGTGGGCGCGTTCCTCGCTTGAAAGCTGAGAAATCTTATAAAAGGCTCCTCTGACCTTAAAGGATCCGGTTACCTGCAGATTTTCGGTTTTCAAGAATACTTTGCACCCCGTTGAAAGCTTGGGTGCGTGAATCAGGTCGGTTTTTCGCACTACGTTTTTCATGGTAAAGGCAGCGTGGTAAATGCTGTCTAGCGTAAGCACAGCGACCATCCCCCTTCCAAAAAATTTGAGATAGCAATAGCATACGCGAAATTGTTTACAAAATCAATTGCCGATGCGGTAAAAGTTCATAAATAAACTATGTAATCGTTTATTTAATCTTGTTTTATTGCCAACATTAACCAAAAATGCTGCGAAAGGTTGCTTATTAGCAAATAATTTGCTATAATTTTACCGATAAATCCAATAAATTCCCACATAAAGGGCAAAGACAACTTAAAAACGTGCTGCCGTGCAGGTATCGAGTTCTCAAGTTGCCATGGTGGCTGGAGTCGATTTTGAGCAGGATCCTTTCAGCTTGGCTGTAAATCCAAAGGACGTAATTAAAGCGCCGGAAAGCCGGCTTAAACTTTGGTAAAGGAGTTTTTGTCTTGCGTTTTAGTAAGTTTCGTAAATTACTACTGTTCTTAATGGATATTAGCATAATATCAATATGCTTCCTCCTTGTCAGTCTACTTATGGGCGGCAGAAATATTAATAGCCATTATATTTTAGTGGTGCTAAAGCATCTTGTTTTGGTTGGGTGTTGCTACAGCGGCAGTCTTTTTACTTTTAAAATGTATGACAGTCTGTGGCGCTATGCAGAATCGCAGGAGTACCTGACGTTGATGACTAGCATCGCTACAGCTTTCTTTAGCTGTAGAGTTTTAGCGTTTTTGCTACCTGGCGAAAGCTTGTCAATTGCCATAGACATCACTGCCTCCTCACTTTCGTCGCTAATTATGCTGCTATCGCGCTTTTCTTACCGGCAGTATCGCAGCCGGAAAAAGGTTTCACATAATCGGTATATTCGGTTGGCAATCGTCGGCGCTGGCAGCGCAGGAGCCACACTACTGAGTAATATTCAAAACAACGCGGACAGCAATTATTTACCGGTATGCTTTTTCGACGATAACCCTGCCAAAATTGGCAAGCAGATACATGGCATCAGTATTGTCGGGCCGGTCTTTACGGTGGCACAACAGTGCAAAATGAAACATGTTCAAGAACTGATCATCGCAATGCCTTCAGTCAACAGCGGCGTGCGCAGAAAGATTATTTCCGAATGCACTCGCACCGGCTGTGATATAAAAATTTTACCAGATACCGTGTTGTTGTTGGAAAATAAGTATGATATACTTGAGCAAGCTATACGCCACGTAAATATTGACGATCTGCTAGGCAGAGAGAGTGTCACTTTCGATTGTGAAAATGTGTCGCACTTTCTGAGCGGAAAGGTTGTTATGGTTACCGGAGGCGGGGGATCTATTGGTTCTCAACTTTGCAAGCAAGTGATGCAGTGTGGGCCAAAACGACTGATAGTAGTCGATATTTATGAGAACAGTGTTTATGACCTGCAGCAGGAAATGGTTCTTGACTTTGGAAAGAATATTCCTCTTAGTATAGAAATTGCATCGGTTCGCGATTCTGAAAAGATTGAGAGCCTTTTCGAGAAATATCGTCCGCAGGTGGTATTTCATGCGGCGGCACATAAACATGTGCCATTGATGGAACTTTGCCCTGAAGAAGCTGTTAAAAATAATATTTTCGGCACCTATCATATGGTACAGATGGCCGATCGCTATCGTGCCGAAAAGTTTGTGCTGATTTCGACTGATAAAGCGGTCAATCCCACCAATGTTATGGGGGCGACCAAGCGCTTTTGCGAAATGATTCTCCAAAGCATGAAGGGTGCCAGCCAGACACAATTTGTTGCTGTACGCTTTGGCAACGTGCTTGGTTCCAATGGCTCGGTCATCCCGCTGTTTAAACGGCAGATTGAGCGCGGTGGCCCTGTCACTGTCACGCACAAGGATATTATTCGCTATTTTATGACGATTCCAGAGGCGGTACAGTTGGTGCTGCAGGCGGCTACCATGGCTGAACAGTCGGAGGTTTTTGTTCTGGATATGGGTGAGCCGGTTAAAATTATTGAACTGGCGGAAAACATGATCCGCTTATCGGGTCACCAGCCTTACAAAGATATCGATATTATCGAAACTGGGCTGCGTTCCGGCGAAAAGTTGTATGAAGAATTGCTGATTGCCAGCGAGGATTTGGTTGCGACCCCCAACAAAAAGATTTTTATCGAGTGCCAGCATAGCATTTCCCAGCAAGATATTCAGTATAAGTTGAAACGAATTGGTGAGGCACTGGGCAGCGAATCTGAAAGTCGGCTTCGCGCTGTGTTGCATGAAGTGGTGCCTACCTTTAAAGATCCCGACGAGGTTAACCAAATTTTTGAGGCATCCGAGACTGTGCAACCAGTGCAAGCGGCTAAAATACTAAATTCCAGCTTGCCAATAGTCATTCACGGTACGCCGGCAACCGCTGTGGCTGGGAAAATATCAGTATAAGTGGCGCCGAAAAGGCAAAGGAAGTGACCTCTTGGCAGTATATTATCTTTTACTTATTCCAATTATTTTGTTTGGTATTTTACAAAATCGGTTTTTACCCGTTCAGTGGGCCAAAAGGGCCTATTGCATTGCGGGAGGAGTTGGTCTGGCGCTTATTTCAAGCCTACGTTTTATGGTCAGCACCGATTACTACAACTATTGGGAAGGTTTTCTGCAATGCTATTTTTTAAACTGGGAAGACTTTTCTCGCCAGCGTTTTGAAAAGGGCTATCTTGCAGTCAGCCGGTTGCTGTCTGGATTTACACTGGGTTATAACATTTTATTTGTTGCGTTTGCCATTTTTTTTGCTGCTGTCATTGCGTGTCTTATTTACCGACGTTCCTCCAATGTATGGGTCAGCTTTGCGGCGTTTATTTGCTTTGGTTTTTTGTATAATTCCATGTGCTTTCTGCGGCAATATTCTGCGCTGATGGTCATGCTGTTCGCTTTTAGATATATTGAACAGCGCCGCTTTTTTAGATTTGCAGTTTTTGTACTGCTGGCATCTACCTTCCATATTTCAGCTCTTATCATGCTTCCGTTCTATTTTATTTTGCGGTTGCCCATGAACAAATTAACGCTGCCTGTTGCGCTTATCCTTTGTGGCGTGGCTTATTTTAAGTCCGAGGCAATTTTGGCAATGGTCACCAAAGTGGCTTATAAAAATTATCGATCTACATCAGTAGAGATCATCCACGGTACCAGCCCTGGGCCTGCAATCGCCTTTTTAGTTTTTCTGATCGTATGCCTTGCGCTTTATAAGCCCCTGGTGCGGCGGCAGTCCTATAACGCCCTTTTGATCAATCTGTTATACTGGGGTACTTTCTTGGAGCTGGTCGGCATGAAACATGCCATTATATCGCGTTTGGCACTGTTTTTTATGACGCCGGCAGTGATCCTGCTGGCAGCCGAGCTGGTCGAACTTATCAAAAATAACTTTCAATCAATAACAAAAAGTGCCGGACAAACATTGGTGGCGGCGGCGCTGGCTTATATCCTGCTGTTGGCACCTATGTTGGTTTTACATCAGCATCTGCTGGATATCAATTATAATGGCGTTGTACCTTACCAAAGCGTCTTCTCAGAAGCGTTTGGGGACTACTAAGGGGGATTGTAGCATTGACTGTGGCAAAAAAGTCGTTAAAAACCAACGGCAGCCGGTTGGTCGGGGCTATAATGCGTCGACGTACAGGTTTGGTGGAAGACGTATTTCTCTTTTTTGGAACGCTCTTAATCTGTGCTTTTTATCAGATGGAAAACTACCGGCTAAACGTTTCTAATTTTAAATCAATGCCGGATTTAAGCGGACTACCTGCGCTGTTTGCACTGCCAGCGGGGATGCTTTTAACCTATGGCATGTCGCTGTTTCGCGCTGGATTTGCTGTTTTATTTGTGATCACGCTGCTTATGTTGAGTTATTCAAACGGTGTCTTAAAACGATGGGGTTTTTTAGCTGTTGTCGCGGCATTGCTGCTGTTGCCCCAGGTGGGGCTGGCTACTTTAGGTGGTACGCAGCACGGTGACGGTATTCTTCGGTTTTTGTACGAGCTTTCCGTTATGTTGGGGCAATGGCCATTTATCACCCTGCAAAAATTATTAGTACCTGTGGTTTCTGTTGGGGTACCTACGGTTGCCGCACTGGCCTTTTCCGTGTCAGCACTGATGTACGTGCTGGGGCTTGTTTTGGGGTCGAAAAGACAAGCGCGTTAAATCCGTTTTTTAATATTCGATAACTTAATGCCGGACAATTCAAGCGGTTTGGCATTAGTTAAATACATTTTTCAAGGAGCGATTTGTTATGAAAAAATTAATGTCCCTCATGCTTTCAGCGGCCATGATCATTGCAATGGCTTCGTTGGCGATGGCTGCCGACTATAGCAGCTCAACAAGCGGTGCATCAGGCAGCAGCGGTTTTTCCGGAACACCGGCCGTTGTTTCTTCGTCCTCTGTGGCGCAAGCGACCACCGCTGGCGGTTCTGTGAAAGTTACTGAGAACGCGGTTATCACCGAGAACGTTGTTCAGAGCATTGCTGCGGCTACCCAGCCCGTTACTTTCACTGCCCCGAACTACACTGCAACCATCAACCCCGCCACGATTACTACTGCACAGAATATCAGCCTAGGCGCCCTGCCAGCTAACCCGGCGGTTGAGTCTGTGTTTGGCCAGTACTTCACCAACAACTTTGCTTCGGTGCAGCTTGCACAGCAGGGTGCTTTTGGCGCAACTGTTCAGTTCACCATTGCCCCCACCAATCTTGGCAAGCTGAATACTGCTACCCTGCAGTTCTTCTCCTATAATCCGACTACCAACAGCTATTCCAGAGTGACCACTCCTTACACCGTTAATGCGAACGGCAGCCTGACCTTTTCCACAACGGTCGGCAATACCATTATCATTACGGATGGACCGATCACTGCAAAATAATTGCTTGAAATCGGGTTCTGATGGGGCTTTCCGCTGCGTGGCTTGACACAGGGGAAAGCTCCATATCCTGTTTGTAAGGGGCTGGGCATATGATTTTGGACCTACACACGCATATTTTACCCGGAATTGACGACGGGGCCAAATCGGTCGATGTATCTGTCGAAATGCTTGCAGAAATTACGCGTCAGCAAACCAATCCGGTTGTGCTTACGCCACATTTTTATCCCTATGAATGTTCAGCCGACGACTTTTTAGAAAAACGTAGGGCGGCTTATGAAAAGCTGAAAAGTGTCATGCAGAGTCAAACCCCTGTTATGGTCGGCTGTGAAATTTATTTATCTCCGCTTTTAATGAAAAACCAGAATCTGCGCCGTCTTTGCATTAGCGGCACGGATTTTGCGCTGATTGAGCTGCCATTTACCGAGCACTTAGATGATAAGACGATCAGGCAGCTGGAGGATCTGCGCTATAATCATGGAATAAAGCCCATACTTGCGCATGTCGAACGTTACCGGTCAATCACGCAGAGTCGCGACATGCTTGATAGTCTGATTTCCTGCGGTTGTTTGGTACAGGTTAATGCGGAATCATTTTTGATGTCACCGCTAAAAAGGCGGTTTGTATTTGAATTGCTAAAAAACGGCAAGATTGATTTTTTAGGCAGTGACTGTCACAATATGACAACACGTCCACCCAATTTGCGGATGGCGGTGGATTTTATTGTCAAAAAACGAGGGCAGCAAGCGCTAGACAAGATAAAAAAGCGTTCTGAGATGTTGTATAATCAGGCTTGCAAAAATTAGTTTGCCATTATATAATAAATATGGTAATATTTTTTAGGAATACTTGCTAAAATAGTATTTTTATGTAATATTTTCTAAGGCCCTATCATCTTCTGGGAGGAATATACTTGCAGGATTCAATCGATATCATAGAACTGGCATCTATTTTGCTAAAAAGAATTTGGATTATTATATTGGTAACCATACTTTTTACGGCTTCGACTTTTGGCGTGTTCAAATTTTTGGTTGCGCCAACCTACACGGCACAGACACTCCTTTATGTCAATAATAATAACCAATATTCTGGCATTAGTAACGTTAATCTTAACGATATCAACGCCTCCCAAAAGTTGGTTAATACCTATATTGTTATCTTACAAAATGACAAAATCATCGAGCAGGTCGCTCAGCGGTGCAATCTTCAGTACGACGAACTTAAAGATGTCAGCAAGATGATCACGATGAAGTCGGTCAACAATACCGAAGTGTTCAGCATTTCGGTCACCAGCACCAGTCCTGAACTTTCCGCTAAAATGGCCAACACGATGGCTGGGATGGCACCTGAAGAGATTATTCGTGTGGTCAAGGCCGGTTCTGTGGAAGTAATTTCGCAAGCGGAGCCGCCCGCAAAGCCCAGTGGACCTAATTCACTGCGCAACGGTATCATTGGCGGATTGCTTGGGTTGATACTCTCCTGCGGCTGTGTGCTGTTGTTTGAGATGTTGGATATCACCGTTAAGGGCGAAGAAGATTTAGTCGCCCATTATAACATTGCGGTGCTTGGCGAAATTCCGGACTTTTATTCCGTGCCTAAGGGAGGATATAATTATTATGAAAAGTAACGGATTGGCCTCCCTTATTCGCAGAAAATCAAATGCTTCTGAACGATCTTATGGCATTTTAATTGATGATGATACGCCTTTTGCTATTAAAGAGGCTTATAAAACAGCGCGAACCAATTTATTGTTTGCTCTAGCGACCAACGAAAACAAGTGTGTGATTATGACCAGCGCACTGGCTTCGGAGGGAAAATCAACGAACTGTGCCAATCTGGCGCTGACCATGTCGCAGACAGGGGCGACTGTTCTATTGATTGATGCAGATTTAAGAAAATCGACCCAGCACAAAATTTTTGGCATCTCCAACACCATTGGACTAGCTGAAATTCTGGGTGGATTTTGCAAGGTTGCCGACGGCGTTCAAGAGCAAATTCATCCCAATTTAGATATTATCACGGCGGGGCAGGTACCACCAAACCCTTCAGAGCTACTCGGTTCTCAGAACATGCAGAAGCTGATCGAAATTGTGAGCAAAAACTATAATTATATTTTTATCGACAGCCCGCCAGTCAACATCGTGACTGACGCACTGGTGCTGGCCCGATATGCCGCCGGTTTGATTATGTGCACGCGTTGCCGGCAGTCAACCCATGACGAGTTGCGCCGTGCCGTTGCCAGTGTTGAATTTGCAAATGCAAAAATTCTGGGCATGGTCGTTTGCGATGTCAAGGATACTGGCGCAGGCTATTACCGCAAGAGCTATAAATCCTATAAAAACTATGAATAACATTTTATCTGCCGGTGGAACAAACCCCACCTAAAACGTTTAAACGATAATTACCCATTCCCCCGTTGCGGCGTAGGTTCAAGCCTACCGCGGCGGGGGTTTGTCGTGCGACTAAAAAGGTGCAGTGTTCTGGGCGAAGGGCAATAATGTGCAGACTTGATTTAAAAATATAATAATTTAAACGTTGTCGCTGGGGGTTATACCTTAAAAATCTCAAGATTAATTCGCTAAAACACTAGTTGGTGTGCCAAAATTCTTGTGACTCTCAAGTCGTTTCGCGCTTTTGAGCCTTAAAAAAGTGCAAGAATGTATTGACAAATACAAATAGAGTGGTTATAATCCACTTATATCATATGTAAATAATATGGATTAAGGAGGCAACGAAAATGAAAGCACTGTTTGATATTTTGCTTAGAAGTAATTTTCGCTGTGGCCGAATGCTCAACTCCCGGGCGCATAGTAGGTTCGGGTGTGCGTGCTGTACTATTTTTTAAACAGCTACCGCGTTAAATGGCGGTATACATTCGAACATGCGTGCCCGGGAGATGTCCGTAAAGACATGCCCGGGCTTTTTTTGTCCCGGTGACTAAAAACGAATGGAGAAGATTTTATGGCTGATAAAAAATACCGTTTTGAAACGCTTCAGATACATGTTGGACAGGAGCAGCCCGATCCCGCCACAGACGCACGCGCTGTGCCAATTTATGCGACGACTTCCTATGTTTTTAAAGATTCTGCGCAGGCGGCCGGTCGTTTTGGCCTGACCGAGGGCGGAAACATCTATACCCGCCTTATGAACCCGACTTCCGACGTGTTTGAAAAGCGCATTGCAGCATTGGAAGGTGGCGTTGGCGCGCTAGCAACCGCTTCGGGTTCGGCGGCTATCAGCTACGCTGTGCAAAACATCGCGCGGGCAGGCGACCATATTTTGTCGACCAAAAGCATCTACGGCGGCACATATAATCTGTTTGCCAACACGCTGCGCGAACAGGGCATTTCCGCCACCTTTGCCAACCTTGGTGATCTGGCAGCTTTTGAAGCGGCCATATTGCCCAATACCAAACTCATCTTTGCTGAAACGCTGGGCAATCCGAATTCAGACGTCACCGACTTGCGCGCTGTTGCGGATATTGCCCACCGGCACGGAATACCGTTTATTGTGGATAACACTTTTGCAACCCCCTATCTGCTGCGCCCCATCGAATATGGCGTTGATGTGGTGGTGCATTCGGCGACAAAGTTTATCGGCGGGCATGGCACCGTCATGGGCGGCGTCATCATTGATTCCGGCAAATTTGACTGGGCACAAAACGATAAATTTCCCGGCCTTTCACAGCCGAACCCCTCTTATCATGGCGTAGTGTTCACCGAGGCCTGTGGCAATCTGGCTTATATTATTAAGTTGCGCACCACCCTTATGCGCGATCAAGGCGCAGCTATTTCGCCGTTTAACTCCTTCCTGCTGTTGCAGGGACTGGAAACACTTTCCCTGCGGGTGGAGCGGCATGTTGAAAACGCGTTGAGAGTGGTTGAATATTTGGAAAACCATCCGCAAGTTGAGCGTGTTAACCATCCTGCATTGGCAACGGGCAGTGCAAAAGCACTCTATGACGACTATTTCCCCAACGGTGCAGCGTCTATTTTTACATTTGAAATCAAAGGTGGCGCCGAAAAGGCTCGTAAATTCACCGAAAGCCTGGAACTGTTTAGCCTTCTGGCTAACGTTGCAGATGTGAAGTCGCTGGTCATTCACCCAGCTTCGACCACCCATTCTCAAATGAATGAAACAGAACTGCTGGCTGCCGGAATTAGACCCAATACGGTTCGCTTGTCTATCGGAACAGAACACATCGACGACATTCTGGCCGATTTGGCGCTAGGTTTTAATGCAGTTCAATAAATCTTAAAATTCTTAGGGCCTCTGCGATGCTTTCGCAGGGGCCTTTATTCTTATACTAATACTACATCTTAGCAAGGTGAATGACACAAGAAATGCTTTAGACGCCAACTCAAGCAGAGTAGATCATTTTGGTGGAAAAGATTTTCGCTAATGCGGAAGACATTTTTACGTAGATCTGATATAATCAAAACATTAAGATTTTAGCCTGCAATACTTCGACTAACATGACATACCAACGTGAAGAAAAATGCAGGTTCACAATAAACACTCAGAAAGGTGACCAAAATGCAAAAAATACAGATGACCACCCCTTTAGTTGAGATGGACGGCGACGAAATGACCCGAATTCTTTGGCAGATGATCAAAGACAAGTTGCTGCACCCCTTTGTTGAACTAAAAACAGACTATTACGATCTGGGGCTGCTGTACCGCAACGCCACAAAAGATCAGGTGACGGTGGATGCCGCGCTCGCTACGCGCCAATATGGCGTGGCTGTAAAATGTGCCACGATTACACCCAACCGCCAGCGCATGGAGGAATACCCCGAGTTGACCCAGATGTGGAAAAGCCCCAATGGCACCATACGCGCCATTCTGGATGGAACCGTCTTCCGTGAGCCTATTGTAATCGACGCGATCAAACCGGTGGTGAAAAATTGGAAAAAGCCAATCGCGATTGCGCGTCATGCCTATGGCGATATCTATAAGGCTGTGGAGCTAAAATCCACTGAACCAGGCGAGTGTTTTATAAAATTTGTGGGCGAAAGCGGCAAGGCCGAGGAACTTAGCGTCTTTAAGGCGGATGGCCCCGCGGTGTGGATGGGGCAGCACAACACCGAAGCTTCGATTCGCGCCTTTGCTAATGCTTGCTTTAACTATGCGCTGGATAAGCGTCAGGATTTGTGGTTTTCAACCAAGGACACCATCTCTAAGATATACGACGGTGATTTTAAGGCGATTTTTGAGGAGGAGTTTGAAGCGTACCGCAACCGGTTTAAACAGGCCGGTATCACGTACTTTTACACCCTCATTGATGATGCGGTCGCGCGTGTCATCCGCTCAGAGGGCGGTTTTATTTGGGCGTGTAAAAACTATGATGGCGACGTCATGAGCGATATGGTCTCCACTGCGTTTGGCAGTCTTGCCATGATGTCCTCAGTGTTGGTTGCCCCCGATGGCGCCACCGAGTTTGAAGCGGCGCACGGCACCGTTACGCAGCACTATTATCGCCATTTAAAGGGCGAAAAGACCTCCACCAATCCGATTGCGACCATTTTCGCCTGGAGCGGCGCACTAAAAAAGCGCGGCACACTCGACGCGCTCCCTGAGCTTGTTCAATTTGGCGAGGCGCTAGAACAAGCCAGCATCGAGACGCTCAACAGCGGCATTATGACCAAAGATCTGGTCGGACTGACCGAACCCAACTTTAAAGCGCAGGCGGTCACCAGTGAAGAATTTATCGACGCCATTGCCGTGCGGCTTGCGCAAAAGATGGATTAAAACGTTATCTTTAAAAACATATAGTCGATCATGTTATTATGTAAAAGTAAAAATGTTTAAAAAATTTTAAGTTTTGGTCAAGCGCTTTTAAAAGCTTGCAGATTGGCGGGAGCCCCAGCGGGCATTTATGCCGCCCGCTGCGCTCAGCGGAGCCAAGCAGCCGCGAGCGTCCATATAGGCGAGCGGCATGGAACAGCGCCCCATGCGTTCTTTGTGATTTAAGCGCAGGAGGGGAAGTAAAAACGGTCCGGAAGACCGTTTTACGAGGGGGAACCCTCGCCGGGGGTTCCCCGCTACCGCATAAAGCGGCATTGCATTTCATAATTTTACAAAGTGAAAAATACCTAGTTTTGTGACATTTCCTTCGATATGCACTTCAAATGATCTGTACTAAGGGGCGAAACAGTTGTTTCTGTTTCGCCCCTTATCGTTTTTGCAGTACATTTGCAAACCGGACTTGCAGCCAACACAGTAAATTACAGTATTGGCCGCAGGTCCGGCAATGGGAGGAGGATGAAATTTCGTTAAAACAGGCTCACTCGGTCATAGGAACCGCACTAAACCGCCGCGGCACGCTTTTTTTTGACGCGTGAAAGCTGCATGAGATAGATAGCCACCAGAAGGGCGATACCAATACCGTCGGTTATCGAACCGGCATCTACCATCATTATGCCGCCTCCAATGAGTAATATTCTCTCTATAATATTACAATTAGTTTTAAAATATCCGGTCATTCCGGTTGCGATACCGATCATGCCAATGATTGCTGTCGCAATGGACAAAATGACCTTGCCGACAAATAGTCCAGTTCCCATACCTTCGGGGCGAACCAGTACCATGACGGGGTTAAGTACAAACATATATGGCACCAGATAGGCCGCCATGCCTAGACGTGCAGCGTTAAAGCCGGTTTTCATCGGGTTGGAGCCTGCAATGCCCGAGCCTGCGAATGCGGCGAGTGCAACCGGCGGGGTGATATCCGCTACAATGCCAAAATAGAATACGAACAAGTGCGCCGCAATGCCCGGAACGCCGAGCGCGACCAGCGCAGGAGCCGAAATGGTGGCCTGAATGATGTAGTTGGCGGTGGTGGGAACGCCCATGCCCAATAGAATAGAACAAAGCATGGTGAACACCATGGTCAAAATCTTGCTGCCGCCAGCCAACGCCACAATGCCGCCCGCCATCTTAAGGCCAAGGCCGGTTTTGGTGATGACACCGACGATGATACCGGCGCAGCCGCAGGTGACGGCAACGGCCACGGCGCTGCGCGCGCTCTGCTCAAGCCCGACAATAAACTTTACCACAAAGCCTTTAACGTCAAAGCCATGCGTTTCGCGGAAGATTTCAACGCACCAGATGACAAGGCATGCAATGATGCCAAACAGCGCGGCGCGCATAGCGGTCTTGCCCGAGACGAGCATGTAAATAATTACGATAACGGGTGCAATCATATACCAGCCGCGCTTTATCAGCCCCGAAATGCTTTGCACTTCGCTATCGGCGACGCCGGTAAGCCCTAATTTAAGTGCTTCAAAATGGACGTTTGTAAAGATACCGGTGAAGTACAGCAGCGCGGGGATACAGGCCGAAAGCGCAACGGTGGTGTAAGAGCAGCCGATGTATTCAGTCATGATAAACGCCGCCGCGCCCATAATGGGGGGCATAATCTGACCGCCGGTCGAGGCGGCAGCTTCAACAGCGCCTGCAAATTCCGGCTTGTAACCGGTTTTTTTCATTAGAGGGATAGTGATAGAACCGGTGGAAACGGTGTTCGCAACTGAACTCCCGCTGATGGTTCCCTGTAAAGCACTGGCTACGACGGCTGCCTTGGCCGGGCCGCCCACCTGCTTGCCGCAGGCGCTCATGGCGATGTTGGTCATCCAGTCGCCGACGCCGCTGGCCTTTAAAAATGTGGCAAAGACGAGGAAGAGAAAAATAAAAGTAGCCGAAACATAGATTGGTGAACCAAGAATGCCCTCTGTGCCAAGCCACTCCATGGTGACGACGCGGTGCAGCTTAAGGCCGGAGTGGCTCATAAACCCAGGGAAATACTTCCCATAAAGCGCATAGATTAAAAAGAAACTCGCCAGACTAACGATAACCATACCGGCCACGCGGCGTGCGGCTTCCAACACGAGTAGGACCGCAATCAGGCTGATGACGATATCAATTTTGGTGAACATGCCGCTGCGTAGCAAAAGTTCATCATAAAAAAAGATATGATAAGATGCGCAGACGATGGACAGCACTGCCAGTATGTAATCGTAAAACGGAATCTTTTGTGTTGGTTTGCCATAGGCCGGATAAAGCAAAAAGGTGAGCACCAGCGCCGCTCCCAGATGAGGCGCGCGCTGCAACGTTGATGGAAAGGTGCCAAACAGAGCGGTGTAAAGCTGAAAAAGCGACCAGCCCACGGCCAAAATAAACACAATTTTAGCTGGAAAACCTGTGAGCTTTCTAAAGGCGGATTCCTTATCGTATTTGGACATGATTTCGTCGCCGTCAAAGGATTGATGCTCTTGAGCGACGGTTTTTTCCGTGATGTCGCGCATAGGCGAACGCTCCTCTCTGGGGTGTCTTTTTTAGAAGCTGGCGAATCCCATAAAGGCGTGCAAGAACAGGATTCGCCAGCGTGCTTTGAAATTCTGGAGGGTTTAAAACGGCTTTACAGGTTAGGCGATGAGCGAAGCGTCAACGGTAAGACCCTTTTCCTTAAAGTATTTCACAGCGCCCGGATGAAGCGGTGTGGTAATACCACTGAGTGCGCCCTCAAGGCTGATGTCACGACCGGCGGTGTGAGCCGCGGCAATTTCAGCGGCATTCTCATAAAACGACTTGGTAATCTCGTAAACCTCATCGTCGGACATATCCTTACGGCAGTATAGTGCCGCCTGACAGGTGATGGTGTTGAAATCCTCTTTGTTCGAATAGGTTCCGGCCGGAATGACCAGACGGGTGTAGAAGGGTGCCTCGGCCTGAATCTTTTGGAGAATATCATCGGGAATGTCGATGTAGTTGAGGTCGATGCTGGTGGTCATCTCAATGATGGAAGCGGCGGGCACGCTGAGCACTGCGGCGCTTGCATCCAGATGACCGTCCTGCATTTTGGCGGCTGCGTCGCCAAAGCCGTCGCGCTCGGCGGTGATATCCTTGGTGGTGTCAAGCCCGGCGAGGCGGAACACCATCTCAGAGGTGCCGGCGGTGCCGCTGCCAACTGGGCCGATTGCCACGCGCTTGCCCTTGAGGTCGGCAATGGTCTTGGCACCAGTGGAGGAAGCCGCGATCAACTGATAAACCTCGTGGTAAACAACGCCGATGGAGCGGACGTTTTCATACTTTGACTTAAATGGTTCTTTTCCGTTCCAGGCGGCATCGGCGACATTGTTCATCGAGATGCCGAGATCGGCCTCGCCCGCCTGTAACAGGTTCATGTTTTCAACCGAAGCGCCGGAGGAAACGCAGCTGATCTGAATATTTGGCAGATGTGCGTTCCATGTGTTGGCCATCGCGCCGCCCAGCGCATAATAAGTGCCGCCGGTTGAGCCGGTGACCATCGTGTATTTGGCGGGTTCTGCGGGTTTGGCGGAAGCGGCGGAGGGTGCGGCCGTTGAGCCTGCGGGTGCGGGCGCCGCGGCAGATGCGGGGGAAGAGCTGCTGCCACAACCGGTCAATACAAGTGCGAGCGCAAGTATCGTTGCAATAGCGAGTGTCAGTCTGTTCTTCATAATTGCCTCCTTAATTTATCACAAATGTTATAGCTTCTCATCCTGTTTTCTAGCAGTCCGCAATTTTGGCTTATTTATAGCCCAGGCAGACGACTTTGCCGTCCTTTACAATCAGCTCATCATCAAAATAGATGGTGGGATCGTACTGCACCATGTCAATATGTACCGACGAGCGGGCGGGCTGTCCGTAATAAAAACCGTTGCCCATGGCGATGTGGCAGGTGCCCATGGCCTTTTTCTCCTCCTCGAAGTCGCCGTTGAACATGCAGGCCGGGTTTAGTCCAATACCGATTTCAGCGATGTTGTCGCTATCCTTAATCTCGGCGATCTGACGGCGGATTTCCTTGCAGATATTGGCGTCGCCACCGATGACTTCAACAATGCGCCCTTCTTCAATGCGCAGCTCAACCGGCGTGGAGGGCTTGCCATAGTAGCAGATCGGCCCATCAATGACCAGTTTGCCATGGGTGGTTCCGATGACCGGCCCCAGAGAAACTTCGCCGTCTGAAAATGCCATAGCATCGCCCGGATTGCGTGCAATACCGCACTCAATAATCGGCTCCATCTGGTTCATTTCCATGTGCAGGTCGGTGCCAGCGGGGGTGGTGATGTGTGCGTGCTTCTTGCCGCGCCAGATAGCCTGAAGCTTGACGCCGTCCTCGTAGACTTTTTCATAGTCGGCCAGCGCGCCGCCGCGGGTGAAGTTGTCGATGTTGCGCAACACGACGGAGGCTTCTCTCAGACGCTTTTCATTCATTAGCTCCTTGAGGCGGTTGTTATAGATGGCGGCACCCGAGGCGGTTGTCATGCCGATGAACACGTCACATGCTTCCATGGCGAGTTCCAGCGTTTTGGGGAAAGTGGTGGCTTTGTCTTTGCCGCGAATCGGCATCATGCTGATGTTATATTCAGCGCCGCACTTGAGTGCTGCGGCGGCGCAGGCGTTCGCCATGCGCATATCGGTCTGGGGGTCTATTGCGATGAGTACTTCTTCACCGGGCTTGACCCCTAACAGCTTGCTGACTAAGTAATCGGCTCTTTCTACGCACTCGATGATACGATTATCTTCCATGACGCAAAACCTCCTGAAAGTCTTTTATACTTTTAAAATTTACAAAAACTGGCATTAAATCGCTGCGTGCGGCCGCGGCCGTCGGCTGCACAACCCGATCTATTGTTTTTTATGTTAACCCTAAAAAGTATATGCGTCAATATATTTGATAATATTTGTAAATAACACCTATAATAAATTATTTTATATGTACAACATGATTAATTATTTTGAAGGGTATGATTCATAATGCTTTTTATAGGGATTGCATAATGAAGCGGACAACGCTATAATAGAAAATGACTTCATGTTTATTGGGCTGATTCGATCAGTGTTTACATCACATTAAAGGAGATTAAAGTTTGATGAGTACCGCCGACAATAATCTCGTCGTGTCGCTCAATCCGCTTGAGCGCATCAACGCGCAATTGCCCGATTTAAGCAAAACGCACCGCAAGGTTGCAGATTATATGCTTGAAAACTACGATAAAGCTATTTTTCTCAGCTCGTTTAAAGTGGCCCAGAAAAGCGGTGTCAGCGAGTCGAGCGTCATCCGTTTTGCCACAACGCTGGGCTATTCGGGGTATGCGCAATTGCAGCATGAGCTGCAAGAGATGCTAAAGCAGCAGATATCCCTGACGCAGCGCCTGACCGATATTGTTGATACCGCCGAGAGTGAAAATGACATTCTTGACACCGTTGTGCAGAAAAATATTGAGGGCATTCAAAAGCTCCGCCGCACCATCGACACGTCCGCCTTTCGCGACGCCGCCGAGCTTTTGGCAAAATCTGAGCGGGTTTTTCTTATCGGTTCACGCAGCTCTTACGGCATGATTCATTTTCTGGGGCTGAACCTGGGCTGGATTCGCGACGGCGTCTATATCATCAACGGCGAGAGCCACGAATTTGACCTGCTCTCTTCGCTGACGCCGCACGACGTTGTACTGGCCATCAGCCTGCCGCATTATCTAAAATCCACCATTCAGGCGTTGCGCTATGCCCATAAGCGCAAGGCTTGTACCATTTGCATCACCGACACCGCCACGTCGCCGATTGTGCAGTACGCCACGGTGCCGCTTTTGACCAACACCCAGATTCTCTCTTATTCCGACAACATTGTGCCGGAGGCTTGTCTGATTACCGCACTGCTCAACGCAGTCGGCTCTATGAACCGCATCGACGCGCAGAAAATTCTTGAAAACCGCGAGAACTTCTGGCGGGAATGTGATATTTACGGCGAGTTTTGATGACTTGACGCCATGCGCACCTGGCTGATTTGCGATATCCCTCAGTTTTAGTCTATTACGGGCGGCGGCGCAGCGTGTCGATTTAAAGCTAAGCAGCGAAAATCAGCCATTTATACAAAATTGAGACGCTATGCTTGTTATGCCAATATGGCAGCAAGATATAATAAAAAACGCAGGATGAAATTAATCATCCTGCGTTTTTGATATTCATTATAATTTTCCACACATCCGGTTCAGAGCGCCAGACCGTGTTAAAGTGTCACAATGATGGGCTTGTGTAGAACGGCGGGCAAGAACTTTTCAAGTACATCGCTGGTTTTAAGTTTGATGCTGCTGGTGTTCTGGCAGGGGTGACAGCCAATGAATTCGCCGTCGAGCACATCCTTGTCAATCAGAAGCTGCACACGGTTTTGGGTGTCGTTCATAAGCCCCATGACGCTCACGCTGCCGGGTGCTACGCCGAGGAACTGTTCCATAAAATCCTCATTACCAAAGCTTAAACGTGCCACGCCCAACTGTGCGGAAAGATCTTTGGTCTTAAAAGGCTTGTCTCCAGACATCAGCAGCAGGTAGAACACCGTCTGCTGGCGGTTGCACAAAAACAGGTTTTTACAGATAAGAACATCGAGTGCGGCATCAATGACGTTGCACACTGCCATTGTGGTGGCGGGCTCGTGGTCGGTGCGCTGATACATTATGCCAAGCCTGTCCAACAGGTCGTAGGTGTCGAGCTCGCGCTTAAGCCGCCCTTCGCTATTTTCTGGGCGACCAGAGTAAATTTGCATGATAATCATTCCTTAGCGTCATGTTGACAGTTATCTTTAATATTGTACCATGTTTTTTGGGGGAGAGCAAATGGCCTGTTGTGAGGTGTGTTCCTTGTTACCTTTCGTTTTGACGGGCAGATACTTGCACAATGATTGACGAAAATCGGCAGAAAAAATCCATTGGAGGCAACCGCGCAGCAATGGCGACATATAAAAATATAATGTAAAATTGTGTTGAAAAAACAATTATTTGCCTTTTAAACCGCAGGCGGGTTTGCTAATATAGAGTCAGAGGTCGCGGTAAACATCGATTTTATTCGGGGAAAGGGGCGTGCGCGGTGAGATTTAGAAAATTTATACTATTCACGTTGCTATGCTGGAGCATACTGTCCCCAAAAATATTGGCACTCGATACTGTGCTGCGCGTCGCAGTGAACCCCAATTTACCACCGTTTCAGATGCGCCAGAGAGATGGGCAGCTGGTCGGGCTGCACATTGACCTGATGAAAAGCATTGCCCAGCGCAATAACTATCTGGTGGAATACATCATCTGCGAAACAAATTCGGACTGCGAGCAGGCACTAAAAAATGGGGAAGCCGATTTGATTTTAGGCGTGGTTCTGCCAGCTTCTTCAAGACAGGGGGATTCGCTCACGGCTGAAATATCGCGTTCTTCGCTGTGCATGATCGCCCCACAATATAAAGCCAAGGGGCTGATGCCGGACAATGCCCTGGATGGCCATCGGGCGGTGTTTGAGAAAGGAACCATCGGATATTCGTTCATGTCAAGCCTTGGCAACCTTTCTTATCACGTGGTGGCTGACCAGATGCGGGTTTTTGAAGAGCTTTATCTGGGGGAATCTGACGTGGCAGTCGCGGTTAAAAGCAGCGCGGTATTTTTACTAAACGAAGCTGGAAAATCAGACGACTTTACAATTCTGCGCAACTATATGGTGCCGATTTCCTACACCATAAAGGTGGCACCGGGCAATAAGCAGCTGCGTGAGGAACTTGATGGCGGCATCGAATATCTTCGGGTGAACGGTGACTATAATCGCCTGTTTGATAAGTGGACCTTTGCGGAAAAGACGAAGCCCTCAGCGCTTGATTATCTGCGTCAGTACTGGTATATCACCATTGGGCTGCCGCTTGTTCTGGGCTTTATCGGCTGGAACAATATACAAATGAATAAAAAACTCAAATTGCAGGTGGCGGAAAAAACCTCCGAGCTGCAACAGACGAACGCAATGCTTGAACTGCGCCTGTTACAGATACAAAATGATGCCGAGGTGCAGCGCCGCATCATAGAAACCAGCCCGAACGCCATGCTGATTATCGACCCCGGCGGCATGATATTGATGCTGAATAAAAGCGCCTGCCAAATCATGGGCGTCACGCAGAACATGGTGGGTGAATCTATCAAAAAAATTGCGTTGTGTGAATTTTTGCTGCGTGAAAAATTTGAGCAAGTGATGAGTGGCGGGGGGTACCCGAACGAAGTTAAAAAATATATCGGGAACGGGCACAGCTATCAATTTAGCATTTTCCCGCTTTATGAGCTTAACAGTATCAGCGGGGCGCTGCTCGAGGTCAGGGACATCACACGGGATATCAATGACGCGCAGCAATTATTAGAGCGTGAAAAAAGCCGCGTACTTAATCAGCTTGTGGCGGGTATTGCGCACGAGATTAAGAACCCGTTGACCTCCATCAAAAATTTTGCAGTGCTTTTAAAGCGCAAAAAGGATAACCCCCAGTTCCAAGAGTCTTTTTCCACCATTGTGCCGCAGGAGGTGGAACGCATTAACCAGCTTGTCGAAAGTCTGATCGACTACGCCAGGCCGCACACAGCACAAAAAAGCGAAGTGCTGCTTGAAGAAATGGTACGCCCCTGCGTCTTTTTGGTCAAAGGAATGCGCTTTGCATCCTCAGTGGATTTTTGCGTGGAAATTCAGCCGGGACTGACGTTATTGGCTAACCCCAATCAACTTAAACAGATCATCTTAAACCTGCTGCTAAACGCGGTGGAATCGCTTGAGCAGAAAAGCAAGCAATGCCCCGAGTTTATATCGAAGCTCAATATTCACGCGCTGTCAATGGGTGACGGTGCGGTGGTTCTGACGGTGGCGGATAACGGCATGGGTATGCCGCAGGACATTATTGACAAGGCTACCGAGCCATTTTTCACAACAAAATCCACCGGAACCGGCATGGGGCTGGCGGTCACCCGCCAGTTCGTTGAAGAAAACAACGGTAAACTGGTTATTGATAGTGTTGAAATGCAGTTTACCAGTGTAACAATCTATTTCGGGAGGTCGCTATGAAGCATCAAATTCTCGTCATAGACGATGAGCCAAACATTTGCCTGACCCTCAAAATGGCGTTGGAGGACGATTACGAGGTGTTTACCGCAAACACCGCCGAGCAGGGTTTAGAAATCGTGCAGTCAGAGGCCATTGCGCTTTGTCTGCTAGATCTGCGCATTGGCACCGCCGACGGAATTGAGGTTTTAAAGCATATTAAAAGTCTCAATTCGCATATTGCCGTTGTCATGATAACGGCTTACGGCAGCATAAAGTCCTCGGTAACAGCCATGAAAAGTGGCGCTTACGGCTATCTGACCAAACCGCTCGACCTTGACGAGCTGGGGCTGATCATGAATCAGGCGCTGGAGTTCAAGCAGCTAAACGAAAAGGTTGAATATATGAGCGGCGCGCTTGAAACCCGCTTTGGCATGGGCGAAATCATTGGCAAAAGCGAGCCGATGCAAAAGCTCTATAAGCTGATCGACCGCATCAAGGACATTGATTCCAGCGTGATTATCACCGGCGAGAGCGGCACCGGAAAAGAGCTGGTGGCGCGGGCGCTTCATTTTAGCGGAAACCGTAAAAATGAACGCTTTGTAGAGGTAAACTGTGCCGCCATCCCCGAGGGGCTTTTGGAGGAGGAATTGTTCGGGCACAAGCGCGGCGCGTTCACCGGCGCAATTTCGGACACCAAAGGCAAATTCGAATTTGCCGGAAAGGGAACCGTGTTTTTAGACGAAATTGGCGATATGCCGCTGAGCCTTCAAGCCAAGCTGCTTCGGGTATTACAGCAAAAAGAGGTTACGCCAATCGGTGAAACCCGCAAGGTTCCAGTCAGGGCGCGGGTCATTGCTGCCACTAACCGCGATATTAAGGCGCTGGTGGATGAGGGAAAGTTCCGGCAGGATCTTTATTTCCGATTAAACGTCATCGAGCTGCACATTCCGCCGCTGCGCGAGCGCAGGGGGGACATTCTAGATCTCGCGGCGCATTTTTTGAACAAAAACTGTACCCAGCTTAATAAACCCCCGATGCGCATCGAAAAAGGAGCGCAGCGCAGTCTTATGGAATATACTTACCCCGGCAACGTTCGGGAACTGGCTAATATGATTGAATATGCCGCCATTTTTGCAAACGGCGGTGAAATAACGGCGGAGGATTTACCTAAAAGAGCTGCTGGCGAAGCGCAAACCGCAATGCCTGAATTCGAAAGTATGACACTTAAAGAGATTGAACAAAAGGTGATTGCCATACGATTAAAAGCAAACGGCGGCAATATACGGATAACGGCCGAACAGCTTGGCGTCAGCGATAAGGGTCTGCGCAACAAGCTTGAACAGTCGCATATCAACTATAAGGAGCTTCAATCGTGAGGCGGTATCGTGCGCTGTGCTGTCTGCTGGTGATTGCAATTATGCTTGTTACGGGCTGCGGCGGCACAGACGCTGAACAGTTTGACATAACGCTCCCGCAGAAAAGTACGGGGCAACCCCGCGACGAGATTGTGATTGCGACCAATCAGGATGTCACCTCCACCGACCCGCAGGCCGCCGACGAAATTGCCGCTGCCCGCGTATTTTATCTGATTTATGACCGGCTGTTTAGCATCGACCCTTATACCGGCGAAATTTCGCCCTCGCTGGTTAAGTCTTATCTTCAAACGACCGATACGGTGTGGATTTTTTCCCTTCGGGACGATGTTTATTTCCACGATGGCAGCCGACTGACAGCGCAGGACGTCAAGTTTAGTCTGGAGCGGGCAAAGCATTCCGAGCGGGTTAAGGCGCAGCTTTCAACCTTGAAGGAGGTGCAGGCGCTTGACGACTTCACCGTCAAGGTGGTGTTAAATGAGCCTTATCAGCCCTTTTTAGCCAAGCTGTGCCTGACGGGTTGCAGCATTGTGAGCAAAGCAGCGGTTGAAAAAGACGGTGGGCGGTTCGAACCGATTGGCACAGGACCTTACCGGCTGACCGAATGGCGCGTCGGCGACCGCATTCTGCTTGAGCGGTTCGAGCACTACTTTGGCGGTACGTCGCCAACCCCGCGGCTGGTTATGCGCGCCATTCCCGACAATCAGGCGCGGTTGCACGCTCTCGAAACCGGCGAGATACAGGTGGCAGAGTGGCTGGATTCCGCCGACTTTGAAAAGATTATAGAAAACCCTGACCTGAAGCTTTTGCAGGTGCCGTCGGTGACGGTTGCCCACATTGCCCTTAACGTGACCAAGCCGCCGCTCAACAATGTGCTGGTCAGGCGGGCAATTGCACACGCCATAGACAAAGAAACGCTGGTCAGAGAGACGTTGCTTGGCAACGGGCGGGCGGCGACCACCGTTTTGGGGCCGGGCATCAGTGGCTACTATGACAAAATGGAAGGATTCCCCTATGACCCGCAGCAAGCTAAAAAGCTGCTGGCACAGGTCGGTTATCCCAACGGTTTTACGCTTGAACTGCTTACAGTACAGCCCGCGTTTGATTTTTGTCTGCCGCTGTTACAGCAAAATCTTGCCGATGTCGGCATTACGCTTAAAGTGGTGCCGCTCGATTCCACAACGTTTTTCAAAAAGATTAACGCGGGCGAGCAAATGGCGCATATCGGCACCTGGAACAACGTGATTCTGGACCCTGACAGAAGTGTGGACCCGTTTTATTCCCCAAACTTTGGCGCAGCCAGCAACCGGATGCGCTATAAAAGCGCAAGGGTGGACGCGCTAATTGAACAAGGGCGCAGCGTTGCAGACGCGCAGACCCGCGCGGGAATTTACAGGGAGCTTCAGGAAATTGTGGTTTCGGACTGCCCGTGGGTGCCGCTTTATAGTACCAACACCACCGTTTGTGTTGCACGTGGTATCAGCGGATTTTCTCCGCACCCCGCCAACCAACACAATTATACAAAGATTCTAATGCGTGATTAATTGTAAATATTTCAAAGCGGATTGTAAAAATTACAAAATACTGAGGATTTTAATCAAACAGAACCATAACAAAGCGTACACATCCCACTCAAAAAAGGGGATATACGCTTTGTTTTTTTGTTTTTAAGATATTATTAAAAACTTTGGAGAATTGGCACGAAAATTGCTTTTTAGTTTTATATGACCATTGCAAGGTTGTTATAGCAAAAATCTTTAACGGAGGTGTCCTCATTGTATGATGTTGTAATCAAAGGCGGCACGGTTGTTGACGGAACCCGCACGGCCCCCCATGTCGCAGATGTCTGCATATCGGGCGGCAAAATAGCGGCGGTGTGCGATGTGGCAGATCAGCCCGGCAGGCAGGTTATTTCGGCGCAGGGCAAAATTGTTTCGCCCGGCTTTATCGACATTCACAGCCACTCTGACATCTGCCCGCTGCTGCCGGCGCCGTTTAAAGCCCAGAGTAAGCTCTATCAGGGCGTCACCACCGAAATATGCGGCAACTGTGGTATTTCCATTGTGCCGAATCAGGGGCCGCACCAAAAGGAGAACGGCGCTTATTTTGAGCATATTCTTGAGCTTAAGGCCGAGAACTTTCAGCACGATATGGCGTCGGTGACCGACTATGCCAAGCGGGTGCGGCAGCAGGGGTGCGCCACCAATTATGGCATGCTTGTCGGGCACAGCGCACTGCGCGGATGTGTTATGGGCTTTGATGACCGCGACCCTGCGCCCGATGAAATGGAACAAATGAAAGCGCTGCTCGATAGCGAACTAGCGCAGGGGGCTTTCGGCATGTCGCTCGGGCTAATCTATCCGCCCAGTGCATTCTGCAAGACCGAAGAACTCGTGGAGCTGGCCAAGGTGGTAAAAGCGCACGACGGCATCCTTGCGGTACATATCCGCAACGAGAGTGCAAAAGTGTTTGAAGCAGTAGAAGAAATGCTCAATATTGCGGCACTCTCACGCGTTCATCTGCATATTTCACATCTTAAGCTGATGGGCAGACCGCAGTGGGGGCGTGCTAAAGAGCTGCTCGAGAAAATTGCGAATGCCAGAGCACAGGGGATAGACGTTGATTGCGACCAGTACCCGTATCACGCGTCGAGCACCAGTCTGACGGCAATTGTGCCCAACTGGGCGCACGACGGCGGATTTGAGGCGCTGAACAAACGCGTTAAAGAAAAATCGTCGCGGCTTTTAAGCAACATCGCTGAAATGATGGCTTTTCGAGGCGGCCCAGCCTGTGTACTGGTGTCTTACACCAATGGTTTTGCGCCGGAGTATGACGGAAAGACTATCGAAGAAATTTCGAAAATGCTGGGCGTGCCGCCCGAGGAAGCGGTGGCGCATGTTCTAGACCGCAGCAACGGCTCAGCAAAGGCCATCTACTTCTCAATGAACGAGCAGGACGTTTTCACCATCCTAAAGGAAATGGATATCTCTATCGGCAGCGACGGATATGCCTTTGATTACGCGATGGACGGCAACCCCCACCCGAGAAGCTTTGGAACTTTTCCTCGGTTTTTGCGCCTTAATCGCGAGCAGAAGCTGATGCCGCTTGAAGACGCCGTCTATAAAATGACCGGGCTTCCCGCAAAGCAGCTTGGACTCACGGACAGAGGCGTATTAAAGCCCGGTTTTGCGGCTGACATTACGATATTCGATGAGAATAAAGTCAAGGACACATCCGACTTCTTACATTCTGTGGTTAAGCCGGAGGGAATTGAACACGTTTTAGTCGCCGGTGTTTTGGCGCTGTTTAATGGCGAACAAACCGAGGCGATTTCCGGTACGGTACTGCTTAAGGCGAAATAATCTTATTTTAAGGAGGATAACACTATGGGTCCCTATGCTTTTATACCAGAAGAATCCCTCTGGGCGCTGATTCCGATGGCAGTGTACATCGTGGTTTCGTTTATGCCCAAAAGCAGCGGCCTTACATCGGCGTTTGTTGCCTGCGTGGCAGGTTTTTTCCTCACCGGTCAGACCCCCACATTATTTGGCAAGCTTGTCACCGAGTCGCTTGGTTCAACGCTCGGGCTTATTGGCCTTATTATCATGATGGGCGCCGGTTTGGGCTCGCTGATGACCGAAGCCGGCATCAGCCACACCATGGTTTACTGGATCATCCAGAAAATTGGCGTTAAGACTGAAAAACGCGCAATCATAACGGTTATTCTGACCACCACGCTCGTTTGTGGACTGCTCGGAACCCTTGCCGGTGGCTGCGCCATCATTGCCCCCATTCTTATTCCTGTCGTTGCGGCTGCCGGCCTCAAGCCCGCCACCGTTGGCGCGGTATTCCAAAGCTCGGGTGAAACCGGTCTCATCTGGGGGCCGTTTACCGGCCCGACGGTTGCGCTATTAGCCATCACCGGCCTTTCTTACGGCAGAATGATGCTGTGGGCCGCGCTGCCTTACGGCCTGATCTGGCTGGTCGTCATCTACTTGGTCGCGCTGAGAATTCAAAAAGACCCCAAGTATGACGAGGTGTATCAACTGGAGGAGAATGTGGCGGAGATTGTTGTAACGCCCGAACAGAAGCGCACAACAATTGCGTTTATCGTCACCTTTGTCGCACTGGTTATCTATAGCATGTTCACGAAACCCGGAACAGCTTATACTGTGTTTGTGGTTATCATCCTGATGCTGGTTATCGGCCTATTTTCTAAAAAGGGTCTTAGCGACTGCTTTAAACAGGTATCAAAGGGCATGGGCTCTATGGCTGGCATTTTCCTGTTGTTTATCCTGCTCAATGTCATGCTGACCTACGTCAACTACGGCGGTGGCTTTGAAGCGCTCGGAAAACTGTTCCTGTCAATGATAGGTGAAGGCAGCCGGTCGCTGGTGGTTATTTTTGGCACGCTGGTTGGGTCGTTTGGCGTCAATGGTGGCGCGGTGGCGCAGCTTCAGGTGACGCACGACCTGTTTTCGGCCGCGTTGGAATCCACCAAGGTTCCGATGGAGGTCTGGGCACTGGCGCTTATCTGTGGCTCCCGCGTTACCACCTCTATTTATCCCGGTTCAAACATGCTGGCGCCCATGGGCCTTGCAAGAAGCGAAAGCTTAAAGGCCATGCTGTTCGGCGGTTGGGCGGTTTCAATGGTCTCAATTGTGTTTATCATTATTTGGGCGCTAATTGGTATGCCAATCTTTTTCCCAGTTTAGATATTTTCTCCCCCCTTTATTATTTGAGGGCTGCCGGAAAGCCCGGTAGCCCTCAGCTTGCAAAAGTAGGGGATTAGCTTATTTTTAGGGCATTATTTCCTCATTTTTACTGGCAAACATTACAGTTTTGGATTAAGTTACACAGCCCTCCGGAAGCTGCTGGAGGGCTGTGTTTTTTTCATTGACACAGGCCGCTTATTGTTTTAAAATTTGTTTAATTTTAAATACAAAAACATCTTGATTTCGTCAATATTTGCGAGTATGATACATAGGCTGTAAAGATTATAGCAAGCACCGTCAAGGAGGGGATTGAGACCATATTTTGATGGGTGGCTCTAAAAAAAGAAAAGGAACCAACTAACAAATGACTATAAAAGAAACATTAAAACGCATCAATCCAAGCGGCTGGATCGCAATATTGACCGTTATCCTGCTGGCTGAACTGGCTATAGCAGGTGCGATATATGTCAACTCAAAGCTTGATAAAATCGGATTTGACAAAGGAGATGATTTGCCGGCTGACGCATGGAGCCAAAGCCTGGGCAAACTTGATCACATCAATGTATTACTGCTGGGCACCGACGAGCGCGCGCCGGATGGCGGCATCGCGGATTTTGGCTCAGAGATGCAAGAAAATGCCCGTGCCGACGCCTGTATGTTGCTGAGCCTTGATCTCAAGGAACATACGGCACATATCGTCAGTCTTGAACGCGCCATCGGCGTACCGATAGAGGGCGTAGGGGAAGACTGGCTCACCCATGTCTTTACATACGGCGGGGCTGACGCCATGCTCAAAACGGTACGGGAGCAATTTGGTGTAGAGGTTTACCGCTATGTGCGTGTCAATGTCGGCGTGGCAGCCGATTTGATTGACGCCATCGGCGGGGTGGATATCACACTGACTGAGACGGAGGCGGCCGCTTTAAACGGCGAGATTTATACCAACTCGGTAACAAAGCACCGCGTTAAGCCGGGGCTTAACCACCTCGACGGCTTTGACGCCATTGCATACGCCCGCCAGCGTTTTATCGACAGCGACTTTCACCGGGTGCAGCGCCAGCGCAACGTGCTGCAGGCGGCGATTGACCAGACAAAAACGCTAAAGCTCAAGGAGCTTGATCACCTTTTGGATGTGGTGCTGCCGATGGTGCAGACTAACTTCACCAAAAGCGATATCGCTGCGCTGATTCCAAAGGCACCGGCTTTCCTGGGCGTGAAGCTTAAGCAGATGACGCTGCCGCTTCAAGGCATGTACGGCAAGAAACTGACCGATGACGGCCGCAGCCTGATGATGCTTGATCAGGAGGAAACCACCCGCATTCTGGATGAGTTTTTCTTTGGCAGCTTCGACCCTGAAAGCTACGTTGCCTCAGACGAGGTGCAGTCACGGGTGTGGAAGGCGCAGCAGAAGGCAATGGCCGAATGGAATAGCGCGCATCCCGCGCCGCCCGTTGAGAGCGAACCGCCGGAGCAGGTGGAAAGTAATGACACGGAATCCGACACACAGCAAACCGATAACCAAGAATATGATAATAACGACGGAGAAGAGGACTCTGATCAACAGGGTATTGTTCTCTGGACGCCGGACGATGACCAATAGCTCTGTAAAATAAAAAAGTAAAAATATTTTTAGGAAAGCCGGATGATTTTGAACACCGATTGCTTGTATCGCTTAAGCAAAAAAGATCTTCCTCGCGCTATCCAGATACTATGCAGATGCTTTGAAAAAGACCCGCTGTACCAAAAGCTGATCCCGCAGGATAAGGTTCGCCTGCAAGCGCTACCCGGCCTGTTTGATTGCGATGTACACGAGATGTACGACACCTGCGATGTGTTTTCCGATTCCCCCGAGATGAACGGTCTAATTATTTTAGACGATGAGACAGAGAGCTACAACCCCCTGCAATTTTACGCTACTGAAGCGTTTTATGCCCTTAAGAGCGATGTGCGCCTGATCAAGGGTGATTTGAGCCTTGGCACACTGATTAACTTTTTCACAGGCCGCAAATACCTCAATTCCGAGTGGCTTGAACGGCTGAACACCAAACGAAGGATACACGTCATCTATCTGGCTGTTGACCCCAAGTGCCAGGGCGCCGGCATTGCACACCGCCTGCTTAGGCCGGTGCTGGACTACGCCGACCAGAAAGGCCTGTTGGTCACGCTTGAAACGCACAACCCCCAAAATTTGAAGTTCTATACCGACTGCGGCTTTTCGCTGCATGAAATGATGAGAAGTCACTTTGACCTCGTGCAGTATTGCATGGTGCGCGAGCCAAAGTGTGAAACCGTCCACCAGTTGGTGCGCCAAATGGCAGTATCGGCGCCAGCCTGACGGAATCAAGGCTCTAACACAAAAGGGAATCGGAGAAATCCGGTTCCCTTTTGCGTTGTTATCAGGCAAGCGCAGCAAACAGGGCATGCGTGCCCTTGGTCTAAAACTGATAGCCCTCAGCCATTTTGTTCACGCTGACATAGACATTAGAAATTTCGTACCAAGTGGAAAAATCGACCGAGCCGGTGACCGGCAGATGAAATACCTCCTGAAACTGTCTGACCGATTCAGCGGTGTTATTGCCGTAATCGCCGTCCACCCGAACTTTGGGTATTTTTGGGAAATGGGTGGAGATGCTGTTGAGCTGTTCCTGAATGGTGCGAACGTTCTGACCGGAAGAGCCGACTTGAAGCACAACACCCGGGAAGGATACCGGAACGCCCTCCACTTTATCGGCTTGGGATAGATAGACGTCGGCCCCGTAGTAGTGGCGTAGAATTGATAAAGCGTCATAGCCCTGTGTGCCTAGATCCTTAGAGCCCCATTGTTCCAAAACTTTGGGGCACTTAATCCGCGAACCGTCGCAAAACTGGGCGAAAAGCGGCTGGCGAATGCCCGGTTTTGTTATGTAGGTCGTAAAAATTTCATCAACAATGACCGAGATATTTTCAAAAATATTGCGCCCGTACGTAAACGCCTGATCAAAGGCCGTGGAGTTGGTTATGGTGAAATCATAGCCTTTGCCGCGGTACCATTCGGTATAAACACGGTTTAAGACAAACGACAGAATGGCCAGCACGTTGGCGCGTATGGTCTGTTTGGGCCATGTGGAATAGATCTCGGAGCTTGCGACGTTTTTAATATAATCCTTAAAGGCAATCCAGACGTTTTCTGCTTGTGCAGCGGGCTTGCCCAGATGGACGATGACAAATTCCGGCACAACCGGCTCAGGCAGCACGACAAAGCCCTGCTTTTGGGGAAGAGGCTTGACCGCGGCCTCGGGAATTTTGGGCGGAAATACACCCCAAAGCGTGTGCTGGGCGATGTTGATAGTGCTGGGTACTGCCTCACTGGTGACGCGGGGTGTTATGGCGACACCCTGAAGAGCGGTAACATCGGGCAAAATTTGCACACCATTGATGGTGATTCCTTCAAAATCAGGCGCTTCAACCCGTACATCATATTCGGTATAGGGTTTAGGGTTCATCGGTTCCAACGAGTAATCCAGTGGCGGGGCAGGCAGCTCTATTTTTGGCACCTGGCCCGAGGAGTTTGTTTTCATTTCTTCAATAACGCGGTTGGTTCCCGGTTCAATAATTCTGACAGTGGCGCTGTCCACAGGGAAGTTCGTGGCAATGGTATTGACGTTAACAGCCAGACCGCCCAAGCTGGACGAGGCATTGTTTGGACTCATATTTTCTCCACCTCCATAATATGATTATATGCAGAGATTTTATATTAGAATACCTGCGGCATAAGTTAATAAAGCCGCTTAGGAGGTGGATTTTTGGAACGCCGGCTCATCCCGTTAGAGCCCAATGTCCGGTTTGCAACCGAACTGTTGTCTGAAGGTAACACGGAGGTTATCATAAAATTCCATGGTGACCTTCAGGAGATTGCACGTCAGCTCGACGGCATCTCTGAACAACTCAATGAGAATTATGCAATATTGACCATACCGCTAAATTCATTTTCCAAACTGTTTACCGTGCCGGGGATAGAGTACTTTGAAATGCCAAAATCGATGGCCTATATGTTGCAGCGAAGCATGGAAAAATCGTGTGTTCCGTCTGTTCATAGAGACAGAAACTTCGGCCTGCGTGGAAAAGGTGTTTTGGTTGCCATCGTTGATTCGGGCATCGACTATACGCACCCCGATTTTCGCAACGAAGATGGCAGCAGCCGTATCCTATATTTGTGGGATCAGTCGCTGGAGGGCACGCCACCGCCCGGTTTTGGTGGGGGACGGCTGTTTACCAAAGAGGAGCTGGATGCTGCGCTGCAAGCCCCCGACCCGTACGCCGTGGTACCTTCTCGCGACTTAATCGGGCATGGCACGGCCGTTGCCGGTGTGGCTGCCGGAAACGGGCGTTCAAGTAACGGGCAGGAGGTGGGTGTAGCGCCGGAGTGCGAGCTTATTGTCGTCAAGCTGGAACGGTCGGACGCAATTGGCTTCGCTTTGAGCACCGCAATTATGCGCGGAGTAAAATTTGCGCAGGATGTTGCGCAGTCACTTGAAAAGCCAATTGCAATCAACATTAGCAACGGCACCAACGACGGCGCGCACGATGGGAATTCTTTGTTCGAACAATACCTCAACTCGGTTTCAGAGCGCTGGAAAAGTGTCATATGTGTCGCGACCGGAAACGAAGGGTCTTCCGGGCACCATTTCTACGGCGTGGCTGCCGAAAAACGAACCAATTATGCCGAGATGGTTGTCGGAGAAAACGTTCGCAGCCTTTACATTACGCTGTGGAAAAATTTTGCAGATACCATTGGATATGAGTTAATTGCACCGTCCGGGCAAAGCACCGGCAACATCGCCGCCACGCAAAGCGTCACAATCACAGCGCTCGACCGCGTTCAGGTGTCGGTACTCTACGGTCAGCCAAACCACTATTCAACCAGTCAGGAGGTGTATTTTTCACTCAACGCAATTGGTGAAGCCATTCCTCAGGGTTTGTGGCGTCTGGCCTACACCGGGCAGAGTGTGGTTGATGGTCGGTTTGACATCTGGCTGCCAATGACTGATGCTGTTACCCGTCAGACCGCTTTCTTAGTGCCGAATATACAAAACACCATCACAATTCCGGCTACGGCTTACAAGGTTCTTTCGGTGGGTGCCTATAACTCGTTACTTAACACCAGTGTCGATTTTTCGGGCCGTGGAATGCCTTATGGTCGATACGGTCAAAAGCCCGACCTAGTGGCGCCGGGGGTTAATATTTTAACCACCAAGACGGGCGGCGGCTACGACCGGTTCACCGGCACCAGTATTGCAACGCCGTTTGTAACCGGCTCGGCGGCGCTAATGCTTGAATGGGGTAACGTAAAGGGTAATGATCCATTTTTATATGGGGAGCGTATCAAAGCGTTTTTGTGCCGCAGCGCCGCGAGAAGCTTTCCGCGCGCCTACCCCAATCCCGAGTGGGGCTATGGTGCGCTTAACCTCTGCGACACAATGGATGAGTTGGTGATTTTTAACCAGAGGGGAGGCGCATTCCGATAACGAACGAAGAATTGCTCCAGCAGCTGCTGTACGACCCAGAAACCGTAGATTTTGTCTTGCGGAAAAATACTGACATGGAGAAGCGTTTGATGGACACCGGGAAGGTGGCCATGGCATATACCCTTGCAGGCAGGTACACTTTTTATTACACAAACCAAAACAATTGGGATGAAGTTACTTCGATTCTGGGCAGTAATTTTGTTGCCTCAGCCTCGCTGGTGCTGGGTCTATTAGACCGCGCAAGCCTTGAAACCAGCGGGATTCTTCAGGTGCATCGTCAGCCATATCTTGATCTGCTTGGGCGTGGCGTTGTTGTTGGCATTATTGACACCGGCATAGACTACACCCTTGATACGTTTCGCTACGAAGATGGCAGCACCAAAATTCATTATATCTACGACCAGACCATTCGGGGCAATGCGCCGGAACCTGGCTGGATCGGGTCCGAATTTACCGAGGAGCAGATTAACGAAGCACTCAAATCGCCCAATCCTCGCGAGATTGTTCCGCATGAAGATTCAGTCGGTCATGGCACTTTTCTGGCTTCAGTCGCCGCAGGGCGGCCGGTTGGCGATTTTATCGGCGCCGCGCCAGATGCGGGCATTATCGCCGTTAAGCTGCGCAAGGCAAGGCAGCATTATCTTGACCGATATCTCGTGCCAAAAAACCAGGAAAATGCGTTTGAATCCAGCGCGGTGATGCTGGGTGTTGAGTATATTCTCATGAAATCAAGAGATCTCAACAAACCCGCTGTTATCTGCATCGGTCTGGGCAGCAATTTTGGCAGCCACGACGGCTACAGCATTTTTGCGGAATATTTAAGCGGCGTTTCAAATCTTAAAGGCGTATGTCTTTGCGTTGCAGCAGGTAATGAAAGTCAGGCGCGGCACCATACGCAGGGTGTTATCACCGCTAAGGGCGATACCCAGAATATCGACCTAATAGTCGGCGAACCGGGGGCAGACGTTTACATCTCCATCTGGAACAATGCTTCAGACAGAGTTTCAGTCTCGGTTTCCTCGCCCTCCGGAGAGATGGTTGGGCGCGTTCCTGCCAAGCCGGGCACCATGCGCTACACCAACCTTGTTATGGAGCCCACAACCATCAACATCAACTACTTTTTCCCCTTGGAGGGTACCGGTGCGCAAATGACAGTCGTGCGGCTCATCAGGGCATCTCCGGGAATATGGACTATTACGCTGCACGGGGATATTATTTTAGACGGCACTTTTCACGCCTGGCTGCCAATGACCGGGTTCATTGACCCGGGTGTAGAGTTTTTATCTACGTCGCCCTATTACACCATCACGGTACCGGGCGTTATGATTGGGTCAATTTGCTGCGGCGCCTATGATGCACAGCAAGAGAGCCTATATTCCAGAACCTCGTGGGGGCCCACCAGAATTGAGCAGCTGGCACCCGATCTGGTCTCGCCGGGCGTCAATATCGGTGGATTTTATCCAAGTGGTTATGGGCGGATGAGTGGCACCAGCGCTGCTACCGCTATTTTAGCGGGAGCCTGTGCGTTGATGATGCAATGGGGTGTGGTGCAGGGCAATGACAGAGCGCTCAGCACCTTTCAGATACGCGCTTATCTCATCCGGGGCTGTACACGCAGCGAGGGGACGCAGTATCCTAATCCGCAATGGGGCTATGGTGTGCTTGATTTGATGCAAACCTTTCAGCTCATGCGTGAGCTATGAGTATTTTTGCGGTACTTAAAAAACTAAAAAAGCATATTGCTAAAACACCCCGACCGTCCACAGGTCGGGGTGTTTAGAGACTGTCACAAAAGTAGATTTTGCTTAGATAAGCATCGGGGGAATAGTGTGAAAGGACGGCGATGAGTCGCAGCGGGCATTCATGCCGCCTGCTGCGATTAGTGAAGCCGTCGAGCCGGTAACCGGTCTGGCGGTGAGTCCCCCACTTTCGCGTTGAAGCGCACTAAGTGTGCTGGATTGCTCGCCCGCAGGCGACAAAACGAGCCAGATTGCCCGTTTTAGTTTATAGCAATCCGTTAGACAAGGCGCAGAACCTGCGCGCCGAGCTTTTGGGTGACTGCCTCATCGTGGCTGACCATCAGCACAATTTTTTCGGCGGCATAGTGTGCGATTAGCGGAAGCAGACTGTCGCGTGTGGTGTCGTCCAGTCCGGTAAAGGGTTCGTCTAAAAACAGCAGGTCAAATTCGGCTAACAGCGCGCGGATAAGCGCTACGCGACGCTGCATCCCGCCGCTTAGATTGCGCACTGGCAGATGCAGGCTGCCGCCAAGACCAGCCTCTATCAGCGCCTGTTCCATTTCCGCCTTTGTTCGCTGCGGGCAGACAAACCGCAGGTTTGAGACGGCGCTCATGTTTTCGCACAGGCGGTTTTCCTGAAAAAGGACGCTCTTTTTAGGGGCCACAATATCACAGTACACCCCGCCACCCTCATCGGGGGTTACCAGCCCCATCAGCGTGCGCAGCAGCGTAGTTTTTCCGCAGCCGGAAGGTCCCAAAATACAAGTGATGCCGACACCAAAGCAGTGGGAAAAGTTATCAAGAACTGTATGTTCACCAAAGCGAACGGTCAGTGAATCGGCGGTGAGCATCATGGGCGTCACATCCTTTCTACGCGCCGGACGAGTGTATCGAGCACCGACAAAAACACCCAGCCAAACAACATACTCAACAGCACGATGACCACCGTCCACGCAAACAGGTCGGGGGTATCTAGGTAAATTTTAGCCTGATAAAGCCGCTCGCCAATAGACCCCCTCGGAATGCCGATAACCTCGGCGGCGATGCCGGATTTCCAGCACAACCCGATTGACACTGCACAGGCCGAGCGCAGGTAGGGCAGCAGCTGTGATAGGTACAGATAGCGCACTCGCCGGGCTGTTGGAACGCCAAAAACATCAGCTAATTCCAGCATGGCGGGGTCGGTCGCATACAGCCCCTCGCACAGGTTGACATAGATAATCGGCAGCGCCATCATAAATGAAATAGCAACCGAGAGGCTGTGCGACGGCACCCAGATGAGCAGCAGGATGATAAATGACGCGACGGGCGAAGCCTTAACCACCGCCATGAGCGGAGAAAGCAACGTGCGCAACAGTTCAAACCGCGCTGATACCGCCGCCAGCAGCGCGCCAACGATCAACGCGGCAAAAAAACCGGCGGCGATTCTGATAAACGAGAAAGTGACAGTGCGCCAAAACGTGGGTTCCAACACTAATACAACCAGACGTTTAACCACCGTGACGGGTGAAGCCAGCAGCAGCGCCTGAGAAAGCGCCATGCTGCCCAACTGCCACAACAGCAGCCAAAACAGCACCGCCACTGCTTTTAAAAGTCCTTTTTGAAAAGGACTAGCCGACAAAGTAGAAGTTTTCATCGGGCAGAGCCCCTCCCACGGCCTTGGGGTTTTGTTCAAAGAGGATGGCGAGGTAGCCGCTTAAGCGCTCGCGCATTTCCTCCCCCGCAATAAAGGTGATGTTGCACTGGGGAATGGCCTTTTGCGCAATGGCAGCCGATACAATTTCGTTTTTCGCTACAAGGTCGGACGCAGCCTCAATATTATTGGGGTCGGTGACATAATCGACCGAGGCTTTATAGGCGGTGAGAAAATCGGCGACCGCCTGCGGGTTGGCTTTGATAAAATCAGTTCGGGCGACCACAACACCGGTGATCAGCGACGAGGGCTTCTCCTGCGCGAGCGCCCACTCGCGGTTGAGGTCGATAGCCACACGAATTTCCTTGTTTTTCATTTGAGCCGCAGTGACAAAGGGCTGCGGCAGCATGGCAATCGCGTTGTCTTTTACATCCAGCACAGCCGCGCACTCAGCGTGTTCAGCTTTATACTCGATGGTGACATCTTTTTCGGGGTCAAGGCCGTTTTGCTCCAGCATAAAATTTAGCGCATATTCGGGCGTGGCACCCTTGCCAGCCGACAAAATGGTTTTGCCGCGCAGATCCTCAACGGTGTGAATATCATTGCCGTTTTCGACGATGTAAAGCACACCGAGCGTATTGATCGCCAGCACTTGCACCTGCCCTTTGGTGTTGTTGTAAAGAACCGAGGCAAGGTTGGCGGGTACGGCGGCAATCTGAACGTCGCCCTTCACCAGTTTAGGGGTGATTTCATCCACCGCGCCTGCAATGGTAAAGGCGTAGCGGTTTTGGCTTGCGTCGTCTTCCATCAGCTTGACCAGACCCATGGCGGTGGGACCCTTGAGTGCGGCAACCTCAATTGCGTTGGCCGTTTGGGCCTGAGAGGAAGGAACAGGCGCGGACGACGATGCAGCGGATGAGGAAGAGGCGGGGCTGGCGCAGCCGCAAAATGAGAGGGCTAGCACCAGCGCTAAACTAATCAGTTTTTTCATTATAATGTTTCCTTTCATTAATACGATGGATGGTAAACTTACCGCCTAACACGGCTTGTGATTAAAGACCCAAGCAAGGGCGTTGCTTATTCTTCAATGTCAGGCTTGATCTGATTGGCAAATGCTTCGCGGTTCATCAGCGTGATGCTGCCGCGATCAACGCGAATCAATCCGGCGGTTGAGAGCGCAGCTAGTTCTCTAAACAAGGCGGCGCGGCTCATGCCCAAAAGCTTGGCGAGCTGTTCCTTGGAGCAACCCAGCCGCACGGTGTTTTGCTGGTCGGCGTTGGTCAGCAGGTAATCTGCAAGCTTTGCACGGCCAGAATGCGCCGTAAGCAGCGCAATGCGCCGAATTAGAAAGCGAATTTTGCCATTTAATAGCGTCATATAGCGTGCGGCCAGCGCGGGGCTGACGCTAAGCATCTGTAAAAACGCCTGCTTTGGCACAAAGACGATATCGGTGCGCTCTCGACAGATTAAATGGGTTTCAAGCTCGTTTTGGGTGAATAGATTGCTGATGCCAAATACCTCTCCTGCGCCGAGGCTTGAGAGGCTGACCTTGCTTTCCCCAGGCGATATGCCGAAAACGCCCACGCGGCCTTTGGCGATGATGCCAAGCACCGGTTCACCGTCGCGCGTGTCGTCAACGGGATCTCCGCGCTTAAAGCTCTGCACAGTCAGCGCGTCTTCATCAAATTCGCAGTCTGAAAACAGCGGACAGGCGTTGACGGCTGCCTTAATTTGGGCCTTTGTCATAATGGTTCCTCCTTGGATTGTGCCTTAAAGCGAATAGCCCACTTTTTAGCGCTACATCGTCAAGCGTGTTGGCATATTAGCCTTGAGCAGCACAATACTATCATATTTTTATGAGATGCGCAACAAAAACAGTATCATTTGAGACTGTTTATGGCGTAGCTGTTATTAGTATTTACAGCGAACGAGAAAAATTTTAAATGTTGCAATATTTTAAAAACAGAGTGATTCTTCCAAAACTGTTTTTCTTCTCCCTCCTGGGATTAAGTTCCCCTAAACCAAATGCAAAAGGGTCGAAGCTGTTAGCCCCGACCCAAAGTTCTTATAATATATCCCGATATCTTTCAGCGGCGGCAACAAATGATCCCATCGCCCCAAACAGCTCCGCACGAATATCGCGCAGGCTTTTTCCGACTAGTGCTTTATCACGCACCACGACTTTTCCCTGAGCCAGCACTGTTTGCACATTGGCGGCATTCGCCGAATAGACCAGCGCTGAAAACGGGTCAAAAACCGGGAACATATTGACCGACTCGGTTTCAACCAGCACAAGATCCGCCTGCATACCGGGGGCGAGCTGCCCATATTCCCGCTCGCCGTGCAGCGCCTGTGCGCCCCCAACAGTCGCAAGGTGCACAATCTCCTTGGCAGGGAACAGCCCGCGGTCGTGGTTGGCAGTCTTGTGGCAGTTGGCGAACAATCGCATCTGGTCAAACATGCTCAGTGTGTTGCCAGAGGATGCGCCATCGGTACCCAGTCCCACTGAAATGCCGCGCCGAAGCATGCCCTTGATTGGCGCAATTCCCTTTCCAGCTTTGGTGTTGCTGGCGATACAGTGCGCCACCGAAGCGCCGCTGACAGAAATCAAATCAAGATCGCGGTCATTCGCGTGGATGCTGTGCGCCAGCAAGGTATGCTGATCCAGTGCGCCGATTTCATCCAGAAAGGCGGTTGGAGTAATGCCCCGCTCGGCAAAGTGTGCCATTTCATAGTCCATCTCAGAGGCGTGCAGCGTGAACAGTGTGTCGTATTCGACGGCGAGCGCGTGCGCCTTTTTCAGCGCCGCTTCGTCACAGGTTGTTGTGCCGTGTGGCGCGATAATGGGATGAATCCGGCTGCTGCTGCGGTACTTTTCCAGAAAACGCCGCTGATACTCAAAGGCGCCGTAGGGGGCCGCACTTACGCAGGTGGGCTGACCGATGACCGTTTCGCCAAGATAGCCGCGGATACCCATTTCTTCGCAGGCACGCGCTACCTCGTCCTCAAAATAGTACATGTCCAGAAAGGTGGTCGTGCCTGAGAGCAGCATCTCGCAGATGCCATATTTCGCCGCGAGATAGACAAGCTGCGGCGTCATGGCTTCATTTTCGAGCGGGAAGAGAAAACGCCGCAAGCGGTCGGGGCAGTCATCCCCCAGCGACCGAAACGGAATCATCGAAACATGGCAGTGGGTGTTGACAAAGCCCGGCAGCAGAATGCCGCCCGCGCCGTCGATATGTTCGGCATAGTCTCCTGCAAAGGTTCCGCTACCCAGCGCCGCAATTTTGTCGCCGTCGGTCAGCAGATACCCATTTTGATAAACCGTGTTGTTGTCATCCATCGTCAAGACGGTGACGTTGTCAATTAAAATACGGCTCATGGTTTTATTCCTCTTAATTTTCGTTTTCGCCAATTAGATCGAACACGATGGCACAGAAGATTTTAACACTTTTAGAAAGTACCGCCTCGTCAAAATCGAACTGCACCGTGTGCTGCGGCGAGGGCATAGGGGTCATGGCGCGCATATAGGTCGCCTGTCCGCCGCGAGATTGCACGCGGTTCATCATGATTGAAATATCCTCGCTGCCCCAGTTTTGCGCGTTCTCGCAACTGCTAACCTTTAAATCGGGCAGATGATGGCGCACCAGTGCTGCGATGCGTTCAATAAACGCCAGATCACTTTGTTGGCCCTGCGCTTCGCCCATCTTGACCATCTCACAGGTGCAGCCCTGCATCATCGCTGCGCCGTTGCAGGCATTCACCGCCATTTCGGCCATGTAGGCGTTGATCTCGGTTGTTTCACCGCGTACCTCAAGCTGCATGTGGGCGGTGTCGGCGATGACGTTGCGCCCCGTTCCGGCGTGCAGCGTGCCGACATTGACGCGGCTTTGCCCGCCGCTGTGCCGCGGGATGGCCTGAAGCGCCATGACAGCCGCGGCTGCCGCCACCAGCGCGTTTTTGCCCTGCTCGGGGAAGCCGCCCGCGTGCGACGCCCGCCCTTTAAAGGTTACGTCATATTTCGTCGTGGCAAGGGAACCGTAAGTACCCGGGGTCACGTCGCCGTCGTCGGGGCCGTTATCCGGCGCAATGTGCGAACCGGCGAAGAAATCGACGTCGTCAAGAAGGCCGTTTGCCACCATAGCAGCCGCACCGCGCGCGCCCTCCTCGCCCGGCTGGAACAAAAGCTTCACCGTGCCGTGCAGCGTGTCTTTAAGCTGCATGAGTACCTCGGCAACGCCAAGCCCGATGGCTGCGTGCCCGTCATGCCCACAGGCGTGCATACTGCCCGCATTTTGGCTGGCGAATCCCTCACGGGTCGGGCGGTGCGTGTCCTCGGGGCACTCCATCATACCCAGTGCATCAATATCAAAGCGAAGCCCGACCACCGGCCCCGCGCCGCAGCGCAGAATGCCGACCACGCCGGTGTAGCCCGCCTTCATGTCATCGGTCAAAAAGGCTGCGGGTGCGCCCTGATCCAGCACCTTTTCGGCGTGTTTGCGCAGCTCGGCATCATCCGGCAGACCCATTCGCGTGCCCTCTCGGCAGACCTGTTTTCCAGTGAGTACCTCATAACCCAATTCGGTCAGTCGCTGCGCGATGATGGCGCTGGTGCGCATCTCAAGCCAGCCTGTCTCGGGGTAACGGTGAAAATCTCGCCGGTAGGCGGTCAGTTTATCGTTTAAAGCATCAGCAAGCGTCATAATTTGCTCGTACATAACAGCCCTCTTTTTGTCGAAAAAATTTTGAAATGTTCGAAAATATATTATACCATAAAAAAGTTCAAAATGCTATCCCCGGAAATGCCCGTGTTTACTGGATTCTTTGAACTTTTTGACCCGTCGAAAACGGGTTAGAACCCTGTCGTTAGTAACATGATAGTAACACGCTTTTTACTTCAAAAGAGCGTTTACCCTTGCTTGAATCTCGCTGTAATTATACCCTGCGGCGGTCAATTTGTCTTTACGGGTTTGACCGTTTCCCCATTTACCCGCAATCACTTCTTTTGCGATTTCGTCAATGGATTTCTGCGGGGTTTTGGGTACTTCCGCAACAGTCCCTTGAATCGTGCAATAGGACGGATTTTCAAGATAAATCCAACCAACACCGCTTTTCAGTCTACCCCAACCATTGTTTACTTCAAGGATAGTGAAAACGCCTTTCCCGGTCTGTCCTTTGACCGCGCCGCTCATGGATGGTTCAGCCCGATAATTTAGGTCAGGAATGATAACCTGAACGGTGAAAGGAACAGACGGGAATTTTGACGCGGGGGTTTGTTCTGCGAATTTGTCAAAGTAAGTTTGCCCGTACCCGGCGCGTTTAACCTTGACTTCCTCGCCCATGTTGGCGGGACGTTCATATTCGCAAAGCACCACGTCGGACGCTTCACGAACGGACGTTGCGGTTTGCAGGGTCTTCATGACGTTCGTGTAACCCTGCAATTCTTTCCAAAGGAAATTCAACTGCATGGACAGGTCACCAATCGACGCACCCGCCGCCTTTGCGAAATCAAGAAGGGCTTGCTTCCTGCTCCAAAAAGTCCATTGTGCCAAGCCATAACCCGCCGAATCCTTGACAAAATTATTATATGCCCCTTTGTCAACTGCGGCGGTATATTCTGCGTCATTCATCCCAAGTGATTTTTCATAGGTATTTTGCAGATTGTCCGGGCGTAAACCGCTTTCAGCGTACAAGTTACCCATGACCCCCGCAACAGCGCAAGCAGAAAGCCCCTTACCCGTCAGGAACGCCCAAATGCGCCCGTCTGCATCATCAGTAGGGGTAACCGTACCCCCGCCATCAGAAACGCCGCCTGACGCGTTCCCTGCGCCTATCAGCGCGGTTTTTACATCCTGCCTGAATTGATTCATGGTCAATCCAAACTTCGACCAAATATGTTCAACGTCGGCATGATTGGAAGCAATTCCGCGTTTACACCCTTCCGAATGGCTGATGATAACACCGTCAGCCAACGGGTCAAGTTTGAATTCGCCACAAAGGAACGCGAACAATTCAACCGCCGTTTTATATGTCCTCATGACAACGGTTTTGGTACTCGCCGGGTTATTGTCCACCCACGACGCGCCGCCTGTGTAGGTGATTGTTGCGGGTTCGCACATTTCAACGCCGATATGGGTATTGTTGCCGCTTCCATTCGCACCGCTTGCACAATGCCACCCGCGCCAATTCCACGGCAAAGTTTGAAATACATCGCCTGTGTTCCCGTCAATGAAGCCGTGAACAGCCTTTTCAACGCCTGATTTATTCCAACTGTTTACAAAGACTTCCGCTTTCGGTTGAGAACACCCCACCGAATGAAGCATTAAGCCTTTGACGCTGATTTGACGATTTGCTTTGTAGCAATCGTTATTTTTCAGCAAACTTTCAATGATTTTCATAGTTTATTTACCCCCTGAATTCTGTTCGTGCTGTGTGCCAAAGTAAAAACCGATAACCATTGTCACGATGGTCATTGCGGTTTCGGCTGAAATGCTTCCCCTGACCGCAAGGTAAACAAAAACAAAAGTGACCGCAAAGGTCACTAAAGTTTTCACATTTATCAGATTGGTCAGCTTTTCAATTAACTTGTTCACGGTGTAAGCCCCCTTTCTAATGCTTCCAACGCTTCAATTCTCTTGTAAAGCGTTTTAGTGTGCTGTTCTTCAACAATCAGCCTGTCGCGCAAGTCTTGAACATCCCTGTGCATTACGTTCATTTCTGTTTTGATTTCAGTGATTCCGTCCTTGATGGTTTCCAATTTGACGATTACGGCGGTCATTTGGCTTGCTTCGTCAGCCGTATCCTTTTTGGCGTTGCGCTTCATGTTGGAAAGCCCTGAATAGATTCCAAATGCTAACGACACACCCGAAATCAAAAGGGCAATTTCAATCGTCATAGACATATCCCCTTCCTTAAATAGAAACCCCGCCATAACTCACATAACGTGTTTATGGCGGGGTTTTTCTTCGGGGGTATGTCTTTATACCCCCTGATGATTTCAAGTGCTATTCTGTTGCTAAATCGCCACAATCAAGGTCAATTAAAACTTCTCTTACCTGTTCCTTGATTAAAGCGGGAACATTGCTGAACGTCTTCTTGCCCTTGACAATCAGCGTCGCGTAAACAATTGCCATTTCTTTCACATCCTTTCCAAATAGAATTTTTAGGATTAGATTGAACAACATCAATCATCACCGTCCAACAAAGCCTGAACCGTTGTTTTCAGGCTTTCAGGCACATCAGAAAGGGTTTTCAAACCTTTTCTGATGAGGTCAGCGTATACTTTCGCCATATTCGCACCCCTTTCTTATATCATCATTTCATAGACTTCGACTAACGCAAGCTGTGTGTCGGTCAACTGCTGTTCGACAAGGGCGGTTTTCGCGTCCATCATGCGAATATATTCATCCTTGTCATACTGAACCATGTCAAATTCAAACCCGTTGAACTCGCGTTCGCCGTCCGGGTCTGTTTCCACAATGGGCGTAATGTTGGAACAAACCCAAACGCTGAATTCATCAATTTTCAGCGGTTCAGGCTTGACCGTGCTTCTCGTTCTGCCGTAATCAATCATTTTCGTTTCACCCTTTCCTTGTAATATTGGTCTGCCGCGTCTCGAATCGGCGCAATGTATTTTTCCGAAAGGCGATGACTGTCACAATGACACAACCAACCCTTGTATGAATTGATAGCGCACCATTCGGAAAAAGTCATTTCCTTTCCCGCTGTCACCTTCTTTCTGATATTCACCATTTTCACTTTGAACTGTTTGCACGTTGATTTTCTCAACAGCGTATAGTTCAGGAACGTTCGATAACCGACAAAATCAACGCCCCGAACGTAAGTAGGGAAGACTTGCCAGTTGTCTTTGATGGTCAATTTTAGGTTTACACGGAAATATTCATCAATTTCTTTCCGCAAGGCGTGAAGTTCAGCTTTGGAACTTGCGAAAATTACAATGTCATCCATGTACCTGAAATAATGCTTTATACGCTTGACTTCTTTAATCCAATGGTCAAAATCGGATAAGTAGAAGTTCCCGGCGTACTGTGAAAAATAATTGCCTATGGGAATGCCTTTTTCGCCTTGTGTCGAATCAATAATTTCGTCCAACAGCCAAAGCAAATTATCATCTTTGAACAACCGTCTAAACTTTCGTTTCAAAACATCATGGTCAATGGACGGATAATACTTCTTTACGTCCAATTTTAGGCAGTATTGACAACCCATAACGTCAGTTTGGACGGCGCATTTTAACTTGCGGAATGCCGCATGAATACCCCTTCCGGGAATAGCTGAATAGGTGTCAGCTGTCAGATTTTTAATTAAGAACGGTTCAATCACCTGTAAAATCGCCCATTGACAAACACGGTCAGGAAAATAGGGCAGTTTGAAAATCTCACGGGTTTTCGTTCCGTCCGTTTTCATGAAAGTCGTGTATTCCGACGTGTCATAGGTCTTGTTTATCAACATATTTTGAAGCGCGGTCAAATACCGTTCTTCATCGGCGTTCACGGCTTTTACTTCTTCATACCAACCTTTTCCCTTTCTTGCGTTCGTGTGTGCCAATTTCAGATTTTCCATGTCATAAATCCGTTCATATAAATGCCCGTATCTAATCACGAAAAAACCTTCCTGTGTATGCAGTTTGTGACCGAACTTTCAACCTTTGAAATTAACTTTTCAAAGTCTACCAGTACAGTTTCAAATTCTTATTATGTTTTGCCATGTGGCAGGGTAAACAACACCGCGATATATTGAAACGGGCGGGGTATGATTTTCCCGCCCGTTTCTTGCATTTACTAACCGCCTGCTGATATTCCGATTACGATTCCCGACCGTATTATTCACATTCCAATAGAACTCACTCGCATTAGAACCATTATTCCAATTCGCACCTAACAGGGTAATTAAGAAACTACCTTTTTTATAGGCACTTGATGGTTTTTCATGCGCGTGTGAATCGCGAATCAGCAGATGTTTGTTTACCCAAGTTCAAAGTGTTCATTTTTTTAAGGAACATACACCAACCGCCCGCCGAGATGCCGATAACGATACCCGACCGTATCAGCCACATACCAATAGAACCCACCCGCACGAGAACCATAATACCAACCCGCACCCAACAGGGCAAGTAAGAAACCACCCGCGTATTCGTTGTTCTGATAGAAATAATCACCCACGGGAAGATTGCTGTCACCAAGCGTTTCAGACGGGAAGAACAGCCAATCAAAGGGTTCATTGTACGCCATCGCGGAAATATAACCGTTCTGCTTTGCAAGCGTGATTCCGGCATTTTTATAAGTTCCGTCTGTCTTGCTTTCGGCAAAAGCATTGTCCGCGACATATAATTCGTGGACGCTATACGGATAAATGTTCAAGCCGTCAACAAACTTCCAAATGTTACCCCACGGATTTTCTTCCCCGCGATAGGACACGGAACACTTACCAACTACACCCGGCGCATTTCCCGACGCGTTACCAAGTGAAGACGTGCCGCCTGTGAGAATTGACATATTGGTTGAACCGTCATCGGTATTATCCACGTTGCCGCGCCCAATCAGATTTTGAACGTTGAAGCCGCCGTATTCCACAATCATTAAAAGTTGTGTAGCGGCTGAAATCGCGCCGTATTCCTGTGACCAACTCGCGCCCCGGTTCTCGGCAAGAATGCCGCAATTTCGACGGGTCAAATTCTGTGTTAATCCCGAAATCGGCTTTGCATTTGCAATAGACGATAATTTATCACCCGTGGAAGCCGTGAAATCTGCAATTTGCGCGTCATTCGTAATATAATCATTCGCGGAAGAATCCCATAAGCACCCTTCATACGCGCCAATCAGAACATAATTCTTTTCTACGCCGTTTTTGATGAAGGCGGGATGTACTTTGAACCCTGCTTTCTGCGTCATGGACACATAATAACGGGCTTTTCTCATGTGGAAGCCTTTACCGATTGAACCAGTTGTGTTTTTCGTTACGGTTGCAGTTACGCCTGTTGAACCACCGCTGAATATTGCGGTTGCTTTAGTCCCCGCTTCATTCGCTGTAAACGTCACATTCGCACCCGTGCCGCCTGTTATCCATCCTGCATAAACTGCCGCCCTGATTTTGGTTGCAACAGCTTCAACGCTGTCACCCGCCGCAACAGCCACATTAAACGCCGTACCCGCAAGCGTGATAGTCACATTTCCCGCCGATGTTGCCGCGCCCGTCACGCTGATTGTGTCAACCTCTTTAATTGCTATTTTTTCAAGTGTAAGGGGAACAACCTTGTAATAAAATTTCGGCTGATAAACCATGACTTGAACAATCGTTCCGATTGCGTATGTCGTGCCGTCTTTTATTACCGCCTGTGTCAATTTGCCCGTTTCGGTGTAAGCAGAATCCCCGTACCACGCCACAATAACGCCCGTGTCTGTGACGTTGCACCGCTTACGACCGCCAAAGCATTCAATCCCGTCGAACATCGCGCCGGGGGTCTTGTTCAAAGCACCCGCAAGCCGCTTGAAGGTTCTATTTTGGAAATCAGCTTCAAGCCCGTAAATGTTTGCTTCGGTGTACCCGACATAAGATTGAATATCCGAAATTTGAGAATAGATTTCATCTAAGTCACCAACCGTCGCAACAGCGGCGGGGTCAACTTCCAAAGTTACGCTTGAAGCGTTGCCGACGCTGATGACCAGTTCAAATTTAATACCCGTACTGGTTACGCCGTTGAACGCGGGGATATAGTCAGCTTGACCGTTCACGATGGTCACACCATAAAGAATTTCCCCTTCGTCGGGGTCAATCGCATAAACGCCCACGGTTTGGCAGGAATAACCCGCCACAAGGGAAGCGTTATTGATTGCCCCTTCAATCTTGATTGCCGTGCCGTTTGTCCGCGTGACTTTACTGACAAGCGTGGTTTGCTTCACGTTTGCCAAAGCGGTTAAGGCTTCAAGCTGTCCCGCCGTGTAAATCTGTGAAGATGTGTTGATTTTGGTGAATTGGATATTGCCAACCCCCGCCATCATTTTAGCCATCAACGCTTGACCTTTGCCCGTGATGACTACGTTTTGAAATTGTGCCATTGTTTATGTCCCCTTTCTAAATTTGGTATTCAGTCACGACAACCGCCGCGCTTTTATTGGAAGCTGAACCATTTGCGGAAACGACTGTTTCAAAGTCATTCGTAATAAGTTCAACTTTTGTTTGAACAAGCGTTGAACCGTGTACGGCTATACCGTTCACACCGTATGTGTCAGAAAAATCATTCGTAACCATGTAAATCATCGTCGGAATGATTGCCGAACCAATACGCGCTTGACCGTTTGCACGACATTCAAGGGCGTTTGTCGAAATTATAATCAGGTTCGCCGGGATGACTGATTGAATAAGGTATTTCAAATTGTCAACCCCGCCGATTTCCCCGATGTGGGTTATCAACTCCATTTCATATTCGGTGAAGTTGGTGTTCAGTTCAAAATTATCACCGAACAGATTTGTCAGCATATTTATAAACGCTGTCAATGTGTACGGTAATCGCTCATTCAACCGAATCAGGATTTTAGTTTTTCGTGCGTCAAGTGAATCCGTCGCTTTAGGGATAATTCCAAGAATCGTTTCCCACCGCTTCACGCCATATTCAGTTGATGTTTCAACGAATTGGTTATTAAGGGCGTTTTGAATTTCATTGAACAAATTAAAAATTTCCGGCTGTTCACCATAGGTCAAGGCTTTATACTGTTTGACCTCTTTCAAAACCGTGGGAACGTAACCAATCAAAGGGCGGTCTTCGTAATTAGACATTGCTCACCGTCCCCCTAACTGGTATAGAATTTACGCCAAGTTTTAAGTTTTGGGCTTGACTGTTCAACGTGGTATTTTCTACGTCAAGAATGCCCGTTACTCCTAAAAAACGCGTTTCAATTTGGCTGATTCTCACGGTCAACGTTGCGGCGGGGTCATTGCGCCAATCAACAGCGTCCCATTCTTCCGCAAGTTCTGTAAAATAATCGTCAATCGCCTGTTCGACATAAGGTTTAACGGCGTTCCAATCCCAACCACTTTCAAAAGTCAAGTGTGTTGCGACATTTACCGTTTCCCCGGTTACTCCCTGAACCGTAACAGTATGACCAATCGGCGCAACCCCCAACCCCAAGCCTTGATTTTGTATCGGGTCAATGGCTGTTTGTACTGCGTCAATTAGTACGGGGGATGGAACTTGAAATTGGGTATTCAAAATGACCAATTTCACCGTGCCGCCGCCATTCCATACGGGATAAACTTTCACGCCACCCACCCCGGCAAGGGCAAGGGTCTTTTCAATGTAATCCTGAATATTGCCGCCATACGCTTGCATTTGTAAACTGTTATAATAGCGTTGTCGCAAATGTTCCGTTGCTTCTTCGTCTTCACCCGGAATAAGAATATCCGTCAGAATTGCGGTTGTCAGTCCTTCAACGTAATCGTTGGGAACAAGGTCACCACTTTCAAGATTTCCAACTACCCCCGCCGTTTCACAACGTAATTCAAAAGCATTGGCTTCAATCTTCGTTATAACCTTGTAATTTAACAGGTTCAACGAAAAAACTGAACCAATTGGAACGTCAATATTGAATTCACCCCGACGAATTGCAAATGTTGCGGGTTCAACAATGATTCCACGTTCTTTACATCGACGAATGAGAAAATCGCGGGTTTGTGTGTCCGCGAATGATTCATTCAGAACTTCACTAAGTTCAATATACATCTGTTGCATTTCAAGCGCGGCGGGGGAAAGGGCGGTTCTAATCAACGAACCTTCACGCGTGTCAATGGTTATTCCGCGTTCACGCGCCCATTCATCAACGCTATCCAACATTCTTTGTAAAATTATTTGACTTGTCTGATTCTCAAACATTAGATATTCACCCCCTTTTGAATTAGTACATCGCCGTAAATTGTCCGTGCTGTGAAGTTGACTGTCAACTTTCCCTTACCAACTTCAAATTCAAAATTGTCAACGGCTTCAATTCGTGCGTCTTGTAACAACGCTTCGGAAATACGCCGCTTTACTTCCGGGATAACCCACGAAATTGGCATTCCGAAAAGTTCATCAAATTCAACCCCGTAATTCCATGAAAAAATAACCCATTGGAAACGTTCAGTTCCAAGGGTTAAGTAAATCGCTTGTTTTATTGCGTCCTGCTCGTCGGTCATCCCTAACACAACGTTATTGTCAATGTCCAGTCTGAACGTATAGCTTGAAGGTTCAACAAATTCAATGTCATTGTTCAAAATAGAACTTGTGGACGGTATCATTACATCGCCCCCAATCTATCAATCACAATGAACCTTTGACCACCCTGTTCGCGAATTAGAATAACTTTATCACCAACGACCAACCCATTATGAACGGTGAAGGTCTTTCGCCCTACATACGCGTGTTTGTGCGTTGTCGGGTCAGAAGAACCGCCGTTTGAATAGGTGTCATGAATGACGTGGGTATGTTCCGTTTCGTCTTCCGTCATATGATTAACGGTCATTTGAATTGTGTACGTAGTCACGTTTCGCGCCAACACAAGTTGGGCGGCTTCAAGGGTCATTTTCTGTTCAACGTTGATTTTCAGGGGGGACGCGCTGACCACGTTTCCGAAAAACACATTAACGGGCTTTGACGCTTCGACTGCGCCTAATGCCGCGTTTTTTACTGCTTCAACAATATCAGCCAACAAATTCACCCCCTCGTAAAGTTAAATCCATCCAATGTTCATTTTCATTGAATGTATGAACGCATTTTTCAACCAACATGAAGTTTTGAACGTTTACATCACCCAATCCCAACTTCACAACAATCATGTTTCCTGCGCGAATACGCGTGTCCCCGAATGCCTTTGTGATTTTCAGCTTGCGGGTTTTGGCATTGTAAAGAGAAAGTAACGCGGCGGCTTTTTGTTCCCCGTTCTCACCCTCGCTCAACGTGTCAAAATACTGCAATACGCCCCAATTGTTGATGTTGTTACCGTCCTGCATAACGTAAATGTCACGCTTCCCGGTCTTCTCGTTCTCATAGGACAATTTCACCCGGTTATAGGTTTGGTCATCAATAGACGATGTATAGTCAAAATTTTCGCCTGTTTCTTCGTCAATGAGTAAACCAACCTTCATTTGGTCTAATGATTTCAACGTCAGCCGTCCAAAATCATCATACAGAATGAACATTTGCTTTTTGTTTTGAAGTTCCAAGTCAAGCGCGTTTCCGATAACATCAAATAACATCGTGTTATCTTCCACGCGGGAAGTGATGACAAAGCCCGTTTTTTCAATCTCGCCAAGCTGTAACCCAAAATCGGCGGCAATCATTTTTATAACGTCGCTTGCCGTTTTTTTCGTGTAAATATAAGTGTCCTTATTCTGCAAATACCGTAATTGGTCATACGCTGTAACTGCAATTTTTTGTTCCCGGTCACGCTTCTTTGAAAAAATGAACCCGTAGAATATTTTCTTCCCATCGACTGTAAATCGGACGGGGTTTCCTTCCGTGAAATTCATTACGTTATCCTTCAAAACGGTAAACGTCAGCTTACCGGGAACGCCTTTACGCTCTGTTGTCAGCGTCACCCCATCCAATACCGGGGGCATTTGGACAACCCCGTTATTTTCAATGAGAAGTTCAAAGTTCATTGAACGCGCCCCCTTTCTATGGAATTTTGAACACTTGTCCCGGATAAATCGTATACTTTGTGTTTCCAGTCCCCTTATTACGCCCGTCAATTGTGCTTTGATTCAGCGCGTAAATTTCAGGGTATCGGCTACCGTTACCAAGATACTTTTGGGCAATGTTCCATAAACAATCACCCTTGACAACGGTATGTGTTTTTTGCGCCGGGGGATTGTCGGCGGGTCTTTTCTGTTCGACCGTTGCCGTAGTTTTCGCGGGTGTCGGCTGTTTTATTTCAATAACCTTTGTCCCCCAATCCTTGTATTGTTTCAAGGAAACATCAACGGAAATGTCAAAACCGCCTTTTACATCTTCAAGAATTTTGTAATCTTCCAACGATACTTTGATGTTGGTATCAAACAACACTTTGCCGCCCGGTGTTAGGCGGGAAACAATGAATTGAAAAGGGGATAGGCTTGTTTTCAGCCGCTCCAATTCGTCAATGAAGAACGACGCGTTTTTATATCCGCCGTCGTAACGGGCAAACGGATATTTCACATTTGGCAACAAAGCCGTGAATGAAATATCCGTCAAACCCGCCATTTTCAGAACGTTTATTTCCCCCTCGTTTATCAGCGTCATGGTCTGATTATTTCCGTTGATATTCAATGAAAGTTTAGAAGGGGAAACGGGTAACCGCGTTTTATTAAGAAAAAAATCGTATGCCATTACACATGAACCCCCTCTGCAACTTCCAGTAACCTTTCTTCAACCTTCTCACCGATGTAGTCAACAATACCGTCCAAGTCCATATTGGACGAAACGTTGTTGTTCATCGTCAACCCACCTAAATCAACATTCGCCGTCGTGAATCTGTTGATGGTGTCGCGTTCGGCAAGGTCACGCCACAACTTCATATTTTCTTCACTAAAATCGGCGGTCTTTCCTGTGTTCCCTGCAATGTCATTCACGCCGTTTTCAATACCTGAAAGGTCATACGCCCCATAGTCACCCGCGTTGGGAATGTTGCTGTCAAACAAGGAAGCGGGGTCAAAGTTGGCGATTGCGCTATCAACGTTTTGTCCTGCTGTATAACCTGTGTCCCAAGCGTCCCCATACGCCCAACGCTTCAAGCCTAACCCTTCAACGGATAAGTCAAGACTGTCCATGACCTTTGAATAATTCTCGTTCGGGGCATATTCAGCAACTGCCGCGTCTGCCATGCTTTTTAACCCGGAACGCCAACCCGCCACCGCGTCAGCCATCGACGAACCAAACACAAAGTCAAGCGCGGACGCAATTTTTTGAAGTATTGCAAGTACATTGTCAGCCATACCCTGAAACAAGTAGATAATACTTGAAATCGGGTTTGTGAATACGTTTCCTATGAAGTTCGCGAATTCAATGAACGGATTGACCAAGTAATTTATCACACCAAGCACCAATTCAAGTAAACCCAAGAACAAGTTCCATAGGAACGCCCCAAGCGTTGTGAATGCACCGAAAATAACGCCTGTCGCGCTAATAGATGTACCCGCCGCCTGATTCATAATGCCAATGACAAGGTAAATCGCCCCGATGATTGCGATGATAGCAATCAGAATCCAAGTCAAAGGACAAGCAAGCAACGCCGCATTCAAGCCATATTGGGCGGCTGTCTGCGCGAACGTCGCACCCGTGGACATAGCCGTTGCCGCCGCGTGTACTGCTTCCCGCATTGTCGCAACCGCTTTTAAGCCGTTGGAAATTGCCTGTAACGTGTTGTATACGGTCAGGATTGCGACGTATGCCGCCATAGCCGCGACCACCGTTCCGATGATAGGGGCAAGCCACGACCAATTGTCATTCGCAAATTGGGCGATTGCTCCGATTGCGTTGAATACTTCTGCCAATACTCCCGCCACAACGACCATCGCGGACGTGACGTTACTGACCAACGTTTGAAACGCCGGGGAATTGGCGATTTCGTTTAATCTGTTCAAAACAGGTTGAAACGCCATCAACGCTTGATTCTTCATGCTCGTCGCAATCTGACCGAACGTTTTAGGCATTTCTTCAAATTTGGCATTGGTTTCATCAGCCGCCGAAAGCAAAGCCGACTTCACAACCCCTGCCGTCAACTGTCCGTCCTGCGCCATTTCACGGATTTTTCCAATAGGAACATCAAGGTAATCCGCTATGGTCTGAATGATTGTCGGGGCTTGCTCGAATACGCTGTTCAGTTCCTCACCCCGCAACACACCCGAACCCATAGCCTGTGTAAGCTGTAACATTGCCGCGTCAATACCTTGTGTTGAAGTCCCGGCAATGGTAAATTGCTTGTTTAATTGCTCCGTGAACGCTATCAATTCCGCATTACTTGAAAAAGCGTCACGCGCCATAATACCGATTTTACCCACCGCGTCAGCCGTTGCCTGATATGAACCCCTTGACCTTTCGGCGGCAAGGAAAATCATGTTTTGCAAGTCTTCCGTGGTCTGTAAACCGTCGTTCATCATATTCAAACGGGCGGTTGTCTGCGTCAGTTCGTCGGATATACCCAACACCTTTTTTACGCCTTGAATGGACGCATACGCGGCAACCGCTCCCATTAGTTTCTTTGTTAATCCATCAGCCGCCCCGTGACCTTCGCGAACGCTGTTGTTGAACCCGTTTTGTCCTTGCTCCATCTGCTGAATCGTATCTTCTACAATAGAAAATTGCTGATTCAACTGTTCGGCGGCAAAGTTCGCCATATCAACTTGACGTTGCATAGCGTCAAGGGAAGCCGTGTTAATATCGGACGCATTTTCGACACTGTTGAACCCGGTAATCAAGTTGTTTATTGCGTTGTTAATACTCATGATTGGCGCGGTCATTTGGTCAACCAATCTGATTGTCGTTGCTATACCCTGCATTTTCACGCCCCCTTTTTCATGAAAAAACGGAAACAGTAAATTGAAAAGTTAATTTCAAATTACCGTTTCCGTTTTCCACTTTTGTTCTGTGACTTAATTCTTGCCGCTTCCTCTTTGTCAGCTTGTATCTTAACACTTACAGAAGCATAGTAAAGGGCTTTAACGCTTTGGTCTGCGTCAAGCCATTCGTTAATTTGGGACGGTGACCAATGAAGTTTTTGAATTGCGAAATGTAGAAAATTAGCTTCGGGGTCACCATCCACTATTAGTTTTTTGCTTCGTCAACCTCGTCTTGAATCGGTGTAAAACCGTTGAACTGATTGATGAACTGAATGAAAGCGTTCCATTCGCCGCTATCATCAACCATTTCTTGAACAAGGTCTTCTGGGGTACTCACCCCGTAGCTGTCTTGAAGTTCTGCGTTGTAAAGGTCAGGGACAACCACGGACGCGGCAACCAACTTTTTCATGTACTTCGTGGGGTCAACCCTCTGCATGAATTGATTTGGTTTACCGGGAACAGGGACATTCAGCATACACTTGTTTTGAATATCCTCATTTTCTTTCGTGGTGATAGGCTTGATTTCCCAATCAAGCGGCTTGCCTTTTTCGTCGCAAAGGCTTTTTGTCGCGGGGAACGTAGTATTCGCCTTGACAGTCTTGTTCTTTTTCAAGAACGCGGACATATTGGTAACATTGGACATATCGTTTCACCGTTCCTTTCTTACATTCCGACCAGTTCTTTGAACTTTTCAGGCATTTTGAAATCTTCAAATGTGCCGTCAACGTCCTCGTCAAGATACTCGCCGTCTGCGTCGAACTTCGCCAAAATACCGCCGTCAAGGTTACAATCAATGAAAATCATCGTTTGCCGACCCGCCGTCGATGTGGGGTCTTCGTTAGTCACCTGAATTTCAAAGTAGGTGTCTTCGCCCGTGTCCTTAAAATCAACCATCATTTGGCGCATGATGGATTGATTATAGTGCATTGTCGCGCTGAAAGTTCCTTCCCACCCTGTCGCTTTGTTCGCCTGACCCGTGCGCCCCAAGATAGGAACGACGATTTTGTTCTTGTCGAACTTCGCTTCAAAGTTAATCATTTGCATAAAATTGTAGCGTCTGCCTTTGATGGTAATGAAGCATTCGGCAAGTTTTGCGGAAAGCGCGTCCTTGCCTTTCATGATGACATTGTTCAAAGCCATTTTGAATTATCCCCCTTTCCTTATGCCACGGTTACAACCATGTAAAGTTGTGCCATAGCATTTACAACCGTTACAAGGTCACTAACCACGACCGCCCGTTTGGTGTTGCCCTGCGCAACTTGAACATCATCGGATTTGAAGCCCTCAATCGCCCGGATTTCCTGTAATTGTTCATGATGTTTCACAATGTCCGACCATAAGCTAATACGTCCCGCTTCGTCGTTCGGGATAATCCCCAAATACCGGGTATTGAAAATTACCGCAATGTCATTCGCGATTTGGTCAATGACCCGAATAGTCTGATTTTCTTTGAAGATTTCACCTTTTTCAACGGTCACGGTGACCAAACTGTTAATGTCGGACAACACCCGCACGTCATCCCCGACACGATGAAACGCAAATTTACCCGTCTTGATTGCTGTTTCAAGTTGGGTCTGCGTATAGTTTACGTCAACGGCAAATTCACCGTCATAAACCTTGTTTAGCGCGGATTTGTTGACATTCGTTCCCGCTATAACCCCGGTAACCCAATAAATCAGGGAATACACGTCCGCGCCGCTATCCGTTACGGTGTTCATGATATTCACAACGCCCTCATAATCAGCCGCGTTATCAAACGTGACACACTGGAACTTCACGCCCTGTTCGTCGCGCAAACGGCGGGTAAAGGCGGCATATAGCCCCTTGACCGTCGCTTCGTTAGACGGACAACCAATCGCGTTGAAAGTATAGCTTTCAATCGCGTCAAGATAGGATTGATGATTCGCGTTGCTGACAACCGGGTTCGTGCCGCCCGTCATGGGCGTTCCCGCCGTCAGGGTAAGCGACCCCGTTTTCACATAGGTAACAAAATCGTCATCCACCAAGTTAGCCGCCGCGCTGACGGTCTGAATTGCGACTGTCACACTGTCCAGTAGAACGGAAACGTCTTTTTTGGTTTCGTCATCAACGTTTTCTTTCACGACAATGGTAATCGCGTTCCCGCGCGTACCGACGTATTTAGCCGCGCCGTATGCGTTGGAAGCCGCTACACCGTCCGTTCCAAGCCGATACAAGTAACCAATGCGGATGTTCGCAAACAATTCACGCAACGGACGCAACTGCGGGGAAGTATAATCGTAGCCGAACAGTTTCATACTGTTTTTCTGCAAGTCACCCGTAGTGACTTCAATGACATTTCCGACCTCGCCCCAATCAAAAGAATTGGGAATTGTGGCAATCCCACGTTCGGAAAGTGCCGCGCTTGCTTTTGCCGCCGCTACAAAGTTGATGTATGCGCCGGGAAGCACCTTATTTTGTGTTACAAAAGTACCACCACCAAGAGCCATGTTATTTCACCTTACCTTTCATAAAATCGTCAATCAGCGTTTGAACCTCGACGTGTGAATACTGCTTCCCGTCTTTCAACAGGGCGGTCAGCAAGTCCCGCCGTTCGTGGTAACGCTGTGACTTCAAAATCTGTTCCTTTGAGAATTTGGAAACGGTCACCGCTTCCGGTTTCTTTGCCATGTGTACCACCTCTATTTCGCTTGATTTTCAACGGACAGTTCTTCCATCGGGTCAAGTTCAGGACTGAACTGAACGAACATATTGAAATTTACAAGAAATATCAACACGCCGTCAGAATATTCGCCCCTCATGTCCGTCCCGCGCTGTAAATCGCCGCCGACCGTGATGTATTCCAATACTTGAAACAATCGGTCATTCACGTCGTAACATTCGGCTTTCGCGTCCGTCGTGCTTTCGGGAATGTACTGAACCGAAAACAAATTAGTCCGATAATAGCGATTTCCAAAGAACTGTTCGCTTGTCGGGTTCAGTAACCGCAAAATAAAACAAGGTTCTTTCAAACCCTGCTTCACCTGTTCCGTATACACTTTTACGCCGGGGAATGCTTCGAGCAACGCGGCAACAACACCGTCAATAATATCTTGTATCACTTGAACACACCCCCCATGAATGTTTTTAGCTTGTTCATTAGAATTTTGGGCGCGTCCTTTTGAAGTTCCTGTTCGGAAATCGTCAACATGAACTTACCTTCAACCCAACCCATATGATTATGTGTTCGGTGTCCAAACTCAACGTAGGGCGCGTATTCCGTAGGGTTTATGACTTCAATCGTGTATGTGTTACCCGTCTTCACAACCTCGCCAATCGTCCAACCCCGGCGCAACGTGCCGCCTTTTTTGCCTGTACTCGGTTGAAATTGAACGTGCTTTTCCTGCGCCTTTGCCGTAAAGCTAACGTCAACCCCGTCTTTCGTGGTGAAGTTGACGGCTTGTTCGGGAATGTTGGCGATGAAATCAACGGGCTTGTCGTATTGACCAACCGGGGTTCGTTTGATGACCTTCCGCAACAGACGCGCCGCCAATTCCTTAATTGCGGCTTCGTTCCATTGTAGGCGTTGCGCTTCGTTCATCTTGTCCAAACCCTGTTGAAATTTCTTTAAGCCATTGACGTTCACCTTACCTTTCATGCTTGCCATTACGCCCACCCCCTAAACGGTACAAGGACGATTTCTTGATGATTAGTGAAGATACCCGGTTCACCGCTTCGACTGAATTCAAAGGTTCGTTCATTGTGTTCAACGACCAACTTTGAACCCGCGTCAATCGTCAACAGGTTATCGCAAAACAACTTGACCACCTGAACAATCGCCGCGTTCGCGTCATTTTGGTTTACCGCTTGCAACGTGGAAAAAGATAGTTTACACGATTGGTTTTCAAGAACGGTGACTTCTTCAAAACCCGTTGAACCGTTCGGTTTCGTGACTTCACGATATTCAACCACGGTCAATTTGTCTTTCCAAAGTCTTTGAAGGGCGTTCTTATGGGTTACCATGCTAACCGCCTGTATGTGACGAACTGCGGTTTCCCGTAACTCGTCAGGTAGTTTATTAGCCAATCAAGAGGGTTCGCCATGTCACCAACTGCATAGGTGATTTGTGTGTCCCCCTCTTTGATTGACTTTATCGCGCTTTCCACGTCAAATTCGGGAAGCTGTCCACTACCCTTCATCATGGACAAGAATTCCCCACAAACCATGTCAACGGCGATACTGTGTAAACCGTCAGGGATTTCCGCGACGTTACATTCATTGCGGATTGTCCAAGTGACCTTTTGAATCGCAAATTCAATAGCGTATCGGTTACCGTCAACGACCGTATACCCCAACGATTGAAGACGTTCAATTACATCTTCGTACATTCATATCACCCCTTTCAAAAATCAAAGGAATTTCAAGGGGAATTTATCCCCTTGAAATAATCCTCGCAATCGGAATAGCCTTGTGGTCAATATATTCTCCGTTTCCGTCATTGACCAAAGTCCAGTTTGCACCGTCTTCCAGTTCTGCGCTTGTAGGGGAATTACTCGCCATAGAAGTTTTCGTGAAGCTGATACCATACGGCGCGAATACTTTACGCTGTCTGCTATAAAGTGTGTCCTGACCGCCGTTTGTTTTGGGGTCACGGCTCATTTCAAACGGTGTTTCTGCTCCAATGTCTTCATAGTCAAACGCACCTTCACCAAACACATAAGTTGTGTAAGTGTCGGCGTAAGTTGCTTCTGCTCCTGCGGTGTCGGTTGTAGCGGCGGCAACAAGTGTTCCACCCGAACCCTGCGTTACAGCGATGACAGGAACGCCACCAATACCGTTTGTAATCTGCGTGAGGGTAATAACCCCGTTTGCACTTGTAACAGTGAATTTACCGCCATACTGCGCGGCAAGCAAGTTCTTCAACGCTGTCGCGTCGGCTGTTACGCTTGCACCCGCTACCCACTGTTTCGCTGTGGGGTCAGCGGCAACGCATTCATAGGTTTCGTCATCAATCTGAATCTTATCACCCGCAACGGCTTTCGTGGAAATGGTGATTTTGTGAACGCCCTGTGTCCCTGCACTCGACAGAACCGAACCAAAAGGCATTCCGTCATCAATCAGAACCACGCGACCGTTCCAAGTAGCAAGTTCAAGCTGTCTTTCAATTCCGTTTGCGTCGGTGTAAGTCATGTAAGCAAGCAACTTCAAGTTTTCAAGGTTTGTTGCAACTGCGCTGTGCATAATCACAAGCCCGAACTTCGCTTTCTTGTCCCCACTTGCTTTCTGAATCGCGGTGTTTAGAGTACCCGCACCAACAACATTCGTTGCCGCGCCTGTAATGTCATAGGTATGTCCGTTGACGAATTTTAGGTTTTCCGTGCCAGTCATGCGGTAAATGCCTTTGAGAATGGAAAGAAGAATGCTCTGGTCAACTTCGTCCCAATACTCTGATACCTGACGGGCAACGTTGGACATAAAGCCCGCGCCCCCGGTCACGTCCTCGGAAAAATCCTTTTCCGTCCATGCTCCCGCACGACCAACGACCACAACGCCGCGTTCGTAAGTTGTAGTTCCCGTTGCGGTAATATCGGTCTGACCGTCATAGTTCAGCGGTACGCCGCCAATTCTACCGTACATGGGTAACGTGGCGTAAACAACGCCCGTCTGCGCGGAAAATGCCTGTTTGATTTGGCTGTTAGGCTGTAAAGCCCTTGATTTTACAAGTTCGTTCTTCTTTCGCTTCGGAATAACATCAACGTATTTTCCAAAAGCGTTAGGGTTAAAAGTTTTGCTATCAAACTTTGCCATGATATTATCATCCTTTCAAAATGTTAAATTTGTGCTTCGGGGTTAGCGTCCATATAAGCCGCTAATTCCTCGTAAGTCATTTTGGACACGTCAACTTTCGTGTCCGGGTCTTCCTTGCCAGTTTCAGCCGGGGACGCGCCTTTCATTTTGGTCTGCTTTGTGTCCACGTCGAACAAGAACTTACTGTCTTCCGCACCCTGCAATTTCTTGATTTGGTCAGCCAAACCCTTAATCGTGCCGTCATCAGCAAGGTCAGCCTTTTCCAAGTCAAGCAACGCCCGAACCGCTTTACCGTTCTTTGCTTTCGCGGCGGTCAATGCGGTATCGACTGCGGCGTTTATCTTCAAGGTTCGGATTTCGTCAGCGTGTGCCTTGTCCTTTTCGGTGTTGGCGGTCTGTAACTCGGTAATCTGCTTTTTTAGCCCATCCACGTCACCCGTGGAATTTTTCAGGGTTTCAAGCTGACCGTCGCGTTCCTTCAACGTGGTCTGCAAGGCGTTTTTTTCGGTGTTTACCTCGTCAAACCTCGCTTTGGGGATAAACCCTTTCAGTTCCTCCGCGCTTGCCGCTTCAACTTTTTTGGCGGCTTCCTCGTCCAAACCCAACTTCATCAATTCGTCCTTTTTCATGCCTGTGTACCATCCTTTCAAATTCATTTTTGTCCGGGTTCAGTCCCGTTTTATTCGTCTTTGTGTTTAACGCCCACAAATACCAAAACGGCGATATTTTCAAGGAATGCCTGAAAAAACGACCTTCTAAAATCGCTTGTAAGCGACGAAAAGAAGGTCAGTAATACCAAACATCCTTTGAAATTTGAGTATGAAAAAAGCACCTTTGAAGTTAATTCTTCAAAAGTGCTTTAGTCAGCGTTTTCGTCCTGCTCGTAAAGTTCACATTCCCCGGTGTTCCTGATAACCTCAATCGGCTTCATATCCGGGTAAACGAACATCGCGCAACTGCTTTTTCGGTAATCGTTGGAATAATCAGTTCCACCGTCCCGGAACAGGCAAGTCTTACACTGTTTGCAATTCTCAACCGTGCCGCCGCTCCCGAACTTCTCATTGTCATGGGCTTCAACCCACGTTTTAGCGTTTGCCATTAGTATACCTCCTGTCCTATAACTTCAATATCCATGTAGATTTTACCACCAGTTTTTTCAACCTTTGTGATTCTAAATGTCGTTCCACGCTGAAAAATCATTTCGGATTCACTACCGAACGAATATTGAGAAGAAACGCCGTCCCAACTTCGCTTTGCGCCTTGCCCGTACTGTGAAAACGGTTCGGCGTACATCATCTTTGTCCCTGCCGGGGCGTAAACGTTCATGATGATTGGTTTATGAGAAAATCCCTTGCCCTTTGAAACGCCCGTACTGAAAAACCCGTAATCCGTTGGCGTTGTGCCTAATAGCTTCGCCGCCAGTTCCTTTTCAGAAAGGTAAAAGTCATCGGGGGCAATATTGAAGAATTTATCCATTCCCGTATATTCTACCCCACGTTGAACCCAAATATCACTCGAATAACTGCTTTTTTCGATAATAGCGGTCATCGCGTCAATTTGCTTCTTCACCTGTCCGGGCTTGTAACCGCCGTAATTTGTACCGATTTTATCAAGGTCAACGTTACCAACGCCCAAATACGCATTTGTTCCGTATTCATACCCGCGCAACGGTTCATTGAACTTTGAATAACTGCCCGTGTAATCGTAAATCGCGTCTTTTTGCGCGGCTGTCGCTGATTGCCAAACCTCACCGCACTTTTGACGTAATAGGTCATCGGCTTCTTTAGTGTCTTTCGCCCATAACGCCGCGTCCCTGCGCTCTTGTGTGAATGGGTCTTTCGTATCCTTAATTGTAGCACTTTTCTTCAATGAAATCAATTCAGATTGCGTTTTCTTTAGATTGCTTTGAATTTCGTGGTAATGCTTGCCCTGCGCGTCAAATTCATCAAGGTCAGCCAACAACTGTTTCCACTTGTCAGCGTCATCAGGGGAAGCACCCGCCAATTGTTGTGTGAAATAATCCTTCTTCGCTTGAATGCTTCCTTGCTTCGCGTTCCAATCAGCGGTTGAAACGTCATCTTTCCAAATACCGCCATACGTCTTGTTTTCCAAGCCGTCAAATTCCGCTTGAAGTGTGACCTGTTGTTTGGTCAGGGCTTTGGTCTTTTCGGCGGTCAACTTCTTATCAAGAAGTTCCTGCCAATCCGTTTTGTTGATGTTCAACTGTTCAATCTGTTCTTGAAGTTCATTGAACTTGATTTTACCGGGTTCGTTATCCCAAAAGAAAGAATCAACGTCCCCGCCGTTTTGAAGTATTTCATCATGTGTGTATCCACCTGAAACGTTCATTTGTTCCTGCGTCAGCGTTTGAAGTTCGCCGTCTGCTTCGGTGATTTTCTCTTGAAGTTTCTTTTTGGTCAAATACTCCTTCTTTTCAGGCGTTACCGGGACAGGGGGAACGTCTTTCACCCACGAAATAACCCCGCCATTGTCAACGGGGGTCAATCCTACTTTGTCACCGCCGTCAATGAATTGGTCTTTCCAATCCTTATATTTCATGTCCTGCGGGACGTAATAGCTTTTCCCGGTTTCCTCGTCACGCGCTACCCGTTCACCTTCGTCATCATCAAAGTAGGGGGCAACTGCCGACCTACACCATGGATGGAAGGGCGGGGCGGTTACGCCGGGTTCAAACTGCGACATTGGGAAGTGTTCCCCGTCCATGCTCTGACAGATTGCCGACGTGAGGGAATCCAACGTTGCGACAATCTCATATTCTTCCACGTCAAGCGTTTCAAACGCCTTGCGCTGTGCTTCCGTGGCGAAATACGCGCTTTCGGTCATCACCAAACGCCCCGCGTTTGACTTCGACGTGTTAAACTTCTTCGCAATCGCCTTTATTGCGTCATCGGGGGCTTTCCCCAATATCATGTTTTGGGTCAACTGTGTGTGAACCTCGGAAAGTAAGTCGTTTTTCTGTTTCCAAATACGGTCACTGAACGTCTGCTTGTCGGTTGTCCACGGGTTTGAAAGTACACTTTCAATTTGATGGGGATTCAAGGAAGCAACGTCCCACCCAACACCAACGCCCTTTTGTAACTCAAACGCTGTGTGATAATAATTGTCTGTGTAAATCTTCCCGAATAGGGAAGTGGTCTGTTTCGCCGTCTGCCCGTAAAGCTGTTCAACCGTTGCTTGTGTTTTCAGTTTCAAGGCTTCCAGTTTGGAAACGTGAAAACGTGCCGACGCATTTTCAAGCTGTTTCATGAACGCCGGGTCAATCATCGCGTCCTTGCCATACTTGATATATTCGGTCACGTCCCATTTGAATTCAGCTAAATCCTTGCCCGTCAACCATTGTCGCGCTTCTGCAAGCGTGATTTGGTTGTTCTTCGCAAAACGCCCATACCATTGTTCAATTTGTTCATCAAGTTTTTTCTGTGCAAGATTGAACTGCTTTTCAACGGCGGCGGTGTAGCTTCCCGCGCTTTGGTTTTTCGCGGCTTCAAGAATTTCAGCCCTGCGCCGCCAATACTCCGCGTTTTGCATACACCATCACCGCCTTTCATGCTCTAATGTGTTCAGTCCTCGCCAATACCGCCCATTTCAAGGGCTTTTGTCACTAACCCGTTACTTTCCATCTCGCAAAGGAAAGCGACGTTACACGCCAAGTGGGACAGGTGAGGAAGTCCGCTTTCAACGTCAACGCCGTTCGGGTCTTTCAAATATGCCAGTAAATGACGAAACGCCGCGTCCCTGTACCGCTCAACTTCGACTTGCCGCCAATTTTCCGGGTCACCATATTTGGCGTTCCCATACTCACGAATTCGGGCAATCTCAAAGATGATTTGTTGCGGAACAAGGGTCAGCCGGGGTTTACCCGCGTCAGCTTTCGCCGCCTGATTGGTCATTTGGGTCACCGCCCTTCGTTGGATCATTTCCCGGCTGTGTTCCGGGGAACTGATTAGCGTATTCGTCAATCGCGGCTTGTTTCTGTTCCTTAATTCGTTTCAATTCGGCTTGAACATCATCAACCCACGGATGGTTCGCCACAAGTGTTTCATCGGACAGAATACCGACTGAACCTTTGATGTTAGTGATAATATCCGATTCAGAAATCAACATATCGCGGTTGAAGATAATTTCAAAAGGGTTACCCTCAAAGTCACCCGCGCCCGTGTTCGCCAAGTGAAGGTTGATGAAGTATACCAATTCTTCAAAAGACGCTTGATATTCGGTTTCCATTTCGTTAGCGTCAAGGTCAATGTCTGAATACATGGACAGAATGTTCAATTGGTTCGCGTTACCGCCTAACCTGTCATCCTTCGCGTCATAACCCATAGCGTTTTCAATGATTGCTTTTTTGAAAATCTCCAAAATCGCTTTGTAGTTTTCTGCGTTGACCTCAACTTGAAGGGTTCGTAAATCACCCGGCGCACCATCAACCGTTTTCAGCTTCACCGCGCCATAAGTGGCAAGGTTATTTCGGAATTCGGCTAAATTCTCGCCGTCATAGTTGACCAACACAAGGATTGTATTCCGTGCGTCTTCTTCCATATTATTTTGGAAGTTAGACAAGATTAAATTAAGTCCGTCCTGCAATGACTTGACATTGCGAATCAGCGGGATTTCTTCGCTATTGTACTTGAACGGAATCAAAGGAATCCGCGACCAGTTAAAAGCCTGTTCACCGTTGCCGTCTGTGACCGTGAAATATGGTTCGTGGGGCTTCTCGTCAGGGGTCAGGCGGCTTCCGTCCAAGATAAACCGGGAAATTCCCGTTTCGTGGTAGACTTCGACCTTCTGAACCGTCTTTTCGGTTCGTCCCTCAAAAGCGATGACCTCATAAATCCGAATAGCATAGTCAAGAACCGTGTGTTCCTCGTCCTTCCACCCTGCAATGATTTCATAAGGATGTAACCGCTTGAAAACGAATTCGCCTTGTTCGTTGTAATAACAGAACAGCCAACCAATACCACCGTTCAAAGAATCCCGCCCGACGTTCTTCAATAACCGCAAGAACTTTTTGTCAAAGAACAATTTCAGGGTCTTCATGTACCCGTCATTGTCTGACTTTACGGAAAGCGGCTGTCCAAGAAGATAATTGGTCTTTTGGTTGACCATTTTCTTATACTGATTATCCACAATGCGGTTGTTCGGTAAGTTCTTCACGGTTTCAAGTTCGCCGTTCTTTCCAATCATTGTTCTTTGACGATGAAGAATGTCATGTTGTCCCCGGAAGTAGTTTTCACCGTCAATCATGTCTTTGCGACGTTTGGACGCAAGAAAGCGTTGAATTTCCGTGACAATATATTCTTCGTCCGTCAAACGGTTCTTCGCGCCTTGCGCGATGATTTCATTGATTTCGTCGGTAATGAAGTTAAATCGAAACAAGGTCAAAGCCCCCTTTCATCGCATAATAAAAGCGAACCCCCCCGAAATATAAGGGTTCGCGCTTGTATTTGTTACTAACGTGCCACTAATCAAAGCTGAATGACTTGCCCTTGCTGAAATCTTCCATCCCGTAACGCATAGCGTCCATTAGGTGGTTAAAATCATCAATTGGGACGTTCAGCCGTTTCCCGAACTTATCTTCACCCCAAGTGTAGTTTGAAATTTCCGTCAGGAAGTTTACACATTTCGGATGAACGATAATTTCAAAGTCCTGTATATAATCAATGCCGTTGTTCACGCTGTCCTTACCCTTTCGGGCGGCTCGGATATTGGACATTCCCAATTCCCGCAAGCGGTCAATCGACTTTGGTTCAGCGCAATCGGCGCGGATTCTTTCTTTCCGATAACCCATTTCATCAACGTTGGTGTAAATGGCTTCATTCGACAAACCCTTTTTGTAAAGTTCATCGAATACGAAAATCTTCTTGCCTTTCAGGTCAACCATACCGCACCAAAGCGCGGACGGGTCATTTGTATAACCAAAGTCAAGCCCGAACCCTGATTGAATGCCGGGTATCTTCCGAATGTCGGCAATGTCAAACGCTTCTTCGCGCCAATTTTCATAAATAACCCCTTCGACAATACCCCAATCACCTAACCCGGCAACCCGGTAACGACGGGAATTGTTTTTCTTCATGTCCTCAAATAGCTTTCTGTCAGCGTCATCAAGCCATTCGTTCATTGTATAATTCGTGGTCATCGCTAAAATATCAGGGTCAGGCGGCGCGTCAAAAAACCGCTTTTTAATCCAATGGTGTTCATTCCACGGGTTAAAAGTTAAAGTGACCTGTTTGAACAAACCGTCAGGAACTTCACCACGAATAGATTCATCCAGAAGATTAAAGTCATCTTCTTTCATAATTTCGTAGGCTTCTTCAATCCACATCCAACACAACGCGCCGACTTCGACGGTGATAGATGTGACTTTTAACGGGTCATCCAGTCCCCGGAAGTAAATTTTTTGTCCCGTGGGAATATAGGTCATTTCAAGCGGGGATTCTTTAACTTCCCAATGCGCTTCAACGCCCAAACGCTTGATAGCCCATTTCAATTCAGTAAAGCAACTATCTTTTAGTGTTCGGAAAACCTTTCGCACGACAAGCAAATTCGCGCCGGGAAAGTCCATCATGTTCACGATGTACCACAATGCGGCGGTCTTGCTTTTCTTGCTTGCGCGACTTCCTTTGCATACACGATAACGACCACGGAAACGCCAAAAGCGGGTATAATGCTTTCCAACGGTATGACGTAATGACAGTTCAGCCATTATAAAACCCCCATTCATGCGGGGTTTTCGTCCTGTTTGTTACTAACCCGCTACTATTCATCATCAGGGGGAAGGTCATCATGAATGACAACAGGAACGCCCCCGGTAACGTTGGTGTCGGTTTTTGTGGTATATCCGTAATTAGACATCCACAATCCCGCAAGCTGTGACGGGATGACTTGAAGTTCAAACTTTTTTCGTGCGTCCAGTTCGCATTCTTCCCTCATGCGCGTAACCGTGTCCCTATATCGTTTATCATCAGCATAGGTTTCATAGAACTTTGACCGGGCAAGCCCGATGAACACACAAAAACCCTCAACCGTATAGGTTACCGAACGTTTCAATTCTTTGCTGACAAACTCGCTGTTTTTTGCGCTGAAATCATGGGTCAATACAAGCTGATTGTCACAATCATACTTGTAGGCTTCCCATGCTTCTTCAAGCTGTTTGACAGATGTGATTTTACGCGGTCTTCCCATGATTTCACCGCCTTTCCGCATAAAAATAACCCCGGAATGTAATTCCGGGGCGCAATTAGATACTATTATTGTACTTCATTTACATGATAATTCAATGGAGTACATTTGATTGTTTTCATTTGAAACAATGGTCAGTTGGATTTTTCTTTATCGCTTCATCAAGTGCCGTGTTATGTAGCCGGAACAAATAACGCAAGTCTACGACCTCAACAATATCCTGAATCTGCTCCCATTTTTTGAAATTCAAATATCGTTCTTGAAGAATTAACTTCAATTTCGGTTTGTCAACCGCGTCAATCACACGCCGAATGTCTATCCTTGCCCGAATATAGCGGTCATTCTCGGCTTGAATCTCACGTTCAAGGTCAACAATCTTTGTAACGGTGTTCGCTACCTTATCCGACCGTTCGCCCCCTTGCACCCGCTCCGTCGATAAATCAGGGGACGAAATTGATTCAGCGACCGACCGCAACCGTTCTAATTCGTCTTTATTTGCCTGAATCAAACGGTCAAGATAGAACGCTTGATTCAGAAATTCTTTTATACTCATAGGCTTCCCCCTCACAAACAATCTTGAACCCGTACATCTTGAACCGGGTTAAACCCGCATAGTATAAGGATTTTTATTATTGAGCGGTTCAAGTTCAAGGTCTTTCCCTTATTCTTATATATTTAGCCTTTTTCATTTTCAAAAATGAAAGTATGCTATTCTTGCATAAGAAAGTAAAAACATCTTGACCATCTTGAACTGCACCCCGAAAAATCAGTAATAGCGCGGGTTTGAAGCGGTTCAAGATTAAAAAATTAACCTTGAACCATCTTGAACCGACCATGAACCAAATATTTTTCTGCCATGCTCAACAATCCCCGAATATACGGTAACCGCGCAATCTGTTTCAACCATTCACCGGGGATTGCACCTTCACCATACTTCAACCCTGCCAAGCCGCCCGTGATAGCCGCTATCGTGTCCGTGTCCCCGCCAAGGTTTACCGCTGTCAATACTGCGTCCCGGTAATTGTCCGTCGTGATAAAACACCACAACGCGGCTTCCAAGGTATCAATCACATAGCCCGTTGATTTGATTTCGTCCCGCGTCAACTCACCAATGCGCAGAATCCGGGCGAATGCTCCCGTAGGGTCACCCCTGAAAGTGATTAAACTGTATGCCGATTTCAACCAGTCATCAACGCCACGATTCAAGGTGTCAACCATTTCAACGAAAAATTCACACGCCAACAGGTTCAATTCATGTCCGTGGGTCAGGGCGGCATATTCACGGGTAACCTGTAATTTGTCTGTAATATCCAAAGGCAGAAACGCAAGGGGCAACATTCGCATAAGCGCACCGTTCCCATTATCGTATTCACCGTTCAACCCCCACGGCTTAACGCCATCCACAAAATTTGTAATCGCCCTTTTCGTTGTATTTCCCACATCAAAGACTTTTTCATACGGCGTGAAGTGTCCACCAAATAACCAGTCCGAAAAGTTCACCATACATTGATAAGGTTCAGGCTGTTTCCAGTCTGCTAAATTTTCAATCGTCGCAAGGGTCATTGACGTGTCATCGCTCCACGTTCCGGGCGGCTGATTATGCGTCCCGAACCCGCGCATATCAACAACAGGATTTTCATCAAGTTCAACGCGGGTTTTGAACTCCACGGGAACACCCAAAGCGTCACCTACAATGAAGCCAAGCACCGCGTCAGTTAGTTTTGTTTTTCTAGCCATGATTTCATTCTCCTTTCATGTTCTTGCCTGTGTTGCTCCTGCTGTTCCCGTATACGCTGTTTTTCAGCTTCGGGCAGGGCTTCAAACTCAAAGTCCTTTATTTCCCGCCGATAACGGTTTATCAGGCTTTTTAACTCGTCCCGTGCGGCTGTCGCATGGGTTACGGTTTCTGTTTCAAGCATTTCAGCAATAGAACGGTATTCATCTTCTGTAATCCACCCTTGCCCGAATGCTTCATGTGCGTCTTCTTGTGTAGGGTATAACTCGCGAATTTCAGATTGACGGTCAATCACCGCTTGAATGTCACCGTCTGCCGCTTTGTTCAATTTGGTCAAAAGCGGTTGAAGTTTCTTTATCAGCAACCGCCGCCATTCAATTTCAAACTGTTCAACGTTGTTCATTTCGTTCCCGTCCTTTCTATAAACACCCGATATTTTTTCCCCTGAATCTTTTTGTCCCCAATCTCAATGTCAAAGTGCCGCTTTACCTGTCGGCTGAATTCAATGTTGGACAGCGGTTGAAGATTATCCCGAATACAAAATTCCTGATATCGCTTGTAAACCTCGTTCGTCGGCTGATTCAAGATTTCAGCCACGTCCATTGAATTGAAGAATCCCAAAATCGGATTGTTGGTTTCCTCGTACTCGTTCAAAGCACCTTGAACCTTTGAACTTTCAGAAAATTTATTGTTATAAAGCACCCGTTTCAACCCCACCAACCCTAACAAAATCAGGTATTCCATCGCTTCCGGTTTGTGTAGGTCATATTTTATGTACGGTTTGAAATCCGGGGAATTGCGGTCAATCCTCGCGTCGAATGGAATGATGATTAACCGCTTCGCAATCGCCGCGCTGTCCTTCCCGCGCCCAAGCCGGGGAATGTTGTTCGCGCTGAAAAGTAATTTGGCGTAGGATTGAAAGAAGAAGGGGTCTTGCCCTTTTCGTTCACCTTTCAACCGTTCACCTGTGACCAACTTCTTGAAAACCCCTGTGTTGGGTATGAATTCATCACCTATATCGTCACCGATGTTGGCAAGTTTTCCGTGAAGTTCAGCCGTGGAAAACCGTTCATTCACTTCCGCAAGGTCAAGGGCGGTTATGTTTTTATCTCCCAACATGGTTTTAATCATGTCAAGGAACGTCGATTTACCGTTATCCTTTTCCCCGGTCAGCACGAACGACTTTCCAAGTTCATTTCGCCGATAGAAACAATACCCGACCACTTCTTCAAGCAAGCCGCGAATTTGCGGGTCTTTACAACTTACCGTGTCAAGCACATTGTCAACGATTTCGCTTTTGGCTTTCGGGTTATAGTCCCAATCAATGCGGTTCAAGATGATATGTTCGGCGGTATGCGGTTTGAATTCATCACGCACAATGTCATAAATACCGTTCCTGAATGCTATTAAATTAGCGTCAGCAACCGCCGCGTTGTCAACAATGATTGCGTCCAAATAGTCATATACTTCTTTTCGCTTTGCCCGGTTCAACTGCGGAATCTGCTGTAACATCGCCGCGTCGAACCGCTTTTGACCGCTGATATAAACGCCTAACGTGTTATCGTAAAAATGCAACACCCCGTCAACCTTTACAACGTGAATGTTATTTTTCAAGAACATAGCGAACTTGTCAAACAAGAACGCTGAACCCTTAAAAAATATGGGCTTTTTGAAAGCGTCATCCCGTAATACCACGTCAAGTTCACTGTCTGAAAGTGGGGAAGTCAGAACGAACCGATTGATAAGCCTGATACACTCCCGCGCTTCCTCTTTGGTGAAGTCCTCGCTTTGTAGGGTCAGAATATAATTAAATAATGCCTGATTGCGTCCGTCCCCTTGCTCCATGCCGATGAAGTCAACCGAACCTTTAACGGGAACTAACCACTTCGGCAACAGGTCAGGCGCGTCACCCTGAATGTCGCGCAAGATTTCACGTTCTTTTCCGTTGAATTTTAGGACGGAATAAGAATTCTTTTTTCCAAGTTTAATATCGGCGTTCAATCCGATTGCCAATGTTGCTTTTGTTCTGTTTGTCGCAACCGTCGTATTGTTGAATAAAAAATGTTTGCCCCGCGTCGTTTTATAAACGCGGCAATTCAAGTTTTGTGCTTCCACGATTTTGAACATGACTTCACTTTGTTCAAAGTCATCAACGTCAATCAAAATCGTGTTTTCATCTAATATCCCGGCAAATTCGGGAAGTGACTGAACTTGTTCGTAGGTTTTGAGATTTTCAACGCCTTTGAACTTTTCAATACACGTTTTATTTTGCGTTACCACATAACCCCGAAAGAACAAGTCCTGCACCCCCTTTGTAAATTATCCTGTAACAATTGCCCCCCCCCCCTCACTTGTATTCCTTGCCTGTTTTCTTATCTTTGAGGGCAACCCGATTCAACATTTCAAAACCCGCTTTGTCGATTATATATTTCAGTACGAACACCAAGTCATTCACGCGCTTTTGCTGAATAGAATCGTCCTTGATGATAGGTTTTAGGGCTTCATAAGCCGTCGGGTCATGGTAACCTTCTGAATTAAATTTTGGATTGCTCATATTTCACACCCCTTTACCAAAAATGTTTACAATGGAAGTCGGACGGGTCTTTAATCGAAACACTATTGTCACGCCCGAAATCGTAATTAGTCATCGCGGTTGAAACAGAATCGTCAATACTTTCCGTCCAGTTCATGAAAGCGGATTCAAGTTCATCACCGAATAACTTCATGATTTCCGTGACGCGTTTCTTTGAAAGTTTACTTTCAATTAAAGCGGATTCAAGTTCATCAAATTTGAAATCTTTGAACCCTTCTTTGATTGCTTCTGATAAATTGCCATTTTCCCAAAAGGGGTAAAGAACGTTGTCTTCCACTTTGTCAAAAGCCTGTTCATTTGTGCAAACGCCTTTTGTGCCGTCAAACCACTTGCACCATCGGCAACAATGATAAAGGTCAGTCATTACGGTTCACCCCTTTTTTCACAAATTCAGTCTTTTCAACGTAGCCACCACCGAACCGACCGTCAGGAACATCAATTTCCGCAATCTCACCAACCCATTGAATGATAGGGCTTGCTTCGCGGCTTGCCAAAACTCGTTTCGCTTCAACCTTCGTCCGGGCGATGACGTGCGCCATCTTCTGAACTTTGGTCACGCGGGTCTTGAACTCAATTTCATAACGTTTAACAATCATATTCCAAAATCCCCCAATCTTTTATTTGCAAGTGCGATATACCACGATTTATCAAGTTTCGCCGGGACTTTCACCCCGTTCACATCGTCGTTATACATGAAGCAATGAAGCGGGGAATTCGGCATTTTCGCGGGTCTAAGGGTCTTACCATGAACCTTCTGAACTCCCGCGTCGCGTGTGTCCGTAGACGCGAACACCCGAATACACTTTTCTTTTAACCTTTTGTCCCCGTGCTGAATATGGGTATACTTGCCGCTAATTTTAGTGACAAGCTGAAATTCTTTCAGGTCATCACAATCGTTAATTGTCTGTTCAATGGGAATGCCACGAACCATGTAATCAACCAATGCTTTGTTGATAATCGGAAGGTCATAGTCAAGGGGGGACAGCTTCTTCACATACGCGCCCTTTGATTTCCACCGGGGCTTTCCTTTCTCGTCGAATAATTCACCATCGGGAATGATGACGTAATTGTTCACGTCTTTTTGATAAACTTCTTTGAACTCTTGAAATTCAAGGGTAAGGGAAGTTCGTTGTTCCCATTCAAAGGCTATGTCATCAATCAAGTCGAACCATTCATCGGGGTCATTTCCATCGGGCATTCGCACAAGAACACCGTCCGTGTTTGACTGAATCAACTGACAATGCGGTTCAAGGCGTTCAATCAGGTCAAGAAGAAGGATTTGCCCGTAAATACAAACCTTGTTCGCTTGCAATGGGTCATACAGGGCGTTGGATTTGTCTTTCATTACCCCGTATGTGCTGTTCAACACCAGTTTCAAAGATTCTTGTAACGGGTTCTTTTCCGCTTTCAACTTCAAACGTTGATGATAAATTTCTTCATACTTTGAAGCGTCGCGAACCGACCGGGACAATAAATTGTATTGAATCATCAAGGACGGATAAAGTGAAGCAACGTCCATGTTCAAGAAGAACCCGCGCCCGTGGTATCGTGTTATTGCTCCATGAACGCCGCCATATCCAAATTGATGGGGAACGTCAGCAATATCAATATCAAGCTGATTCTTGCGCCCGTCACGCTGATAACAACGATTTTCCGGGTCATTATACCAGTCCAAAACTTCCGTGTATTTGTCAATCCGCATAGTAGAAGGAAAGTCAATGTCAAATTCATCGTTCCATTCCTGCCGTGTAGCCCCCAAAATCAACGCTGACAACTGCGGGTCTGTCATTGATATAAGTGATAGGTCAAGGGCTTTCGTGCCACTCGCAAGGCGTACAAGTCCCCTGTGTGCTTCAAATTTGTCCGTCCGCTTTAAGAATACTTCCATCGTCTGTTCTACGTCGTGACGGCAATATTCAACCGTTTCTTCTAATTCGCGCTTCGTCAATTCACGGTCAATATCAAAGGGAACGGAACTTTCCTTGATGTTGTTTCCCATAAACCCTTCAAAGGACTTCAAGCCCCGGTCTATGTTCATCATCACGTCGTAATTGTTCAGGGGAACGCGACGCAATAAACTTGAAAACTTCCATCCCGGTTCACCCTTCGTAATAATGAAATCATTTATCCGCTTTGGATTGAACCCGCAAAGAATAGCTTTCAAAATGTATTGGTCATAATGGCGGCTATTAAATCCCACCCAAATTTCACGTTTATGTTCCGAATGAAAGCGTTCAAGTTCTTCCGGGTCATCAATTATTACTGTTTCTTCTCGCTTGTCGGTGTCCATCAGTACAACCAACCAGTTATAAGCGAAAACTTCAAAATCATAAAAAATCATGTATAACCACCGCCAATTCTGTTCATAATATTAGTAAGTAAGGGGACGGCGGGAATTGAACCCACGATTCGCCAACACCGCATGACTGCGGGACGTTCCCCATGTGTGCGGCGGGTAACGGGTAAGGTCACCCGCCGCGTGATTTGCGATTACTCTAATACATAGATTTCATCAACGGAATAGGTACTGAATCCCTTTTTGCCCTCGGCAAAGTCCAGTTTGAATTCAAACTTACCGTCAACCGCTTCGCGAATATCCATCAGCAATTCGCCATACTGCTTGTAGGTTTTGAACTCGACGTTGAATCCGGGAATTTCAGCGGTCATCTGCCTAAAGATTTCGTTGGCGATATGAATTTGAAAACCCTGTGTAATGACCTGATTCATGAAAATCAAGCACCCTTTATATTCGCCGTCCACGACCTTGAACCAAACCGTAACCATCGGATCACCCTTTTTGGATTCAACCAGTTCCAGTTTGTTGACCTCTACTTCATAAACGCCGTGGGGAACTTCACGGTAATTCGCCCCGTTTTCAGCCGCTTCCTTAACGTCGTTCGCCAGTCCTGCCGTGTCAACTGCCTTGTCAAACTTGTCCCACAAATTGTTCTCTGCCATGATAAATTACCTACCTTTCAAAATTCACCGTATCGGTGTTATTGTATCGCTGTGTTGACTGTCCGTCTACATGACGGTTAAAAAAATTTGCTTTATTCGCCGCGACGTTTCCGAACACGGGAAGTGGGCGGGTTCTCTGCCTTTTTCGGCTCTTTTGCCGGGGGTTCTTCGGCGGGGGTTTCATCCTGCTTGTCTTGCGGCTCTGCGTCCTCGCTTTGCGCTTCATTAACCGGGGGCGGGGTCTGTGTAACCTCTGCGTTGTCCTCGCCCTGTGGCGTGTCCTGCGCGTCCGTAGGCGGGGTTTTCTCTGCGGGGGTATCTTCCTTTGCCTTTGCTGTCCTGCGGCTCGTCTGCGGCTTTTCCGTAGGCGCGGGGGCGGGTCTGCCTGTTTTTCCCTGTGCGGCGTTCTTCGACGCTTCGTCAAAGATAGCCATGAATTCATCAAGGTCAAGCGGAATTTCATTCCGGGTCACGGTCAAGCGACCGCCGCCAAACACTACTTCATTTTGCTTGAAAGAAAGCGTCCGAACGTCCCCGTCAGCGATAACCCGCGCAACGATATGAACCATACCCGCTACTTTGTTTGCGGTCTTCTCCTGAATGTTGGGCTTGATTGCCGTGATTTTGTCCCCGCCCTTTTTTGTAATGTCCTTTGACGTGTCTTCGTGGGAAACAAGAATAAAGTTTTCGTAATCAAGGTTCATCAATCTTTTAATCGTGGACAGGAATTCGGTTCGCACCTTGTCCCAAGCCCTAAAAGAATCGTCGCTTTCGTGGGTAATACCCATCTGCTGATACATATACAAACGGCAATGTTCGTACAGGTCTTCAAGAAGGTCAACAACAATGGTCTTGAAAGTGTTATCCTTCTTTTCCAGTTCATCAATCGCGCCTTTGAAAATCTCCCAAGCAAGCGTTGTTTTGGTCATGCGTCCCTCGACCTTAACTTCGTTTGCGATTTTGATATACGGCGCGTCTACGAATGTAATGTTGCCGTCCGTGTTCAGCATAAGAACATCAGGGAATTTGTTGGCAAACGTGGTCTTGCCGCTGAATGGCGCACCGTAAAGCCAAATTGTGCGCTTGTTCACCTTCTCAATATTGCGGCGTTCGTTTTTTGGTAGTAACATGAAATCCACTCCTTTTTCACAATAATTTTGATATTCACACCAGTTACATAGATAACCCCGGTTCGGGTCATGGGTCACATCTTCAAGGGCGTGTTTTACACCAAACAGGAAGTCAACTGCTTTATCCACATCAAACTGAACTTCCATCGTAAACGGTTCAATCTTGTTCAGTTCGGTTTGAATTCTCTGCCGGAACGCGCCCAATTCCTCTTTTTTACCTCGCTTGATTTTCACTTTGGGAATCATCAGGTAAAACAGGCGGTCAATTCGCTTTCCGGGGTTCGCACGTTCAAAGAAGAATTTGTAAACGTGCAATTGTGCCGATTCGCGGTATTTCGCCGCGTTATTGGAATACTTGAAATCATACAGGTCATAAGTATCGCGCCCCGTGGGAACAAGGTAATCCATGAACCCGATGAAGTCAGGCGTTGAAATCAGTCTTTCAAACTCGCCGCCTTTCGGTAACAGGTCAGCGGCAAGGGGTATCAGGTGTTCCAACTTCATGACCTCGTTTTCGTGGTCATCGGTAATAATCGGATAGCCCATGACGTATTGTTCAACTGCCGCGTCAACGCCCTTTTCAAGTCCTGTGTGCATTGCTGTACCAAGTAACAACGCGTTGTCCGGGTCATCGTTGGGTAAGGTGTCTAACCCGTCCAAATAGCGCAATTTGAACTTGTACGGGCATTGCGTATGACATTCAACGCGGCTATGTGAGAATTGCATTGTATCACCCCTTTCATAATCTCTTTGAATTCTTCAAAACCGTCCGGGTAAAGGATGATACCAATTCCCCCCGCCGTATTTATTCGGGCGGTATTCAGCTTTTGAAGTTCGGAAGCCGTCCCTTGTGCCGCTTTCAACTCCACCGAAATGAAGAATCCATTTGCACACATCAGCAAGTCAGGAATTCCCGCTTTCTGATACCCGCCGCCCCACACCTTAAAGAACCAACCTATTTCAACCGCTTCCATTTTGTTCTTCGGTGTACCCGCCGCGTAAATGCCTATCGTGTGAAGCCATTTTTTCACGCGGGTTTCAAATAGTTTTTCGCTTGCCATTAGAACACCCCTGTCGCGGTCTGATTGTATCTTGACTTCTGAAAAGCGTCGTAAATATCGCCGTTTATGTACTTTTGAACATACTGGTCAAAATCAGCCTTTTCAGAAACAAGGCGTTTTGCTTCGGTCAACGCCGTTTTCGCGGTTTTGTTTCTTGAATGCTTCGGGGTCAACTTCGTTCCTGTCGGAATATGCGTCGCAACCCAAAACCCTTGTTCTTCGTGAAGTCCAATGTCACCATCTGAAAAGCCCATTGTTTTAGCGGCAACAATTCTTTTATCTTCCTTCACACATCTGTAAAAGGTATCTTTTTTCATCGCTTTTTACCCCCCCCCCTTGAAATTAACCCGCTGTCCCAAGCGTGTTTTGTGTTCTCGCTTTCGGTCATCCATTCCAATTGTGAAGCCCTGCAATCGTGCTTTTTACCGCGCTTGTGATTTACTATCGGTTTGTTTTCAGGGTTTGGGATGAATGCCACCGCGACCAAGATATGAAGCCGACAATTTTCACCGTCCAACTTTACCCGTAAATAACCCGTTCCGTCATCATATGGGGCTAATATGTAACCAGTCCGGGCATTCCGAACCCGCGCCATAGAACTGATTTCATAGTTCGGATGATTGCATATTTGCCGCCATGATTCCCGCGCCATTACAAGTCATATTCGGGAAGGAAAGCGTCTTCGTCAAAATCAATTTCCGTTCGCTCGTCATCTTCCGTCGCTTCGTCGTATTCATCTTTGGAAATAACCTTGACGTTTTCTTTTGGCACATGAAGCATATTAGCAACAATTTCAACTTGTTTGTCGATGAACGAATCATCCACATTTTCAAGGTTTTGCACCCCACCGAAATTCGTTAAGGTGTAACCGATGGAATCTTTGCCGCCAAACATTTCACTGTCACGAACTTCAAAATGTAAACCGATTGTCACATAAATCAATGGATTCATCACTTGTCACCGTCCTTCAACTCAATCTTGACGAATGCCTTGACCGCGCTTGTCTTGCTGAATTTGGCGGCAACGTCGGGCATTTGGGCTTTCAGCTTCGCGGAATCAATGCTTGTCCGCGTAGACGCTTCAACGTAGGTGATTTTGATAAGGTCATTATCAAACTTCTTCACGTCATGCGCTTCCATCGCCTGTTGAAGCTGTTCGCGCATGGTCTTTTCCTGCTTCTCAATTTCGGCTTTCTGCGTCACAAGCAAGCCGATTTTCTGAATGACCGCCCTTGCCTTATCCTGAAACACTTCAAGGCTTGTCCCTTCAAACACCGCGTCATTGCATTCCTGCGGGTTCAATCCACATTTGCTTTCGCAACCCTCACCGTGGGGGCATTCAGCACAACACCCGTGGTACTTGCTTTCAGGACAATCGTTTTTGCATTTAATCATTTTCGTTTTCCTCGCTTTCGGTTAAAATTTGTTTGAACTCTTTGAACGTGTCTTTGACCATTCCCCACATCAGCCACAACATAAAGGGGATAAGGGGGAAGAACATTTCACCGCCAATGGCGTTGTACCCGCGTTGTGCGTCGGCATATGTAAACATTTGCGGGGTCAGGGCTAAGAATATCCCGGTGACCACCAACAATATGAAATGCCGCTTGATAAACTGTTTCATTCCGTCCCCCTTCCGTCAACGAATAGGTCATCCGTCAACTGCTTCCGTAATCCCAAAATCGGGAATATCTCTTTATCCTCAACGCTGTTCTTGCACACTAACAACCAGTAGAAACAAGGCTTGTCCTGTCCGATTCTGTGAATTCGCTTCTTCGATTGTTCAAACAGTTCGGACTTGTCCGTTGGCGTGAAATAGATGATTTTGTTCGCCTTTTGTAAATTCAACCCCATCGCCCCGGCTTGATATTGAACCAACGTGACAGAATTTTCGTTCTGCTCATAGGCGGTAAGGTCTTTTGTATGCCCGTTGACCTCTGAAACAGGCTTGTCCAATTCAACGGCGATTTGGCGCAAGGCGTGAAGTTCGTCATTGAAGTTGTAGAAGACAATCAACCTGTCGTTCGTGCTTTCGCATAAGTCCCGGAACGCGTCCAATTTCGCCGGGTTCAGGTGACCACATAACATTCTTGAATATAATCGTTGTGTCAACGCCGTGTCCCCGATGAATTCTTGACCGTCAACCGTGACAACCTTTGTCTTTTGGAACTTCCTGTATTCCTTCGTTGTTGAAACATTAACTTCAATAAAGTTTTGTTTCGGTAATTCAAAGACTTCATCGGTTTTCAGGAACACCGCGCCATGTTCGCGCATTTTGCGTTTCAAGCGGTCAACGTTTTTATAGGGGTCATCTTTGTCCACAACGTTCATCGGGAAGCCGCCAACCTCAATTTTCTTCCAATTGACATATTGTGTGTTGTAAACCCGTTGACTGATTTCCCAACCAATCAAGTTCAATTGCGCCCACAAATTTTCATACTTCCCGGACGTGGGCGTTCCTGAAAGAAGAATGACGTTCAACGGGTTCATTTTCAAAATGAACTTTGTCCGTTTCGCTTTTTCGTTTTGAATCTGCGAACTTTCGTCTAAAAGTAATGTGAAATTTTCAAGGTTTAGAAAGTCACGTCTACGAAAAATCAAGTCATAATTGATAACACCGATTTGCAATCTTTCAGGTTCAGCGGTTACCCCGTGCCACGGGCGATTGAAGAACCATTCAAAATCACACTTGTTCGTCAAGTCAGCCGCCGCAATGTCGTAATTCTGAATGAAATGGTCAATCCAGTCTTGAATTTTTGATTTCTGACAAACGACCAAGATGACCGGGGCATTTAATTGAACCGCTTTTTCCGCGCCGACATACGTTTTACCAAGTCCCATGTCCCAATAATAAGCGACGCGGTTGAACGGCGCGGTCTGTTCAAGTCCTTGCTGTTGGAAGGGATAGAAGGGCATAGCGTCACCCCTCTATTTCCGTTCCACACCACGGGCAATGCGTGATTTCGTATTCGCTCACAAGTTCGCTGTTGAACTCTTTACCGCAATTACGACAATCGCCAAAAGGGGCGGTACTTGCAAGGTCAATGTGAACTTTTGCAATTTCAATCGCCATCCGCGCCGTTACCTTGAACTTGTCAGCCCAATTTGCAATAAGCTGTTCAAAGGCGTTCAGTGCGTAGAAGTCCCATTCAAACGAAACACCAATTTCACGGGTTTTTGTGCGGAAAAAAGTCAAAGAATTCGCGTTTGCTCCAATGGGCGTAATGTTCAGAATGTGTTCCGTCGAAAAGATAGCCGCGTCACCGCAAACCTTGGCGTTGCCCCAAACCTTGGCGTTGCCCCAAACCTTGGCGTCACCGCAAACCTTGGCGTCACCGCAAACCTCGGCGTCACCGCAAACCTTGGCGTTGCCCCAAACCTCGGCGTCACCGCAAACCTTGGCGTTGCCCCAAACCTTGGCGTTGCCCCAAACCTTGGCGTCACCGCAAACCCACGCTTTATCATCATGGGACAGGTTCTTTTCACTTTCAACATACCCGCCCAAGTCACCGATGTTGATTTCTTCGCCGTTCGTGGTTTCAAACGCAATTAATGCGCGAATGCGGTACAACTCACGACCAAACCAGTTGATTTTCTTTTCTGCCGTCAATTCAAACTTTTTCATGTTTTCATAACCTCCTAAAATTTTTATGCGTCTTCATCATGCCGGGTTAAATGATACCCGCGTAATCGTAGAACTTTTTCGGACTGATATGATATGACCACTTTTCACCTGTTCCCATAACTGCGAACCCGAACGGGGCAATCCCACGTTGAAGGGAAACACGGACAAACTGTTTCGATTTCCCTAATAGTTTCGCGGCGTGTTCAACGCTCACGTTCTTCAAAGTACAACCATTAGGTGCGGGGTCAAGATGAACCGTTTCACCGTTGAAGTAGTCAATTGAAACGTCAAGCGCGTCAGCCAATTTCTGTTTCATCTTGTCCGTGGGAACATTCTTCCCGGACAGATATTGACTAATGGATGATTTGCCGATACCCGACAACGCGGATAACTGCGTTTGGGTCATATTGCGTTCAATCATTGCTTTGTTCAATAGTTCATTAAACATTTTTATTCACTCCTTTCGTTATTTGTAGACTGTCCGTCTACATACTGGTCAAAAAAAATGGCGTTTCGTTCGTCATCGGAAATTTTCAACAGGTCACAAAGAATTGCAATTTCATTTGCCCGGAACTTCGCAATGTCATTGATTTTGTTGACGAACCCTTGATAGGTCAATCCAAGCTGTTCAGCGATGAAGCGGATTTTATAACCCGAACCGTCAACCTTTGTTTTCAATAATTTAGAACCATTCACGTTTTACCCCCCCCCCTTAATAAATCCGGGCGTAGTCTTTCAGACTACTAATCAACCCGTCAAAGTCTTCATTTTCGCCCAACGTTTCCGCAACCTCGCGGACAATCTCAATTGGACAGTCATATTCATCAGCCATTGCCTGAAAATAGTCTTCCCGGCTTTCATAGCCGTTTTCTTGATACACGTTCAATTTTTCAAACCCCCGTTCATTAAGTTCAAACTTCAAGTGAAATAACGTTATAGGTTTCAGCCGCTTTGTTGTGTTGCTCATTGGGGTATACCCCGCGTCATCGGCAAACCCACAAAGAAAAGCGTAATACATACCGTTACATGGAACGCGGCAATGTTCGCAATGCTTACAATCGCCGTTACAGGCTTCCACCCGTTTTAACGCCCTGCGGGTCTTTACTTCCTGTGTTTTGGTCATCGGTCAAACCCCCTATACACTGTGAACCAAAACCCTGACGTGAAGTCGCTGAATGTTGTAACCCCCGGCAAGAATGGATTCGACTTTTGCCCGTCCTTCTTTACCTGTCACGATACCGTTCAGCGCACCGCCTGAAAAGCGAATTCCCGTCCAGTCTGTGACTTCCCCGGTAATGTGCCGAATGCGGTAAAACAAGTCAATAATCAGTGCTTTCGCGGACTTCTCGTTGTTTTCGATGATTTCTAAGTTCGACAGCCGCATGAATTCATACCCTGTGTGTTTGTTTTTCTTGATGAACTCTTTGTACCCAAGTTCATCATATTCGGCTTTCAGGCTTGCCCTACGCTCAAAATCGTAACCGTTCCACCGTTCAACAAGTTCTATTTGCATTTGCTTCATAGATTCGGGAATTTCGGTTAATAGAACCCGTTCCCGCTCCAACTCACCCGCAAGCTGTTTTTCGTATTTCTCAACGGTCTTTTGGGTTTCCGCGATTTCGCGGGTCAGGCGGCTAATATCTTCTTGAAGCCACTTAATTTCATATTCATCTTTCTTCCCGGAAGAAATCCACGTTTCCTTTTTGGTAATCGTGGCGGTTTTCTTCTGAATCTTTTCGTTTGCTTTTTGAATCCTTATCTTTATTTCGTAGCTTGTCATGATTATAACCACCTTTCGCAACCGTTGACTTAACATCTACATATATTCTATCATTGTGTAGACTATATGTCAACGGGTTTTTCGTTTTTCCTAAAATTATTTTTTAAGTTGTCGAAAAACCTGTTGAACATTTTGAACTTGATAAACTCATACCGCTTCTTCAAATTCTACATCGCATTCGGAACAAGTAACGCGAACGTCCTTTGTTGCCCTGATAATTGTTCCGCACACCGGGCAAACGTACTTTCTGGAACTGGACTTTTTCTTTGCTCCCTTGACCTTCATCAACTTTTCACGGTAAAGACTGAATTTCGTTTCTTCACCAAATTCAGCGACCAACCACGCGGCGGCTTCTTCGTTCAATGCGGTCTTGCTCCACCCGCTTTTTGTCTTCTCTACGGTCAACCCGTGGGCTTCTGCCGCGTCCTTATATTTGACGTTGTGATATGTCCCGCCCCGGCTTGTGTCCTTGACTTCTTTTTGCAAATTGTAAAGATGAACCATTTCGTGAATCAGGGTTTCGCACACATCAAAGAAGGGACGGGAAAGATGTTCAGCGCACATATTGATTTCATAGAACCCGCCATTTTCGGCATTCTCACCCTTCCACGCTTTCCACCCAGTACACCAACCATACGCGCCGCGTGTAACGTCCGGGCTTGCCGTAATCACCGGGGTTTGAAGTTCCCCGTTGTAAAAGTGTTCATTGAACTTTGAAAATAGACTTTCAAGTTTTCCAATGACCTGTTGTAAACTTGCTTTATTCATGGTGTTCGCTCCTTTCCAAATAATTTTTCAAGTTCTGAATGTAATAGTCTTCGTTCTCAACAGAATATCCGATTTCATGTCCTTGCCGTTGAATATCAAGATAGGTTTCTTTCATGCTCACGGATAACGCCAATTCCTTTTCGACGATTTCACGGGCAATCACGCAAGGTTTTATTTTATCAGCGTCGAACCGTACCCGGTCAGCCATGATGAAGCGTTTGCCGCTTTTAGTCTTCTGAATATTGACTTGTTTGAAGTTAGAACGATAGTCACCGATAATCCCGCATACATGACCGCTAACACTGTATTTACTTACCCAATCCATAATGAAAACCCGGTCAACTGTTTCAATCACCATTGGGACTTTGCCTTTATATTTAATGTCATTAAGAATTTGCTTCGTCATTGCGTTCATAGTGTTCAATCTCCTTTGAATTTGATTTACGGTTTCCCGCGACCCCGTTTCCGGGGTTTCGACCGCTAACCGGGCGGTCATCATCAGGCGGGTATATAATGTCTAATTTCAACACCAAGGATTGAAGCGGCTTTAAGCACAACGCGCCATTCATCATATTTTGTTACGGTGTCTAACCATTGTTCCCAAAGTCCTGCAAGGTCACATAAATCAGCCATGTTTCCGTTTGACCAATTATTCGTTCCTTCACTTCTCATTCGTGCCGCTAAATTTTCAAGATAAATTTGTTTTTGTGTCATTGCAATCGTCCTTTCCTATATAGGTTTGTAGTTGTTTACGACTTGTTCAAGGCTTGATTTTTCATTTTCCAGTTCTTTCAAACGGGCTTTCGCTTGCAGATACCTTTCTTTCGCTGTCAATTCTTCTTCCGCTTCAATCAGGCGGTCATAATGGCGTTGCTTGTTCAAAATGGTGTTAAGTCCTACCGTATCAATGATTTTGCAGAAATCATCTTTGTCAAGGTCAAGAAGAATGTAAAGTGAATTTATCGCCCAAAGCTGGTCTTCGTTGATTTTGGTTTTCTTTAACCGGGCGTTGGCTTCTTCTAACATCATGGTATTTATCCCCTTTCAGCTTGTCCGTTGATTTATCATCTACACATAGTTTAGCATGATGTAGATTCAATGTCAACATATTTTTAGAAAAAACTAAAAATTTTTTTATAAAAATCAAAACAGGCGTTGACATTCCATCTACACGCGATTATAATGATAATCAGAAAGGAAGGTGTCACTATGGGAACAATCGCTGAAAACATCAAAGCGCGGCGGGAAGAACTTGAAATGTCCCAAGAAGAATTAGCTACCAAGACAGGTTACAAGCACCGTTCGGCAATCAATAAAATCGAATTGGGAATTAACAATTTCCCGATGTATAAACTGAATGACTTCGCTATTGCCCTGCGAACCTCGCAAGAAAGATTATTGGGCTACGATGAAAATGACCTTAAATCAAACGAATCCTACTTTGTCGTAGAAACAATGTTGACTAAAAATCTACGGGGGGGGGGGGGGCAGAACCCGGAATATCTACAATTTGCCGCTGATTATGTTGATAGGCTCGTCAAATTGGTTTACGGGAAGTCTGCTGTCCAATGCCTGAACCTTCTTGAACAATTGAACGACAAGGGTAAAGCAACCATTCTTGACCGAATGGACGAACTGACGCGTCTTGACCAATACACGGTTCAAGATGGTGTTAGCGGTTCAACATCGGTTCAAGATGAAAATTAAAACCTTGAACCGCTAAAAAGTCAGGAAACACAAGGGTTTAAGGGTTTCGGTTCAAGATGGTCATAATGGTTTCAACTTCTTTATTGAAATAACTACTTTTTCAAAAACGATATTGAAAACAAAAGAAATATAGAGAATAAGGGAAACACCTTGAACCTTGAACCGCTCCAACGCGGAAAGTCTATAAATACAAGGGTTTCGACGGTTCAAGATGATTGGTTCAAGATTAGAAAGGGGGCTTTTGCTCATGTTTGGAAAGAAAAAGCAAGACGGCGTGATTTGCCTGACCACGTTGATTGATGGTTTGCCGCTTAATCAGGGCGCGGACGTGATTATGAAGTTGACCGCCGATAAGCTATTGTTCATCGTGTCCGCAACAAAACAAGAAATTGAAGTTGACGTTTCAAAGTTGACCGGGATTGAATACAAGACGGAAACGGAAATGAACAACATCATCAGTCAATCCGCGCCCGGAATGATAATCGGCGCGGCGGCTTTCGGTATTTTGGGCGCAATGATAGGGGGAAGGGTTAAGACAAAACAAGTCGCGACCGTCACCCACTTTGTCATTGTCAATTACGCGTCTGGGCAAATTGTTCTACAAACCAACGACGGGGACAGCGCACGGAAAATTTCAGAATACTTCCGGGAATTAAAGCCGTTACCCAACAAAATAACATTATGAGTAACTGCGGCGGTTGTGACCGCCTGTTGACCTGTGAACAAGGAAACAGGGCTATTCCGCTATGGGAAAAATACGCTTCCTTGTTCCCGTTTGAAATCGGGAAACAAAATCATGTATACACCAAAAAATTCAGCGGACAACGAAAGTTTACGTCTGCTGATGTTGATTGGTTGACCATATACTTAAACGCCGAACAAATACATTTCAAAAAGACGTGTTCTTTTGGAAAATGTGGTTCGGCTTATGCTCGTTACGTCCGATGGAAAAACGGAATTGAAAATATTGAACTTGCTTTGAAAAAAGCAAAAACCGCCCCGTGAAAACAGGGCGGTTTTTTAATGTTCAAATTGAAGTTAAGAATTCAAAGAAGGTGATACTATGAAGCACCCGAACGGGTACGGGACAGTTGCCAAGCTGTCAGGCAATCGGCGCAATCCTTTTGTCGTGAGAAAAACTAAAGGATGGGATGACCGGGGTTATCCCATTTATGATACAATTGGGTATTACCCGACGCGGGAAGCCGGGTTAATTGCTCTTGCCCAATATAATAACGACCCGTGGGACGTGGACAAGGAAAAAACCACGTTTGAAGAACTGTTTCAACTATGGGAAGAAAAGAAATTACCCAAATTGGGAAAGTCTAATCAATCATCGTTGAAATCGGCGGTCAAGCATTGTTCAAAGCTGTTCAAAATGAAATATAAATTAGTTCGGGCATACCACATGCAAGATTGTATTGATAATTGCGGGAAGGGGTACAGCACCCAAGGCGCAATAAAAAACCTATTGGGTCATCTTGACAATTTCGCGCTTGAACTTGATATAATCAAGACGCGCTATTCTGAATTGGTCACGTCTGCACCCATACCCGAAACAAGCAAAACCCCATTCAACAATGAAGAAATAACCGCGCTTTGGAACATCAGTGGTCAACCGTGGGTAGATTCTGTTTTGATATTCCTTTACACCGGGTTCAGGATTTCGGAATTGCTTGATATTCAAACGGCGAACGTTGATTTGGAAGCCGGGACAATTAAAGGCGGCACAAAAACAAGGGCGGGAAAAGACAGAGTTATTCCAATTCATTCTTTGATTCTGCCGTTCATTACAGCGTGGGTAAATCAGGGCGGGGAATACCTGTTCACTTACAATGGAAACAAACTGTCATCAAGCCAGTATTATATATTTTGGGACGATGTTATGAAGCTGATAAACACCGAACATACACCGCATGAATGCCGACATACTTTCCGTTCACGGCTTGATTCTGCCGGGGCAAACAAGCGATGTATTGACCTTCTCATGGGGCATAAATCAAAGGACGTTGGCGAACGGGTTTATACTCATAAGACGGTTCAAGAGTTAAAAGACGCGATTGAATTGTTAGACAAGCCCAATCCCGAACAAAGTTTGAACTAATAACACGTTAGTAACAAAAATAGCGGGAAGCCCCGAAAATTCGGAACTTCCCGCTATCTTGTAAACATTATACCATAAATTGACCTTTTCCGCCAAAGTTGATACAATACCTCAGTGAATCATTGATAGCGAGGAGATTCCTGCCTTGAAAAATGTGCTTGTCATCGGCTCCACCTGCGTGGATGTCATTATACGCTTAGATCATCTGCCAAAAACCGAGGAATCTTTGCACCCCGAAAGCCAGCGTTTTTCGGTTGGGGGCTGTGCCTATAACGTTGCAAATATCTTACAGCGCGCCAAAGTTCCGCTGACTTTTATTACGCCGGTGGGCGGGCAGGGTGTTTATGGCGGCTATGTCAAACGTCAGCTCGACGCGCTCAATTTTATTGACTATATTGATTTGCCCGAGGAGGAAAACGGCTGCTGCTACTGCTTTGTTGAAAAAAGCGGCGAGCGCACCTTTGTTTCGCATCACGGGGTGGAATATACCTTTGATGCCGCGTGGATGACGCCCCACAGCGCAAAGCGCTTTGATCTGGGCTATGTCTGCGGGCTTGAAATTGAGGAAAAGACCGGCGACGCACTGATTGAATATCTTGAAACAGCGCCGGTTGAGACATTGTTTTATGCGCCCGGCCCAACCGGCGTGCGCATCCCTAAGGAAAAAAATGAGCGGCTGTATGCGTTGCACCCCGTTTTGCACCTCAATGCGTCGGAAGCGATGGCGCTGGGCGAGGCCGATTCGGTCGCGGCGGCGGCGCGGAATCTTATGAATAAAACCCAGAATACCGTTATCGTTACGCTGGGCAAACAGGGTGTATTCTGGATGAACCCCAATGGCAAAACCTTTACCCTGCCGGGTGTGTCAGAAAAGATTGTGGATACCATCGGCGCGGGGGACTCCCACGTTGCAACGACGATATTGGGGCTGTGCCGCGGGCTGCCACTTTCAGCAGCGTTGTCATTGGCAAACCGCGTGGCGGCAGCGGTGGTCGCGACGGAGGGGGCGACGCTACCGGAGTCTGATTTTGCGGCGCTGTTAGATTAACTTATCCCACATTTTAAATATAGAAAAGATTCATGGCGGCGTCGAACTGACGCCGCTGGTTTATTTATTGCACCCCCAAATGAGCTTGGCGTTTAATGGCAAAAGTCACGCCGACCGGCTCTGTATCAGTGAGAGGAAACAATCTAACTCATATTTACCACGATTGTGACTAGCGAAAACTTGTTTAGCTTCTTTCGTCGCGCCATCATGCCAAATTATGGGGTATATTTCCACAATTATCATATGGTGTGCATGATCTTGCGCCGTTATAATCCAGCCTACAGTTATATGCATCAAAAACTTTTAGCTATTTTGGGCTTATGCTGCTCAAACTGCCGAAAAAGCGCGTTGTAATTGACTTTAGTGTTATTAAATGTTAGGCTAAAGTGTATTTTTTACATCGTTTTTACAAGATGCGACTTTTTACAATAAGGGAGGAAATCTCTGGTGAAGCGTGCAAAGGGCGTTGCCTGGCTGTTGCTTATGCTGCCCGGCATTTTGTTTGTCACTGTTTTTATGTTGATACCGCTCTGTTTGCTGGCGGTCACCACCGTCTCTCCACAAAGCGGCACCTTTTCGCTGGAGGCTTACACCGCCATGTTCGGCGGCGAATATTTTCGTCAGGTGTTTTCACGCAGCCTGCGTCTAAGCCTTTTAAGTACGGCGGTGTGTGCGGTTCTGGGATTCCCGACGGCCTACTACATATCGCGTTTTTCAAAGCACAAGGGCATGCTCATGGCACTGGCGGTGTTCCCAATGTTCACCAGCCCGGTTATCCGGTCTTTTAGCTGGATGGTCATTCTGGGCAAAAAGGGAATCGTCAACAGCCTATTGGTGGGCAGCGGGCTTTTTAATAAACCGCAGAGCCTTTTGTATAACGAATTTTCTATGACCGTCGGTTTTGTGCAGCTGTTTTTACCGCTGATGATTTTATCACTGATCGGTGTGATGGACAGCATTCCAGACGATCTGAGCCTAGCCGCCTGCAACTTAGGCGCGACGCGGTTGCAATCATTTTTCAGCGTGGTGTTTCCGCTTAGCATCTCCGGCCTTGTCACCGGCAGTGTGTTGGTGTTCACCGGCTGCCTGACGGCCTATACAACGCCGCAATTACTCGGTGGAACCGATACGCGTGTGCTTGCCACGGTGATATATCAATACGCCATGAGCCTTGGGGACTGGGTTCAGGCCTCGGTGGTGGCAGTGACCATGATCGTCGTAACGGTGGCGGTGTCGATGGTCTTTAACGCATTCAGTAAAAAGATCAACCCCATGGCTTAGAGAGGACGTGTACTAGTGGCGCTTTTGGAACTGCAAAACATCACGGCTGGCTATGATAAGAATATCATTCTCAAGGACTTTAACCTCAGTGTGGAAAAAGGCGAGCTGTTGAGCCTTTTAGGTTCAAGCGGCTGCGGCAAAACGACCACGCTGCGCCTTGTTGCAGGCTTTTCTGAGCCTGTTAGCGGCAATTTTATGTTTGACGGCAAGGATTATACCCACGTGCCGCTGCATAAGCGCAACTTCGGCTTTGTGTTTCAGAGCTATGCGCTATTCCCGCATATGACGATATTTGATAACGTCGCGTTTGGCCTTAAGATGCGGAAAATGGATTCCGCCGCTATTGCCGACGCGGTCAATGATATTTTAAAAACCGTCGATCTGGCGGGTTTTGAGAACCGACTCCCGCGTGAGCTTTCGGGCGGGCAGCGGCAGCGCGTGGCGCTGGCCAGAGCACTGGTGGTCAAGCCCGACCTTTTGTTGTTTGACGAGCCGCTTTCAAACCTTGACGCCAAGCTGCGCGTCAAGATGCGCGTTGAAATCCGCAAATTGCAGCAGGAGCTGGGATTCACGGCTATCTATGTCACCCACGATCAGGAGGAGTGCTTTGCCATCAGCGACAAGGTCGCCATTATGAACAATGGCGTCATTGAGCAGCTCGGCGCGCCCTCTGAAATTTATAACAACCCCAAAACCGAGTTTGTCGCCCATTTTGTGGGCTTTGAAAATTTCTTTGACCTTACGCGTACCGGCGAAAAAAGCTTTGTTGCGGCTGGTCTTAGACTTACGGTGGATCAGCCCCGCACTGGCGACAGCTTTAAAGGCTGTATCCGGCCGGAGGATATCACGGTCAGCCCCAAGGGTGCAGATGTGGCAAACGCCGTTCCCGGGCGGGTGGTTGTCAGCACTTTTTTAGGCAAACGCAACCAATATAACGTCGAGACACCCATCGGTGAACTGGTGGTCAGCACTAGTCAGGAACAAGCTTTCAACATCGGCGACGCGGTGACGCTTTCGCTGGTGTCGAATAAAATTATTTTGATCTAGGGCAATCTTACAAATCCATAACTTTAGGCAATCTACTGAAAGCGCTTATTTCCGCGTTAAAATGCCCGGAACACATATCGTGCTTTTTTAAGTGAATTCCGTCGTTTAGGTTTTTTAAGAAACGCCCGAAATTGAAAGGATGAAAAAAAGAATGAGTAAAAAGGTTTTAGCCCTTGTTCTGGCTGCAGCGATGGCTGCGCTTTCCCTTACCGCATGCGGCGGCGCTTCAAGCGCTCCGGCTTCATCGCAGGCGCCTGCGTCTTCCACCGTTGACTCTGCGGCACCCGCTGCAAAGCCCTTTGAGGGACAGACCCTCTCGATCAGCACCTTCAGCTTCAATGCTGAACTGCTGCAGAAGAACATCTATGACCCCTTCATGGAAGCCACCGGCGCAAAGCTGGTTGTAGACACCGGCAAGAACGCTGAGCGCGTGACCAAGATCAAGGAAACCCCCGCCAATTACGACGTTGTTGTCATCGGCGACCTGTTTGTTTCCCAGCTGGCTGAAGCGGGCCTCATCGACACCATGGACCGCACTGCCATGACCAACCTCGACGCACTTTATGACTGCGCCAAGGCGCCCATGGGCGAGGAGTTTGGCCCCGCTTATACCTTTAACCGCCTCGGCATTGTCTACGACGCAAAGTTCTGCAAAGTAGAGCTCAAGAGCTGGGCCGACCTGTGGAACCCTGAGTTGGCTGATAGCATCGCCATCCCAGATATTACCACCACTACCGGCCCGCTGTTCTACTATGCCACTGCCAAGGCTTTCGGCCTTGAGCCCGGCAAGGATGACGCTGCCATCTTCGCAAAGCTTGGCGAGCTGAAAGCAAACGTTGTCAAGACCTACACCAGCGCTAACGACACCATCACCATGCTCAATCAGGGCGAAGTGAGCGTCGCCGTGCTGCTCGACTACAGCTACACCGCCGCTAAGAAGGCAAACCCCGACTATGTTTGGGTTGACCCCTCTGAGGGCAGCTTCTCGGGCTATAACATGCTCAACATCATCAAGGACAGCAAGAACAAAGAGCTGGCCACCGCTTTCATCGACTTCTACCTGAGCAAGGAAGTTCAGCTGGCTGAGGCGATTGACGGCGTTGACAGCCCGGTTCGTACCGACGTTGAGCTGACCGAAGAGCAGGCCGCTAACTTCACCTATGGCAAGGACACCATTGATGCGCTGATGTTCCCCGACTGGTCGCTGTATAATGCCAACAAGGCACAGTGGATCGAGCAGTGGAACGCAATTTTCTCGGTTAAGTAATGTTTTAGGGCGATATGGGGAACCGTACAAAGGTTCCCCGCGCCAAAACGATCGAGAGACCGTTTTGGCGCCCTCATTTGTGCTTTTGTGTCAGAGTACAAATGAGGGTGCCAAAAATAATGCAAGCCTTTAAGCTAACAATTTTCTATTACGTTATTTACCACTCGGCCTTAAGGGAGTTATGGTATGAAAAAGAGCAAAACACTGCTGCTGACTACAATTCTGGTATACGCGTTTCTGATTGGACCGCTGCTGGTTATTGCGGCTGCGTCGTTCAGCGATACCCCCTATCTAAAGTTCCCGGGTGAGGGTTTTACGCTCCAATGGTATACGCAGGCGCTGACCATGAGTGCGTTTATCGAAGCGGCCAAGATGAGCTTTTTCATCGCGATTGCGGGCACGCTGATTGCGCTGCTGCTGGGGCTTCCGGCGGCGTACGCGCTCAACCGTTACCGCTTTAAGGGCAAGGAAACCATTAAGCTGCTGTTTTTATCGCCGGTGCTTATTCCGTGTGTCGTTTTGGGCTTTATGATGCTGCGCTACGTCGTCAAGCACTATGCGCTGCCGGTCATACCAAGTCTTTTAATCGGCCACACGCTGCTGAGCATCCCCTATATCATGCGGGTGGTGACCTCAAGTCTGGCAAACTTCGATTTTGCCGCAGAGGAAGCTGCTGAAAGTCTGGGCGCTACCAAGATTTATACGTTTTTTCACATCGTGCTGCCCAATATTAAATCGGGCATCGCCTCGGCCTGTATCATGGCGGTGATCAACTCGTTTAACAACGTGTCGCTTTCGGCTTTTTTGACCGGCCCCGGTATTTCAATGCTGCCGATTGAGATGATGAGCTATGTTGAATACCATTTTGACCCCACAATCGCCGCACTGGCCACTTTGATGATGGCGGTGACGATGGGCGTGATGCTGCTGATTGAAAAAACACTTGGCCTGCAAAGCGTCGTCTAAAATTGTTAACTTCTTATTTGAATACCTAAAGCGCCCCGTGTTCCATTGTCGTTATGGAATGCGGGGCGCTTTGCATATCTAAAAAGACAATTGCTACTTGCGGATAAGCTTGACTGGGAACTTTATATATGTAAATATAATATATGTATTAATATAATATAAGTGTATCTTATTTTACCCGCGTATAAAGGGGGAGACCTATGAACTTAAAAGAGCAGCTCTACATCTGCACACTGGCGCAGTGCCAGAGCATTTCAAAAGCGTCTGAAAAACTTTATATCTCTCAGCCGGCATTGAGTATGTATCTAAACAATCTTGAGAATACGCTGGGTGTTAAACTTTTTTACCGCAAAGATAAAAAACTGCTACCGACCTACGCGGGACAGTGTTACTTGGAAAAGGCCGAGCGCATGCTGGAGATGAAGCATGCGTTTGATACCCAGCTTTTTGGTATCCGAAACGGTCTGCACGGGCAGCTTAGGCTTGGCGTTCAGCAGCGTCGCGCGCCCTACTTTTTAACACCGGTGCTCGCGCGCTTTAAACAGGAATATCCAGAGGTGCAAATTGTCATTAAGGATAATGTTTATGCGCCTTTATTACAGCTTTTTCAAAATGATGATATTGATCTACTGATCTGCACCAAGAATGGGGATCTACCCAATTGCGAGGAGCATCTCATTTACAAAGAGCGCCTGCTTGTCATGCTGCCGCCAGATCACCCGGCTTGTTCAACAGCCAGAGAGGTACCGGGGCAACCGTTCCCGGTACTGGACCTGAAGCAGCTTGACGGCGAACGGTTTTTATTGCAGACCGAGCAACAGAGCCTGCGGCGCGACTGTGACCGGGCGCTGGCGAGCTGCGGTGTTATTCCGGGCAACATTGAAGTAATCAGCAGCATTGAGTTTTGCATGCAGCTGGTAGCAGAGGGCATGGGCGTCGGTTTTAACCGCGAGGGCTATATCAAATATATCCGCTATGATAAGCCGGTGCGCTATTTTGATTTTGAGCCGCAGCCGCGGCTTTCTGCCTTTGTCGTCGCGAACAAGAAGGGTGCTTTTCTACCAGATTATGCCCAGCGCATGATCGCGCTTTTGGTTGAGCAGGGTAAGGACGCTGTCTCTGCTGTGAATCCTCCAGGGACGGACATATAAGTTTTACTTGAAATTAATAGGCAAACAAATTAAGTAAAACTTATACAATTCATAAATTATTCATAGTGTACTTCTTTTTTCGACACTGTTATACTCAAACAAAATAGCCTGGGTATAAACAGGCAAAATAACGGAGGAGGATATACTATGGAAAACGCAACGAAGAAGAAACAGTTCAAAATGCCGCATACCTTTGTCATTGTCGGCATCATCATTCTTGCAGCCGTGGTCATGACCTGGCTTATTCCGGCGGGCAGCTATGTGCGTGTTGAAAATGCGCAGGGCATCAAGGTAGTCGATCCGCAACAGTTTAGCTTTGTGGATAAGGTTCCGATCAATCCGCTTAAAATTCCAATGTACATTGTCAAGGCTTTTACCAGCAACGCCGACCTGCTGTGGGTTGTGCTGTTCTCGGGCGGTGCATTCCACCTCATCACCCTTTCGGGCGCACTTCAGGCCGTCATCGCAAAGGTTGCCAAGCGTTTTTCTGATAAACTGTATATCTTCATCCCGGTGCTGACTTTGGTCTTCGGCCTCATCTGCACCACACAGGGCGTGAATACTTTTATTGCTTTTGCGCCGGTTATGGTTATGCTGTCGCTGGCCATGGGGTTGGATTCTATTTCGGGCGCGGCCATCATTCTACTAGGTGGTGCAGTCGGTTTCTCGACCGGCACACTGAATATCTCCACCACGCTTGTCGCGCAAAAGATTGCCGAGTTGCCTCTTTATTCCGGTCTGGAATACCGTTCGTTCTGCTTTGTCGTTTTCTATGTTGTAACGAATATTTACCTCATCCGTTACGCAATGAAAGTCAAGAAAAACCCGGAACTCAGCCCCATGTTTGATCTTGATAAGAATAACGACTTGAACACTGGAGCCGATCTTGACTCTTTTGGCACGCTAAACCTGCGCAAAGTTCTGATTTTGCTGGCGCTGTTCGCCGCGCTTGGGCTCATCGTTTACGGCTGCATCATGCTGAAGTGGGATATGGCTGAGACTGCCGCCACCTTTATCGGCCTTAGCATCGTCGTTGGCTTCATCGCAGGCTTTACCCCTTCCGATATTTCCAAGCACTTCCTTGAGGGATGTAAGAAGATGCTGGCCGCAGCGATTATCATTGGTCTGGCGCGTGCCATTGGCACCATTCTGACCGACGGCAAAATCGTTGACACCGTTGTGTATTTCCTGGCGGGCGGGCTTTCTGTGGTGCCGGCGCTGTTCCAAGGCCCCGCAATGCTGATCGCCAACACCCTTATCAATGTGGTTTTGACCTCTGGCAGCGGCCAGGCAGCCGCCGTTATGCCAATCTTTACGCCTCTTGCCGACCTCATCGGCATGACCCGACAGACCGCCGTGCTTGCTTTTAACTTCGGCGATGGCTTCTGCAACTACATTCTGCCGACTTCGACGGCGCTCATGGGCATCATCAGTGCTTCAAACATCCCCTATGACCGCTGGATGAAATTCATGTGGAAACTGTTCTTCATCTGGATGGCGGTTGGCGCGGTACTCATTGTCATTGCACAGGTGATCCATCTTGGCCCGATGTAAAATAACGAACGCATTTCCCTTTGCAGATTAGACGAAAGAGGATTAGTATAATGAAAGACACGCTTTTTTCCGCAGTGGACGCCCAGCGTGAAAAACTGATTGGAATGTCCGACGCTATTTTTGATATTCCCGAATACGATGGTGAAGAAGTATTTGCCAGCAAAACGCTAGTGAAATATCTCGAGGCTAACGGCTTTTCGGTCGAGACCGGTACGGCAGGCTTTAAAACCGCATTCCGCGCCGAGTATCAAAACGGCACGGGTGGGCCCACCATTGGCATTTTGTGTGAATATGATGCGCTGCGCGGTATGGGCCACGGTTGTGGTCACCAGATGCAGGGGCCTGCCTGCCTTGGGGCTGCGGTCGCGCTAAAAAACGCAGTGCTGGATAAGCCCTATACGCTGGTTGTATATGGCACCCCCGCTGAAGAGACGTTCGGCGCTAAGTGCGGCATGCTTGAAAAGGGCTGTTTTAAAGAGCTTGACGTCGCGCTGATGATGCACGGCGGCCCCGATACCTGTACCGATATTAAGTGCATGGCGCTGGCGACCTTTAACGTCGCTTTCCACGGCAAGGGCGCACACGCGGCACTGGCGCCCGACAAGGGTAAAAGTGCATTTGACGGTCTGCTGGCGGCGTTTAACGGCATTGAATTTTTGCGCGAGCATGTGCCGGAAGATGTTAAAATGCACTACACTGTTACGCAGCTGCCCGGCCCTGCTAACGTAGTACCCGCCGGTGCCGTGGGGCAGTTTGCACTGCGCTCCTTCTCAAAAAAGACGCTGGATAGCGTTATCGTGCGCTTTAAAGAGATCATAGAAGGGGCAGCCCTTATCGCTGGCGTTACTTATGACCTTAGCGAAGAAAAGTACTTATTCAATAAAATTCCGGTGCTGGGACTTAACAAGCTTCTGATGGATAACGCCGCGCTTGCCAATGCGCCGCGTTTGTCGCCCCCGCGTGAGCGCACCGGTTCGACCGACTTTGGCAACGTGATGTATGAAGTGCCGGGCAGCTGCATCCGCGTGTCGTTTGTTCCCGCCGGAACAGCCTCGCACTCGCAGGAATATGTGGATGCGGGCAAGTCTGAGGCGGCGCACAATGCCGTGATTTATGGGGCCAAGGCCATCGCAGGTGCTTCACTGGATTTGATTGCCGACCCTGCGCTAGTGGCACAGATTAAAGCGGAGTTTGCCGAGAATAAGCAGAAATTCCTCTAAAAGACCTGGAGCAGATGGCTTGCTGAAACGTTTTGCAGAACGGGGCAAGTGCTGGCACGGGGTATTATACGGCTATTCCGAAAGGGGAGACCTTTTCGGGATGGCCGTTACTGTTCTAAGCCTTTTCCACTCTTTTATCGGGTGGGTAAATATGGTACGATATAATATAGTCAATTAACCCCAAAACCACCTATATTCCGTGGTGCTGCATTGTCCTCCTCGCCAGGCGACAAGCCTCCCTAGTCGTCTGCCTTGCAACACGAAAAATATCCTCCCTAATACTAGGGTGCTTTTTGAAGTTGATCGACTATAGCATGAAAGTGAGGTTTGTTATGCGGATTAAAACGCTCGCAATGGATACCGCCTATGATATCGGCGGCGCATTTTTACAGGCTGTTGCCATTCAATGCTTTATTTCGGGGTGCCGCATCGCGCCGGGCGGTGTTTCCGGTATTGCCATTTTAATTAACTATCTATTCAGTTTGCCTGTCGGCATCATGTCATTTATTCTAAATATTCCACTGATGATTTTGTCCTGGCTTTATCTGGGCCGGATGTCGACCCTTAAAACGCTGAAAACCATCGCAATTATGGCGCTGGTGCAGGATCTCCTTGTGACACCGTATTTTCCGGCCATTGCGGGCGAACGCATTGTGCTGGCAGCTTTCGGCGGCGTATTTTCGGGCATAGGCATGGCAATGATATTCATGCGCGGCTCGACCACCGGCGGCATGGATATCGCGGCGAAGCTTATTCAGCGCGCTGTTCCGCATTTTCAAATTGGTCATGCGCTGATGCTGGTAGATTTTCTGGTGGTAGTTGCCTCGGTTCTGGTTTATAAAAACATCGACACGGCGTTTTACGGCCTGTTGTGCATTGTCTGCACCACCCAGACCATTGATATGATCATTTATGGTATGAAGCGCAGCACGATGGTCACGGTTATTTCAAAGTATAATACCGAAATTGCGCGCGACATCATGCGCCAGCTTGACCGTGGCGCGACGTTCTTTAAAAGCTGCGGCGCCTTCAGCCGGCAGGAGGGTGAAGCGCTGCTTTGCGTCGTGGATAAAAAGGAGTTCTACCGTGTCAAGCAGATCATTGACCTATACGACCCCCACGCTTTTGTCATCGTGTCCGAAACCAAAGAAGTTTACGGCGAGGGTTTTTTGGATAGCTGCCACACCGGTGTGTAAATAGTCTGTGGAAGGCAAGAAGTTTGCACAAGTTCGCCGAATAAACCACCGAGCGGCATGTTTGGCGGCGTTGTCCACCGACGGAGTAAAACGACATAGAGGAGCAAAAGGGTTATCCCTCAAAAATAAAACGCACCCTGAAAGCGCTTTCTAAAGCCTTTCCAGGGTGCTAATTCGTTATTGAGAGAATAAAACGTATGGCGCAGGCGCTTTAAAAGCTTATTCAAGCCTTAAAAAGTAGCAGCTAATCAATTCGTATCAAAACGCTACTTAGCGGTAGTCAAAGCCTTGTTCTCGGCCGATTCCTTGAGATAAACAAACCAATACGCAGCGCCGAGCAGCACGCCTGCCACCAGATTGCCCAAAGTAACCGGAATCAGGTTGGTGATAAAGAAATTGCCCCAGGTCAGTTCGGCAAGGTGTGCGGTCGAGCTGGCGGCATAGGTGGCATTTTGCAAAGCGAAAAGCCCCGCGGGAATATAATACATATTGGCGATGCAATGTTCAAAGCCGCACAATACGAACAGCATGGTGGGGAAGAACAGGGATTGTATTTTTCCAGCGGCATCCTTGGCGGCAAAGGCCATCCACACGGCAAGGCAGACCAGAAAATTGCACAAAATGCCCCTGATGAACGCGTCGCCGAAGCTGAGGCTGCATTTGGCAGTAGCAGCGTAAATAGCCGCGGACGCATAACCGTTGCCAAACAGGCTCATGGTATGTCCGGCATTTACAAGCCAGGCGACCAAAACAGCACCGGCCATGTTGCCAAAATAAACAACGACCAGATTATACAGCATGCCTTTGAGTTTGGAAGCCTTGTTTAGAACGGAAATTATAATCAGGCAGTTGCCGGTAAACAGTTCGCCGCCAGCAATTAAAACCATAGCCAGACCGGCAGGGAAGATGCAGGCACTCACCAGCTTTGCGACAGAAGCCTCAGCGATTGAAACCGATGCAATCGTTGCACCCACACCAGCCAAGGCAATAAATGTTCCGGCTAAAAACGCAAGGACAAAAAGTCTTGCAAACGGGCGACTCGATTTTTTTACGCCAGTGGCAACAAGAATTTGTGCAATTTCCTGAGGATTGTTCATTCGACGTTCTCCTTAAAGCAAGATTCAATCGAGAAAAATGGGGTCGAAATACGGCCTTATGTCAAGCAACTTAGCCATTATAGCGACTTTTTTACGGATTGTCACGCTTTAAACCATGATCAAAATAGTCAAAAATCAGTCGCTGATTTTGAATAAAAGAACGAAAAAAGACGTTTTGAAGACTTTTTCGAGCTGATACCCAGCCGTTGCAACAACATAGCTGTAACGACTGGGCAGTTTTTAGGTAATATGTAGAAGAATTTATAACATTTGCCAGAGTCAAATGATTTAGTTGTGCGAGTAAAGCGGCCTGCCCGCATTGAGGTCGTCTATGATTTGGCGGGCCATATAATCGCTAATTTCATTGAGAGATTTGCGGTCCTGTGTAACACCCTTAAAATTGTTGGTGATGTTGAGCGTGATGGGCTGATTTTGCGTGCTCTCCGAATAGGTTTGCCAGAATTGTGTGGTTTGCGCCTGCATATCGGCAAGCTGTGTTTGCTGTTGCTGCCAGCCGTCAAAGGTCGCGGTTGGCTGGGGTTGGTTGGTTTGCCATGCGTTAAATGAAGCGGTGGGCTGGTAGAGGTGCGGGTTGGAGGCCGCATAAATATCGCCAATAGTGTTTAAGGTTTCGGTGGCTTGCTCAATAGTTGCTTGCCTTTGCTTAAATTCATCCAATCGCTGCCCTGCGCGTCCGCCCTTTCTGCCGGGCGTAAGTTCATCTTCACCTTGATAGATGAAAGGGTTGGAGGCTGCCATAATGTCGTCTATCGAATTTGCTGTTTCGTTCATCTGATCCATATTAGGTCGTTCAATCCAGCCTTGCTCCATTTCATATTCCAAAAAAGCAAAAGTCCCGATTGAACCAACTATCATAGCTACAATTCCAGCTGCCACAGGATTTGTTTTTGCCAGCTTTATGGCCAAACTGACAAACCCATTACTTATATTGCCGCCTGAAAATACATCGACAGCTGCCAAAATACCTGCATAATCCGCCGTTGTTCCTAAAGCACTTCCAGAGCCTCCAGTAGTACCTCCACTTTTTAAGCTTTCCAACGGTGCCAATAACTCGTTTTGAGTTTCTTCAAGCTGTTTGAGAGCCAACGTCGTTTTTTCTTGTTCTTCGCAAAGAGATGATAAAAGTCGTAGTTGGGTTAGTGCTGCAAAAGAGTAGTCTTTTTCCATAAAATTCACTTCCTTGTTTAATTGTTTTTTGCGTGCTATAATTTGGTAAAACCGCCAGGGGGTATTGTGATGTTAAAAGTTGCTTTTTTTGAAATACCATCCATGCTTTTCAAACCGAAGTTTGTCAAGGCTATGCGCAATCAAAAATTTTTAGATTATTCTCCCGCTACCGATTTCATAGCTGAAATTGGAGAGCGAAATATTATTTCCATCAATTATTACTGTCGAGGTACTGCTATGCCAACCTGCGCCATTACTTACCGAGACGACGAGCTGCTCACCTGCCCTGAGTGCGGCAAAGAGATTTCCAACGCGTTTAACTTTTGCCCGCATTGCGGCGCAAGGCTAAACTAGTCTTGCACTGGTGCTCTATCCGTTTTGGCGCTATAACTCTGACACACGAACCGGCTGGCTGTCAGGCATTGCCTACTTCCCGCCGAATCATTTCTTCTATATAGTCTAACTCGTCTTGCGCGACAACCTCTTTTGCAAGTTGCACGCTGGCTAATTCCTCCAACGTCTGTTGCATGTCCAGCTGTGTGTCGCGAAGCTGCCGCAGTAGCTTTAAAATCTCACTGAGCAACGCAACCCCACCGACAGGCAGAAGCGGCATTTCTTTGGCGGTTTGAAAAAGCAGCGCGCACAGTGCTTCGGTTATCTCCGGTTTCATCGTTTTATTTTCCATGATTTTATCTCCTTTTTATTTTGTAAACGTCGACTGCCCCGCCGTAAAGTTACGACAGGGCAGCCTTTTGTTTTTATAAGCCTAGACTCTAGCACAGGTTCACAGTGGCTTTCTATGGCGTATTTTTGTGGTGAAGATGAAAAAATCCGCGTGTCTAAACACCTTACAGCGCATATTTACAAAAAACTTAATCTCTAAAATTGTTTTCCCCTGCATATACATGCACTAAGACGACACAGGGGAGGGCACACATGTGAAAGGCTTGCCGGAGGAGCGCGCCATACTGCTCGCTCAATATATCATCGAAAACAACGCAACGGTGCGCCAGGCGGCAAAGGCGTTTGATATTTCAAAGTCCACCGTACATAAGGATGTTAGTGAACGCATCAAACTGCTGTCGCCGTCGCTGCATGAGCAGTGCAGGCATGTGCTTGAGGTGAATAAGTCGCAGCGGCATATTCGCGGAGGGCTTGCCACAAGAGAAAAATATGCCAAAATGAGGACGAAATAGCCGGTCGGGCAGTTTTGCTCGCCCAACCTTCAAGCGCACGCTTCCAAGGATTGGATGGTGCGCTTTTTGGGTTTTACAGGCATTTAAGACTGCATTATAATTGACATCTTTACCGAAAAATTGTACAATGAACATTAATTGTGAAAGCCGCCAAAGCACACAACAATTTCTGTTTTAAAAGCGAGTGGCGGCCGTGGCTTTTTGCGGCTTTAACGCCGCTTTTTGGAGTTTTTTTTGATAATAAAAATTACACGTCTTTTCACATGATAGGTGCTTAAACATTTTACTTGTGAGAGATACTATAAACAGTTAGCAAATAACGGAAGGAAGGTTCGCCTTGGAAAAGTTTATCATAAAAGGCGGTCAACCCCTTGGTGGAGAAATTACAATCAGCGGTGCAAAAAATGCCGCCGTTGCCATAATTCCGGCAACAATTCTGGCAAAAGGCCGCTGTGTCATCGAAAATGTTCCCGATATCAGCGATGTTGAAATTCTGCTTGAAATTCTAACCCATCTCGGCGCAAAAACTCGCCGAATCACCCGTGATACCCTCGAGATTGATACTTCTGCCGTGGACTGCAATGAGGTCCCCTATGATTTTGCAAGGTCGATGCGTGCGTCCTACTATTTTCTCGGCGCATTGCTCGGGCGCTGTAATGAGGCAAATGTCTCGATGCCGGGCGGCTGCAACTTCGGTGTGCGGCCCATTGACCAGCATCTTAAGGGCTTTACCGCGCTGGGGGCTGAGGTAACTGTAGACAGCGGCATGATCTGCGCCAAGGCCAGCCGCCTGTTGGGCGCACACATACACTTTGACGTAGTCAGCGTCGGGGCGACCATCAACGTGATGATGGCCGCAGTGAAGGCGCATGGCATCACCATTATGGAAAATGCCGCAAAGGAGCCCCATATTGTTGACTTGGCAAACTTTTTGAACTCGATGGGCGCCGACATTCGCGGCGCGGGTACCGACGTCATCAAGGTCCACGGGGTGGATGTGCTCCATTCCAGCACCTATTCCATAATTCCAGACCAGATTGAGGCGGGCACCTACATGGTGCTGGCAGCGGCGACGGGGTCGGATCTGCTTATCAAGAACGTCATCCCCAAGCATCTGGAATCGATCACCGACAAACTGGCAGCGGCGGGCGCTATCGTCGAAGAACTTGACGATGCGGTTCACGTCACGGGACAGGCCGTCATCAACAAGGTCAATGTCAAAACGCTGCCGCACCCCGGCTTCCCGACTGATATGCAGCCGCAGATTACCGCCATGCTCTGCCGTGCCACTGGCACGAGCATCATCACCGAGGGCGTGTGGGAAGGCGGTCGGTTTAAGTATATCGACGAATTAAAGCGCATGGGCGCAAACATTTCGGTCGATGGCAAAATGGCGGTTATCGAAGGCGTCACGCGTCTGACCGGTGCGCCGGTTAAGGCGACCGATCTTCGTGCCGGCGCAGCGTTAATCATCGCGGCGCTTGCCGCCGAAGGCGTCACCGAAATTGAAGATATTGAGCATATTGAGCGCGGCTATGAAAAAATTGTTGAAAAGCTTGTGCATATCGGCGCGGACATCAAAAAACAGATCACGCCCGATTCTGATGTGATCCGGCCCGCGCAATAGCGGCTTTAGTCAAGGCTGGGGCTATCCCCGAAGGAATTTGGGGATAGCCGTTTTGTTTTAATCTATAGTTGAGTAACGCCAAAACTGCCTGGTTTTAGCCACCTATTTTGCGCAAATATAAAGGCGCTTTTGAAGTTGATCGACTATAAAGGGGAGATTTTATTGGCAAAATTCTGCGTGCTGGCCTCGTCAAGCGCGGGCAACAGCACCTACATATCCTGCGCGTCGGGCGCGGTACTCGTCGACGCAGGCATTAGCTGCCGCAGAGTTGTCAACGCCATTGCAGATATTGGCGAGTCGGCGTCAGAGCTGAAGGCGGTGTTAATTACACACGAGCACACCGACCACATCAAGGGGCTATTAAACCTCGTCAAGAAAACCGGCGCGGCGGTGTATGCCACCGGCCCGGTGCTAGACTACATAGCGGCGCGTAATCATGTCCCAGCGGGTGCGGCGCTCATCGAAGTAACCAGCCGCCCGTTTGAAGCCGCAGGCATGCAGATTCAGGCGTTTGCCACCCCGCATGACAGCGTCGCCAGCGTTGGCTACCGACTCACACTGCCCAATGAGCAGACCGTCGCTGTCGCCACGGACTTAGGCCGCGTCACCGACGAGGTTTTGCAGGGAGTGCGGGGCTGCCGCACCGTGCTGCTGGAGTCAAACTATGACCCTCAGCTGCTGCGTATGGGTCCATATCCTTATTTTTTAAAGCAGCGCATCGCTTCAAACAACGGACATTTGGATAACGAAAGCTCCGCTGCTCTTGCCGCTGCGCTGGTGGAATCCGGTACGGCACAGCTCTTTTTAGGGCATCTTTCTCGCGAGAACAACAACCCCGCACTGGCTGAACAGGTGACTGCGGCGGTACTCGCAGAGGCGGGCGCACAACGTGGAATCGACTTTGAGCTGGATGTTGCACCCTATGATGATTTATCACGACTGGTGAGGTTCTAAATGCGCAATATCAGACTAATTACGGTGGGCAAGCTGAAAGAAAGCTATCTTTCTCAGGGATGCGCTGAATATTTAAAGCGCCTGTCGGCCTATGCGAAGGTGCAGGTGATCGAACTGGACGAGACACGTCTGCCCGAACGGCCCTCTCAGGCCCAGATTGATGCCGCGCTGGCGGCCGAGGGCGAAAAGATTCTGGATAAGGCCAAAGGCAGTGTGCTCATTGCGCTGTGCGTGGAGGGGGAACTGCTCTCTTCCGAGCAGTTGGCTGCAAAGCTCGACGCACTCGAGGTTCAAGGCAACAGCGCCATTTCACTGATCATCGGCAGCTCTTTTGGGTTGGATGAGGCAGTGAAAAAAGCGGCGGTACTGCGGCTGTCGTTCTCGCGCATGACATTCCCGCACCAGCTCATGCGCTTGATGCTTTGCGAACAGCTATATCGTGCCTGCTCCATTTCGGCGGGCGGAAAATATCATAAATAGTATGACAATTTACAGATCAAAAGTTTTGTTCCAGCTTTTATAAAAGCTACCGGGGGCAGGTTTTTACATTGAGAAACCACGCATGGGGTTTCCTAGGTTTTTTTGAATTATTACCGGCATCCCGAAACTTTTGATCTTTGACGCACTTTGCGGCATCACGCCGACGGTGAGAAACCGTCGGCTTTTGGATAGACTAGCCTGAAAAGAGGGAGACATTTGAATCTGATACAGCAACTGGCGCAGGAACTATCCCTGCGCGAAAGCCAGGTGGAAAGTGCGGTCAAGCTGCTCGACGAGGGCAACACCGTGCCGTTTATCGCCCGTTACCGCAAGGAGGTCACCGGCTCGCTTGACGACGGTCAGCTTCGCGACCTTGAAGATCGCCTCAACTACCTGCGCAATCTGGACAAGCGCCGTGAGGAAATACGCTCCTCCATCGAGGGACAGGGTGCGTTGACCGACGAACTGGCCGCCGCTATTGTCGACGCTAAAACATTGGCGGCGCTTGAGGACCTTTATCTGCCCTACAAGAAAAAGCGCCGCACCCGCGCGATGATGGCAAAGGAAAAGGGCTTGGAGCCGTTGGCACTCAAGTTCTTTGAACAGACCGGTGCTGCGCTGCCCGATGTGCTGGCTGCCCCGTTTGTCGACCCCGAAAAGGGCGTTGAAACAGTTGAGGATGCCATTGCGGGCGCGAAGGACATCATCGCCGAAATGGTGTCGGATGATGCGGCGGTGCGCGGTGCTCTGCGTGCGTTTTTGCAGCGTACAGCCTGTCTGCGTTCGGTGTCGGAAGACCAGCAGGCGGCACAGGGCGTTTACGCCATGTACTGCGATTTTTCCGAGCCGGTGAGCAAGGTGGCGGGTTACCGCGTGTTGGCAATTGACCGCGGCGAGCGCGAGGAAGTGCTCAAAGTCTCGATTGAGTGCGACATGGAAGCGGCGCTTCAAACGCTGGAACGCATGGTGGTCAAAAAGGGTTTTTCGCCGTCGATACACGTCGTGAAAGAAGCCTGTGCCGATGCACTGACCCGCTTAATATTCCCGTCCTTGGAGCGTGAGCTGCGCAGCACATTGACTGAGAATGCCGCCGAACAGGCGATAAAAGTATTTGCGCTAAACCTAAAGCCGCTTTTAATGCAGCCGCCTGTGAAGGGGCGCGTGACGCTGGGGCTTGACCCCGCGTACCGAACCGGCTGCAAAATTGCGGTGGTGGATGCCACCGGACGTGTGCTGGACACAACGGTGGTGTATCCCACGCCGCCTCAAAGCAAAGTTGAGGAGGCCGCTGCAAAACTCAAGGCACTGATTAAAAAGCACAACGTCAGCACTATTTCCATCGGCAACGGCACCGCTTCAAAAGAATCGGAAATCTTTGTCGCCGACCTTATCAAAACGCTGGACACACCGGTTTCCTACATGGTGGTTAGCGAGGCAGGCGCGAGCGTCTATTCGGCTTCCAAGCTCGCCGCCGAGGAATTTCCCCAGTATGATGTATCGCTGCGTTCGGCGGTGTCGATTGCGCGCCGCTTGCAGGATCCGCTGGCGGAGCTGGTCAAGATTGACCCCAAGGCCATCGGCGTGGGGCAGTACCAGCACGACATGCCCAAAAACCGGCTGGATCAGTCACTGGGCGGCGTGGTCGAGGACTGCGTAAACTCGGTGGGCGTAGACGTGAACACTGCGTCATTCTCACTGCTGGCTTATATCGCGGGCATCGGCCCGGCGCTGGCGAAGAACATTGTGGCCTACCGCGAAGAAAACGGACATTTCACTTCGCGCAAGGCGCTGATGTCGGTGCCAAAGCTCGGCAAAAAGGCGTTTGAACAGGCGGCTGGCTTTATGCGCGTCGCCGAGAGCGAAAACCCGCTGGATAACACGGCGGTGCATCCCGAGAGCTACACCGCGGCACAAAAGTTGCTTAAGTCCTGCGGCTTTACCGAGGCGGATTTGCGTGCCGGACACCTTCAAACGCTGCCCGAGCGTGTGGCGGAAAAAGGTGAGGCCGCACTGGCAGCGGAACTTGGCGTCGGCGTCCCCACGCTGCGCGACATGGTAACTGAGTTGTTAAAGCCCGGGCGTGACCCGCGTGACGAGCTGCCACCCCCTATGCTGCGCAGTGATTTGCTGGATATTTCGGATCTGAAGCCTGACATGGTTTTGGATGGTACAGTGCGCAACGTGGTCGATTTTGGCGCGTTTATCGATATCGGTGTGCATCAGGACGGATTGGTGCATATCTCTCGCATCTGTGACCGGTTTTTGAAGCACCCGAGCGAAGCGGTTCGAGTTGGCGATGTGGTCAAGGTGAAGGTGTTGGAAGTGGATGCCAAGCGCAAGCGAATTTCACTGACCATGCGTGACATCTGAGGATGGGGAAGGGAAGCGACGATGCCAAATTACGTGACAAGATTTTTACGCATGATCTTTGGAATAGCGTTTTATGCCTGCGGTGTTTACCTGACAATTCAAGCAAATCTGGGGCTTAGCCCATGGGATGCACTGCATATGGGCATCTCCGAGACCACCGGTATGCGCTTTGGCGACGCAGGCGTGGTTGTTGGGCTGGGTGTTCTGGTGATAGCGGTATTGTTGGGAGAAAAAGTAGGCTTTGGCACCCTTATCAACACGGTTATGATCGGTAAATTGGTTGACGTTTTTAACTACTTTGAGGTTTTGCCCAAAGTGGAAGGCTTTCTCCCAGGACTGGCGATGTTGCTTATTGGGCAGGTCATCGTGTGCTTCGGAATGTATTTTTATATTGGTGCCGCTTTGGGTACCGGCCCGCGTGATTCGCTGATGGTTGCACTCAACCGCAAGCTGCCGCGCATCCCCATTGGGCTGACGCGTGGAATAATTGAAGGCACCGTGCTGGTTATCGGCTGGATGCTGGGGGGCAAAGTGGGTATTGGTACACTTATTGCGGTGTTTGGTATTGGCTTTATCATGCAGGGCGTTTTTGCGCTGATGCATTTTGATCCCAAGACGGTACGACACGAAAACGTCATGGAGACCATCAACCAGATGCGCGGCGGGCAAAAGATTGAAGAAGTTTGATTTGTGTTTTGGGGCGGTGTGCTTAAAAGCGTGCCGCTTCTCTTTCTTTTTCTTTCTCTAGATTCTACTTGGGATTCGGATTCTATTTCGGATTCGGATTCGGCGCCCGCACGAGCCGCAAGCTGCCGCAGGTTTTTGCAGCTTGCCGCAGTCTGCCGCAACTTGCGGCAAATTGCCGCAGACGTTGGAAAGAGATTATTCGGTGATTATTCACTTGTCAAAGTGCATATTTGTGTGCATCAAAACAGGCAAGCGCTGTTTTCGGGCAGCTCTTGCTAAAATCACTATGGGTAAACACACCGGAACATTCTGACTTGCCGCCGCGGTCAATCTGTTTTGCCGCAGGTCAGGAGAGTTGGATTGACTGAAGCGCAAACTTGAGGGCGTAGTCAGCGCGGCGGCGCGGCGGAAGCGACGCCGCGCCAACAGAGGCAAAACTAACCTAGAGGGCGCAAACATTCCGCCGCCCCTTATGTGAGCGCCTATCTAGTTTGGGTGGGGCGGCAACATACTCGCGTGGGGCAACCGCCACCAACAAATTCATAGCCCCCTTGGGGGTTTGGGGGTAAAAAAGTTCCCCTGCCCCGGTGGGGGCAGGGGTTAGGGGTGGGGGTAAGCCGTGCAGCCGCAGGCGCGCCGGCAAAACCATTGCCAATTGATGACGGCAAATTCGGAGTAGATGCGCCAAAGGAAAAAGTACGGATGCCGCTACGGCGGCATGGGAGAACCCCTGGCAAGGGTTCCCCCTCGGCAAAACAGTCCCCCGGACTATTTTGCCGCCCCTTCCTGTGCCTTTGAATGATAAGACACGCTTGGGCTTCACCCCGGCCGCTCGCCTATATGTGCGCTCGCGGCTGCTTGGCTTCGCTGATCGCAGCGGGCGGCATGATTGCCCGCTGCGGCTTCACCAATCCCACAAGCTTTTGAAAAAGCTTGACCAAAACTTTAATTTACATTTAAACAAAAAACGCAAAAAGGAACCTGCAAAGCCGAGTGGCGATGCAGGTCCCTTTTATATTTAGGTCATTGTCAAAAGCCTTACAGCTTTTCGACAATCTCCTTGGTGTCGCGCGCAATAAGCAGCTCCTCATTGGTGGGCAGCACCCAAACCGCAACCTTCGAGTCGGGGGTGGAGATGCAGGCTTCCTCGCGGCAGCCGCTGTTCTTAGCAACGTCAAACTTGATGCCGAGCACTTCCATGTTCTCGCAGACGCGCTCACGCACAACGTCGTCGTTCTCGCCGATACCGCCGGTGAAGCAGACAGCGTCCAGCCCGCCGAGTGCGGCAGCGTAGGAGCCGATATACTTCTTGATCTGGTAGCAGAGGATATCCACAGCCAGCTTGGCACGCTCGTTGCCGGCATCCTCAGCGGCGTGAAGGTCACGCATATCGCTGGAAACGCCCGAGATGCCGACCAGACCGGCCTGCTTGTTGAGAATGTCGATGATCTTGCTGGTGCGATAGCCCGACTTCTCAGACATAACGCTGACGAGTGAGGGATCAATCGCGCCGCAGCGGGTGCCCATGATGAGGCCATCCAGCGGAGTCAGGCCCATGGTGGTGTCTACGCACTCGCCGCCGTTGATGGCGGTGATGGAGGAACCGTTGCCCAGATGGCAGGTGATGACCTTCAGGTTGTCCTTACCGGTCAGCTCGGCCAGACGCTGGGAGACAAAGCGATGGCTGGTGCCGTGGAAGCCGTAACGGCGCAGGCGATATTTCTCATAGTACTCGTAGGGAATCGGGTAGATATAAGCCTTGGGGGGCATGGTCTGGTGAAAGGCGGTGTCGAACACAACAGCCATCGGAATCTTCTCACCGAAAACCTTGCGGCAGGCTTTAATCGCAGTCAAAGCGGGGGGGTTATGCAGGGGTGCAAGGGTGGAAAGCTCGTCAATGGCCTTCATGACCTCGTCGTCGATGAGCACCGAGCAGGCAAATTTCTCGCCGCCGTGCACGCCGCGGTGGCCAATGGCTGCAATCTCAGAGATGTTCTTGATAACCTTGTGTTCGCCGCAGGTCAGCAGGTCTACAACCTCGGCAAACGCCTCAGCGTGGGTGGGGAAGGGAGTCTCATACTCAATCTTAGTGCCGTTCGAAAGCTTGTGGCTGATCAGGCCGCCGGCGCCGATACGCTCGCAGAGACCCTTTGCGATGACCGCCTCGGTGTCCATGTCGATGAGCTGGTACTTCATCGAGGAGCTGCCTGCATTAATTACCAGAATTTTCATTACTGTTATCCTCCTTTGTTATACTGACGTCCTATTAAAAGCGAATAATTTAGCCAGGAACTAATATCAACCTTTTAGCGGATTATCAGCATTAAGACACGACTGTGCTTGCATAACGCAAAAAAGAACGCCCCTTTTGTCAGTTTGGAACGTTCAAGCGGTTTTACGCATGCGTAATCGCTGGTATTCCTTGACTAGGGTGCTCATAAATAATATAATATTATATAATTTCCAAAAGTTCAAGTGTACCGCTATAAATCGAATTATTATTGGATATTTACACTATCGTGGGCATTTTTTGAGCCTAAAATACTAAAGAATCCATGAAAATTTGCGTGCGGCACACCTGAATTGGATATATTAACAGATGAAAGGGGGCAGCGCTATGATGACTATTGCAGCAATTGCGGCGGAATACAATCCGTTTCACAACGGGCATGCCTATCACATCGCCAAAACGCGCGAGGCGGGGGCAACTCATATCGTCGCGATTATGAGTGGTAATTTTACCCAGCGCGGCACCCCTGCCATTGCAGAAAAACGAGCTCGCGTCAGGTCGGCGCTTGCGGGCGGCGCCGACCTGATACTGGAGCTGCCGCTCCCCTATGCCATGGCGACCGCACAGCGCTTTGCGTATGGCGTTGCGGGCATTGCAGAGGGAATGGGATGTGTCGATGTCTTATCCTTTGGCAGCGAGTCCGGCTATCTTTCAATATTAAAAGCGGCTGCAAATGCGGTGGATAGTGTTCCAGTGTGTGAGCGCATGTCCCAGCTGCTTTCTACCGGTATGACCTTTGCGCGTGCGCGGCAGCAGGCGGTTAGCGAGCTTTGCGGCGACGAAATTGCCGAGGTGCTCGGCAGCCCAAACGACGCGCTGGCAGTGGAATATATTCGCCAGCTTTCGTTAATGGGCAGCCACATTATACCGTTCGCCGTGGTGAGAAACGGTGCTAGGCACGACGACGAAACTACAAAAGGAGAGATGGCTTCCGCCTCTTTTCTGCGGGCTCTGATACGTAGCGGTGGTGTGCAGGCCGTTGCCGATTTTATGCCGCGCGGGACGCACACAGCCCTTCAGGCTGCCGCACACGAGGCGCTGGCCCCGTTTGATGAGAAGAAGCTACAGGCCATGATGCTCGGTGTGTTGCGCCGCATGACGGCTGAGGAAATTTCCCGCGTGCCCGACCTTTCCGAAGGGCTTGAAAACCGAATCTACGCGGCTATCCGTCAGGCGTGCAGCGTTGATGAAATCTACACGCTGGCAAAATCCAAGCGCTACACCGCAGCCAGAATCCGCCGGGTGGTCATGTCGGCATTTTTAGGGCTGGAATCCATCTATAGCGAGCAGAAGCCGCCTTACATCCGCGTGCTGGGCTTTAACGCGCGCGGGCGCGAGATTCTCTCCCGAATGAAGGAGACCGCCACGCTGCCGGTATCCGATTCGCTGGCTTATCTGGGCCGCGTCAACGAGGTGTGCGCCGCTTTTGTCGAGCTGGAAGCACGCGCGACCGATATTTATCTTTTAGGGCTGCCGGTCATCCGCCCCTGCGGCTATGATTTTGTGACCGACAGTGTACGCAATATATAATTTGCAACGTTTTAAAGACGAAAGGAAGAAAGCTATGAATTCCGTATTAATGCTTTTAGATAAGAACGCCAGAATGTCCTATGAGGATATTGCTGTAGCAACCGGCAAGACTGTTGCCGAGGTGAAGGCCGAGATCAAGGCCTATGAAGAAAACGGCACCATCAAAGGCTACACCGCCCTTATCGACTGGGAAAAAACCGATCGCAACTATGTCACGGCTCAGATCGCGGTCAAGATTTTGCTAAACGGCAAAATGGGCTTTGACGACATCGCCGAGGAGCTGGCCAGCTTTGAAGAGGTTGAGGCCGTGACGCTGATGAGCGGCGCTTATGACCTCTCGCTGACCGTTTCGGGCAAGACCTTCCAGGAGGTTGCCATGTTTGTCGCTTCGCGTCTTTCTCCGCTGGAAGGGGTGCAGTCCACCTCCACGACCTTCCTGCTCAAAACCTATAAAGAGCGCGGCATCACCACCAAAAAGGATGTTGATATTCGGGAGGTGCGGGTTTGATAGATTATAATAAAGTGCTGTCTTCGACAGTTAAAGAGATAAAGCCCTCCGGTATACGACGCTTTTTTAACCTCGCAAGTGAAATGGAGAACGTCATCTCGCTCGGCGTTGGCGAGCCCGATTTTAAAACACCGTGGGCGGTGCGCCGCGCGGGCATACACGCCCTTGAGGCAGGCAAAACATGGTACACCGCCAACGCGGGCATGATCGAGCTTAAAAACGAAATTTCGAAGTATATGGCCCGCCGCTTTCAGCTCAATTATAAGCCAGACGAATTGTTTGTCACAGTGGGCGGCTCCGAGGCTATTGATATGTGCATCCGCGCGCTCATTGAGCCGGGCGACGAGGTGATGGTGTGCGAACCGAGCTTTGTGTGCTATTCGCCGATTGCCGCGCTTTCCCACGCCAAGGTGGTGCCGATTGCCACCAAGGCCGAGAACGGCTTTTCGCTGACTGCCGAGGAGCTTAAAGCGGCTATTTCGCCAAAATCTAAGCTTTTGATTATGCCGTTCCCCTCCAACCCTACCGGCGGCATCATGACGAAAGAACAGCTTGAGGCAATTGCCGAAGTGCTGCGCGGCACCGATATCATGGTGCTTTCTGACGAGATTTACGCCGAACTGACCTATGGCGGCATCAAGCATTTTTCGCTGGCCAACATCCCCGATATGTGGGAGCGCACCATTGTGGTCAACGGCTTCTCAAAGGCCTATGCCATGACCGGCTGGCGCTTGGGTTACGCCTGCGGCCCCAAGCCGATCATCGACCAGATGCTTAAAATTCACCAGTACGCCGTGATGTGTGCGCCCACCGTCAGCCAGCTTGCCGCTATTGAGGCGATGAGAAGCTGTGACGACGCCATCGTCGAGATGCGCGACGAATATGACATGCGCCGCCGGATGCTGGTTGACCGCCTTAACGCAATGGGACTGACCTGCTTTGAGCCCAGAGGCGCGTTCTACGTCTTCCCGTGTATCAAGTCCACCGGCATGACCAGTGCCGAGTTTTGTGAGCGTCTCTTAAACGCCAAGCGGGTCGCGGTTATTCCGGGGGACGCGTTCGGTGAGTGCGGCGAGGGATATGTCCGCATTTCCTATTCCTATTCGATGGAGCATCTTATGACGGCGCTGGAGCGCATTGCGGAATTTTTAAAGGAAATCAAATAGGATGACAGAATCAGTTACTGCAAAGGCTTTTGGAAAAATTAATATGACTCTTGCAATCACCGGCACGCGTGATGACGGCTATCACTTGCTGTGCTCGGTGATGCAGAGCATTTCGCTTTGCAATGTGGTCAAGGTTTTTAAAACCGAGGGCGGGGGCGTCACGCTAATTTGTGACGACCCCGCTCTGCCCAACGACGAACGCAACACCGCCTACCGCGCGGCACAGGCTTTTTTGTGCTATGCGGGGCTGCCGCGGCGCAGCGGAATTTTTGTCAAGCTGCAAAAAAAAGTACCGTATCAGGCGGGGCTGGGCTCAGCCAGTGCTGACGCCGCAGGGGTTCTTGCGGCCTGCAATGTGTTGTTTGAGCAACCGCTTTCCCAGCAACGCTTGCTGGAGATTGGTGCAAAAATCGGGGCGGACGTGCCGTTTTGCCTGACCGGCGGCACCAAGCTTGCCGAGGGCATTGGCGATGTTTTCACCCCGCTGCCCAGTTGCCCGGATTGTACGCTGCTGATTTTGCATCCCAGTGAGGGCATCTCCACGCCGGAAGCGTATCGCCGGTTTGACGCGTTAATAAATCCGGTTCAGCCGCAGGCAACTCGGATGATTGAAGCGTTACAATGCGGAAATCTGCATCAAATTGCTGCGGCGTGCGGCAACGTGTTTGAGGAATGCTGTCCTGTGGCGGCGGTTGTCGAGATGAAGGCGGCACTCATGAAAGCGGGCGCACTTGGCAGTGCGATGAGCGGCTCCGGGACCGCCGTTTTTGGCATCTTTGCCGATGTGACGGCAGCAGAAAAAGCCCGTGAAGCGCTTTTGCCCTTTGGCTGGAAAAGCTGGCTGGCCAATCCGGTTGATTGCGGCGTGTTAATCGAGTAGTCTTAGAAGTTTATGTGCGTCTTTTCAGTATGTTTTGCGGCCCGGCAGTAATGCCGGGCTTTTGCTTGCCTTGACTCAGTCAAAAGACTAAAAGTTTTGGGCAAGCTTTTTCAAAAGCTTGCGTGCTTGGCGGGGCCGCGTAGCTGCAAATGCCCAAATAGGCGAGCGTTGGGGCGCTCCAACCGTGCTATAATTGCTCCCCAAGCACAGGAAGGGGAGCCAACACAGTCCGGGGGACTGTGTTGGCGGGGAAACCCTTGCCAGGGGTTCCCCAATGCCTTCAAGCTAATTTTATATTGCGCTTAGTTGTATCATCTTAAAAAGCAAAGCCCGAGGCATTTTCAGCCCCGGGGATAATGTTTGATATGCTTTTTCAGATATGCTATAATTAAGCCAAGTTCTCATACGCATCAAATCTTTAAAGAGTGTAACAAAAATGATTACTTTAAAAATAATAAAAGATTATCTTAATAAAACTGATACGGATATAGCCTTCATTATTGTACTTATGGGACTCTTTCTGAGTGCCTTTATTCCGTACGCCTGGATGGTTTCTATATTGGCTTGTTTTTTTATAAAGGAAGACTAAGAACAGGGTGACTTATAATCTTTTTATATTGTCTGACAAAGGAGGAAAAGATCCTCCTTTGTTTTTATATCATAATAAAATATCCTCGGACTCATGTTGATTGAGCGTTATTCCACGCCATGATCCATCAGCTTTTCAAACGCTTCTACCACGGCAAATTTGGCCTGATAGCACGGCTCACCGCTTAAGGTGCGAATCTGATCTTCCACTTCGGCGGCCTGCTTTTCAGTTGCCACGGGAATGCAAAGCGGCGGGTACATGACGCACCACCAATTTTTCCCCTTGCCATCGCCAATCACCACCCGCAGTGCGGTATATTCTCCGGCAGGCAGCGTGACGCCGTCCTCATAGGTTCTGGTGTCAAAGTACATATCGGTGACACTCACTGCAACATTGTGGGTATCGCCGACTGCTTGCAGCGTCTTTTTGGCGGTGAGGGCGATATCGTCGCGCAAGAACTCGGCAATTCGGGCGGCCTGTGCGGCATCAGCGCCGCTGAGCAGCTGGGAATATTCTTTTAATAAGGCGTCGCGTACCAGCAGCTTATGTTGCTGGTCCTCATCAAGATCAGAATTTGCAATAATATGAAGCCGCAGCGTATTCTGCCGCACGGCGGCGCATTGTACGGCAAAGCTATCAAATGAAAGTAAGAGCATCGACAGCATCAGTGTAACAAACAAAGTTAGTGCAAAGCGGTCTGTTTTTGTCATAATAAAAACCTGCCCATCCTGTTGTTAAAGTCAGGACGGCAGGTCGTGACCCGCTGGGTGCGGGTGATATTGTATTTGAATCTTTCTGCCTATCCTGTTGCAATAACAGAATGGGCAGGTTTTCTTCGGTTTATTCATGTGCTGAAATTCTTTAGTGGCATTTATAGGCGTTTTACGCGTCGAACAAGTTTTAAACATTTTTATCGTGGAATGTTGAAAACTTTGGCTTTCATTACAGATGCCTCTAAATTAAAAATAAGATGCCGCCCGGTGTAAACCCAAGGTTTGGGCACTGCCACCGACGGCATTTATGTCTACTTGCAATAACAGAATGGGCAGTCTTTTCGGTTTATTCCTATGCTGAAAGTCTTTAGTTGGCAGATAGTAAGCGTTAAAGTATTTCGACCCGGTTGATAATGCGCCGATCAAGCATTCAACATTTTTCGTGTGGAATGTTGAAAACTTTGGCTTTCATTACAGCTGCCTTTTAATTAAAATAAAACGCCGCCGGTGCAAAGTCAGGGTTTTGGCCCTGCCACCGACGGCATTTATGTCTACCCCGTCCCCAGCAGATCACGCCGCAGCTGGGTCATAATTCGCTTTTCGCGGCGCGATACCTGCACCTGCGTCATCCCTAATCGCTCAGCGGTCTGAGACTGCGTTTTTTCGCCAAAATAGCGTAAAAGAATAATGGCGCGGTCGCGCTCCTCCAATAAATCCAGCGACTGGCGCAGCGCAATGAGGTCACTGGTCAGTTCTTCGGGCGAATCGACAGGCAGATCAAGCTGACCGCCGCCCTGATCCTCGCTTTCGGTCAACGATACCGGCGGAGCGCAGACGCCGATCGCTTCAACGACTGCTTCTTCTGACACTTCAAGCAGCGCCGAAAGCTCTGAGATAGTGGGCTCATGACCATGTTCAAATGAATACCGTTCCCGCGCGCGGGCGATACGCATCGAAAGTTCCTTGATGGTGCGGCTTATTTTAATAGCTCCGCCGTCACGGAACAGGCGGCGCATCTCACCTAGGATCACCGGCACGGCATAGGTTGAAAAGCGCACGCCGCGGTCATGGTCAAACGCGTCGGTCGCCTTAATCAGGCCGATACACCCGGCCTGAAACAAATCCTCATATTCGATGCCGCGCCCCTTGAAGCGGTGCGCACAGGCGTGCACCAGCCCCATATTATTCTCGATGGTCTCGCTGCGCGAGGGAATTTCCTTACACCCTGACATTTGCATCACCTTTGGAGATGAGCCTCCTTTCGAGGGTGACGACGGTGGGGCCGCCCGGCTTTGAGCGCACCTTAACCCGATCCATCAGGCTTTGCATGACTGAAAAGCCCAGGCCGGAACGCTCTTGGTCTGCGCCGGTGGTAAAAAGCGGTTCCATCGCCTGCTTAACGTCTGCGATGCCGCAACCCTTGTCCTTCACCCTAATAACCACCCGCCTGCCTTCAAAGATGTCGGCGGATATGTAAACACGGCCTAGGGTGTTCGGATAGGCGTGTACAATACTGTTGGTTACCGCCTCTGAGACGGCGGTGCGTATGTCACAGAGCTCATCTACCGTGGGGTCGAGCTGTGCTATAAAGGCGGCGACGGCGGCGCGGGCAAAGCTTTCGTTGACCGAGCGACCGTCGAACTCAGCTTTCATGCTGTTGAGCGGTTTTATCATGGCTTTATTCCTCCGTTTTAATACTGGCCAGGCGGTCCAACCCCGCCAGGCGCATTACCTTTTGCAGCGGCTTTGGGGTGTTTACAACATTTACTGTGCCGCCAAACGTGTTCATCAACTTGTAACGTCCCATGACCAGACCTATTCCAGAGGAATCCATAAAGGTGACGCCGCCAAAATCCAGCGTCAGCACAGCCGGACGATAGCGCTCAATCGCCTCGTCTATCTGGGCACGCATACCCACCGCTGAATGATGGTCAATTTCGCCCACAAGCAACACCGTTAGCGTGTCGCCAGCGGGGGAAAGAATTGTACACACAGCTTTCACTTCCTTTTTTGGATAATATGGATATCTTTTGAAATCAGAGGGGAAAATATACCCTGAAACAGAAAAATCCCTTATCAACAAGAATAAGGGAAGCAGTCGGTCGAGAAAGGTCAAAAACCGCGGCTTGACGCCATAAAAGCGAAAAATGGCAGGTAATTGACCCCGTAGTCTGGTAAATATCTAACTTAATCAAAAAGGCGCACTCGTTAAAAATGTGATGGCAGGGGGAGTATTCCTGTCGGCATTTAAAGAAGTCGTTTTGCCTCTGCGTCTATCGACAATTTTGGATGATTTTTATAAAAAATTCGACATATATAGCGAGCAATACATATGAAAATGTCAAAATTTGACCAAATCGACTGTATCATTTTGGTATAAAAAACGTTATAATTAAATCATATTTCATTAGGGAAATTCAGCATGGTATCCATATCAAACGGCCGCGTTTTACAAAGCGCAGTGTTTTGTGTGGATAACTTGTAAAGGGTTGCCATGCTTTTTTGTTAAATTACGAACTCTTTGCAAAATAAGGAGGAAATCATCATGAAATCGCTCAGGCTCAAGTTAATTGCTATCTTTACGTTGGTTATTTTTGTTATCGTTTCAGCTTTAGGCATCACCATCACGACTATAGAAGGCAACAATCTGCTGGAGGATGCCAATTATAACCTGGAAGCGATGGCGCAGGTTCAGGCGCAGAATATAGCCACTCAACTTGAATCTGAACTGAGATATATTGATGCTCTGGCTCAAAATGTTATGATAACCGACAGCACAGTTACAGTTATCGACAAGGCTACTTATTACAAGGCTGAGGCTGAAAGAATGAATTATGTGCTATTTGCTTATGCCGATCTGACCGGAAAGGCTATTCTTTTAGATGGCACTATGGGGACAAATAATGTTGCAGACCGGGATTTCTTCCAAAAAGCAAAGGCAGGCGAAGTAAACTACTCCGACCTGATGTTTAGTAAACTGGACGGAAAACCGGTCGTTGTGTTTGCGGCCCCTGTCAGAGTGAACAATCGCATTGTCGGTGTGCTGTATGGTCGAAAAGATGGCCTGATGCTCAGCGAAATAAGCAAGGACATCACTTATAAAGAGACAGGCTACGCTTACATCATCAACAATTTAGGTACCACGGTCGGACACAAAAATAGCGATTTGGTGATGGCAGAAGATAATGATATTGAAAACGCAAAAAACGACCCCTCTGTTCAGGCGCTGGGCGCTTTGACTGAGAAGATGATAGCGGGTGGATCCGGTTACGGCGCATATAGCTACGGCGGCGTTGACAAGGTTGCGGGCTACGCGCCAATTGAAGGCAGCCCGTGGATTATGGTACTGACGATGCAACGCAGCGAGATTTTAAAAAGAGTTATAACGCTGGCAGAGGTGCTTTTGGTACTGTGTCTTGTAATTCTGGCGGCAGGCATTGTTGTAATTTATATTGTCAGCTCCCGAATCGCCATTCCCATTAAAAACATTACCGCAGCGGCTCAGCAGATTGCAGACGGCAATTTTGATGTTTCGCTATCCATTAAAAGCAAGGACGAAATTGGTCATCTGGCACAGGCCTTTGGGCTGACTATTAAGCAACTGGTCAACTATCAGGAATATATTGACGAGATTTCAGAGTCGCTATTAAGCGTATCTCAGGGCGACTTAACGATTGAATTAAAGCGTGAATATACCGGGCAGTTTAAAAAGCTTAAAGATAATTTAGAGGCTATGCTCGAAAATCTAAACGCGACAATGACAAAAATTAACGAGGCAGCGACACAGGTAGACAGCGGCTCGGATCAAGTCTCAAACGGTTCACAGGCGCTTTCTCAGGGCGCTACCGAGCAGGCTAGCGCCATTCAAGAACTTTCGGCTTCCCTTGAGGAGGTTACAGCGCAAATTAAGCAAAATGCCGAAAATACACAAAAGGCGCATGCAAAAGCCGATTCTGCCGGGCGCGAGCTGCGCAGCAGCAACGACAAAATGAAGGATACCGTTGCGGCAATGGCACAGATTGCCCAGAAATCAGCCGAAATTTCTAAGATCATCAAGGTTATTGATGACATTGCCTTCCAGACCAATATTCTGGCGCTTAATGCGGCGGTCGAGGCTGCACGCGCTGGCGAAGCGGGCAAGGGTTTTGCCGTGGTAGCCGACGAAGTGCGTAATTTGGCGGGCAAATCGGCAGCGGCGGCTAAGGATACCACTGTGCTGATTGAAGAGACAATTGCCGCTGTGAAAAACGGCAGCAATACCTCCGCCTCTACCGCAAAGTCGCTGGAGCAAAGCGCCCAAGAGACACAGGACGCTATTGCGCTGATAGACAAGATTGCACATGCTACGCAGGATCAAGCCTCAGCCATTGTGCAGATCAGTCAAGGCGTAGATCAGATTTCTTCAGTCGTGCAGACAAATGCCGCCACCGCACAGGAAAGCGCCGCAGCTAGCGAAGAACTATCCAGCCAGTCCAATCTGCTCGAATCGTTAATTGCACAATTCAAAGTTAGAGGCGACGCGTCGCTGCGTAACATTCCCACAGAGCTGTCTTCGGAGGATGAGGATCTCGCTGATACTGTTGTATTGAGCAGCGACGAGAAATATTTCTAAATGCATTTAAGCGTATCTTAGTGCTGTCGCAATTGTCAGCACAGCAGAGCAAAGCCGTCGGTTTAAATCCGGCGGCTTTGCTTATAGTTTATAAACGCAAGCGTTAGTTGCGAAGGCCGTAATGACACAGGCGCCTTTATATGTTATAATTTTTTGGTATTCTATCTGTGTTAGGCAGTTGGTCGGTTGGACAGGCGCAGCGTGCCATAAAGCCGTTAGATGGACAAGCCGCCTGTATAATATGCAAAAGGAGAGTTTCAAACATGGAGATTGTAGCCCCACGATACGAAGGGACAAACAAGGGTCATTACAGCCCCGGCATTATTTCAAACGGAATGCTGTATATATCTGGCCAGTTATCAATCGACCCAGACACCCGCGCGCTACCTGAGGGCGGGATTGCGGCACATGCGGCGCTGGCGCTTAAAAATGTTGAACGTGTGCTGACCGAGGCGGGCCTGACCCGCAACGACGTGGTGCAGTGCCGCATTTATGTGACCGACGTTGCGCTCTGGGACGAAGTAAACACCGTCTATGCCGAATTTTTTGGCGACCACAAACCTGCCAGAGCCGTTCTGCCGGTACCGGCGTTGCATTTTGGTTGCATGGTGGAGATTGAAGCGGTTGCACAGGTGCATGCCATATGAATTACATTTGCTCAAAGTGCGGGGCTAAAACCGACGTGACAACCAGAGCACCCAAATGCGATTGCGGTGGCCTGTGGAAGCTCGATTTTACTGCGCCAGCATTCAATGAGGCGCTGATAGACAAAAGCTGCTGGGGCCTTTTTCGCTACCGCGCATTTATGCCGCTGCTTGATGAGAGCTGGCGTCAAATTTCGCTGGGCGAGGGCATGACGCCGGTGGTACCCTTTGATGACGATTTGCTGCTCAAGATGGATTATTTCATGCCCACTCTTTCGTTCAAGGATAGGGGCGCCGCTGTGCTGATTTCCCATTGCAAGGCCATCGGCGTTGATTCGGTGGTGCAGGACAGCAGCGGCAACGCGGGCAACAGCGTGGCGGCCTACTGTGCCAAAGCGGGCATCGCCTGTGAGATTTTTGTTCCCGAGGGTACCTCACCTAAAAAGATAGACATGATTCGTGCGCACGGGGCGGCGGTCAACATTGTGCCGGGCTCGCGCGATCACTGTGCCGACGTCTGCCGTGCCAAGGTGGACAGCGAGGGCAAATATTACGCCAACCACGTTTATAATCCCTTTTTCTACGAAGGCACCAAAACCTATATTTACGAGGTTTATGAACAGCTCGGGCGAGTCCCGCAGAATATCTTTGTTCCGCTGGGCAACGGTACGCTGTTTATCGGCGTTATCAAGGCGCTGGAGGAGTTTCTGGCAGCAGGCATCATTGACAAGATGCCCAATGTTGTCGCGCTGCAAAGTGCGCATTGCGCTCCCATTGCGCAGGCGGTTGAACAAGGGCTGGCAGCGCCGGCAACGGTTGCAGTTTCGCCTACACTGGCGGAGGGCATTGCCATTGGTGTGCCGATGCGTGGCGAGGAGATTTTGGGCTATATCAAAAAGCATCACTGCAAGGTGATTCTCGCCCCTGAGGATAAGATTCTTGAGGCCAGAAGCGCGCTGGCTAAAAAGGGCATTTACTGTGAGCACACCACCGCTGCCAATTACGCAGCATATCTGCATTATTGCACGCTTTATGGCAAAACACCGGATAGCATCATTCCCATGTGTGGCGCGGGTCTAAAATCCGATCATTAAAATACAATCAATCAAAAACGCGCCCTCGGAAACAATTCCGGGGGCGCATATTTTAAACTAAAAATATTATTAATGTAAAAATAAACATTAAGTATATAAAATTGGTCTATTCGCAGAGAAAATGCAGCATAAATGTGATCGCCAGAAGGTCGGCGCAACCGCCGGGACTGATATTCTCGGCAATAAAATCGACATCAAGTGTTTTGAGCACCGCCAGCTCGGGGCGGGGCGTTTTTTCAAGCAGGGAAGAAAGTGATTCCTGTAGCGATTTTTGCCGGGCAACCCCCGCGCGGGAGATGACATTGGTGTCAGTTGCCTTCGCCGCCAGATGAATCAGTGCAATCGCGCCCGCATCGTTGAGACTGTATCCCTCGGCCAGCAGCGCTTTAAACACCGGCACACTGATGCTAAGCACGCTGGGGAAGCCCGCCGCCACCTCGCCGCGGATGCCGGCAATGCCAAATTGCGCATAGATGCGTTCGCCCGCTGTCTGGGCACCAGTGTGTTCAATGTTTTTTAAGTCGCTGGCTGTTTGTGCACCGGTCATCTCCGCACACAACAAACAGAGTCGCTCCGGTGTGAGATTCCCCTTCGCCCAAAGCCGTCCCGCGGCGGCGCAGAGAATGCCCATCGAATAGATGGCGCCTTTATGGGTGTTCACCCCGCCAGTTGCGCCAAACATATCGCTTTCAGCGCACTGACCAATGTAACGCAACGACCCAAAGAGCTGTGCGGGTGAAAGATCGCGGCTTCGCGCGCCTTTGAAAGCGCACGCTTTAAAATACGGCGTCAACGCTGTGCTGCTGTCCACAAAGGTGAAGATATCCATGTCTCGGTGTGCACCGGCGTTCGCACGGTCAACAAGGCCGGGCTTGGGCGTGACGCATACTTCGTACAACAGGCTTTTGACCGCCAGACCGGCGATATGCTCGGCAGTCTCATTGTCGAGGTAGTCGGCGATAAGCTGCCTTGTCCGCTGCTCAATGGCATCCAGCCCGTGGCGGCGGCTGCGCGCGCAAGCAGCGGCCTGCTCACCGCAGATCAAACAGCACCGGGGCGGTGCGCCAAAATCGCTGCGCGAGAGCTTTTCGCCCTCGGTATTAAGTACGTCAATGTCGAAAAGTCGCGCAGCGTCAAACGCATCCTCAATCTGAACCATCATCTTTTTGATAGCCACAACCGAAAAATCCACCGCCCAATAACCCTCAAGGCCGGTGTTATAGTCGAAAAGGGTGCGGAACGCAACCCTTGCGTTATGGCGGTGCAGCTGCTCGTCTATTAGCCGCACGCCCGTATCAAACAGGCGGTCGGCGCTTTCAAAGCGCTTGTTTTCGCCCGCGATATTCATCGTTAGACAGATGAGCGGCGCGTTATATTTTAAAAGCAAATCCTGCTGAAAAGCCGCTCGGCGTTCGCGCGCCAGCAACATCTCTTCAAGCTGTACCCTCACATTTTCGTCCTCCCGAACTGATATTAAGCACTCTCTATCTTAACGGCAAGCGGCGTCAACGTCAAGGCGCTGTGAATTAAGATAGATGAAATTTGCTGTAAAAGGACTATTTTATTTAAAAATTCTCGGTATCAAAAATTTTTTAAAAGCCCTTGCAAAATAAAATGTAATATGCTATTATCACAGCAATCAAATATCACGAAACCTTTGATGCGGAGATCAAACCGTGAGATGCGCCCACAGAGAGCGGGGGAAGCTGAGAGCCCCGCGGAGAGCAGCATGGCAAATGGACCGCTGAGGGCAAGGTGAAAGGGCGTTTTTAGCGCTTGAGTACCCAAGACGCAAAGCCGACGTTACCGGCTGGAAATGTGTTGGCATTTCTGTAAGTGAGTGGGTTTGCTTTTGCAGACCAATTAAGGTGGCACCGCAGGTTTTTATAATCTGTCCTTAAACAATGGTTTAAGGACAGATTTTTTGCTTTGTGGGGAAATAGTTCGTATGAACACCGAGGCGCGCACCAACAGGCAGCGCTCTGTTTTAAAAAAGGAGAAACACCATGAAAAAGATTCTTGCATTCGCACTCGCCGCTATGATGGCTGTTATGGCTGGTTGTGGTTCTGCGCCCGCTTCTTCCGTACCCTCCAGCGAATCCTCTGTTGCTTCGGAGCAGGTCACCGAGGCTAAACCGGTTGTTATTGGCATCGTTCAACCGATGGACCACCCGTCGTTAAATCAGATTCGCGAAAGCATCGTGGAGGAGCTTGACGCACTTGGGCTGACCGGCTCGGTCAAAATTGAGTATCGCAACGCTAACGGAGACCCCTCGATGCTGCCGACCATCATGAATGAGCTTATCGGAGGCGGTGTGGATATTCTCGTTCCGATTGCTACCGGAACCGCACAGGCCGCCGCTGCCGCAACCGATACGCTACCCATCATTTTTTCGGCTGTGTCAAACCCTGTGGAAGCGGGTCTGGTTACCTCTTTTGAAGAGACAACCGGCAACATCACCGGCGTTTCAAACGCTATCGCCATTGAGGAGATTTTCGCGCTTGCCAAGGAGCTAACCCCAAAAGTCAAAACCTTTGGATTTGTCTATACCACCAGCGAGGTCAACTCCATGACTGGCATCAAGCGCGCCCGCGCCTACTGCGACGCAAATGGAATTTCCTATAAGGAAGCCGCTATCACCGGTGTGGGCGAGCTTCAGTCAGCGGCGCAGTCGTTGGTCGGAAAAGTCGACGCCTTCTTCACCCCGAACGACAACACCATTGCTTCGGCTATCTCAATCTACATGCAGGTAGCAAATGACGCGGGCATTCCAGTTTATGTCGGTGCCGATTCCATGGTCGCCGACGGCGGTCTTGCAACCGTTGGAATCGACTATACCGTGCTTGGTCGGCAGACCGCCCAAATGATTGCACGCATTCTGGGCGGTGAAACCATCGCTCAAAACCACGTTGAACAAGTCAAGGAATATGCCAAGATGATCAATATGGCTACCGCGAACCAGCTTTCCATCACCGTGCCAGAGGCACTTAAAAAAGAGTTCGTCATTATAAAGGAATAAGCTTCAATAAAAAAGCGCTGCCGTGATCTTTTACGGCAGCGCGTTTTTATTATTAAATTATCCTATGAACATCTGAGTCCAGTAACTGCCGCTGGCAACATAGCCAACGCCCATTTGTGTAAAGGAGCCATTAAGAATATTGGCGCGGTGTCCCGGGGAGTTCATCCAGCCGGTGACAACTGCCTGGGGCGTCTTGTAGCCCATGGCGATATTCTCACCCGCAGTGCGATAAGAAATGCCGAATTTGGTCATCATGTCAAACGGAGAACCATAAGTCGGGCTGGTATGAGAAAAATATCCCCTGTCATGCATATCCTGAGATTTATAGCGTGCGACTCTGGAAAGCTCCCAGTTCATGGTGAGAGGCTTCAGGCCGTTGTTTGCGCGTTCAATGTTGACCAGTCTAAGAACCTCGGTCTCGTACTCAGTGACGGTGTTAGAGAGGGTGGGGATAGTGAGTGCCTGACCCGGATAAATAAGATTGGGATCTTTAATTTGTGTGTTTGCCGCAATAATTTCACTTGTACCTACTTGGTACTTTACGGCAATCTTCCACATGCAGTCACCCTTGGCGACGGTATAAGTAGTATTAGCTGCATTTGCACCGACAGCCAGCATGGCTGCACACATTACGGCGGAAAGAAACATCGAAAGCTTCTTCATATATTATTCCTCCTGTTGGTATCGGTAAATATGCGGCCGGCGCACGGAGCACCGGCCATAGGTACGACCCCTTAGCAGCCCAAATTCAGGCACTGACCAAGCATTTGAAACAGAGTGCTGCAGTCAAAGGAACCGCAGTTGAAAGAAAAGCAGTTAAACATTGCAGTTACCTCCTTGTTAGATTTGCCTTGCAAGTGCATTTACAGGTTAACAAAAGTGACAATAAAAAGCAAATGCAATATCTAGCTGGTTACTAGGGATTAATTTTACAAGGTCTTATTTACCAATTAAAGGTATAAATCGTAAAAAATTAATAAAATTTAAACATTAAAATGTATTTAATATGCTTCTAAACAAGTGCAAACGTTTTGGATTTAACAATATGCACAAAAATGCAAACAGACATTATAGCAATTAAAACCGCACTCAAAAATTTAGTCAAAAATACTTTTTAAATCGGTCTTTTTTAGACTTTTAAAAAGTAAAGGGCAAAAAAAATTCGGACCTTGTTTTATAACAATGTCCGAACTTTTTTAAATACTTCTATGTTTTAAACAAGACCTTGTGCAATATTTTTTGTGCTTCAGCTTTTAAAGATACAAAAAATGGCATTAGAAAATTAGCTGTTTATAAAAAAACCATGCTTATTGCAATAAAAATAAAGCTTTCCGTCAAAAGCCAGCGGCAAGTTTAATTGTGCATCTTGCTCGGGATAAAGCCTGACCAGCGTCAGCCGGTTGCTGGCAAGATAAGCAACAAAGCTGATAAAATGCTCTTTGCTCATGTCGTGATTAAAAGTGACAAAGTACTGATTGTCTATAATTTGTATCTTGGCTGCGTGTTCAATGTCTATGTGTTGAGGCGTCAATACCTCGAGCTTCCGTCCGCAGCACGAAATTTCGGCTGAGCCGGTGCTATTTACAATGCTGCCACAGTTGGGACAAACATAAAATTTCAATCGCTTCATATTTCCTCCATCAGTGGGGTTTTCGCTAATATCGCCCGCCAGAATACGCTCCACATTTACGCCCAGAATTTCTGAGAGCGCACCGAGCAGCGAAACGTCGGGGCAGCCTAAGCCGCGCTCCCACTTCGATATGGTCTTATCGCTAATATTCATTGCGTCTGCAATCTGCTTTTGTGTCAGGCCTTTTTCTTTTCTCAAAACCAGAATAAGCCCGCCTACTTTGCTGCAATCCATGCGTTTCACCTCCATTTAAACAATATATCATTTAAGCCACTGTCTTTTCAATAAACGTTCCGTAGAGTTATGACCCAAAATGGTTCAAAACTATAATAAACGGTAATGATCGCATTTATTATATTATAGATTTCAATTATGTATATCAGCTGCGCGTAATCTTGCTGATAACCTATCTATAAAATATTAACGTTTTTATATGGCGAAATTTGAAAAATAATGTTTATTTTAGCGAAAAATAGTATTATAATTAAAAAGATTACGTATTTGCAAAGGGAGGATTCATTATGATATCCAAGGAACTGGCTCAAATAATATTAGATAAGGTACATCAGGTTATACCGCATCCCATCATTATCTGTGGGGATGGCGGTGAAGTGTATGCAGCCTCTATAAAATCAAGAGTCGGAAATATTCATGAAATATCCAGAGCGATCTTAGCGGGACGCCTGAATGAATCCGTTATCACGCCTGAGATGCAGGAAGAATATTTGCGTCAGGGTAAAGATATCCGCAATGGCATCCATGTTCCTATCGTTGTTCGCGGACAGAAAATCGCGACGGTAGGCATAACGGGTGACCCGCCTGTCGTAAGGCCTTATAGCAACATGATTAAACTTATGATCGAGATGGTTTATGAAGAATCACTTGTTCGTGAGAATATTGTGAAGACGCATGAAGAGGTTAGCGATAGCATCGGTGAGCTGGCTGCAACTTCCCAGTCGCTGTACGCTAGCGCTGAAATGATTGCCGCTGCAAATGAATCGGGTAATTCCATTGTGCAGGAGGTGTCTGAAATTCTGACGAAGGTTAGAAACAACTTGTTGCTAATTGATGATATCGCCAAAAAGACAAATCTTATTTCCATCAACGCCGCAATTGAATCAGCGCGAGCTGGTGTATACGGTCGGAGTTTTTCCGTTGTTGCAACCGAGATTAAAAAGCTGTCTAATGATACTTCTGAATACGCGAATAGAATTACGGAATTGAACGATCATTTCGCCGCCAAATTTCAGGACATCCTTAAAATCATCAATGATAATAATGCGGCGTCCGTCGGTCAGAAAGATTCGCTTAAAGTTTTTACCGAAAAGACTGAGAACATTAAAAGCGCTTTAGAAAATTTATTAAATTAGTAAACTGCTGCCTCGCAAGTATTCCGTACATAGAAATAAGCGCCGAGAACGGTTTTCTAAATCCGCTCTTGGCGCTTATTTTACGTTTAGTTGGTCTTATTGGCAGCTTCAATTGACGGTGTATTCAACACCATTAATGATCACTTTCTCAATTTCAGACGGATTAATAATGCGTGAAAATTGTCCGCTAATAACAAGTTCGCCCTCTGGATTGCGCGTGCCATGAAATTTAATAACCAGAGGTGCTGTTTGCGGATCGTCAGCCATAATAGCGCAACCGCCACCTGTAACAGTACGATCGCTTTCTTCAAATTCTACTTCAAGATTCTCCGTTTTTTTGTTTGTGAATTTTAATTGGATATCCATTGGGGGCAGGCCGCCTTTTGCGCTTGATTCATGACCTATTAGCATAAAGCCCATGGGAGAAATTTGAAGCTGTTTCAACTTAGTTTGCTCGTACATAACTCCTTCAGGGAAATTTACAACTGCATTACAAAGCTGATTATCTATTTTAAAAGAAAGGTTAATGGGCGCGACATTTTTGTTAAGAGAAACCGTAATGCCGGCTGTTTCAAAGCGTTCCTCACTTATCAAGTCTACAACATAGAAGGTCTTGGTCGAAGTTGAGAGTTGATCCAGCGCGTACCAACCCTTAGAAGAGATGTTTACGTTACTGGAAATTGTAAATAAATCTGTAGAAGAAGGTTGATCACCTGTTAAGGACACGATAAGGTTTGTGATATAGCCGTCTGTGACCATGGCTTCCAGTGCCATTTCACGATTGTTGGCGCTAGCTTTTACGTTAGGCGTCACAATTTCATGTTGTATTGATTCTGCGCTATGACCAAAAATAATTTTAATGTAATCCAACCCACCAAAGGCAGCAAAAGCTGTAACGCTCATAGCGCAGATGATCGCTGCTACAAGCAGAATTTTAAAATGTACTTTTTTCACGGGCTTTTCCTCATTTCTATTAAAGTGGTCGTTACGTTTTTGCAACGCAAGCTGTTTAATGCGTTCTGATGAGGGGAGAACGGAACGATCGCCATCTGGCTCTACCCGTTGGACAGAATCTTCTGGTATATAAGAAGCCATGTCAGATATTTTCCATGTTTTGGTTTGGCGCATGTCCTTATTCACAACTATAACCCCTTTCCTGCATAATATCTTTGAGCTTGGTTCTAGAACGATATAATTTGGTTTTTGTGGTGGAAGCGTTCATTTGAAGCTTTTTTGAAATTGTCTTTATCGATTCTCCGAAATAATAAAAGCGTATAAAAATTTCTCGTTCCGGCTCTCCAAATGCCTTGACTGATTCCTCCATGATCTGCTTTTGATCTCTTATAATGGCTAACTCGTCCGGATACTCATTACGGGTGACCTGAAGAATGTCATCATCATATGGGACAAACTCTTTTTTCATTTTGCGGAGCATATCAATACTGGCATTTCGAGTTATCTGTGCTATAAATGCCTTTATGCCCTCGCACCTAATATTATCTCGGTTCAGCCAAATCTTGAAGAAAACATCAGCAGCCACTTCCTCGATGTCACTGGATGATAAAGCACCTTTTGATATTCCACTGATTATTGCTGTTACATAGGACGTGTACTGGTCTATGAGTCTGGAATACCATAGTTCTTTATCAAGGCCTACTGTGACCGTTGTCGTTTTGTCGTTCAAAATATCCCTCCTTGCATTGATCTTCCGGAAAACCTAAGCACCTATCAATACGAAGCAACATGCAATAAGGTTTCAAATTATAGAAAAAAGTCCACTTAAATTACACACAAAATGATAAGCTAACAGTGTTTAACCATTCTCAAAGTTATGATAAAAGGTTAGGCGGATAAAGATGCCGCAAGTCTGCCCTCGTGGGTGGGTGCGTGCGTGAGGGAACCGTCAGGATTCTCACCGTACGTTAAGCGAGTAAAGCCAGCGAATAACCCGTCCACAGGCGGCACCAAAATAAAACTGCCGGTCTCTCGACCGGCAGTTTTATTTTGGTTGGGCTGGATGGATTCGGACCATCGGAATGCCAGAGTCAAAGTCTGGTGCCTTACCGCTTGGCTACAGCCCAATAAGGGTAAATATGAAAAAAAGGCGTTAAGCCTTTTTTTCATATCGGTGGGGTGGATAATCGGGCTCGAACCGACGGCCTCCAGGGCCACAACCTGGCGCTCTAACCAACTGAGCTATACCCACCATATAAAAAGAACAAAAGCTTGCGTACCGCCTAAAAAGGCAATAAATTAGCTTATTGGTGCGCCAGAAGGGACTCGAACCCCTGGCCTACTGCTTAGAAGGCAGTTGCTCTATCCAGCTGAGCTACTGGCGCACATAGAGATAAATGGAGCGGGTGATGGGAATCGAACCCACATAGCCAGCTTGGAAGGCTGGAATTCTACCACTGAACTACACCCGCATACTGTTTGGCAGCGTCATTAATTCTACCAAATAACATCAGGTTTGTCAACAAGAATTTGCTTTGAAGCCATAAGAACCTTAAAAAATGCGCAAAATTTTAATAAAAAATATTAAAACGCAGACTAAGAAGCAATGGAACTGGCCGGAAAGGGCTACCGGCCAGTCTTACGAACAACAACTTACTGTGCGAATTTAAGCATTTGCCGCACAATATGGGCCGACTGTTCAGCAGCGCGATCCTTGAAAGTATCGTAGGTCATCGCAGCCTCGTCGTCAGCACTATCAGACATGGTGCGGATAATCAAAAAGGGCTTGTCGTTAACAAAGGCGGCATGGGCGATGGCGGCACCTTCCATTTCAACACACAGCGGCGAAAGGCGTTCTACAATCTTGTCCTTAACCGGGCCGCCCTGTACAAAAACGTCGCCGGTTGCAATGCACCCGCTGTAGTATGTAAACTCACCCAGCGTGTCACAAGCCTTCTGTGCCAGTGAAAGTAATTTTTCATCGGCGGCAAAATCAAGGCGGAAGGGGTAATAATTTTTCATCAGCGGCTCGGCGTCATGGAATGCAGCATTGGTTGAAAGCACGACGTCCAGCACCTTAAGGCGTTTGTCCACCGCGCCGGCTATGCCCACGTTTATGACGGCGTCAGCCTTCATCTCGCGAACCATTAGCGAGGCACAGAGCGCAGCATTGACCTTGCCAATGCTGCAACACACGACCGCCACCTGCTGGCCTTCCAGCGTACCGCGGTAAAAAGTGCTGCCATAGTGCTGCTCCTGGCTCTCAATATCCATCGCGTCGCATAGCAGCGCGACCTCCTCGGGCAGTGCCCCGATAATTCCCCAAATCATGGGCGAACCTCCTTTTAGGTTGATGTATGCGGGCGGCACGGATTTAGCGCACAGCCCGCGATGCTTAATTTTTCTTATTCCTTGTGCCACTTAATGCCCTGGGGGGTATCCTCTAAAACAATGCCCTTGGCTTTTAATTCGTCACGAATGGCGTCAGCGGTTTTAAAATCCTTAGATTTTCTGGCGGCCTGGCGCTTTTCAATCAACGCCTCAACCTCGGCGTCGAGGCTGTGCGACGTGCGGTTATACAATAACCCCAGCACGTTGGTCAGCTCGTCGAAGCAAGCGGTCGCATAGGCAACCGTCTCAGCCGACTTGGGCTCGGCGAAGAAGCTGTTGCAGTCACGAACCATCTCAAACAGTGCGGCGATAGCGTCGGCGGTGTTCAAGTCGTCATCCATTGCATCAATGAAGGCTTGGCGACGTGCATCCACCGTCTGACGGAAAGCCTCTTCACCCTCTGCAGGGGCGGAGACAGCGTGAGTTGCGGCAAAATCGAGGTGGTCGCGGCAGGTGTAAAGACGGTCAAGTGCTGCGCGGCACTGTTCGATAATGTCGTAGCTGTAGTTGATGGGGGTGCGGTAATGCGCCTGAAGCATCAGGAACTTAATCGGTTCATAGCCAAACTTCTCGGCAACGTCGCGAGTGGTGAAGAAGTTGCCGAGGCTCTTGCTCATCTTGCGGTTGTCAACGTTGATAAAGCCGTTGTGCATCCAGTAGCGGGCGTATTCATGCCCGGAGCAGCATTCGCCTTGTGCAATTTCGTTTTCGTGGTGAGGGAAAACAAGGTCGCTGCCGCCGCAGTGAATATCGATCGTCTCACCGAGGTGCTTTCTGATCATTGCGGTGCACTCAATGTGCCAACCGGGACGACCGTTGCCCCACGGCGATTCCCAGAACGGTTCGCCGGGCTTGGCAGCCTTCCATAGGGCGAAATCTAGCGGATCTTCCTTGTGCTCAGAAACGTCAACGCGGCTGCCGGATTCAAGGTCCTCAATCGGCATGTGCGAGAGTTTGCCATATTCGTTAAATTTGCGGCTGCGGAAATACACGCTGCCTTGTGAGGCGTAGGCATAGCCCTTTTCCTCTAGCGTTTTAATGACGTTGATGATCTCATCCATCGTCTCGGTCGCTTTTGGATGCACCGTAGCAGGGCGAATACCCAGACCTGCGGCATCGGTCATGTATTCCTTGATATAGGTGGCGGCGATGTCTGGAACGGTCGTGCCCTCGTCGTTGGCGCGGTTGATGAGCTTGTCGTCGATGTCGGTGAAGTTTTGAACAAATTTCACCTCATAGCCGCGGTATTCAAAATAGCGGCGCAGCGTGTCGAACACGCAGATGGGACGCGCGTTTCCAATGTGGATGAAATTATAAACGGTAGGGCCACAGGCGTATATTTTCACCTTGCCCGGTTCCAGTGGCACAAACTCTTCTTTCTGCCGTGTCAGGGTATTATAAATTTTCAAAGAAACCACTCCTTTAATTGAGGACGCGCCAATATAGCTGATTGGGGCATTCCTAAAGATTATTGTATCAAAAAGCCGTCCTCATGCATTGCACGAAGACGGCTTGATTACCGCTGTTCCACTTCGGGGAAGAAAGCAGCCCTTAACGCGGGCAAACGCAGGCGGGGTAGTGGCACCAAAAGGCGCGTTCTCTCGCTGTGCTGGCGGGCGCACGGTTTTCTGCTCTTTTACGCCGCGGCTTTCAGCCGGTGACCGCAGCTCTCTGAGGTGAAAGAATGTGAGAAAGCCCTTCCCGTTAAACGCATCAAATATTGATCTGTTTTATAATAATACTACTCTAGCATATGACTGGATAAATTGCAAGAGAACCGCAAAATTGCGGGGATTAAACCTCAGCTTTTGAGGTGGACGGTTACGTGATACATACAAACTTTAAAAAAGTTTTATTAAAACTTTTAATATGATTCAGTACCACGCTTTACATATCGCTAAACAGCAACGCGCGGTTTTTCCAGACGTAGTTAAAGCCCGAAAGAAGCGTGAAAAACACCGAAGCATACATCAGTGCCAAAGTGATAATGTTACCGACGGCGTCAAATCCGGCGGAGAGCAGACCGCTTAGCGGCGAAGACGCCAGCCATAGCCATAGCAACACCCAGATAATCCAGATCATCTGCGTAACGGTTTTCATCTTGCCCCATTTATCGGCGGCGATCACCAGCCCCTCTCCGGCAGCGATAAGCCGCAGCGAGGTAACCAGAAACTCGCGGGTGAGAATGACAATGACAACCCACGCGGGGGCAAGCTTCAGCCCAACGAAGCAAATCATAGCGCTCATCACAAGGATTTTGTCAGCCAGCGGGTCCATAAGCTTACCGAAGGTTGTGATAAGCCCCCGACTGCGCGCAATTTTGCCGTCTAGCATGTCGGTCAGGCTGGCAACCGCAAAAAACAGCAGCGCCAACAGGCTAAATAGGCTAGAGTTGCCCGCCATCAGAAAGAACACAAAAAACGGCACCAGTATGATGCGCAGCATCGTCAGCTTATTCGGAAGATTCATGATTAATCCACCTGCTCTCCTGTCAAATCATAACCGTCGGCACCGGTGATTTCCACCGTGACAAATTGACCCGGTTCCAACCCGTCGTCGCCGGTAAAATAAACCTTGGTGTCGATATCCGGTGCATCCATATAGCTTCGGCCGACATAGCACTGCGCCTCATCGTCGTAGCCCTCGCAAAGCACCTCGAGTACGCGTCCCTCACAGGCGCGGGCAATCTCATTGGCGATGCCCATCTGAATTTCCATAATCGTGTCAGCGCGGTGCCGGCGCAAAGATTCCTCAATCTGATCGGGCATTTTGCCTGCGGGTGTTTCATCCTCCTGCGAATAGGCAAAGCAGCCTAGCCGCTCAAACGCCTGATCGCGCACAAAATTGCAAAGATGCTCAAATTCCTCTTCAGTTTCGCCGGGCAGACCGGCAATCATGGTGGTGCGAATCACCACACCGGGAATGCGGTCGCGCAGCTTTTTAAGCAACCCGTTTATCAGGCTGAAATCGCCCCGGCGCAACATGCGCTTTAGAACCGCATCACAGCTGTGCTGTAACGGAAGATCGATGTATTTGACAATCTTTGGTTCGCTCGCAATAACGTCGATTAGCTCGTCGGTCGTGCGGTCTGGGTAGCAGTAGAGCACACGAACCCAGTGCAGTTTTTCAATCTTACATAGTTCACGCAGTAGCTGCGGCAGCATCAGTTTGCCATAAATATCCTGCCCATAGCGGGTGGTATCCTGTGCGACGACGTTTAGCTCCACAACGCCCTGATCGGCGAGCAGCTTGGCCTCCTCGACGATATCCTCCATTTTGCGGCTGCGAAAATGTCCGCGAATATCAGGGATGGAACAGAAGGCGCAACGGTTGTCACAGCCCTCAGCCACCTTGAGGTAGGCAAAATAGGGGGCGTTGGCCAGAATGCGCTTGCCCTCAAGCGGAAGCGCTGCCTTGTCGCCAAATTCTACGACGCGCTCGCCTTTTTCCAGCGCGCGACGCAGCGCCGCGGCTATGCCGCCCATCGCGCCCATTCCAAGGATGACGTCCGCTTCAGGTATTTCGGCGGCAAACTCCTGCTGGTAGCGCTCGGCAAGGCAGCCGGTGACAGCCAGCGCCTTAAGCTTGTTTTTCTTTTGCTGGGCGGCCTCAAAGATGTTTTCAATCGATTCGCGTTTGGCGTCCTCGATAAAGCCGCAGGTGTTGACGATGATGGCGTCGCACTGTTCAGGCTCGTTACAAATGGTAAAGCCGTTTAACGCCAGCTCCGCCAGCATATGCTCGGCGTCCACCTGATTTTTGGAGCAGCCCAGCGAGATCATTCCAACCTTATAAGTCATTATCTGTTTGGTTCCTTTCGGGATGTATTAATACTATTATAAAGCTTGTTTTCTAAAATAGCACAAAATATTGTTTGGTTTAAGCGTTTTAGTGCGAAAATCATAATTTTGTTTTTAAAGTCTATTAAGCGAGGCGTTTAATCCTCAAAATTGTGTTCAGATATGGCGCGCAGCGCACTTTGAATATCGGAATAGCCATAGCCGCAGCGTTCAAGCAGCGAAGCAGCACGGCGAAGATCAGCGTCGCTTTCAAGCACGCCAAAGCGCGCACGCAAAAGGTCGGCGGCACGCTCAGCAAGGTCGTCGCAGTCAAGTTCTTCAATAGCCAGGGCGCACAGGTCAGAGGAAATACCGCGTTTTTGCAGCTCATACCGAATACGCCGCGGCGCAAAGCCACGCAGATTAAACAAATCGCGTGCACAGCGCAGAGCGTAATCTTCATCATCGATCAACCCTAGTTCTTCCATACGCGATACGGCGGTCTGTGCCGCTTGGGCACCGGTTTTTTCAGCCAAGCGGCGGGTGAGGGCTTGAGCGGTGTAGCTTTTGGCAGAAAGCATATTCAACGCGCGTCGTTTGGCTTCCTTCTCCCGGCTTTGGCGCAGAAGGGTATTAAGTGCATCCTCGTCAACCGTATCGCCAACGTTTAAACCCGAATATTGCCAACATTCCTGTTCAATCACAAACAAAAAATCATCATCGACATAAACCGAAATTCTGCCGCGCTTTGTCTGTCGCGCGTCGGTAATAATCATTCGTTACCGCTCTGCTCATCGACTTCCACGTCGATATCGGCAGAGCCCTTGGCGGCGGCGCGGGTCTTGGAGGATTTAGAGGGCTTTTCTATGCCCACCGTAGCGATACCCTCGCGCACCTTGGCTGAAAGCTCTTCCAACAGCTCGGGGTGATCTTTAACATAATCCTTGACGTTGTCGCGGCCCTGACCCAGGCGTGTCTCCCCGTAGGAAAACCATGAGCCGCTCTTTTGAATGACGCCAAGCTTGACCGCAAGGTCGAGAATTTCACCTTCTTTTGAGATGCCTTTGCCATACATAATGTCAAATTCGGCCTCTTTAAAAGGTGGCGCAACCTTGTTTTTGACAACCTTGACACGGGTGCGGTTGCCCAAAATCTCGCTGCCCTGCTTAATCTGTTCAATGCGGCGCACGTCAAGGCGTACCGAGGAATAGAATTTGAGCGCGCGACCACCGGGCGTGGTTTCGGGGTTGCCGTACATCACGCCGATTTTTTCGCGCAGCTGGTTGATAAAGATGGCGATACAATTAGATTTTGAAATAGCGCCGGTGAGCTTACGCAGCGCCTGGCTCATAAGGCGTGCCTGCAAGCCAACGTGTGAATCGCCCATTTCGCCTTCGATTTCGGCCTTGGTGACCATAGCAGCAACCGAGTCGATGACTACGACGTCAATTGCGCCTGAGCGCACGAGCGCCTCGCAAATTTCCAGCGCCTGTTCGCCGGTGTCGGGCTGTGAAACAAGCAGAGAGTCAATATCCACGCCCAGGGCTTGGGCGTAAACAGGGTCAAGTGCGTGCTCAACGTCGATAAACACGGCGTCACCACCGCGCTTTTGTGCCTCGGCGACAATGTGCAATGCCACGGTGGTCTTACCGGAGGATTCCGGCCCGTATATTTCAACGATTCGCCCCTTGGGGACGCCGCCGATGCCTAGTGCATAATCCAGCGCGATAGAGCCGGTGGGAATTGCGTCAACATTGAGTGTGCTGTGCTGCCCGAGCTTCATTACCGCACCCTTGCCAAATTTCTTTTCAATTTGGCTCAGTGCGGTTTCTAGTGCAGATTGCTTGTCCTCAGCCATCTTAATATCCTCCGTCCGTTGATATGTGTCGGCTTCGCCGTAATTTCGTTTGTGTATTGAGAACATTATATCGCATCAGAAAAAGAAAAGCAACCGATTGCGGTAAATTTACGAACAAACGTTCCGAAAAAAAGAGCGTTGAAATTACGGCTAAAAAAGGAGAATTGCAATGCGAAGCGGCGGTACAATTTGCCCACAACCCACACTTTTTCGACAAGCTGAGAATTATTTGAAATGTTTGGCACAAAATATAGACAATGTTAGATAAAGGAGCGTACCCCTATGGATAATAAACCCGAATGGATGAATAATCAGCAAGTAAAGGCTTATTTTGATGGTCTACCCCCTGCCGTTCAGGAAAATATTATGCAGGCATCACTGCCTTTTGGCACGCTTGATGAAATTGAGCGATTTGCCCAAAACATTAGAAACGAGCAAGCCTCGTCCTATGGCAGCAGTACCACTGAAGCGCAGCATTTTCAAAGTAGTCGATAAAGTCAGTATTATAAGCATACACTGACAAAGTGGAAGGGTTCTCAAAATTAAAACCGCTGCAAACAAAGCTGTTTTGCAGCGGTTTTTAAAGCTTATAAAAAAGGTGATCCACTCTGCGGCCTTCTGCCGACTGCTATAGAAATTAGCACCTCACTTGTGATATAATATTCCAAGCGATTACTGAATCGAGATGCTTATCAGCGAACCCTCAATGAGGGTTGCCTGCGTTTTAATAGACATATATCACTGTGCGCTTTGCACTTGTGGCATAATAGCCGCAGACATGAGCGCTATACCAAGATCAGCGTTGGGATTGACGTGTATTATTTTTCAGGCTTGCCGCCAGGCAGCTGTTCCTCGGCATTTTTGACTAGGTTAAACAGAGAAGCAGCAAACAGCGGATAAGCTTCGTTAAGGGACTGAGTGGTGATCGAAACCGGGACAATCTCCTCGGTATCGCCTAGACCGGGAATTTGCTTGAGTTCACCCGAGACAATCGTTTCGGCGTTGCTCTCCAACGTACGCATGGCGGCGTCGGCATAACCGGGAGCCAGCGGCTTGGGCACCGAAAAAAACGCCTGAGGGTTTTTACTATCGGCAGAATAAACAATTCTAAACATACGGTATACTGCTAACATGAAAAAAGCCGAGACCTGTGAGATCAGCAGACGATTTTTAGTCTTGCCAAGCAGGTCGAACAGCACATAAAGGGAATTTGATATTAACTTTTTATTAAGCATAACCAGCAGGCCAACATTGCCTACTGCGTTTTCCTTTCCGGCGTCCTCGGGGGCGGGCAGCTCTTCAATATTGAGCAGCGTCCCGCTTCTATCCGGCGATCGACCCAGAAGATAATCACAGGATACATTATAATAGGAAGCCACTTTAACCACAAAATCAAGTCCGCATTCACGGATGCCCTTTTCATAGTGCGACAGCAGTGCCTGAGAGATTCCAAGGTCGGCGGCCACTTGTTTCTGGCTCAGTTTTTGCTCGCGCCGCAGCAGCGAAATGACCCGGGGAAAGTGTGAATTCATCAAGATAAGCCTCCTAAATTACGAAGAGTATACTGATTATAGTATAACAAAAGCCGATTGTAAAGAATTAATGTTTCATTTGTAAAAATATGTAGATTTGAACAAATTTGTGGAGGTAAAAATGGTCACTTACAAACTGCACTTAATACGTCATGGTATGACAGAAGGTAACCGCGTCGGGCGGTATGTCGGGCGCATAGATCTTCCGGTCTGTAAAGAGGGACGCGACGAGCTTTTGATGCTCAAGGAAAAGTACGAGTATCCTGCCGTGCAGGAAGTTTATTGTTCGCCACTGCTGCGCTGCATTCAAACGGCTGAAATTCTTTACCCCGATGAGCCCCGCACTGTAGTGGAAGATCTGACAGAGCTTTCGCTCGGAGACTTTGAGGGAAAATACATCGATGCGCTGCAAAAAGATCCGGCCTATCTTAACTGGATCGCTGATTCACTGCATAACACCCCGCCCGGGGCATTGGAGACAAGCGAACAGTTCGGTGCGCGCATCGGCGGTGCCTTAAACGCCATTTTTATGAACATGACCCAGAATCGCATTACCGAGGCGGCCGTTATCGCCCACGGCGGGGTGTTCATGAGCCTGCTTTCAGCTTTTGTCATGCCGCGCGCGCCAATCGGAGAATGGGCATTAAGCAACGGCACCGGTTACACTATTCGCATGTCGACAGGGCTTTGGATGCGTGACCAAGTCGTAGAGGTTGTTGGCAGTGTGCCGGTTGGGTTGCCCACGGGTAAAGATGCACGAGTGCTCAACAGCCTTGGAATTAAACTGTAAAATATATACGCAAACCCGCTTTTACAAATTTGTGCGCGGGTATCCAAACAGAATGCATATAATACAGATGCTTTTCTATAGCATATTATTATAAGCAGATTATTGTGGAACGAAGGGAATATCCATGAAGCTAAGAAGACTGATAAAACAAAACGCGCGTCGGGCGCTGCAACGCCATTGGTCTCGTGCCGCGGCAATTGCACTGGTTGCCCTCATTTTCTGCTTTTTGTTTGTGACGCTCGAAATGTTGCTTTCGGCAGTTTTTGGCTCGCCGGCGTTTGTTGACCCGTTTGCAACACCGGAGCTTTATATTGACGATTTGCCCAATGTCTCCCCAATAGCCATGTCGGTGACTTTTTTGGTGGCAACATTCTACTTTTTGGTGATGGCGCCGTTGTCGCTTGGTGTGATGCGCTGGTTCTTTCTGTTGGGCGACGGCAAGGTTGAGCCGACGGTTTCTATCTTTGAATATTTTCTTTCCGCTGCACAGTTTTGGCGGGTGCTCTGGCTACAAGTCTGCCTGTTTCTAAAAAGGCTGTTATGGTCAGCTCTGTTTTTGACAGGGCCTCTGGCGCTTATTTACCTTGCCGAATTGTGGCAGCAAAAGGGCGATACCGACCTTGAATCGGTGCTGTCGCTCGGGCTGATGCTCATAGGCTTTTCGTTGCTCGCTTTGCTTGGCGCTTTTTTGATGATCTGGCTAATGCGCTATTATCTGGCCGAATATGCACTCATTAACGACGGCAACCTTAAGGCACGAGAGGCGATCCGGCAGTCTATAAGCTTAAGCCGAGGTAGGCAGACCGAATTTTTGGTGCTCGAGCTTTCACTGCTAGGCTGGCGTATTTTAGATTTTCTAATTCTCCCAAGGCTATTCACGCTTCCATACCGTTACACCGTCAAGGGCCTTTACGCCCACTATCTGATTGAGGTCGCAAAACGCGATTTGGGCGAGCTGGAAGAAGCATCGAGATAAAGGACGTCGTTCGATGCTTTTTAAATGCCAGAAGGAGGGCGCATGGTGCAACAAAGTGAGTACTCTTCTGGGGTTGTTTAGGTGTATTTACCGCGGGCTTGAACCGAATGATGATTCCCTACGGCTACCTTATTCGTTTTATAGCTTATGCCTGGCTCATCTACGCATTTATTAATTGGCTTTGCAGCATGAACGCATGGAGACCTTCTGATTGTCGCATCCCTCGCTTTCGTCTAAGCCTACGAGGAATATTGGTGGCGGTGCTTCTTCCCGTCCTTTTTCTTTTTATTTGTGTTGGTATGCAGTCAGGGCATTGGATCATAAATATAATGCCACGGGAAGAGAAGGTAGAAAGGGTATTCTTCTTACTTTTTGGTACAGGCTTTTGTAGCGGTATTGTAGAGGAAATGATGTTTCGAGGGTACCTGACAAAAATATCTGAACAACGCTGGGGTAAAATCAAAGGTATGATTATCCCGACAGCACTTTTTGTTTTGGGGCACTATCGCGCTGGTTCAGCTTCTTTTTCGTTTGGATATCGGGCCATATTAATTATCAGTTTGAGTGTGCTGCTTACTATTGTTACATACCAGAGCGGCCAGATTTGGGACGCTGCACTAATCCATGCCTTTTGGGATATCTTTGTGGCTAGAAATGATGTTTATTCAGTTGATTTTGCGGCGGGTTCTAATGCGTTCTTTACTTACGTTTTAGATGATGGATTGGAACATCCTTTATTTAAGCTCAATGAAATACATATAATATTGTTGGCCTCAGCTATTTTATGGGCCGTGATTGCCTTATTACTTATATCTGCAAGACTTAAAAAACAGCCTTTATTAGGTAATTAAAAGCAAAAAGCTTCGTACCGTTTGTTAACTGGTACGAAGCTTTTTTGTTTTATTGATTACGACCGTGGCTGAACGCCAGTGTCCACGTCACCAACTGCGCTGATGTAATAACCCTGATCCCACTTGGTGAGGGTATAGAGCATCGTCTTTTCGGCGGCGGGCTTGTTGGAATCTTTGCCGGTCTGCGGGTCGGTACTCCAGATGTTGCCCGGTGCGATATAATCGACAGTCAAGGTTATAATATCACCCTTTTTGACGATTTGAGCAATAGAGGGTGAATAAGCGACCTTGTTAATTGAGGGGACACGATACGCTGAAATTTCGGGGTCAAACAGGTAGCTGGCGTCGTTATCTTCAAAGCTCTGATGTGTAACCACGACATTCGGGCCAAAAAGCTTAGAAGCCGCCACATCAACGTCCGAAGAGGGGACGAGCAGCAGGCCGTTTTCATCGTAGGCATAAGCACCGCGGTTTTCACCCATCAGCGCTGCCCACAGCGAAGATTGCAGCAGTAGATTCTGCTCCACGTTTTCAACGCGGGAGAAGGGGACGGGGTCCATCATGACCACCGGACTAATGAAGCTTTCATAACGGGCGCGCTTGGCGCTGTTGTCAAAAAAGCCCCCGACGACGTCAAAGCCCCAGATTACCACCGAAATAAGACCGACGGCGGCAAAAGTGGCAAAGGCAGCGCCGATGATGGTCGCAAGCTTCCGACGCTGCGCCGGGCTGCGGCGCGGGCGTGTAGATTTGGTTTGTTTCATGCTTCCTCCGTTAGGCACGGATCTGTCCGTCACCTGTTACGATATATTTAATCGAGGTCAGTTCACGCAGACCCATGGGGCCTCTCGCGTGCAGCTTTTGGGTTGATATGCCAATCTCGGCACCAAGGCCGAATTCTCCGCCGTCTGTAAAACGCGTTGAGGCGTTGACATAAACCGCCGCCGAATCGACTCCGGCCACAAACTTGTGGCTGACCGATACACTGTCGGTGACGATGCCATCGGAATGCCCAGTGGAATACTTCGCGATGTGGTCCATTGCCTCATCGACGCCGCCCACCACCTTTACCGCAAGAATATAGTCGTTATATTCGGTTTCCCAATCACTTTCGGTTGCGGGTTTAATATCCTTTAAAATGGCACGGGTTTCGGGGCAGCCGCGCAGCTCGGTGCTGTGTGCGTCCAACGCCGTCTTCATCATCGGCAGAAACTTTGCCGCAATATTGCGGTGCACCAGCACAGTCTCCAGAGAATTGCAGACCGAGGGGCGCTGTGTTTTGCTGTTATCGACAATATTTACCGCCATCTCAAGGTCGGCGGCCGAATCCACATAGATGTGGCAGTTGCCCGCACCTGTTTCAATCGTGGGCACGCTGGCGTGTTTGACGACCGACTGAATCAGCTTGGCGCTGCCGCGCGGGATGAGTAGATCGACATAACCGTCGAGGCGCATAAGCCGCTCGGCGGTGTCGTGCGAGGTGTCTTCGACGAAGCTGATCGCGTCCGCAGGTATTCCGACTGACTGCACCGCCTCGCGCATCAGTGCGACCAGCACACGGTTGGTGGCATATGCCTCCTTACCGCCGCGCAGAATGCAGGCGTTGCCGCTCTTCAAACAAATGACGGCAGCGTCAACCGTCACATTGGGGCGGGCTTCAAAAATCATGGCAATAACGCCAATCGGTACACGGGTTTTTACAATGCGCAGGCCATTGGGGCGGGTCAACCCCTCGTCGATAGCGCCGACGGGGTCGGGCAGAGCTACAACGTCCTCGGCGGCGGCGGCAATGCCTTCAATCCGTTCGCCGGTGAGGGTCAGACGGTCTATCATCACGGTTCTCACGCCGCAGGCCTCGGCACTGGCAATATCCAGTCGGTTAGCCTCTAAAATGGCGGATTTATTTTCGCGCAGCCTAGTGGCAATGGCCAGCAGCCCCGCATTCTTAGTGGCGGTATCCAGCGTAATGAGCTGGCGGGCCGCCTTGCGGGCATTTTTGCCCAAGGTTACCAGATCATACATCTTGTTTCCTCCCCAAAAAGTATGTGCCTACTGGGGCACCGTCAAACAGGTCATAGAGTAAAGCAGGGCTCGAACCGTTGATAATCGACATGTCGATGCCGGCGCCGCAGGCAATATCAGCAGCGTTTATCTTGGTGACCATGCCGCCGCGCCCGAATATGCTGGAGCTTCCACCCGCCAGATGGCGAACGTCCTCAATGTTTTCCACAATAGGAATGAGTGTTGCGGTGGGATCTTCCTTTGGGTTGGCGGTGTAGAGACCGTCGATATCCGAAAGCAGCACGAGCACATCGGCGTGGATGAGCTTTGCGACGATGGCCGATAGGGTATCATTATCGCCGAATTCAATTTCTTCGGTCGAAACGGTGTCGTTTTCATTGACGATTGGAATAACGCCAAATTCCAGCAGACGTTCAAAGGTGTTGACGACGTTTTGTTTGCGCTGCTCCTCCTCTACAACATCGCGGGTGAGCAGAATTTGCGCAACGGAATGATTGTATTCGCTGAAAAGCTTGTCATAGGTATACATCAGCTCGCACTGCCCGATGGCGGCGCAAGCCTGTTTGGTTGGCATATCGCTAGGTCGGCTTTTTAGTCCCAATTCCCCAATGCCAACGCCAATGGCGCCGGACGACACCAGCACAATTTCCTTGCCACTGTTTTTCAAGTCAGCCAGTGTTTTGACTAGACTTTCAAGACGACGATAGTTGATAAGTCCGCCGCCGTGGGTGAGAGTGGTTGTGCCAATTTTGATGACAATGCGTTTCGCTTCTAGAAATCGGTTCATATGCCTGTTCCTCTCTTTTTGTTCGTTGCCCGTTAGCGGTTATTCTTCAGGGGCGGGCGGTACATAGCGCATAATGACGGACACAATGCGCTGATCTTCCATTTCAGAAATTTCAACACGGACACCGTTATACTCAAAAGCGTCTCCAACCGAGGGGATAAAGCCCAAGCGTTCAAACGCCCAGCCGCCAACCGAAGAATATTCGCTGTCAAAGTCGCGTTCTTCATAGCCAATGCGGTCCAGTGCATCCTCAACGGGGTAGTCGCCCGATACGCAGTAGACATACGGTTCAAGTTCAACAAAGTCGATTTCTTCGTCCTCATCCTCATCCCATATTTCGCCGACAAGCTCTTCGAGCAGATCTTCCATACTCACAATGCCCATAGTGCCGCCAAAATCATCTATAACCACGGCTATATGGGTACGCTGACGCTTAAAATCGTTTAAAAGTAGCGCGGCGCGGTGGCTTTTGTGAACAAACAGCGGCTTTGTTAACAGTGCCTTCAGGTCAATTGGTTCCTTGCCCGCCAGTAGCGCCTCAAGATAATCGCGGGTGTGCAGAATGCCGATGATGTTATCCAGTGAACGCTCGAACACCGGAATGCGTGAAAAACGCTCGCTGAGAATGATATCACGGATTTTTTCAGGCGGATCGGCGATATTAATGGCGGTTACGTCAACACGAGGAGTCAGAATTTCCTGAACGGTGGTGCTGTCAAAGGAGAGCGCCGATTGCATCAGTTCCGAGCGCTGTTCGTTAAGCACACCTTCTTCTTCAATGGTTTCTATAATATTCAAAAGCTCCTGCTCGGTGACTAGCGGATGATTGGCTTTGTCACCGTACAGTTTGGATACAAGCTCCTGCAATTTTACAAACAATAGCGCGAGTGGCGTAAGGATGAAAATAAAGACCGACAACGGGCCACACAGAGAAAGCGCCGTTGACTCAGCATTCTCTTTGGCGATGCTTTTAGGCAGTACCTCACCAAAAACCAGAATGACAATGGTGGTAACAGCGGTGGCAATTGCAATGCCGCCCACACCGAAAATTTTGGTGGCCAGCACGGTGGCTGCGGAGGCAGCGGCAATATTCACGACGTTGTTGCCGACAAGAATGACCGAAAGCGTGCGGTCGAACCGCTCAACCAACGCCAGTGCGCGCTGGGCGCGGGGGTCACCATCTTCTGCCATGGTTTTCAGTCGCATTTTATTTACGGCTGAAAGCGCCATTTCAGAGGCGGAAAAAAATGCTGACATAACAATAAGTCCAAAAAGCAAAAACAAGGTCCATAAACCATCTGTGTCCAAAAAAAAGCTCAACTCCATCTTAAATGTACAGTTATTTATCCATTCACACAATGTGAATACGTTAAATTTTATTTTAGCATGTATACGGGTACTTCTCAACAACAAATTATTAATGCTTTGCAAAGTTTATCCATAAAAGGCAAAAGGCCGCCTTGACGGCGGACTTTTGTGTGTGAGGAAACGATTTTGTTATGCAGGGAACTCCAGATGACCCTGTGCAGTTTGGAGAGCTGGAAAAGCCAAGTGGATCTTGTGATGGACGAATCACACCGGCACAACAAAACATGAAGGATTTCTAGACTCATTTTAACAGAATTTTCATATATTTGCAAGCAATAAATTTCAAATAAATTGACACTAAAGTATAAATAGCACAGACTATAGTAAGCCCATAAACATCTCAGATAATCGGTAACCACCGATTAATAGATTGATGAAATAAAGCGCCCGTTAAACAGTCCACCGGACTGTTTTTTGTACTTTTTGGGATTGTTTGTAGAAATAATTTGGCTAAGCGAAAAGAGGATGGGAATAGTCCCATCCTCTTTTAATTTACTGGTTCTGCTGCTTGGCGGCGAGCGCTTCGAGCACATCGCGGCGCGAGAGGTTGACGCGGCCCTGCTGGTCAATTTCAGTAACCTTGACGAGAATCTCATCACCCACAGTGACAACGTCCTCAACCTTTTCGACGCGCTTGGTGTCAAGCTTCGAAATGTGGACAAGGCCTTCCTTGCCGGGGGCAATCTCAACGAATGCACCAAATGCCATCAGGCGGGTAACCTTACCCTTGTAGACAGCACCGACCTCGGGATCCATTGCAATGGTCTTGATGACCTGAATGGCGCGGTTGGCGTCGTTGATGTCAATGGCGGAAACAAATACGTTACCGTCGTCCTCAATGTCAATTTTGCAGTTGCACTCGGCAGTGATCTTCTGGATGACCTTGCCGCCCGAACCAATGACTTCGCGAATCTTGTCGGGGTTGATCTTGAGGGTGAGCATCTTGGGCGCATACTTAGAGAGCTGACCACGCGGGGCGGGCAGCGCCTTGAGCATGATTTCGTCCAGAATATACAGACGCGCTTCGCGGGTTTTTGCAATTGCTTCACGGATAATGTCAAAGGTCAAGCCGTCGATCTTGATGTCAACCTGAATAGCAGTGATGCCGTTATGGGTACCGGCGACCTTGAAGTCCATATCGCCGAAGAAGTCCTCAACGCCCTGAATGTCCACCATGGTGATCCAACGGTCGCCCTCGGTGACAAGGCCGCAGGAAATGCCTGCAACAGGCGCCTTAAGCGGTACGCCCGCATCCATCAAAGACAGGGTAGAAGCGCAGATGGAAGCCTGCGAGGTAGAGCCGTTCGAAGAGGTGATCTCCGACACGACGCGGTAGGCATAGGGGAATTCCTCAACGGGAGGGATAACCGGCAGCAGTGCCTTTTCAGACAGTGCGCCGTGGCCAATCTCGCGGCGGCCGGGGCCACGCGAGGGGCGGGTTTCGCCAACCGAGTAGGACGGGAAGTTGTACTGGTGCATATAGCGCTTTTCTGTTTCGGAGCCGATGCCGTCGAGAATCTGAGCTTCGGAAACAGCGCCCAGAGTGGTGATAGTCAGGCACTGGGTCTGGCCGCGGGTGAACAGCGCCGAGCCGTGTACGCGCGGAATCAGGCCAACCTCAGAGGCAAGCGGGCGGATCTCGTCGAGCTTTCTGCCGTCAACGCGCTTTCCGTCGTCGAGCAGCCAGCGGCGCACGACAAACTTTTGCAGCTTGTAGAGGGCTTCGTCCAGCTGATAAGCGAGTTCAGGCTGCTCGGCCTCGAACTTTGCCTTGACGTCGGCAACGATAGGAGCCATGCGCTCTTCACGCACGTTCTTGTCGTCGGTATCCAATGCGTGGCGTACGCGCTCAATGGCAAATTCCTTCACAGCTTCAAACAGGTCGTGGTCAACCTCGACCTCAGTGTAATCAATCTTGGGAGCGCCGATCTCAGCTTTGACGTCGGCGATGAACTGCGCGATCTTAGCCAGCTCCTTGTGGCCCTCGATGATGGCGTTCATGACAACATCGTCGGGCACCTGGTTGGCGGCCAGCTCAATCATGCAGACCTTGTGGATGTCGCCGGCGATGGTCAGCAGCATCTCGCTCTTTTCGCTGTCGGCTTCACCGGGCATCAGCACCGGCTTGCCGTCTACGAGGCCGACTGCGATGCCCGCAATCGGGCCGCCCCACGGGATATCTGAGATAGCGAGGCAGAACGATGCACCGATCATACCGCAGATTTCAGGCGAGCAGTCAGGATCAGACGAGAGAACGGTCATGATGATGGTGACGTCGTTTCTCAAATCCTTGGGGAACAGGGGGCGCATGGGGCGGTCGACCAGACGCGACGCCAGAATGGCGCGGTCGGAAGGTCTGCCCTCACGGCGCAAAAACGAGCCGGGGATTTTACCGGCCGCGTAAAGCTTCTCTTCAAAATCGACCGAAAGCGGGAAGAAGTCGATGCCCTCGCGGGGATTCTTGCTCATGGTGACGTTGACCATAACGGTAGTCTCACCATAGCGAACTAGGCATGCGCCGTTGGCCAGCATACCGATCTTTCCGACCTCAAAGCTTAAAGGACGTCCTGCGAATTCGGTCTCAAAAATTTTGTGTTGGAATAACAATGATTTTTCCTCCTTAAACATTTCATTACATTGCATCCCAGCGCACGGACCGCTTTTAGCGATGAAGCCAACCTTTGGTTTAAAACAAAGGCTCGATTCACGGCTAAAGGGCCTTGAGCGTGGTATGCGGGCTATCTTGCACAGGAAGGCAGACGCTAACTCTAAGCGCCTGCCTTCATATAATAGCTTCTTACTTACGGATACCGAGCTTTGCGATAATCTCGCGGTAGCGGGTGACATCCTTCTTAATGAGGTAGTTAAGCAGGTTCTTTCTGTGACCTACCATCTTTAAAAGGCCGCGGCGGGAGTGGTGATCGTTCTTGTTCGCCTTGAGGTGCTCGGTGAGATCGTTGATTCTCTTGGTGAGAATTGCAATCTGAACCTCGGGTGAACCGGTGTCGCCCTCATGCAGGGCGTTTGCGAGGATTACTTCTTGTTTCTGTTCTTTAAGCAGCATAATTGAAAACTCCTTTTTATTATTCGGCACTGACACAGCGGTGGGTCGTGAGTGTTCCCAAATTACAGGGCAGCCACCCGAGGCCGTGTACAGGTCATGCACTGAAATATTATACCAGTGTCGTGCTTATTTGTAAATAGCAAATTGTTAAATGCGAGCGCAGATAGCTTATTGAGAGATGCTGACAGGCAGAATGTTTTGCGACAGATTCTCCTGTAAATAGCGATGCATGTCGGTAATGGCGTCAAAACGATAAGTGCCGTTAAGCACGGCAAGCATTGGCTTGCTAGGGGTTCTTCTGACCGACCAACTATCCATTGCATTCAAAAAGGCTTGGCCCCTCTCGGTGCATTCGGCCGCAAAGTTATTTTTCACGGTTTCAATGTCTTCGCTTCTTTCGATGGCGGTTACATCGAAAACGACGATATTTTTATCGCGGTATACCTGATGTTTGGAAAGCTGCCCGAGTAAAACAGGCCCGTCGGCGGTCTCAATCGTCGGGTTCATTCCGTGGATATCAGTAGTTCTGACGGCCTGAAGCCACATGAGCGGTACCAGCTCCGCCGTATCGTAATACGGCATGGGCGCTGAAACTACGGTATAGCTTCCCACCAAATTTTTGGCGTAACGGCGCTTTTGGTCGCCCTCTGCTATATCGAAAGAGAGGGGGTATTGCGTATAGCCCGGGCAGGGGTCTTCAAACTGTACGGTTTCTAATGAATAAAGGCTGTAACCCGCCGATTCCAGCGAGGTGCCGGTCAGCTCGGCGGAGGGCTTTAATGCAAGATAGCCCAGTGCGCCAACTGCCACCAATAATACCGGCAGCCAATATTTCAGCTTGATTGCCCGAAACCGCATAATGTCATCCCCCACAAATGCTGTCAATTGGCGTTTTGCGTCAGTATCCGCGCGCGGTCGGCATCTTTCCTAATGGCGGCTTTTAGTGCTTCAAGCGACTCAAACTTTTGCTCGGGGCGCAAAAAAGAGAGAAACTGTGTTTCTACAGGCTTATTATAGAGGTCACCCGACCAGTCGAGAATATAGCTTTCGGCACCGACGCTGTCGGAACCCACCGTCGGCTTAATGCCGACATTGGTGACCGCGGGGTGCGCCACGCCGTCAATTATCACCTGCGTGGCGTAAACGCCAAACCGAAGCTGCGCGTACTCCTCACCGATTAGCTGATTTGCAGTGGGGAAGCCAAGCTGGTGCCCCAGACGTCTGCCGTGCGACACCGGGAAATCGATGGCGTAGGGGCGACCTAAGAGGCGGTTTGCCGTTTCAATCTCGCCGGCAGCCAGCGCCTCGCGAATGCGGGTTGAACTGACCGGAAGGCCGTCATCCAGCACCGCGCCAATCTGCTCGACTGCCACGCCGTGCGGCTCAAGCAGGGCGGCCAGCTCTTTGGCCCCCGCGCAGGCGCCTTTGCCGAAGTGGTAGTCATAGCCACAACAGACGACCTTGGCGTTAAAGCCGCGCATCAACACATCAAGCGCAAACTGTTCGGGCGAAAGGCCCTTAAATTGCGTGAAATCAGGCGTTAAAAGCCAGTCAGCCCCCAATGCCTCAAGCGATTTGGCTTTAAGCGAAGGAGTTTGCAGCAGCCGCGCGCCTTTTTTCTTTTCGGGGCTGGCGCTTTTAATCGAGAAAGAAAATACGCAGGTATCCAGCCCGCTTGGTTTATGCGCGAGCGCCGCCTCAATCACGGCACGGTGTCCGCGGTGCACCCCGTCAAAAAAGCCCACGGCAACCGCGGTGGGGCGCTGTGTTTCAATTTTGAGGTCCTGTGCAATATTCATCGTTATAGTACCCTTTATATTTTGTCTCACCAGGGGCTTTCTTAAACGTCAATTGAGCGATAGCATTTTAAAATGTCAATCGCCACGCCGTTATCTAGCGCGAAATTTTATGATATTGACATAAGAATTGCCCTAAAAGCGTTTTAAACGCATTCCGTCTGAATCAGGGTCAACGCTGCCAAGGCCGAGAAAAGCCCCGCCTTGCCACACGGCATACTGCCCCGGCTCCGGGTTCCCCAGCTTTTTTAAACTGAGTGGCACGCCGTTTGAGAGCATTTTGCCCTGCCATTCACCCACCTCAAAACGCGGCAGGGTGGTAAAGGCGGCGGAAACAGGCAGCAGCCGGTCTAATAGCGTTCCTTCGTCGGTTAAGCGCTGCGCTTCATCCATCGTAATGCAATCGTCTATTGCAAACCCGCTGGAGGCGGTGCGCCTTAACGCAGAGAGCGCCGCACCACAACCGAGCGTCTGCCCGATATCGTGGAACAGCGTGCGCACGTAGCTGCCCTTTGAACAGGTGACCGAAAAATCCGCCCGGCATTGGACTGCGTCAAACGAAACCAGCGTCAGATCGTGGATGGTGATTTGCCTGCCGGGGCGCTCGACTTCCTTGCCCTGACGGGCAAGATCGTAAAGACGCTTGCCGTTGACCGAAACGGCGGAATACATTGGGGGAATCTGGGTGATCTCCCCGCGGAAAGCGGGTAAAACCGCCTCAATCATCGTTTTATCAATGGCGAGATCACTTTTAGAAAGCACCTCGCCGGTTATGTCCTGTGTGTCGGTGCTAATGCCGAACTGCACGGTAGAATAATAAGTTTTTTCTTCGCAGGGCATCACGTCACAAAGGCGGGTGGCTGAGCCGAAAAGGCAGGGGAGCACCCCTGTTGCCATCGGGTCAAGCGTTCCGGCGTGACCAATTTTGCGCTGTCGGCTCATGCCGCGCAGCTTTGCAATGACGTCAAACGAAGTAAAGCCCTGCGGCTTATCCAATAGCAATATGCCGTCAGCCATGTGTTACCTCCCGGAAAAAAGCTTTGCATGTTAAGGCATCAGTGCCTTTTCGCAGGCGGCAACCAACTTGGCCTCAGCGTTAGCGAGATTATCCCAAATGCGGCAGCCCGCGGCGCGGATATGTCCGCCGCCCTCAAACGCGCTGCATATTTCAGAAACATTTGCCTTGTCGCTCGAGCGCATTGAAACGCGCACCGAACCGTCGTCGCGCTCCTTTAAGGTGATGCCGATATCGACGCCGTTGATTGTCAGCGGCTTTGAAGCGATGCCCTCAAGCTCTGACTCGTCTGCGCCTGCCTTTAGGAGCATATCAAGCGTGATCACGATGACCGCAATCCGCCCGCCCGCATAGTAGCGCACAGCAGCAAGCGCGGCTGATTCCACCTGCACCTGCCCGCGCGACTTTGATTCAAACAGCGCAACACGGATGCGATTAAAATCAGCGCCCTTGTCCATAAGGTCGGCTGCAATGCGCAGCGTTTTCGGCGCGGTGTTGGAATAGCGAAAGCCGCCGGTATCGGACGACATGGCTACAAACAGCGCCGTGGCGATGTAGGGGGTTATTAAAACCCCCATCTCGTTTAGCACCTCATAGATCGCCTCGCCGGTGGCAGCATAATTAACCAAAAAAGTCTCTTTTGCATAAAGCGGATTGGTCGGATGATGGTCGATGCAAAGATCAACCTTTGGACGGCTCTCAGGCGGATCGCCGATCATCGATGGAGCGGCAACATCAACCGCTACCGTGAATTTTGGTTCAAAAGCGGGCGCCTCGCGCGCCAAAAACATCAGGTTCGCCGGAAAAGGGCTGCGGCACTCGACAAAAGCGCGTTTGCCTAAGTTAGTCAGTGCGTCATAAAGCGCCATAGCACTGCCGAAGGTGTCGCCGTCGGGGTCGCGGTGGCAGAGTATACGGATATCGTTCTGCTGCAAAAATAGCTCGGCGCAGCGGTGGGCATCAACTTTCACGCTTCTTTTCCTCCAGATTATTGAGGATTTTGGCGATGTCGGCTGAGTGCTCAATCGAACTGTCCGCCGTAAAGCGCAACTCCGGCGTATGCCGCAATTGCAGGCGGTGGCCCAGCTCGCGGCGCAGAAAACCGGCAGCGCTTTTTAAAGCCTTGACGGCCTCTGTTGCGGCTTCCTGTCCCTGCAAGGAACTGACAAAGACGCGGCAGACCGAAAGGTCGCTGGCAAGGTCAATTTTTACAATGGAAAGCATACCGCCCGAGATGCGCGGATCCTTCATTTCTCGCAGAATAGCCGAAAGTTCACGCAAAACATCTTCGTGGGTTCTTGCGGCGCGGTAGGATGGCATAAAAAACGCCTCCTTTCAAAACGGTTGAATTTATAATATATAGGATGGAACCGCGGCAGAATTAGTCGCGGTATTCCTCCAGCTCGTAGGCTTCGAACACGTCGCCAACCTTGATATCACCAAATTTGCTAAGCGTCATGCCGCACTCATAGCCGGTGGCGACTTCCTTGACGTCATCCTTGAAGCGTTTGAGGCTGTCAAGCTTGTCATCGGTGATGATGATACCGTCACGCACGACGCGGATGAGCGCATTGCGCGGGATTTTGCCTTCGAGCACATAGCAGCCCGAAACGGTGCCGACCGACGAAATTTTATAAACCTGACGCACCTCGGCACGACCGAGATCCTTCTCGCGAATCTTCGGTGTCAACATGCCCTTGAGCGCGTCGGTGACGTCGTTGATAGCGTCATAGATCACGCGGTAGAGGCGCAGGTCTACATTATCGCGCTCGGCGGAAATCTTCGCCGAAGGCTCGGGACGCACGTTAAAGCCGATGATAATAGCGTTTGAGGCGTTGGCCAGCATGACGTCTGACTCGCTGATTGCGCCGACGGCGCCGTGGATGACGCGCACCTTAACCTCTTCGTTAGAGAGCTTTTCCAGTGACTGCTTCACCGCTTCAACCGAGCCGTCGACGTCGGCCTTGACGATGATGGGCAGCTCCTTCATTTCGCCCTCAGAAATCTGGTTGAACAGATTATCAAGCGTAACCTTCTGGTAAGCGCTGAACTGCTCTTCCTTCGCTTCGTGGCGGCGCTTGTCAACCAGCTCTTTGGCCAGGCGCTCATCCTCAACAGCGTTGAGAATATCGCCAGCGGTCGGCACCTCAGACAGACCGGTGATCTCAACGGGCGTCGAGGGACCGGCAACTTCAATGCGCTCACCCTTGTCGTTGGTCATGACGCGCACACGGCCGAGTGCGGTGCCCGCAATGACCATGTCGCCGGTTTTAAGTGTACCATTTTGCACCAGAACGGTGGCAACAGGGCCGCGGCCCTTGTCGAGCTTGGCTTCGATAACAGTACCCTTGGCAAAGCGGTCGGGGTTGGCGGTCAGCTCCTGTGTCTCGGCGACGAGCAGAATCATTTCCAGCAGGTTATCGATACCGGTTCCAGCCTTTGCGGAAACAGGAACGCAGATGACATCGCCGCCCCACTCTTCGGGCACCAGCTCATACTCGGTAAGCTCTTGCTTGACTTTTTCAGGGTTTGCGGCGGGCTTGTCGATTTTATTAATGGCCACGATAATCGAAACACCGGCGGCCTTGGCGTGGTTGATGGCTTCAACCGTCTGCGGCATGATGCCGTCGTCAGCGGCGACCACCAGCACGGCGATATCGGTCACCTGCGCACCGCGGGCGCGCATCGAGGTGAAGGCAGCATGGCCAGGGGTATCCAAGAAGGTGATGGGACTGCCGTTGATTTCAACCTGGTAGGCACCGATGTGCTGCGTGATGCCGCCCGCCTCGCCCGAGGTGACGTTCGTTTTGCGGATAGCGTCGAGCAGCGACGTTTTGCCGTGGTCGACGTGGCCCATGACAACGACGACGGGGCAGCGGGGAGAAAGGTTATCCTCAACATCTTCAGTCTCGTCAAACAGACGATCTTCAATGGTGACAACCACCTCGCGCTCGACCTTTGCGCCGATTTCCATAGCAACCAATGCGGCGGTGTCGTAGTCGATCATCTGCGAAACCGACGCCATGACGCCAATGCCCATCAGGCGCTTGACGATCTCAGCGGCCTGCACTTTCAAGCGCAGCGCCAGCTCACCAACGGTAAGCTCCTCAGGCAGCGAAACTTCCAGCTTCTGGCGTCTCTGGCGTTCAAGCTCCAGACGACGCATTTTCTCGGCTTCCTTCTCATAGCGCGAACGCGCGGGCTTGCCGCGCTGCTGGCGACCAGTGAATTTCTGCTTTGTGGGGCCCTGAGATTTTGCGGCGATGTTCGAGGGGGCAATCTGTTCATAGCGCTCGTTGTATTTATCGAGGTTGACCTGAGCTGAGCGCATATCAACATGACGCTGTGCGGGGCGTTCAACGCGGTTAGAAGCCGGTTGCTGCCCCTGCTGAGCCTGTTGTGTCTGTTGAGCAACCTGAGGCTGCTGGGTCTGTTGTGGTGCGGGGCGCTGCGCAGGGCGCTGCTGATTATTATGCGCAGGGCGCTGTTGCTGCTGCACAGGGCGACCCTGACGATTATTATTATAGTTGTTATACTGCTGTGCAGGGCGGTTTTGGCTCTGCTGCGGTGTTGGTGCGGCGGCAGCGGGCTTTTGCTGCTGGGAGGTTGCGGGCGAGGCTGCGGGAGCGGCAGGTGCCACAGGCGCAGTGGATGCCGTAGCTGTCGCAGCGGGTACTACGGGTGCAGCGGGTACTACAGGTGCAGCGGGTACTACAGGCGCAGCGGGTGCCGCAGATGTCACGGGCGTTGCGGCTTGCGTCTTCTGCTGCTGAGCCAGCGCAAAATAATCATTTAAGTTCTTCAAGTTGTTTTTCTGGGTGTAATGCTCAAACACCAGATTCAACTCGGCATCTGAGAGCGCTGTCATATGTTTGCGCTGCTCATCAGGATAATATTGACCCAAAAGCGTAAGGATATCCTTGTTGGGAACTCCCAAATCCTTAGCCACCTCATGTACGCGGTATTTGTCCATCATAAATTAGAATCCTCCTCGTGTAGTTCTCAGCTTGCGGCGTCCTGCAGGCTGAGAACCGCCTGCGGGCGGGTGATTCGGTGCGACATGCACACCGTAAGCAAAAGCTTTATTATTAATTTTAAAGACGGCTGACCGGTTTTGGTACCGCCGGCCTTTGACTGCCCTTGCGTATATTGTTCCCCCGTGCCTCGTTTAAAACGAATGGGTTTTGGTGCTTGTGCGACGTTTTTTAGCCGCTGGCGGCATCATCGCTGTTTTTAACTGCTTGCTCTCCGGCGTTATGCAGTGCGGCTGCGCGTTCCGCCAGCCCTTTGTCGGTGACAGCCATAACGGCGACACGCTTTCCAATTGCGTAATACACTGCGTCGGAGGTTTCGGCCATATCGATTGATTTGATCGCAAACCCTTCCGCTTTCTTTAGCATACGCATTTTTGTTTTGGGCGAAACATCGGCAGCAAACAGCAAAAGCTGTGCGTCTCTGCCTAAACTTGCGGCTGCCGGGTCAAAGCCAAGCTTTAACTTGCCAGCCTTGCGGCAGATGCCGAGCAGCCCGAGCAGATTACCCTTCACTGTCAGCCAGCTCCTTTTCCATCGCGTCGTAAACGGCGTCCGGAATCTGGCAGGAAAAAGCCCTTTCCAGTCTTCGCGCCTTGCGTGCCTTTTTTAAGCATTCAAGCGCGGGGCAGATATAAGCGCCACGCCCTGGCTTTCTGCCTGAAAGATCGAGTGAAACCTCGCCTTCTGGGCTTTTTACCACCCGCACCAGTTCTTTTTTCGGTTTATGTTCACCGCAGCCCGAACACATGCGCAGCGGTATTTTTTTCTGCTTCATTCCATTTCACCTCCGATGGCACGTGATACTTGCTTAATCCTCAGTTTCTTCGGCGGCAGTCTCATCCTGTGCCTTTTGAGCAGGGGCTTCGTCCTCGCCCCAGAATCCGCTTTCTGGGCGAATGTCAATCTTCCAGCCGGTCAGACGTGCGGCCAGGCGGGCGTTGTGGCCCTTGTTGCCGATGGCCAGCGACAGCTGATGGTCGGGCACCGTCACGCGGCAGGTTTTGGCTGCCTCGGGGTCGATTTCCACCGAGAGAACGGTGGCGGGAGAAAGCGCCGCGGCAACAAATTCCGCGGGATCCTCAGAATAACGGATGACATCTATCTTTTCACCGCCGAGTTCGTCGACGATGGTATTGACACGTGCGCCCTTCGGACCGATGCAGGCACCCACGGCGTCGACATTGTCGTCACGGGAGGAAACAGCCACCTTAGAGCGGGTTCCGGCCTCGCGTGAGATGGCCTTAATCTCGACTGTACCATCGTAAACCTCGGGGATGTTCATCTCAAACAAACGCTTAACCAGACCGGGATGAATGCGCGAGATCATAATTTTGGGGCCCTTTTCGCCGTTGATGACGTCCGAAACATAAACCTTGATGCGGTCGCCGTCCTTATACTCCTCACCCGGAACTTGTTCAGACTTGGGCAGAACCGCTTCGCTTCGGCCGATTTCGACCGTCACGTTGCCGCGTTTGGGATCGGTTCTGATTACCGTGGCGGTGACGATGTCGCGCTGTTTGGACTGGTATTCCGCCAGCAGCTGTCCGCGCTCGGCTTCTCTGATGCCTTGACGGATGACGTGCTTGGCGCTCATGGCCGCGATGCGACCAAATTGCTTTGGCTCAAGCGGAATTTCTACAATATCACCGATTTTAGCGTTGCTTTTAACGCCCTGAGCTGCGCCCACACCAATCTCGATGGAGGGATCCTCTACCTCAGCAACCACCTGCTTGCGCACAGCGACGAAAAAGCGCGCGGTCACCGGGTCTATCTCCACAATGTTGTCCTCTCCGCCATTAACGTCGCGCTTTACAGCAATGGAAACAGCATTTTTAATCTTTTCCACCATGTAAGCAACGGGAATACCTTTTTCCTTTTCGAGAAGCGACAGTGCCTCGAAAAACTCACGGTTAATCATTGTCCTGCTCCTTTGCTGTAATCAAAATCATCTTGCAACCGTATATAGGCCGCTTCGCCCTTGGCGACGGCATGTTCAGTCTCGTTTTCCATCACGCGGATCACCGCAGTGCCGTCGGTATATGAGACAAGTGTACCTGCAATTTCGCGCAGGCCGTCGCGCGCGCGAATAAGTCGCGCTGTGACCAACCGCCCGATGTTCTCTTCAAAATGCCACGGCTTAGTCAGCTCGCGTTCAATGCCGGGGGAAGAAACCTCCAGACTGTAGGAACCGTCGATAGGGTCAGACGCGTCGAGAATGGGGTCGATGAGACGCGAGAACTGCTCACAGTCATTGATGTCAACCCCGCCATCCTTGTCGATAAAATAGCGCAGAAACCATGCGCCGCCCTCTTTTTCAAAGCGAACGTCCCACAGCCGCAAGCCCATCTGCAACAGCACCGGCTGGGCCAGCTTTTCCGCTGTCTGCGCGGTGTTTTGTTTAGCTTTTGCCATTGTTAACCCCCTATACATAAACAAAAGAGCGGGTTATTTACCCACTCTCCTGTCAATACTTCATACTTACTAAAAATACAATAGCACATTCTTGATAAATTGGCAAGGGAAAAATATAAATGTTCCAAAATAAGGTTAATAAGTGGGTTGAATTTTTAAAAAGTTACCTTTTTTCTAAAACCGTCTGGTTTTTGTTGTGATTACATATGATTTATTATATGCGAAAGAGCACGGTTTTTTTCTTGAAATAGATGCTGTCAAATGCTACTATATACCTTATCATAATTAAGGTTTCGTAATCGGCAATAATGTTAACCGTTCAATAGAACAGCTGGGAGAAGAAAAGATGACTATTCAGGAGAGATTTGGAATTCACGTGTTTCATGATGAAATCATGGAGCGCATGCTGCCCGCCGAGATATTTTTGAGCTTGAGAAAAACGCGAAAAGAGGGCGGAAAGCTCGACGAAAGCATCGCTGGTCCGGTGGCTGAAGCGATGCTCAAATGGGCAGTTGGGCAGGGGGCAACTCACTATTTGCACTGGTTTCAGCCGTTAACCAACGCCGCAGCCGGCAAAAGTGAAGGCTTTTTAGAGCCTTGCGGTAACGGCACCGCTATTTTGGAATTCAGCTCCCGCGCGCTGGTTCAGGGCGAGCCGGATGCGTCGTCCTTCCCCTCGGGCGGCATCCGCAACACCTTTGAAGCCAGAGGTTACACGGCGTGGGACCCCACCTCCTCAGTGTTTGTCAAGGATAAGACGCTTTATATTCCCACGGCGTTTTGTGGGCCCAGCGGCATTTCGCTCGACCAGAAAACGCCGCTGCTGCGCTCGATGGAAGCGCTGTCAACTCAGGCGGTACGCGTACTGCGCCTTTTGGGCGACAAAGACACCACACGCGTCATCCCGATGGTTGGTGCCGAACAGGAATATTTTCTCGTCGACCGTGAGCGTTACGAGCAGCGCCTCGATTTAAAGCTTTGTGGCAGAACGCTCATCGGTGCACCGCCCCCCAAGAGCCAGGAGCTTGATGACCATTATTTTGGTCGCGTGCGGCTGCGCATCTCGTCGTTTATGCACGAGCTGGATGAAACGCTTTGGGAGCTTGGCGTCGCTGCCAAAACCAAGCATAACGAGGTGGCCCCCACTCAGCACGAGCTGGCCACAGTCTATGACTCGGCCAACGTCACCTGCGATACGAATCAGCTAATCATGGAGACCATGAAGGAGATCGCCAAGCGGCATAATCTGGCTTGCCTGCTTCATGAAAAGCCATTTTCCCGCGTTAACGGCTCGGGCAAGCACAATAACTATTCGCTTTGCACCGACAAGGGCAAGAATCTGCTTTCTCCCGGCGAACACCCAGAGAACAATCTGAGATTTATTTTATTTCTTGCCGCTTTTGTCCGCGCAACCGACCGCTATGCGGCGCAGCTGCGCCTCTCAACAGCCACACCGGGCAATGACCACCGCTTGGGTGGTTTTGAAGCGCCGCCCGCAATTATTTCCATGTTTTTGGGCGAACGCTATACCAACCTGCTGGCTTCTTGTAGTAGCGACGATGCGGGCGCACAAAAGCGCCCTGTGTCGGTGGGCGTCAATGCCATCCCCAGCGTGTTGGCCGACGACGCCGACCGCAACCGCACCTCGCCCTTTGCCTTCACCGGCAACAAGTTTGAATTTCGCATGGTTGGTTCGGCACAGTCAATTGCGCTGGCTAATATCGTGCTCAACGCGATGATCTGCGATAGTCTGGATGCCTTTGCCGCCCGTCTTGAAAACAGCGCCGACATAGAAAAGACCGTACGCGAAATTGCCTGCGAAACTTATGCCCAGCACGGTCGAATCATCATGAACGGCAACAACTATTCGGAGGACTGGAAAATTGAAGCCGCACGGCGCGGCTTGCCGATTCTCACCAACGCACTGGATGCCGCCGCCGTCTGGAAACAGCCGGACACGATCGACCTGTTCGGACGCTTTGGCATATTTTCTCCAGTAGAGTGCAGTTCACGCTATGAAATTATGCTGGAAAACTTCAGTAAGATTACACTGATTGAAGCCAACACGCTGTTGGAGATGATGCAGCGCCAGGTGCTGCCAGCCGTTATTGCCTACACTGGCAAAACCGCCGAGAGCTTGCGGCAGCTGCGTGCTATTGGGCTTGATAACGCCGAGTTATTCAATTATATTGAGACGCTCTCTGACTCGGTCAGCAAACTGACGCAGCGCACCCAGAAGCTGCGCGACGACGTTCTGGCGCTGCCCGATGAAAATCACGAGCGTGCGACCTGCTATATCCGCGACGTAATTCAGAAGGATATGCAGAATATCCGTGACGTTTCGGATTTTGTTGAGCGCATGATGGATAAGACCTGTTGGCCGATGCCAACCTACACCGATCTGATGCATCGCGTTTAAGCTTCTGGTTTTCGGTCAACTTGAAAAGCTTGTGCAAAATGCTATAACGCATTAATTTAATTCTGAGGCGGCTTTTGCCGCCTCTTTTTTGTTATGCATTTTAACTGAGGTTGACGTAAAAATAGTCGCCGCGTTTTGTTTAAAGTTTAGATTCTCTGACATCCACTGCAAATGAATTTACAGAAAAAGTATAGAATTGTTAAATAAACCATTAATTTCTAGGTTTACAATTGACAAAATCTTTGTGAAAAACAATCTACCATCTCATGATTTTATTGTGTAAAGGTCTGAAAATGATCTATATTTTAAGAAAGTATATTAACAACTCGGAAGAAAAGGTATATAATAGGGCCGATGGAAAATTGGTAATTGAGTATTCGCTGGAGCTGCGTGCTTTGCATCACAGATCTTTAATAAGGAATAGAGATATGACGACAGAAGACAGACAAAACAAACTAGAAACGCTGTTGGGCGCCTATACCAATTATTTTGATATTCAGCGCGACGCTACAGCCGGAGATGTGACCTTTGCGGCGTTGGCGCAGTACCATTCCAGATCAGGGAAGTACATTTTGGTAAAATCCGCGAAGATTTGGTCTATTGAGATGAACGAGTATGTCTATTTTGCGCTGGTCGATCATCTTGACGCGGACACGTTGGCCACCCTGTACAAAGCTGCCCGAGACGCCGGGCTGGCATTGATAAAACCACACAGCGAACATATGCGTTCCTATGTATCGCTGGCGATCATTGCGGATTCGATTGATGCAGACGCTCAAAAGGCGCTTTGCAGAATACGGTTTCGCAAAAGCTTTCGGCTTGCGCTCCATGGCTGGATGGAGTTTCGCATTGCGGCAATAGACCTTTCGGCGGGGCAGTTTTTTTCCAATCCCGCAGGAAAGGACGTTCGAGTGACGCTCGAACGCAATTTGCAACCTAAATAAGAGAGGAGAAATCACATGAACTCACTGGTTATTCTGGTAATTGGTATCGCGGTGCTGTTTGGGGGCTATGTTACATATGGCAGCTGGCTCTGCAAGCAGTGGGGCGTTGACCCTAAGAGGGCAACTCCGGCCCACACAATGACGGACGGAAAAGACTATGTCCCTGCCAAGTCCCCCGTGCTTCTCGGACATCACTTTGCTTCTATCGCGGGTGCGGGCCCCATCAATGGACCGATTCAGGCTGCTATCTTCGGTTGGGTTCCGGTTCTGCTGTGGATTCTGATCGGCGGCATCTTCTTTGGGGCGGTACAGGACTTTTCATCGCTGATTGCTTCTATCCGCCATCAGGGCAAGTCGATTGGTCACGTCATTGAAGTGAACGTCGGCGCGAAGGCCAAAAAACTGTTCCTGATATTCTCTTACCTGACGCTGCTCCTTGTTGTCGCCGCGTTCGCCAGCATCGTGGTCGGCACATTTGCAGGGTTTAAGCCAGATGGCGCACTGAACACTCCTAACGGTCGTACTGCAACGATCTCCATGTTGTTTATTCTGGTTTCCATCATCTTCGGTGCCGCGGTATATCGCAGAAATGCGCCACTGGGCGTTGCGACCGTCGCTGGCGTAACGGGCATCATTGCTTGTATCGCTATCGGCTACAATGTTCCTGTTTATCTTAGCAGCACCGTGTGGCTAGGCGTCGTGTTGGCTTACATCTTTATCGCTTCTGTCACCCCGGTCTGGATTCTTCTCCAACCGCGTGATTATCTAAACTCTTTCTTGCTTTATGGCATGATGATCGCTGCTGTTATCGGTATTCTGGTTGCACATCCTGCGGTTGCGCTCCCGGCTTTCAACGGCTTTGTGGTAGGCGGCGTCAAGGGTTACGCCAGTGGCTATCTCTTCCCGGTTCTGTTTATCACGGTGGCCTGCGGCGCTATTTCGGGCTTCCACAGTTTGGTTGGCTCCGGCACAACAGCCAAGCAGCTCGACAAAGAGTCTGACGCTAAGCTCATCGGTTACGGTGGCATGCTCATCGAGTGCGCACTGGCTATTATCTCGTTGATCTGCGTAGGCGTCCTATATAAGGATGGCGCCCTGCCTACCGGCTCTCCTACTGTTATTTTTGCAACTGGTATCGCTACCATGCTTCAGTCAGTAGCGGGCGAAGCCTCTTATGAAATTGCTTATTCGGTCATCATCCTGTCGGTATCGGCTTTCTGCTTGACCTCACTGGATACCGCTACCCGTCTGGCCCGTTACATGTTCCAGGAATTCTTCATCGCCGAAGGCGAAGATCCTGCTACACTGACCGGCTATAAGAAGTTCTTTGCAAACTCCTACGTTGCCACCGCGATCACCGTCGCTATCGGCGGCGCAATGGCAGTCGGCGGCTACGCCAAGATTTGGCCGCTGTTTGGTGCTGCCAACCAGTTGCTTGCGGCGCTGGCGCTGCTGGCTGTTGCTGCATGGCTGAGCAATATCGGCAAGAACAACAAGATGTTCCTGTTCCCGATGGCGTTCATGCTCTGCGCCACCATCAGTTCGCTTCTGCTCACTCTTAAAGCTAAGATCGCCGTGCTTTCGGCTGGAACTGGCACTATCGCCGCCGACGGCTTACAGGTGTTCTTTGCTGCGCTGCTGGTCATTCTGGCAATTGACCTCACCGTTGAGGGCGTTAAGACACTTAAGACCAAAAAGCCCGCGGAATCAAACAAGTAAGCGGTTGCCAATTGCGATAAATTGGTATAATATAAAAGGCGCTGCGTTAGCGGCGTCTTTTATTTTGTGCTGGCAAAGGATGAGCTTTATGGATAAGTACTTAAAAGGGTGCGCTTACATAATTGTTTCGGCAGTTATCTTCGGGTGTATGCCGCTGATGGCTAAGAATATTTATGCTGAGGGCGTCAACGCCATCAGTTTGGTTTTGTTGCGAAATGTTCTGGCTATGCCGGTGCTTTATTTGCTGCTGCGTGCTAAAAAAATTAATATTTGGCCATCTAATAAAGGAGCGGTCAAACGCATTACGCTGCTCGGCCTTTATGGGTCGGTGCTGACGCCTGCATTGCTGTTTTATTCTTATAACTACGTGTCATCGGGGATGGCGACAACGCTGCATTTTGTTTATCCTGTTTTTGTGCTGTTGGGTTGTGCCGTGTTTTTTCATGATAAAATCGGGCTGGTTAAGGGCTGCTCTGTGCTGCTTGGCAGTATTGGAATGCTGTTTTTTTATACACCTGGAGAAAGCGCGCAATTTGTTGGCATGGCGCTGGCGATCATTTCGGGCATCACCTACGCGGCTTACATCGTCTATCTCGATAAAAGCGGGTTAGGGAAAGAGCATCCCTTTAAAATCGGATTTGGTATGGCGTTTGTATGTTCTGCTATGCTGGGGACATTTGTCATGCTGACCGGCAGCCTGACACTGCCTAAGTCTTTTTTTGGCTGGGCGCTGTGCTTTTTCTTTGCCATGGCTGTCATGGTGGGCGCAGTGGCGCTGTTTCAGATGGGTGCGGCAATTGTCGGGCCGCAGCGTGCCGCAATATTGAGCACTTTTGAACCAATTACGGGAATCGCAGTTGGCATTTTGGCGTTTAATGAGCCATTTGGCATTAAGACTGCGCTGGGGTCGGTGCTGATTATCGCTGCGGTGGTGCTGCTTACTGTATTTGATAAAAAGGCGGAAAATCAACCTCTAGTCCCGAACAAACAGCAGTAAGGATAAGCTTGCTTGACGATTAGGGTGGAAATATATTATCATTAAATTTACACAACCAAAAGCACAGGCCAGAAAGGACGTATGATATGAAGCAACCGGTATCTAAAGCACAGGCTATTGTAGTAGTCGCTATTGCAATAATGGTGCTGGCCTCCGTTGGATTTTTAATATATCAGCAGCTTAAGCCAAAGGAACCGGCTATGAGCGCTGTTGTTGCGATTGATGGCACCGACGTTTGTGTCGTCGATCTTACTAAAGACGCAGAGCCTTACGATATTGATCTCGAAGCGAAGTTCGGGGTGGGTGTGGTATTAGAGGTCAAAGATCATCAGATTCACTTTAAGTCTTCAACCTGCCCAGATCAGATCTGTGTGCATGCGGGGTTGCTCTGGCGCGATATGGATATCGCCGTTTGCATGCCCAACAAAGTATCGGTGATGGTGATGCCGACAGCCGATCTGCCTAAATAAAGACGGGCGTAGATATGTTTGACAACTGACGCGGAAAGTGCTACCATATACACTGCAAGGGAGCTTTCTATTTGGAAGGCTGAGAGGAGGGGCATGAACCCCTCGACCTTACCTGATTTGGATAATGCCAACGTAGGGATGCGGTAAAATCAATTTTTCAAGGTGGATTTTCCACCTGACAAGATGATGAAAAGGGTATCCCAATAGGGATGCCCTTCTTTTTTATACCGTTACCGCTTGCCCCAAAAAGAAAGGAATGAAGCACATGAAAAAGGTTCTCACCATTGCGGGCTCAGACTGCAGTGGCGGCGCCGGAATTCAGGCCGACATCAAGACAATGACGGCACACGGAATTTATGCTATGAGCGCCATCACCGCGCTCACCGCCCAGAACACCACGGGCGTCTATGGCGTGATGGAAACAACGCCGGAATTTGTCGGGCAGCAGCTTGACTGCATCTTTCAGGACATTCGTCCCGACGCAGTGAAAATTGGAATGGTTTCCAATGCCGGCATCATTGAGATGATTGCAAAAAAGCTTGGCGATTATCGCGCAGAAAACATCGTGGTCGACCCGGTTATGGTCTCGACCAGTGGCAGCCGCCTGATCTCCGATAATGCGCTCGATACACTTAAAACTAAACTGCTGCCGATGGCGACAGTCATCACCCCGAATATCCCTGAAGCGGAATGTCTTAGCGGCTTTGCGGTACATAACACCGATGACATGCTGCGCGCCGCCAAAGCGATGGAAAAGCTGATCAAGGGCGGCATTATTATCAAGGGCGGGCATCTGTCAGATTCGGCCGATGATCTGCTGCTCTATAAGGGCGAGGCACGCTGGTACCGTTCGCAGCGTGTGGCTAATTCTAATAACCACGGCACCGGCTGCACGCTTTCTTCCGCCATTGCCTGCAATCTGGCGCTGGGGTATCCGCTGCCAGAGGCGTTTAAACGTGCCAAGGATTACATCACCGGCGCGCTTTCCGCCATGCTGAACTTAGGGCAGGGCAGCGGCCCCTTAAACCACTGCTTTAACATTAAGGAGGCAGTACAATGAATGCCAGTGTTGCGATTCAGGTGTTGCCTAAGGTGGACGGCGACGAGACACTGCGCATAGTGGACGCCGTGATCGCCTATATCAAGTCTAGCGGCCTACACTGTGTGGTCGGCCCGTTCGAAACCACCATTGAGGGCGATTACGACCAACTGATGGAGATTGTTAAGCAGTGTTCGCTTATTTGCATCCGCGAGGGTGCGCCCAGTGTCATGAGCTATGTCAAAATCAGCTATAGCCCCGATGGAATTTGGTCAATTGACGAAAAAACAAAAAAACATCAATAAAATTAAATAGAGGCTAATTATAAAATATGAATGCAGTTAAAATTCGCAAGATGGTGCTCACGGCAATGTTTGCCTGCCTGAGCTTTGTGCTTTGCACCTTCGTTTATTTTCCGTCGATGGCGCCGTTTCAGCACTTTGTCAATGTGCTGGCGGCGGTGTTCCTGGGGCCGTGGTATGGCCTCGCCGCAGCGTTTTTGACCGGCGTGATGCGCATGATGAGCGGGCGCACCATTCAAGCGCTTGTGGGTGCCATTTTTGGCGCTTTTCTATCAGGTTTACTCTACCAAAAGACAAAAAAGCTGTGGGCCGCCGTCGTTGGCGAGGTGATCGGAACCGGCATCATCAGCGCGATGGTTGCCTATCCGCTTATGAAAATGTGGTACGGGCTTGACGCGCAGTCCCCGTTTTATTACATCCCGTTTTACACACCGTCCTCGATGATGGGCGCGTTTCTCGCGGTGCTGGTACTTGGCGTACTCAAGCGCTCCGGCATGTTGCAGCGCCAGCTCGATGATATCAACCGCTAGGGGGACATACAATGAAACAGACCATGCAAAACATACACGATAAAAAACCGCTCGTGCACTGCATTACCAACTATGTCACCGTCAACGACTGCGCCAATATCATCCTTGCGGCGGGTGGCACGCCGACTATGGCGCACGACATCCGCGAGGTTGAAGAGATTGTGTCCATCGCCTCCGCGCTGGTTCTGAACCTCGGCACAGTGGGGGATATCGACGCGATGGTCGCCGCCGGAAAACGCGCCAACGCGCTGGGCAAACCAATTGTGTTAGACCCCGTTGCGGCGGGTGCCTCCCGACTGCGAACTGAGAGCTGCGCACGGATCTTAAAGGATTTAAAGCTTTCTGTTATTCGCGGCAACATCTCGGAGATCAAGGCGCTGGCGACCGGTCATGCCGATATCCGCGGCGTAGACGCGGGCGCAAAAGACGCCGTTACCGAAGAGAACCTTGACGCCGTCTGCCAAATGGCTCAGGATTTCGCCAAAGCCAATGGCGCGGTCATCGCCATTTCGGGGCGGTTGGATATCATTGCCGATGCTGACCGCATCTGCGTCATCGCAAACGGCTGCCCTGAGATGGCACAAATCACAGGCAGCGGCTGCATGCTCACCGCGCTGATCGGCACCTTTGCGGGCGCTCAATCGGACGATGTTTATTCCGCCACCGTCCAAGCCGTTTCAGCTATGGGTTTGTGTGGCGAGCTGGCGCGCGAAAAGATGCTGGCAAACCACGCGGGAACCGGCTCATTCAGAACCTACCTGATCGATGCCATGAGCCTGCTTACCGACCAACAGCTAGAAAGGGGACAACGCATTGAAAATCGATAAAAGCGCAATGTTGCTATACGCCGTAACCGACCGCAGTTGGTTAAACGGCGCAACACTTGAAAGCACGGTGGAAAAGGTGCTGGCGGCTGGGGTAACCTTTTTGCAGCTACGCGAAAAAGATTTATCCGACGAGGCATTTTTAGCCGAAGCCAAAAAAATCAAGCCACTCGCCCAAAAGCATCATGTCCCGTTTGTAATAAACGACAATATCGAGGTCGCCATCAAATGCGGTGCGGACGGTGTACACGTCGGCCAGTCGGACATTGTCGATAAGGATGTCCGCGCACTCGTGGGGCCGGATATGATACTGGGCATCTCAGCCAACACGGTGGAGACAGCCAGACGCGCGGAGGAGAACGGTGCGGATTATATCGGCGTCGGCGCGGTGTTTGGCACCGCCACTAAAAAGGATGCGCAAGCCATCAGCGTTGAGCGTCTGCGTGAAATCTGCGCGGCGGTCAGCATTCCGGTCGTGGCTATCGGCGGCATCAATGAACACAATATCTTGCAGTTGGCAGACAGCGGCATCGATGGCGTGGCAGTCATTTCGGCGATATTTGCAAAACCGGACGTCGCCGATGCCACCCGCGCGCTGCGCAAGCTCAGTGAGAAAGTGGTGAATGGCTAGCCCATGAATAAACGATTTGCAATTTTTGATATGGATGGTACACTCATTGATTCTATGCCGGCGTGGCGTAGTCTGGGGCGGAATTTCTTGCTTTCCCGCGGCATTACCCCGCCGGAAGATTTGCGCAAAATTATTGCACCGATGACGCTGCCGCAGTCGGCGGAGTATTTTAAAACGCTGGGCGTCACCGGCACGACCGATGAAATCGTCGACGCGCTCAGCGGCTACATGCGCGCGCAGTATGAAAAAACCATTGAGCCGCGCGAAAGCGTCGCGCAATATCTCGACGCGATAAAAGCCGCGGGTGTTAGCTGCTGTGTGGCGACCGCTACCGACGAAGCACTGGCGCGCATCTGCTTGGGACGACTGGATTTGCTTAAATACTTTGAATTTATCGTCAGCTGCGAGGATATCGGCGTGGGCAAGACAAGCCCCGCGGTTTACCATGCGGCAGCCGGGCGGCTCGGCGCTGCACCTGCCGACATCGCAGTTTATGAGGATATTCCCTATGCCGCCGAAACGGCGAAGCAGGCGGGGTATTATGTCGTCGGAGTGTACGACCCTTCATCGGAGCGTTACCAATCCCGCCTGAAGCTGACGATTGACGAATATCTTGAAGATTACGCTGCCGCCGCTGCGGTACTGACAGAGGAGGCCTCAGTATGATGTTCACCGACCGCTTACATAAAAGCGCAGAACCGATCTGGGCGGGGTTTCACGCCCATCCGTTTGTACAGGGTATTGGGGACGGCACTCTGGATATCGAGCGTTTTCGCTATTTTTTGGTACAGGATTATCTTTATCTTTTTGAATACGCTAAGGTGTTCGCGCTCGGCGTGACAAAGGCAAAAAAGCCCGCGCACATGTGCCGCTTCGCGAAAAGCGTGGAAGCTGTCTTAAACGGAGAAATGACCATACACAAAGCGTATATGAAGCGCCTTGGCATCGACCAAGATGACGCCGAGAACGCGAAGCCCGCGCTGGCAAACCGTTCTTACACCAGCTATATGCTGTCGGTGGGCTTTGCTGGCGATCTGGCAGCCATTACAGCGGCAATACTGGCCTGCTCGTGGAGCTACGCCGAAATAGGCCTGCGCTTAAATCAAATACCAGGTGCGGCGCAGCACCCGCTCTATGGCGAGTGGATTTTGGGCTACTGTTCAGAAGCTTATCAGCAGGAAAATGACACGCTGATTGCGCTGATGAATACGCTGGCCGAAGGGCGCAACGAAGAAGAATTGGCCTATCTCGAAGAGATATTTATCAATTGCAGCCGGTACGAGGCGCAGTTTTGGGATATGGCATGGAAAATGGAGGATTAGCGATGCTTTCGCTGCGAGAGGTGACCTATCAATATCCGAAGGAACCGGCCCCGACGGTCGAAGGGCTTTCTTTTGATGTGCAAAAAGGCGAGTTTGTCTCGCTCGTCGGGGTCAGCGGCTGCGGCAAAAGTACCATTTTCCGGCTGATTAACGGCTTAATTCATCCCGATGGCGGTGAAATCCTCGTCAGCGGCGAAACGATTCGCGGTAAGCGCCACTACTGTGGCTATATGCCACAGCGCGATTTGTTGTTCCCGTGGCGCACAGTGGAAGCAAATTTAAAGCTGCCGCTTGAGATTGCGGGCGGGATGACCAAATCGGAAATGCGTCAGCGCGCCAATCAAATGCTTGATCAGGTTGGTCTGTCGGGCTGTGGTGGCAAATATCCCGCTGAATTGTCAGGTGGCATGCGCCAGCGCGCCGCGTTTGGGCGCACGGTGCTCACCGGCTCCGATTTGCTGCTTTTAGACGAGCCGTTTTCAGCGCTGGATTTCTTAACCCGCGTCGCCATGCAGGAGTGGCTGCACACCCAATGGACGCAGCACAGCAAAACCATTTTGTTTATCACCCATGATGTTGATGAGGCAGTGTTCCTCTCAAAACGAATTTTGATTGTGACACAAACGCCGATTAAGACGCTTATTGATATCCCTGTGCCGCTGCCATACCCGCGCAGTCGCGAGATGCTCGCACGGCCAGAGATTATCGCGCTGCGCGAACAACTGGTTGCGCTTTTAAGAAAGCAGGTGGCGCTGTGAAAAAAATAAGTGACACCAAAGATCAAATTATCCGTGCCGCCAACCTTCCAGCCATGGGTTTGGTGCTGTTTTTACTCATTCTGTGGCAGGCCGCAGCCATGAAGGTAAACGCCGCCTACATTATTCCGTCGCCCACCCAGATTCTCGTGCGGCTGTGGGCGCTGCGCGAGCCGCTGTTTCTGGTGCATCTGCCCGCGACCATGCTGGTGACTTTTGTGGGGCTGCTCATTTCCATCGTGTTGGGTCTCTTGCTGGCGGTGGCGATGGATTTAAGTCCACTGGCAGAAAAGGCGTTTTACCCGATTATCATCGCGTCCCAGACAATCCCCACCACCGCGATTGCGCCGCTGTTTGTGTTGTGGTTCGGCTATGGCATCTGGAGCAAGGTGCTCGTCACGGTACTCATCACTTTTTTCCCGATCACCATCTCGGTGTTCGACGGCTTCCGCTCGGCTAAAACCGAGATGGAAGAGCTGCTCATAACCTACGGCGCAGGCAAAAAAGAAATCTTTTTAAAACTCAAGTTGCCCGGTGCGCTTCCGTATTTTTTCTCGGCGATTAAAATGGCCATTCCACTGTCCATCATCGGTGCGGCAATAGGCGAATGGCTTGGCGCACAGAGCGGGTTGGGCTATTTTTCCCGCCGAATGATGACCCAATTGGATGGCGCGGGTGTGTTTGCCCCCATCGTGCTGTTGTCTGCCGTGGCGATGCTCATCGTCGGGCTGATCAGCGTCATCGAGCGGGCGGTTATCCGCTGGCGCAAAGAAATATAACAATTTAGGAGAAGATTCTAATGAAAAAACTGCTTTCTATTTTACTGGCGGTGTTGATGCTGCTTGTCGTTGCCGGCTGCGGCTCAAACCCTTCGGCTGTGCCTGCCGAATCGAGCAAGGCCCCTGATCTAAAAGAAATTGACGTCGTACTTGACTGGTACCCCAACGCGCTGCACGCCTTTATGTACACCGCTATTGAAAAGGGCTATTACGCCGAAGAAGGGTTAAAGGTCAACATCCGTTTTCCTTCTAACGCCAACGATGCGATGTCGCTCGTCGCAGCGGGCAAGGCGCAGGTAGGGCTTTATTACCAGCAGGACGTCATCATGGCACGTGCCAACCAGAAGGTTCCGGTGCGTTCCATCGGTGCAGTGGTGCAGTCCCCATTAAACATCGTGTTGAATCTTAAAAGTGCCAATATCCACTCTCCGAAGGATCTCGTGGGCAAAACCATCGGCTATGCCGGAACAGAGCTTAGCGAAGCGCTCATCCGCAGCATGATGGCAAACGTGGGGGCTGATTACAGCGACGTTCAGATGATCGATGTCGGCTTTGATCTCATGAGCTCGATGACCACTGGCAACGTTGACGCCACCATCGGCTGCTATGTCAACCACGAAGTGCCGCAAATGATTAAAGAGGGATTTGATGTTGATTACTTCATGGTGGACGGATACGGCGTGCCCACTTATTATGAGGGCGTGTTCATGTCCAATGATGAGATGATCAAAAACGACCCTGAAACACTTAAAGCGTTTCTGCGGGCGAGCGCCAAGGGCTTTACAGATATGAAAGCGAACCCTGATGAGTCTCTGGCAATCCTGTTGAAAAATCAGAACACGGAGAATTTTCCGCTAACGGAGTCGGTGGAGCACGACAGTATGACCATGCTGCTGCCTTTGATGGAAACTGAGACTGCGCCGTTCCTTTCTCAGACTGAGGACGTCTGGCAGAAGAACATCGATTGGCTGTATGACCAGGGGTTAATTAAGGAAAAGCCCGCCGTTTCCGATCTGATGGTGACGCTGTAATTGATTGCGTGCTAAAAAAAGAATCAAGCCCGCCGCACAGACAACGTGCGGCGGGCTTTGCTTTCTAAGCAGGGCAATTTGAAGTTTTGGTCAAGCTTTTTTAAACGCTTGTGGCGTTTGGGATAAAACCCCAAGCGTGCTTTATCTGTCTTTAAGCGCGGGAGGGGGAATAAAAACGGTTTGGGAGACCGTTTTTATGTAGAGGAACCCACGCATGGGGTTCCCCTTTATGCCGCAGAGAGGCAAGCTCAATGGGTTTTAGAATCCCCAGTCCGCAATTGACAAATGGCGTTCTCGCGCCCTATACTTTTAGCAGTTAAACAGTATATACTTTGAGCTTTTCCAAGAATTTTTCAACCATATCGGCATCGGTTGCCCAGGAGGTGCAAAGACGGATGATATCCTGTGTATCATCCACCGTGCTTTGCACTGAGAAGATGAAATCTTCATCCAAGCGTGCCAGCACTGCCTTTGGCAGAATGGGGAAAAGCTGATTGGTCACCGCTTCGGCAGCAAAGGAATAGCCCAGCGCCGTGATGCCGGTTGCCAGACGTTCCGCCATATCATTGGCGTGCTGTGCCAGCTTATAATAGAGCCCGTCGGTGAAAAGCGTCTCAAACTGAATCCCTAGCAAACGGCCTTTGGCAAGCATCCCGCCGCGCTGTTTGATGATTGAGCGGAAATCAGCGCCCAGCTCCGGTCGGTTGATAACCAGTGCTTCGCCAAACAGCGCGCCCATCTTGGTGCCGCCTATGTAAAACAGGTCGGTTAATTCTGCAATATCAGGCAGTGTCAGGTCGTTGCCGCGGCAGGTCAGCGCACAGCCTAAACGTGCACCATCCAGGTAAAGCGGAATGCGATACCGTCTGCAAACCTCAGCCAATTCAGCAAGCTCCTGCTTGCGGTAGACTGTGCCCAGTTCGGTCGGCTGTGACACATAGACCATGCCGGGCTGCACCATATGCTCGGCTGTGGGATCGTCATAATGGGTTTTGATCAACTTCTCCACCGCCTTGGCGGTCAGCTTGCCGTCGGGGGACGGTATGGTCAATACCTTGTGACCGGTGGCCTCAATCGCACCCGATTCATGCACGCTGACATGTCCGCTTTCAGCCGAAATCATGCCCTGATGCGGTCGCAGCAGGGCGGCGGCAACGGTGAGATTCGCCTGCGTGCCGCCCACCATAAAGTGGATTTGGCTATCTGGCCGTTTAATCTCGGCTGCAATCAGTCTGCGGGCGCGGTCACAGAATTCATCGGTGCCATAGCCCACTGTCTGCACCCGATTAGAGGCGGTCATCGCCGCCATAATATTTTCGTGTGCACCCTCGCTATAATCATTTAAAAAGCTGTATTTCATCAGGCACAATCCTTTCGGCAAAAGATATTATAATTTTAGTATAGCACAATTTGAGCGTTGTTCAATGCTAACAGCAAAGGATGTTATTATGTCAAATCAAACGGTTGCTTTTGGGGTGGATATTGGAGGCACATCTGTTAAGATGGGTCTTTTTTCAATGGAAAAAGGTCTTTTGGAAAAATGGCTGATTCCCTCGCGCTCTGATGGAGACAGCGCTGCCATGCTGGCTGAGATTGCCGACAGTATCTTAGGAAAGATAGCAGAGAAGGGGCTTGCGCCTTCAGTTATCCGTGGTGTTGGCGTAGGTGCACCCGGCCCGGTTGATGCGCAGGGCGTTGTGCATGTCTGCGTAAACCTCGGGTGGGGGAGGGTAGCCCTGAAAAGCGACCTTGAGGCGCTGTGCGGTCTTCCCGTTCATGCAGAAAATGATGCGAACGTAGCCGCGCTCGGCGAACTTTGGCAGGGTGCGGCAAAGAGCTGCAAAAGCATGGTGCTGCTGACGCTTGGCACCGGCGTGGGCGGGGCGATTGTCTTGGACGGCAGACTGATGAAGGGCGCGCATGGCTGCGCCGGAGAGGTGGGGCATATTTGCGTCTGCTCTAATGAAACAATGCCGTGCAGCTGCGGCAGGCGTGGCTGCCTCGAGCAGTATGCCTCCGCTTCGGGGTTGGTACGCCTTGCGCAAAAGGTTATATCCTCGGGAGTAGAGACAACATTGACCGGTAAAGAACTCACCGCTGAAGCGATATTTTTAGCAGCTCAATCAGGGGATGCCGCCGCACATATGGCCATAGACCAGATGGCAAAATTTCTTGGAAGCGCGCTTGCGGACATTGCAGCCGTCTGCGACCCACAGGTTATTGTGATTGGTGGCGGGGTGTCACAGGCGGGCGAACCGATGCGCGCTGCGGTGGAGCGGTATTATCGCAGCATGGCATTTGGCGATATGGCTAGCACCCCCATTAAAATTGCGGCGCTGCTAAATGACGCCGGTATATGGGGGGCCGCTGGCCTATTGTTGAACAGTTGACCGGTTTATACGGCAAAATAATAGCTTTTTGGCATTCAACCGGGGATTTACAATAGATTTAGTAGTCGCGTTCACTTTGCATTGCATATAGTGGTTATGAGAAGCCATTTTAAAAGGAGAGAGCACTTATGCCACAAAAGAGCTTTGAACAGTATGAACGCGAACTAATGGAAATGTACCGCCTGGCGCTAGCCAAGGACCCCAACTATGCTGCGCTGGCTAAACGTCACAGCCAAGCAACGCTAGAAGATCGTATTTCGGAAGAGAAGAAGATCGATGTGGAAATACCTGCGCCGACTGTGGAGGAAGCTGTTCCGTTGCCGGAAGGTATTACGCCGGTTGCAGAAGAAACCGCGCCGGAAGCGCCCATCATGCCGACGATGCCCACCACGCCGCGGACACCCGCAATGCCGGAAACATCCACGACGCCGACGATGCCCGCCATGCCGCGGACACCCGTAATGCCGGAAGCATCCACGACGCCGACGATGCCCACCACGCCGCGGACACCCGCACCACAGCAAGCATTAACACTGCCGAAACTGCCTGTCTCTGTATTGCGAGAGCCTTTAGAGCCTGGGGTAGCGACCTTACAGTTGGAATCATTTGAGTCCCCTGCCTTGGCTGTGGTTCTGCCTGTCCCAGACACAATCTCGCAGACTGCTGTAAAACCCGAACCCCAAACGCGTTCTCAGGCTCAAACACTACGTGACGCACAGCCTGGAAGTACGAATCTTACGCAGATGCAACCCGATGCCAATTCGGTTCCCACTAACCCACTTCAACAACAGCCCCCAATTCAGCAACAGCCCCCGACCGCACAGAAAGCGCCGTCCGGTACTCAAACTGCCCCAACGATGCCCCGGCTCGATGAAATGCGGCGCGCTATGAGCGCACCCAATATGGGCGCTGGCAACCTGATTGTCGACGTCACTACGCAAAACCGAACCAAACCGGTTATGGGTGCCGTCGTTACGGTCACTCACTCTGAGGAGAGCGGAAACAAGGTGGTTGCCAAGGCGACAACTGACAACAGTGGAAAAACAGAGCCGATTCGACTCCCGGCACCGATTCGCGAAATTCCGGTGTATCCCCAGCCGATGATTGGTGGAGATTTGAGCGCGCAATATCTTGTCACGGTTGAATCGCCAGGCTTTGAATCTGCAACTGATGAGGAGATTTCGATCTTCGATGGCGTAACCTCAGTGAAGCGAATTGATTTAGTTAGTGAAGCTGACAGCGAGAACAGCGCTGCTGATGAGAACCTCAATGACGACCAGAGGGAATAGCTATGCAAAGAAGGTATGTTCAAATCCCCAATGTTATAACGGTTCATCTTGGTGACAAAGACGCCGACGCCCCGAATATTACCATTTCGTTTGTGGAATATATTAAAGGGTGCGCCAGTTGCCTCATTTGCCCTACATGGCCTGAGAATGCGCAGCGCGCAAATATCTATGCCATAACGACGTTTGCACTCCATCGCTTTTGTAACAAGTGGTATCGTTCGCAAGGGTACAATTTTGACATTACATCCAGCGAAGAGGATGATTTGCCGTTTAACGGCAAAAGATGCCTGTACTTTAACACAAGCTACCTTGTTTGGGATATGTTTAATAACTATTTGACCCGTCAGGGGTGCGGCGATCCGATACCGACACGAATTTGCCGAAACGGCCAAGCGGCGGCAGATAGCGGTGTTCTGTGTCAGCTGGGGGCAGTTGACATGGCCAAAGAAGGCAATACTGTCTATGATATTCTGAAAAAATATTACGGAGAGGATATTGCAATGGTGCAAAATGCGCCACAAGAGGGTGGGGATGAACGGTTTTTAGGTACACCGCTGATGTCCGGCGCATCTGGGGACGATATCTGCACCATCAAACGGCAGCTCAATCGTATCGGACGGAATTATCCAGCCATCATGCCGCTTTCCGAAGACGGTCCCGATTTTGACATGCCCTGTGAGCGGGCGGTGCGTACTTTTCAGTACATTTTTAACCTGCCCGTTACCGGCGTACTTGATAAACCCACTTGGTATAAAATTAAACAAACCTGGGCTAATATCGTGCAGAACGACGGAACCGACCTGTTTGAGCAAGAGGCTATTGCGGCAGTAAAACCAGACAGCACCATAACGGGAAACACGGTGCAGGGTATGCCGTACATTGTGGTGCCGAGCCGACATATACCGGGCGCTACCCTACCAAACGTTATCGAACCGGGCGGCGCGATGTTGGACCCTGTGATATCTGACACAGGAATAGCAGAAAAGGCTGCACTGGCTCGCAGGTCACCAGGAAATACTACATTGGGGAATTTGTCGCAATGGAGCGCTATGCGCGAGGATATTATGCCGAGTCAACTCCCTCCGGGCAGCGTTATGCCGGGGAGCATCATTTCAGACCGAGGGATAGCTACGCGAGCCGAGACCGAAAGCGCAATACCGGGCGAAACAGTAGCACGCGATATGGTGCCAAGTGTTATGACGGAAGGCGCTACACCAAGCAGTATCCCACCAGACAGTGCTGCACCAAGCAGTATCCCGCCGGACAGTGTTGCACCAGGCAGCATCATATCAGACCGAGGGATAGCGGCGCGAGCCGAGACCGAAACGGCAATACCCGGTGTCACGCAGGAAAGCTTCGAACGCAGCAAAACCGCGCAGGGAGAAGTGGTGCAGCAGAGTGCTTTGAGGCAAAGTTTGGGGCCTGAGAGTAATGTACCAGAAAGTCCGATTACAGCGCCCAAAAGCCAGACGGACCATCTTGTAAAAATAGGTCCCAGCGTCAGTACGGCTCTCCCAGATGAAGGTGGTGTAGATTCCGGCCACGCTGTGGATTGGCTCAAAAAATATTACGGCCTATAGGCCGGCTTGGCATCCATGAGAGAGTAGTGGGCGGGCGGGACTTCCGCCCGCCATGCTGCTAAACTGGACAAAAAGTCCTAAAATGCGGCGTTATCAGGTGGTTTGGCTATATTGATACAGAACTTTTTGCGTCAGAGCGCATAACTTTTGCCGCAACGGTAAAATTTTATGCAAATGTTGCTGTATGGTGTAATTTGTAGTAAAATCTATGCAGTGATATCAGAGTAGTTTTTAAATCGAATCTGCGGCTTTTATTTAAGCGCCGGCGGCTAAATATTTGTTGACCGCTCTGTTTTAAAACAAGTCCAGGAGGAGGACAATAGAATTGTACGAAAAGTTTGAAAGCCCTTTTTCCACCCGCTATTCCAGTGAGGAGATGCAGTATCTCTTTTCAGCGGAAATGAAATTTCGAACCTGGCGCCGGCTATGGATTGCACTGGCTAAAGCCGAGAAGGCCGAGGGACTAGACATTACAGATGCACAGATTGCTGAGCTTGAGGCCAACAAGGATAATATTAACTATGAGGTGGCTGAAGAACGTGAGCGTCTGGTGCGCCATGACGTCATGAGCCATGTCTATGCCTACGGTGTTCAGTGCCCTGATGCAAAGGGGATTATTCATCTGGGCGCGACCAGTTGTTACGTCGGCGACAATACCGACATCGTCGTCATGCGCGAGGCGCTGTGCCTTGTGCGCTGCAAGCTCATCAATGTCATTGCGCTGCTTGCCGATTTTGCCGAGCAGCACAAAAACCAGCCCGCGCTCGCTTATACCCATTTGCAACCCGCGCAGCTGACCACCGTCGGCAAGCGTGCTACGCTGTGGATGAACGAGTTGATGATGGATCTCGCCGAGGTTGAGCACCGCATCGGCAGCCTTGCCCTTCTGGGAAGCAAGGGAACAACCGGCACGCAGGCGAGCTTTGTTGAGCTGTTTGGGGGAGATTCTGAAAAAATAAAGCGGGTGGACAAGTCCATAGCACGCGAAATGGGCTTTGAGGACATTGTCCCAGTTTCGGGTCAGACCTATTCCCGAAAGATCGATGCCCAGGTGGTGGACGTGCTGTCCGGCATCGCGCAGTCGGCCTCCAAATTTGCCAATGACATGCGTCTATTGCAAAGCTTTAAAGAAATGGAAGAGCCGTTTGAAAAACAGCAGATCGGTTCATCCGCTATGCCCTATAAGCGTAACCCCATGCGGTCTGAGCGCATCTGCGCACTGGCGCGTTATGTGATTGCCAACAGCACAAACCCCGCTTTAACCGCATCGGTGCAGTGGTTTGAGCGCACGCTCGACGACTCTGCCAACAAGCGCATCGCCGTCAGCGAGGCGTTCTTGGCGGTGGACGCTATTTTGCAGATCATGCTCAATGTCTGCGATGGGCTGGTGGTTTACCCCAAGGTTGTCGAGGCCCGCGTGATGGCTGAGCTGCCGTTTATGGCAACCGAGAACATCATGATGCAGGCGGTTAAAAAAGGCGGCGATCGTCAGGAACTGCACGAAAGATTGCGGTCTCACTCGCTGGCGGCGGCGCGTGTCGTCAAGGAGGAAGGCGGTAAAAACGACTTGCTTCAACGCATTGCGGCCGACTCTGCGTTTGGCTTGACGATGGACGAGCTGTCACAGGTTATGCATCCTGCACTATTTGTGGGGCGCGCACCTGATCAGGTGACAGAATATCTGCACGACTATATCCAGCCATTGTTAAAAGCCAACGAGGCAATTTTAGGGGTTAAAGCCGAGCTGAAGGTTTAATATGTAGTACTGATTAAACAGGACAAAATTCGGTTGGGTTTATGATTATTTGACAGGGTTCATACCGGAAGGTGCCATCCCGCCAATGTCTGGTGATTCCTGTGATAAAATAAGTCCAAAAGTTTTAATCTGTTCATTTCAGAAGGCGTATGTTGCCAAAATTCAGTTGAAGCTGTATTGGCAGCGTTGACATTCACGCGGCATTATTCTATAATGAAATTTATTGACGTCGTAAGGAAAACGGTGTTTTAAGGGGCTATATTCTGCACGCAATGCAGGAGGCCGATGAGGAACTCCGGGTTCCCGTCGGCCGTTTTTTACGGCGCGGACCGACTAAAACACGAACTGGAGGCAAGATTGTGAAAAAGGTTGGAAAACCGGTATTTTTCATCATCGTGCTGTTGATCGCTGCAATGGGATATTTAACCGTTGCAGGCGTTTCAAGCACCTATGGTGACATCACCACAACCCAAATCAAAGGCATTGACGACGTGCGCTGGGGTATTGATATCCGCGGCGGCGTTGACGTCACCTTCTCCCCGCCTGAGGGTGTGACAGCAACCAAAGAGGAGATGGCTGCCGCCGAGTCGATCATTCAGATCAGACTGGTGAGCCAGAACATCACTGACAGCGAGGTTTACACTGACTACGACAAGAACCGCATTATTGTGCGCTTCCCGTGGAAGGCGGATGAGACAGAGTTCAACCCTGAACAGGCGATTGCCGAATTGGGTGCCACCGCAAACCTGACCTTCCGTGAGCTGGACCAGGTTGACTCGCTGGGACTTCCCACCGGGGACACCAAGGACAACATTGTGATCACCGGTGCCGATGTCGAATCGGCCTCTGCAGTTTATACGCAGGATAAGAGCGGAACCCGCGTTCATATGGTTGAACTCAAGCTCAAGGAATCCGGCAAGGAGAAATTCTCCGCCGCAACCAAAAAGCTGAAAGGCCAACCGATTTCTATCTGGATGGATAACACCCGAATTTCTGCGCCGACCGTTAAGGATCAGATCACTGATGGCGTCGCCACCATTTCGGGCAATTTTGACGCCAAGAGCGCCATGGATCTTGCCAACAAGATTAACGGTGGTGCGTTGCCCTTCGCCCTGACTACCGAGAACTACAACACCATTTCGCCGACACTGGGTCTTGGCGCTAAGGATGCCATGCTGATGGCAGGTGCAATTGCGTTCCTCATCGTCGGGTTAATTATGCTGACATTCTATCGTCTGCCGGGCTTTGTCGCTATGATTGCGCTGCTTGGCCAAGTTATTTTGATGGTTGCATCCATCACCGGATTTTTCTCAGTATTCCCGTCGTTTACGCTGACACTGCCCGGTATCGCTGGTATCATTCTGGCTATCGGTTTCGGCGTTGACGCCAACATTATCACCGCGGAGCGCATCAAAGAAGAGCTTGCCAATGGTCGTTCTATCGACGCTGCTGTTGACGCTGGCTTTAAGCGCGCTTTTTCGGCCATACTCGACGGCAACGTGACGGTCATCATTGTTTCAATCATTCTGATGGGCGCGTTCGGACCGCCGGACAGCCTGTTTGCACGTATGCTTTCTCCGGTGTTTTTCATGTTCGGCGTTTCAGCTTCGGGCCCAATTTACTCGTTTGGCTACACGCTGCTCGTGGGCGTTATCCTGAATTTGTTTATGGGCGTGTTCGTCTCCAAGCTTCTGCTTAAGTCGGTCTCACGCTTCAGCGCTTTTCGCAATCCTGCGCTGTACGGAGGTAAGAACTGATGAAAAAGTGGAATATTGATTTCTTTGGAAATCGTAAAATTTATTTTGGTCTGTCTCTGGCACTAATTGTCTTAATGCTGGTCGGTTCTGTGATGTTTGGTGTTGATCTTGACATCCAGTTTAAGGGTGGCGCGCTTATCACCTATTCTTATACTGGCGATATTGATCAGGCTGATTTTCAACAGTCGGTCGAAACAGTTCTGGCACAAAAAGTTTCTCTTCAAAAATCGATCGATATTGCAACTGGCACACAGAATTTTGTCGTTTCGTTACCTACCAGTGAGGGACTAAACGCAGGCAAACAGGCCGAGCTTGCCGTAGCTCTCGATGAGAAGTATAAGGACAACAACCTGTCCACCGCCTCTATCAGTGTCGTGAATCCGACTATTGGTAAGGAATTTCTCGTCAAGAGTCTCACCGCTGTGGCCTTTGCATCACTCCTTATGGTGGTTTATATCAGCCTTCGTTTTAAGAAGATTGGTGGCTGGTCAGCGGGCATCACCGCAGTTATCGCGCTGATACACGACTTGCTGATGGTGTTTGCGGTGTTTGTACTGTTCCGTATTTCAATTAACGCAAACTTTATTGCTATATGCTTGACTATTCTAGGCTACTCACTCAATGATACAATCGTTATCTATGACCGCGTTCGTGAGAACAAACGCATTTATGGCAATTCGATGCCGATTGAAGAGATGATGAACCTTAGCCTGAATCAGTCGTTTACTCGTTCTTTGATGACCAGTATCACCACGGCCAGCGCCATGATTGTTGTTTCGGTCATTGCAAAGATGTATAACGTTACTTCTATTCTGTCGTTTTCCTTCCCCATGATCATCGGTATGGTTTCCGGCTGTTATTCTTCGCTGTGCATTGCTACCATGCTTTGGGTGATCTGGCAGAAGAAAAAAATGGCTTAAAGCGTTTACCAATCCATAAAAACTGCCCTAATATGGTTTAGGTCGATTTTTGTGAAAAAAGAAAAATCGGCAGGGCTGCGTTGAAATTAATCGCAGCTCTGCCGATTTGTCATTAGCAATCCCAATCCTGAGAGCATAAGCTAACATGAAAAGTTTTATGTTCGGAGGGATGATTTTGTCTTGGTTTGCTTCACTGCACCCAGTATATCAAGCACTTTTGGCTACACTATTTACATACGGTGTTACCGCGCTTGGGGCGTCACTGGTTTTCTTTTTTAAGTCTGTTAATCAGAAAGTATTGGATATGATGATGGGCTTTGCTGCCGGTGTCATGATTGCAGCTTCATTCTGGTCGCTGTTGTCACCGGCTATTGAGTTGGCGGCAGAACTGGGCCGAAATGCTTGGCTGACGGCGGCAAGCGGCTTTGCGGGCGGCGGTGTTTTTGTAATTTTGACGGACATTCTGCTTTCTAAGGTGCGTTTTACCAAGCACAACAGTGGAAAGGTGCGGCGCTCAATTCTTATTGCCTCGGCGGTTACCCTAAACAATATCCCCGAAGGGTTGGCAGTTGGTGTGGCGTTTGGCTGCGTGGCACTAGGCATTGAAGGCACTTCGTTGTTCACCGCCACAACGCTGGCACTGGGTATAGGGTTGCAGAACTTTCCCGAGGGAACTTGCGTCGCCATGCCGCTGCGCAGGGACGGTGCGTCGCGGCTCAAAAGCTTTATGGTGGGGCAGGCGTCCGGCCTTGTGGAACCGGTAGCAGGTTTGCTTGGCGTATTTTTTGCGCTTGCCATGCGTTCAGTTCTACCAATTACGCTCGCTTTTTCAGCGGGCGCCATGATTTCAGTGGTTTGTTCCGAGCTTATCCCAGAGTCGTTTAAAGATAACAAAATGGTTGCGACTATCGGTGTACTGTTGGGCTTCATTGTCATGATGGTGCTCGCCGTAGCGCTAAGCTGATTCCCTAAAAGGCGCATAAACGCTTTGCGCACATGGATATTTTAAAGGGGAAATGACTATGAAAACAGGGGCATCAACATCCTGCCTGTTTCCCATGCTGACCGAAGAGGCGCTCACAGCACTGACCAGTATGGGCATTCAAACAGTGGAGGTATTTTTAAATTCTCCCTCTGAAAAGGCGCCGGAATTTGCAGAGCAGCTTAACCAAATTGCGGGTGCAACGGGAACACAGATCGTCTCAGTACACCCGTATTCCTCCGAAGCGGAGGGTGTCAGCTTTTTTAGCAGCTACGCCCGACGCTTTGACGATGAGGCAGAGGAATATCGCCGCTATTGTGAATTTTGCAATCGGGTTGGTGCTCAGTTATTGGTTTTTCACGGGGCGCGCAGCTTCATGCCGCTGGAGCCAGATTTTTATTTTGAACGTTTTATACGGCTGCGCGATGTTGCTCGTCGTTTTGGCGTGCGCCTTTGTCAGGAAAATGTGGCGCGCTGCCACAGTGGCACTCCAAAGTTTATTAAAAGCATGGCACGCGCCATACCGGATGTTGATTTTGTGCTGGATGTTAAGCAGGCAGTTAGAGCTGGGGTGACACCCTTTGAAATGCTCGATGCGATGGGTGCTCGGCTGGCGCACCTGCATTTAAGCGACCACCGGGGAGGCTGCGACTGCTTGGCGCTGGGTGAGGGCGAATTTGATCTTGCCGCGCTGGCGCAGCGCCTTAAAACAATGGCCTACAATGGCGCGGTGCTGCTGGAACTGTATAGTTGGAACTTTTCTCGCCAGGAGCAGCTTGCTGAGGGTGTCAGTCTGTTTGAAAGCTTGTTATAGATAATATGTTCAAGTGTCAAACAAGGTTTGGTGAAAATCTACAAAATTGATGGTGTTTAAGATAGCCCTCGCCAAAGTCTGCGACACAAAGTCTTGCGCAATGGCAAAAAAATCGGCCTGTGGTGTCAAACGGCAGCGCTCGGCAAGGAATTCAGTGTGCTGATGTCGAATGGATATAATTTCCAAATTGCGGTTTTTAGGGTAGAATAGAAAAAAACCGCAAGGAGGACTAAATTATGACGCCGCTGGAGCTGTTTCTGGTAAAAAATCTGCCGCTGACCTATCATGTTACTTTTACGGTTGTGCGCAATGAAAAGGGCGCGTCCATTGTGGGTGGGCTGGCCGCGTGTGACGCTTGTGATCAGGTGGTTGCGGTGGTGTGCGACCTTGATTGTGACCACCGTGATCTCGAAGCGCTGGCGTTGCGCTTTAATTTTGAGCAGCCGCCTCTTGAGGCCCTTGAAGAAAAAATAGCGCAATCGCTGGGGATATCTGATGCAGGGCGGAAGGTTATCTTTGCATGAACGTTGCATTTTGTCGCTGACGTGGTATACTTTTAATTATCAATTATCATGGCATTAGGTGCCAAAGGCACCCAAATGACCATTGCTGTCTCTATCAGGGGAGGTAGCGTAAAATGCGCCTTAAAATTATGCTGTTGACAGCGCTATCGCGTTAAGGAGGTTCATTCGATGAAGTGCCCTTTTTGTTCCTACACCGAAAGTAAGGTGATCGATTCCCGCCCAGCAGACGATGGGGAACGAATTCGCCGCAGACGCGAATGCCTTTCTTGCCAGAAGCGCTTTACTACCTATGAAGCGGTTGAAACATTCCCGATTATGGTGATTAAAAAAGACGGCTCGATGGAGCCATTTTATCGCGATAAGCTTCTAAACAGCATGCTGCGTGCCTGCGAAAAGCGGCAGGTATCACTCAAACAGATTGAGAAGGCTGTTGATGAAATTGAGGCCATGCTGCAAAATGCCATGGAACCTGAAATCCTCACCAGCCGCATTGGTGAATTGGCGATGCAAAAGCTAAAGGATATTGATGAAGCGGCCTACGTTCGATTCGCTTCGGTTTACCGCCAGTTTAAGGATATTGGTTCATTTATGGATGAACTCAAGCTGCTGCTGGAAAAAAAGTAATTGCAATGGGGGCGTTTGGCTTATTGTTTCAAACTATCACCGAATTCTCCTGATCTCAAAACATAAAATTAAAGACGTCCACAAGACATGATGCGTCTTGCGGACGTTTTAGTTTTGTCGTTAATTAAACGTAAGAATGGCGGGTCAAGTTTTGTTTCTTATGGGAAGATCCCTAAAATAGATTTATCGGGTGTATTGACTGCGTATCCCAGAGCTGGTCGATACGTGAATAAAGCTCTGATAGTTCTGCAAATAGCTCATCATCTTCTTTTTGCCCAAGCCAGACCTCTGAGCGATCCAGCGAACTTTTAAAAGGATCGCAATAGATGCTTCCTGCAAGGGCGTGGAAAAGATATTTTTCATGCTCCCAATAATTTATGAGCTGCTTCATCGTTTCTTCAGCATCAGATCGGTTGCCGGATTCAACGAAATCCCTGATCTGATAGATTTGATTTTTTATTTCCACCGTATTTTTGTCGAGATGGTTGACGAATAGTAGACAGGCGGTTGATATAGTAATTAACAAAGTGATAGCAATAAAAAAACGTTTCATCGCTTTTTCTCCTTTTTGATAAGAATGTACTGTGCTGAGCGGTCGCAGTTCATCGCAAAAATATCTTTTTCAGATAATTCTTTCTCTTTGAGCACTTTGTTTAGCCAAGCTTTGTCAAGATTGCAATATTTGAGGGCTTGTTCATCAATTTCGCCATCATTAATCACAATGACCGGTGGTGCTTCACAGCCAGGTACAGGAATGAAAAGCGCTTCATTCGTTACTGGCCGATTTTTAAATTTTGGGTAGACCGAAAGACTGCCATTCGTTTCTACAATAGCAAACAACACTTCATCCATATCAAAAACGCCATTGCCCCGCAGTAGCTCCGTCAGATCGTCTAGGGACCAGCGCAGATCTGAAAGCTCCTTCTGGTCTAGCTTGCCGTCCCGAATGACACAACGCGGATGCCCCAGTACAATGCCGCGTAGCTTTCGCGATTTTAATATCGCTACTGAAAGCAGGATCTCGAGACAAGCCAGTAACACAATAGACAAAAAACCATTTATCATAGGCGAGCCAATATTTTCGATCGGGATTGCGGCAATATTTGAAATCATAATGGTGGTCGCCAGTTCCGACGGCTGTAACTCACCCAACTGACGTTTTCCCATAAAGCGCAGCACAATAGAGACTGTCAGAAAAAGGACAAAAGTTCGCCAAAGTGATATAAACATAAAAAAACGCCTCATTCAAAGTTTTTATTATTAAATATAGTTTGTCTTTTTTGTACATAATAAAAACGTCTGAAACGATGCAAAGCAAACCAAATAATGGCGTTTTTATTACTACATCAGCTTTGACGCCAAAAGTGATGATTTTAGGGCAGGATTGATTGGAAACAAACACAGTCGTTGCCTTGGCGTCAACTTTTTGCCGCTGTTAATCGCACCGTTGCCTGACATTATATAAAGGAGAACAAAATCATTGTTCTCAAAAAGCACAGGCAAAGGAGGTGTACGGTGTGATGAAGAGGATTTTTAGAGTATCGGCAATTATTGTGTCTACGGCTATGCTTGGGTTATTGGCAATTTTGCTTTGTTTGCAAATTGTGCTACCCGACCGCTATTATGTAGCACAAGGCGAACATTTTTCGCTTAACGGCGGTTGGCTGGGCATAAAAAGCAGCAGTTGGGTTGATAAAATGCCCCCTGAGCTGGTCTCTCGCGCAGGTAATGAATATTCAATGCGGCTTTCACTGCCTGGCGGTGCCGTTATCAAAACGGTTAGCGTTAAGGTTGTGGAAAGGGACATGGTAATTCCTGCCGGAACGCCGTTCGGCATTAAGATGTTTACTGACGGCGTAATGGTTGTGGGTTTGAGCGATCTTGACCTTCAAGGTAAAGCGATCAATCCTGCGAAAAATGCGGGCATCCGCACCGGCGATATTATTCTTTCCATCGACGGTAAAAAGATTTATTATAACGAAGATGTCGGAAAGATTGTGGGCCAAAGTAATGGACGTGAAATGCAGGTGACGTTGCGGCGGGATGGGAATATTAAAAAAGTTTCCCTAACGCCTATTCAATCGCCCTCTGACGAAAGCTACCGCGCGGGAATGTGGGTGCGCGACAGCTCAGCCGGCATCGGTACAATGACCTTTTATGACCCTCAGGAAGGTGTTTTTGCGGGGCTTGGGCATGCAATCTGTGATGTGGATACTGGCGCCATCATGCCGCTATCAAGCGGTGAAGCGGTTGAAGTGACCATTACGGGTGTTAATCGTGGTTCAAGCGGTTTCCCTGGTGAATTGCGCGGCGTTTTTGGAAACAACAAGGTAATTGGCAATTTATTTAAAAATAATGAGACAGGCATATATGGTCAATGCAGCATGTCGCCTGTGCAGTGTGAGCCCGTTCCTTTGGCAACACGAGGTGAGGTTCATGCGGGTGCTGCAACCATTTATACCACGGTTGAAGGCAAACAACCGCAAGCCTATGATATTCAGATTGAACGTATTGCTACAACCGATACGAATCCTACAAAAAATATGGTGGTTAAGGTAACAGACCCTCGATTACTGCAAGTGACGGGCGGCATTGTACAAGGCATGAGTGGCTCGCCGATTATTCAGGATGGAAAATTGGTTGGTGCTGTTACGCATGTGTTTGTCAATGACCCTGCGCGAGGCTACGGTATCTTTGCTGAAAATATGCGTAATGCTTATGAAAGCAAAGCAAGCGGTGAAAAAATGGCTTCTTAGACCATGTCGCTATGGTTGGTTGCCATATTCGAAGACAGAAAATTAAAAAACAAGAGCGGCTCTCCTAATGGTTAGGAGAGCCGCTCTTGTTTTGGATTAAGAAGTGAATCGAAGCTTTCAAAAATTAATGTCTGCCTTTTCTTTGGCAGAGAAGTCTTGCATAAAAGACCCGGGTGGTCTAAATATGCAATACAAGGCGCTTGAAGTTTGTTTCGTTAAAGATTAGTTTCTATATAATTGGAAATTTTTTTCGATAAGAAATTAAAGCGAATCAGCCCGAAAACCAAAGTTCTGCTTTGTGCCTCCACGGGTCTTCAAGCGACAATTAAAATGATAGCACCAATCTCAAATTAAAGAAATGAACGATTTTTCACATTATACAAATTATTTAACAAAAATAGATAAAAAGGTTAGAAAATCGGAGTAATTTCAATATTTGTTTACTTGATATTGACTTTTTAGGTGATATAAAAATACTAAAACTCAAATCTTAACGCAGCTTTTCAATGAATGTGATATAAAATACTACACTACACCGAATCTGCTCGGGGCATATGGTATTCTGTTAAAATTGGAAAAAAATAGAATTTATTTAACGAAAAGGGTTGCAATTGATGGCATAATATGGTAATCTATGGGAGTCAAGCAGCGCAACCAATATTATAACAGGAGGTAAGTGACCCATGGCTGAAAAAATGAAGGTACTCATCGCAGACGATAATAAGGAATTTTGCGCACAGGCTGCGGCACTTCTGCACACCTATGGCTACGAGACTGTCTTTGTGGCCAAGGATGGTATAAAGGTGACGCAAGCTATTCTTGACCAGCGTCCAAATGTGGTGCTAATCGATGTGTTTATGCCACGTTTGGATGCGATTGGTGTAATGAAGGCTGTGCGGGAGGACGAGCAGGCCTACAAGCCGCTATTTATGATGATGTCCACCTTTGATAACGGCATTTTAGAAAGAGAATTGCTGGCAGCGGGTGCCGCATACTATTTCTTGCGCCCGTTCGATGTCAATATGATGGTGGAGCGTGTGGTGCAGCTTTCGGGCTCTAAACGTCCGGATAATGTCTCAAGAATTACCGATTCCAGACGATCCCCCAGTCTTGAGGTTACCGTTACCGACATTATCCACCAGATCGGTGTTCCTGCCCATATCAAAGGCTACCATTATCTGCGTGAGGCGATCATGATGTCCGTGAACGACCCTGAGATTATTAATTCAGTAACCAAGCAACTTTATCCCGCGGTTGCAAAGCGTTTTTCAACAACCTCCTCACGTGTGGAACGCGCAATCCGTCACGCTATTGAAGTGGCATGGGACCGCGGCGATGTGGATGTACTTACTTCCTATTTTGGCTACACCATTCATAATACCAAGGGTAAGCCAACAAATAGCGAGTTTATTGCAATGATTAGCGACAAGCTGCGCCTAAAGCTTCGTCAGGAGGCTAGGTAACGCTATCCTTTACCTTATTCGTACGTATGGGCTTCGTCTTCCTATTGACAGGATGGCGAAGCCCTTTATTTTGTGATAAAATAATTGAAGATTCATTATTTACTGACAGCCGCAGTATGACATAGAAAAGGGGGATGGCATGCTTCATCTCATAGCTGGTGTTGCCCAGAGCGGCAAAACGACGCTGATTAAACAACAGATCAGATCCAGAGTTGAATCTGGTGGGCGCGCGGTGCTCATTGTTCCCGAACAAGCTTCTTTTAATAATGAGCGCGCGCTGCAGCAGCTTCTGGGCCAAAGTGCTGCCAAAGCAGAAGTACTAAGCTTTTCGCGCCTGGCGGAACGGCTTCTGCGCCAGCTGGGCGGACGAGACCGCCAGCCGGTTACACCTGCCGCGCAGGTGTTTTTTATGAGTGTTGCACTCGATGAACTTGCCGATCTGCTGACCGTTTACGGGCGGCATTACCGCAGCCGCGGCTTTATTGAACAGACGCTTTCAGTGGTGGAGGAGTGTAAAAACGCCGGGCTTTCTCCTGAACGACTCGCCACTTTTTCTCAGTCGATGCCTACAGGCCCGCTGCGTGAAAAGCTGCGGGAGCTATCTCTGATATTTGATGCTTATGAGGCGATTTTGCACCGTGGCTGCCTGTCGCCACAGGATGTGTTGGATCTCGCCGCCGAGCGTCTAGCAAGTAGTTCAGCTTTAAAGGATGCCGACATTTTCATAGACGATTTCGGGGGATTTACAGGCCCGGAACTGTCGCTTATTTCGTCGCTTCTGTCTCAGGCACGGCAGGTGACTGTTGCGCTGTGCTGCGATGCACCTCGCACCACACAGCCTGCCTTTGCATTGGCGGCTGACACAGCACGGCGGCTTATGCACCTTGCGCAGGAGCGCGGCGTTGACGCCATGCAGACCGTTTTACCCGAACCGGGCTGGCGATCTGTCGCGCTGTGCGCACTTGAGCGCGCAACCCGCGCCGAAGCGTTGCCGGTTAAGGAAACCACTGGCGGCGGAGCGGTCAAAGCCGTTTTTTGTGCAAACCCCTACGACGAGCTTGAAACCGTTGCCGCCGAGATTGCGCAGTTGGTTCGCCAACAAGGTTATCGCTTTCGCGACATTGCGGTGATCGCTCGCGATATGGGGCGTTATCAGACGGCACTGCCTTCAGTGTTCGCGCGTTTTGACCTGCCATTCTTCTGGGATATGCGCCATGATGCACGCTGTTCGGTGCTTACCCAGGGGGTGTTGGCGGCGGTGCTGGTTGCCTGCGGCATGCGTGAAGGCGACTGGCTTGATGTCGCACGCTCGCCGTTGCTCGGGTTGGAGTCGGAACTAATCGGCGCGCTTGAAAACTACAGCTTTGTCTGGTCGCTGCGCCGGTCGGAGTGGGAGCGCCCGTTCTATAAAAACCCCGACGGCATGATCGAGGTGATAAGCCCACGCGCTGCCAAAACGCTGCAAATGCTCGAAGAAGCCCGAGCCCGTCTCACCGCGCCGGTTCAGGCGCTGAGGCAGACCTTTGAAAGTGGTCAGGGCAGCCAAATCGCCAAGGGGCTGTGGCGGTTTTTACAGGAGATTGATGCTTCAAAACATATGGCTGATTTTGCAGAGGCCATGCCGCCGGATGAAAAGCGTGCGTTTTTAGAGGAGCAGTCGCTGCTCTGGCAGCAGCTAGTTGGATTTTTGGAGCTATTTGATGCTATACCCGACGAAATAACCGTCACCAAGGAACGAATCGCTGAGTTGGTTGAGTTATCGTTTGGTGGATTTGAGGTGGCGACAGTGCCGCGCACGCTTGACGAAATTGCGGTGGGCACCGCCGACCGCATCCGCTGCGAGAATGTCCGCACCGTGTTCCTAATCGGCGCAATAGAAGGGGAATTCCCTTCCGCTGCTATGCCGGGCGGGCTGCTGTCGGAAAACGAGCGGCGGCAGCTGGTCGAAGGCGGGCTGGACCTGCTCACCGAGGGCGACCGCTCTCAGGCGACCGAGCGGATGTTTTGCTACCGCGCTGTCACCGCGCCCACTGAGCGGCTGGTGGTCTGTTGCCCGCGCACCGACGCGGCTGGCGCAGCACTGTTGCCTTCTGCTCTCTTTTTGCGCGCTGCAGCGCTGACGGCTGAACAGAAGCGTCCCGAGCTTTGGCGCGTCTGGACGGCGGCGGGGTTGGAAAAGGCCATAGCCGAACACCATGACACGCCCGATGCCCGCATTTCTGCGCTTGTTGCGCTGGGCGAAAAAACGCTGGGTGCACAACGGGTGGCGCGTCTGATACATGCGGACGAGAAGAGGGCACACGCGCTGATGGACCCGGCAATTCCACCCGCGCTGTTCGGCGGACGATTAAAGCTCTCCCCCTCGCGTTTAGAACAATATTATCGCTGTCCATTTAGCTATTACATACAAAAAGGGCTTGGCGCATACAAACGTCAAAAAGCTGAACTGTCGCCAATTCAGGCGGGCGTGCTCATCCACCGTGTGCTGGAGCGGCTCTTGTCGCAGCACGGAGGCAAGGGGCTTTCAGCCGTACCGCCCGAGCAGCTTCGCCAGCAGATTGCCACTGAAACGGTGGGGTATCTCACCGAGTGTGCGGGTGACCCGTCACTACTTCCCGCGCGGTTGCTACGGAACTTTGAACGCCTTGGCGAATGGCTTTTTGACATGGTGTGCCACTTGGCGCAGGAGCTTTTGCAAAGCGAATTTGAACCAGTTGCCTTCGAACTTCAGATCGGAGAGGGAAAAGAAGTTCGCCCGCCGGTGTTTAAAATTGGCATGGACACCGAAATTGTGATTGAGGGCACTGCCGACCGTGTGGACACGGCGGTTATTAATGGCAAAAAGTATCTTCGCGTGCTCGATTATAAATCAGGCAAGAAAAGCTTTTTGCTTGACGAGGTCTATTATGGGTTGAATTTGCAGATGCTCATCTACCTGTTTTCCATATGTCAAAACGGTGCGGGTTCACTTGAAGGCGCAGCTCCGGCGGGGGCTTTGTACGTTCCGGCGCAGGGAAGCTATGTTTTAAGCGCGCGCGGCACCGACCCCTATCAGCTTGAAAAGCAGCGGCACAAGCAATATGTCATGAACGGGCTGCTGCTTTCAGATGAGGACGTGCTGCGCGGGATGGAACGTGACTTAAACGGCGATTACATTCCCTATGCCCTAGGCGGCAAAAAGATTGACGCGCTCTACTCCATGGAAGAACTAGCAAGACTCTGGCGTCTGGTCGAGGGAAAAATTGAAGGGATGGCGCAACAGCTTTACACTGGCGATATTTCGGCGCTTCCCAGCTGCCGCGGCGGGGATTCACCCTGTGATTTCTGCGATTACCGCACGGCTTGCGGCTTTGAAGCGGGCGACCCGGTACGCGAACTTCTAAAGCTGGACCGCACTGCCATTTTAAAGGGGGAGGGGCGCGCTGATGGCGAATAGCACAAACTGGACCGACGAACAGCGCCGCGCCATTGAAGCGCGCGGCCACACAATTTTAGTCTCCGCTGCGGCGGGCAGCGGAAAAACCGCCGTACTCACCGAGCGGGCAGTGCGCCGTATGCTGGATAGTAACACGCCAATTGATGCCGACCGTCTGCTGGTTGTCACCTTTACGCGTGCCGCCGCGCAGGAGATGAAGCAGCGTATGCTGCAAAAGCTTACCGAATACATTGCAGAGCACCCGCTGGATATGGCCGCGCGCCGCCAGCGCCAACTTTTAGACCGCGCTGTCATTGGCACGATAGATTCGCTCTGCCTAAATCTGTTGCGCGAGAATTGGCAGCTGCTTGGGCTTCCGGCAGCCTTTCGCGTCGGAGATACACAAGAGCTGGACGCCATGCGAGAACAGGCGGTGGATGCCGCGCTTGAAGCCGCCTATTCCGACCGCGACGATACAGCGTTTAGCGCATTGACCGAGCTGCTCTCACAAAAGCGGGGCGACCAAAGCCTGGCGGGCACCGTTTTGCGTGTGCTGGATTTTGCCCGGACGCATCCTTTTTATATCGACTGGCTGGATGAAAAGCTCAAGGTTTATGAAAACTGCGCCAATCCTGCTAAAAGCGTATGGGGCGATATTCTGCTGCAATTTGCGCTTGAATCGGCGCGGAGATGCCAAGCTGATGCCCAAACGGCGCTTTTTGAACTGCGTGATGAGTCGGATTTTGCCAACTACCTTCCCGCATTTGAGGGTGATGCCGCCTTTTTTGCGGCCTTATGCCCGGCGCTTGAATGCGGTGATTGGGATGGGGCAGTTGAATTACTACGTGGTTACAGAGCGGTGCCACTCAAGGCAGCTAAGCGCAGCGCCTGTCCCGAACGCAAGGCGCAGCTTCAACGTCTGCGCACCCGCCACAAAGCGATGGCTGAAACGCTGCAAACCAAGGTGCTTTCAGCAAAGCTTTCAGAATTTTCGGAGGATGTTGCCGACCTCCTCCCAAAGCTGCGTCGACTGTTTTCACTGGTTAAGGACACCGACAGCCGCCTGTTGGCCCACAAGTGTGCAACGGGTATCTTCGACTTTTCCGACCTCGCGCAGTTTGCAGCCAGTCTGCTCATGACGCGGGACGAACAGGGGACGCTGCAAAAAACGCCGTTGGCACAGACAATTGGCGCACGCTTTGATGAGATTATGGTTGACGAATATCAGGACGTCAACGCCGTTCAGGATATGATCATCACGGCGCTCTCAAACGGTAAAAATCTGTTTATGGTTGGCGACGTCAAGCAGAGCATTTATCGCTTTCGTCAGGCGCAGCCCGAGATTTTTTTGCGCCGAAGCGAAGAATACGCCCAGAACAGCGCACCAGAAGAACCGGAACTCATTACCCTCAGCGGAAATTTCCGCAGCAGAAGCGAGATTACCCAGGCGGTCAACCGTATTTTTGAACCGCTGTTTTCTAAGCGGGTTGGCGAGCTTTTTTACGATGAAAAACACCGGCTCAACGCGCTGGCGGCCTATCCGCCCGTAGAGGGTGCTGGCGTGAAATTCCATCTTTTGGAGCAGGGAAGCCTTAGCGCGGGTGATGCCGCCGAGGCTGAGGCGCTCTACATAGCCAGCGAGATCAAGCGCCTGATCGAGAGCGGTGCGTCCGTGACCGAAAAAGGCGTGCTGCGGCCGGTGTGCGCTGGTGATATCGCCATTTTGCTGCGCTCACCCAAGTCTCAGGCGGAGGTTTACCGCCGTGCGCTTGAAAAAGTGGGCGTTGAGGCGTTTGCCCAGATTGAAAGCGGCTTTCTGGGTAGCTTTGAAATTATGGCGGTGCTCAATCTCTTGCGCGCGTTGGATAACCCCACGCTGGATATCGAGTTGATCGGCGCGATGCTGTCGCCAATGTTTAGCTTTAGCGATGACGCGCTTGCTAAAATTCGACTGATCACGCCCAGTGGACATTTTTACCCCGCCGTCAAAAAAGCAGCCCAAACCGACCCTCAGACTCGTGCTTTTTTAGAGATTTTTGAACATCTGCGGCGCCGGGCGCTGACAATAAGCGCCGCGGAACTGATTAATGAAGCGATCGAAACCACCGGCTTTGACCTGTTTTGCCGTGCGATGCAGGGAGGCGGGCAGCGGTTTGCCAACCTGCTTTTACTCGCGGAATATGCCGAGCAATACCACCAGAATGGTCACCGAGGCCTATCGGCATTTTTAAAGCTCATCGACCGTGCGATGCAAAGCGGCGATCTGGCCCCCGCCTATGTGGGCGAGCAGACCAACGCCGTATTCATCACCAGCATTCACAAATCCAAGGGGCTTGAGTGGCCGGTTGTGTTCTTGTGCCAGGCGGGGCGCGACCACAGCTTTTACCGCAATGATTTAATCCGACCGACACTGCTGCATTCCGAATTGGGCTTTGCCTGTGTTCGTCGCGACCCCGCGCTGCGCCAGCAGTTTGTCGCTGTACCGCTGGAGGCGGTGCGGATTGAGAGCGAACGCGCCATGCTTTCAGAGGAATTACGTATCCTTTACGTCGCCGCCACTCGCGCCAGAGAACGGCTTATTATCACTGCCGCCATGAAAAAGGCGCTGGAAACAGCCGAGGCGCTTTCGCCCGACGGCAGCACGCCCGCACCGGCGCAGGTGCGTGAATGCCAAAACTACGCCGAGTGGCTGCTTCTGGCACTGGGCTGTTATGGCGACGCGGCGCAGGCGCTGCGTCTGGGGAACCCGCTGGGGCAGATTGAATTGCACTTCGGCTTTTTGGAAGAGCAAACCAATGAAGGTGCGTCGCCACCGCCTGAGCAGGACGGTCAGCAGAGTCTGTTTGATGCCGCTGATACGGCTGTGATGCCGCCCGCCGATCAAGGGCTGGTTGCTGAGCTTTCGCAGCGGCTGGCGTTTGAATATCCCTTTGCGAAGGCTGCCAAGACGCCATCCAAGCTGGCTGTCTCACAGCTGACACACCCTGAAAGCGGTGAATTCCGCTTTGCGAAAAAGCCCGCGTTCGCGTTGGAATCGGCATCGTCGGGCAGCGAGCGAGGCACGGCAGTACACGCTTTTATGCAGTACTGCGACTACACTGCGGCGCGAGAGGATGCGGCAGCCGAGCTGGCACGCCTTAAAAGAGCGGGTATTCTTACAGCGCGGCAGGCTGAGCTGGTGGCGCTGGACAAGATTGAGCGGTTTTTTGAAAGCAGTTTGGCACGGCGCATTTTTGCTGCCGACGAGGTGTTACGAGAATTTGCCTTTATGGTTAGTGCCGCTGACTGTCCCTCTACCCGTGACCTTGTCGCCGAGAACGAAGAAGCGCCGATGTTGCAAGGCATTGCAGACTGCATTTTGATCGAAAACGACCATGCGACGGTCATTGACTATAAAACCGACCATGTTAAAGACGCCGAGTTTTTGTGTGACCGCTATGCAGGACAACTGGGGCTCTATCGCGAGATGCTGGCTTCAGTGCTGCCAGTGCCGGTCACCGAGTGTATTATCTGGTCGTTTGCGCTTGATTTTGAGATTACGGTTTAGCTCTATTCACAAAACAAAAATGCCCGCCAGAAGCCAACGTGTGTAGCAAGTGCTCTGGATTCTAAATTACTAATAGTTTAATTTTATCCAAAAATACAATTGGCATATAAAATTGGCGCATCTATCAACTCATTTGTAGAATTGATAGATGCGCCAATCAATTTTTTATTTGCTCTATATAGTTTTATACTTTGCAATTACACAAGTGAGATTACTTCTGTGCCAGGCATTTGAAGCGGCGAGTGACGATGTTGACAAACTCGCCTAATGTTCCGGTCAGTTCGGTGTGCTGCGGCAGAATAATGCCAAATTGCAGCAGCTCAGCACTGCCCTCAACCGGAACTGAAACAACATTATACATTGAGCTTTGAGCGTCGAAAGCTTGTATACCAATGGTATAAAAATTGCTGCTTGAAATCAGGTGCATTAACGCCGAGCGCCCAAGAACATAAACAATTTTAGGTGACGAGTTGAGGTCGAATTGCAGGCTTTCCGTCGCCAGGTGATAGATAAAATCCTCATACTGGTCAATATAGCGAACAAAACCGTAATTGCGCAGTGCGTTGAGTGTCACTTTTTTGCCACGTTTCAGCAGCTCGTGCTCGCTCGAAATGCAGATGTGTGGGCAGAGATTTACCAGCGGAATAAAGGTCAGCTCTTTTTTCCGGAAAAGGTTCATTAAGTCCTCGCTTTGCTCGCTGGCAAAGTGGATCACCCCAACGTCTGACACGCCTGATTCGACATCGCCAATAACATCGATAGTGCTGCCTTCATTAAGCTTGTATGAAAAGCTTTCAACATTTTCATGCTTCTTGCATAGCTCGATAAAGCTTTCCATCGTGTGCGAAAATTTAGTCATGGATATACTAATCGTGTCGGCGTGGCGTTTGGTTTTTTTCGCTATCTGCTTAAGCCCGTCCATTTCTTGCATAATTGCGTTGGAATGCTTTAAAAAACGTGCACCCGCCGTCGTGAGAACCACGCCCTGTTTAGTGCGCAAAAACAGCTCAAACCCAACATCATCCTCAATATCCTTGATGATGTGGCTTAAGTGGGGCTGGGATATGTATAATGCCTGAGCAGCTTTATTAATGGAGCCGTATTTTGCGACCGCCACAAAATACTCCAAATGTTTAAGATTCATACTCGCCTCCAGATACCTTATCGTGCTATTACGACAAAAAGAGTCATCTCTTTAATTATGCATACTTTTATAGGAAAATCATCAAAAAGTTTTTCCCTTGAAGCGATTTTGTTAAACCTGTTGCAAAGAGAAGTAAAATACAGGTGACTATGGATATACAACAAAAGGTATATCGGATATAAGGATCACGTATTGGTAAAATAACGATGAAGCATATAAAATATAATGTGCACCCCACTCTTTATTGTAATTTGACAGCTTTCTGTAAATACAAGGAGATACAAACAATGATACAACAGATACTTGATGAGGCGGTAGCATACGCTGCCAACTTTACACATTTAGGAAAATCAGCAAGCTATATACCCGAGCTCGCAAAGGCAGATTCGGCGCAGTTGGGCGCATGTATCATCACAGTGGACGGTGAATGCTACCATGCGGGGGACTGGCACCAGCCTTTTACCATACAGAGTATTGCAAAGACTGTTTCGCTGATTCTCGCGCTGCAAACCGCTGGGAAGGATTCAGTTTTCTCTAAGGTTGGCGCAGAACCCACTGGGGATTCTTTTAACTCGATTAGTAAGCTGGAGGCAAGAGAAGGACGACCGCTAAACCCCATGATAAACGCCGGTGCCATCGCGGTTATGAGCTGCATTGCAAAAGAAGATTGTTGGCCGCAGCTTTTATATCTCGTACGTAAACTTTGTAGACGTGAGACCATTGAAGTTGATGAGGCGGTATATCGTTCAGAAAGTGCCACGGGTATGCGCAACCGGTCGCTGGCCTATTTTATGCAAAGCGAAAATCTAATTGATGGCGACGTCGAAATGGCGCTTGATCTTTATTTTAAAATGTGTTCGCTGTCGGTGACGACTGAGGATCTTGCCAACTATGGCATGATTCTGGCAAACGACGGCATCGACCCTGCCAACGGCGAATGCATCGTGGAAAACGATATACTACGCATTGTTAAAACACTGATGGTTACCTGTGGGCTCTACGACGGCTCGGGTGAGTTTGCAATCAATGTTGGCCTCCCGTCAAAAAGTGGCGTGGGCGGTGGCATCGTATCAGCGGCGGAGGGCAAAATGGGCATCGGCGTCTTTGGCCCCAGTCTCGATTCAAAAGGGAACAGCATCGGTGGATGCCGGATGCTCGAGTACATTTCTAAGCATTTAAATCTGCATTATTTTGCCGATCATCCTTCGCACAGTGCAGCAATAGACAAACAGCGGGAGACTTTTCGTCCTGCATAAAAATTTGGCAGGGCATATATAGTCGATCAACCTGAAAACTATCCCACCCTTGCGGCCTATTTTACGCGCTGCCGTGTTGTCCTCCTTGGCCTTGGCAGGCGCCAGCCTGCTTTCGACGCCGCTTGCAGCACGAAAATATGCTCGCAATTGCCAGGTCGCTTTTTAAGTTAATCGTTTATAAGAAATTTTTTATAATAGTGGTTGACATTTATAACGCTAACTGCTACTATATATCAGTACAACAAAGCAGAACATATGATGTTCTCACCTGTGCGTTACTAATACGTACGAGGTCAATAGCAACCAGCGCAGCTTTAAGGCTGTTTTTGTTGTCTTTGATTGGGTGTAGAACAAGTGCGTTCTGCACCCACTTTTTTTAGGTAACGGAGGTGCTTGAACATTAGCGTTAAGGAACTACTCATAAATGAGGATATCAAGGATAAAGAAGTAAGAGTGATCGGCGTAGATGGGGAACAGCTGGGCATTATGGATACCCGTGAAGCACAGCGGCTTTCTATTGAGCAAAATCTTGATCTGGTGAAGATTGCCTCACAGGCCACGCCACCGGTTTGCCGCATTATGGACTACGGCAAATTTCGTTTCGAGCAGGCCAAAAGAGAAAAGGAAGCCCGTAAGAACCAAAAGATTATTGAAACAAAAGAAATCCGTCTTTCACTCAATATTGATATCGGGGATTTCAACACCAAGGTTAAACAGGCTGCCAAGTTCCTTTCCGAGGGCAACAAGCTGAAGGTTTCCATTCGTTTCCGTGGTCGTGAAATGGCGCATCCCGAAATTGGGCTCGAGGTCATGGCAAGATTTGCGGAGGCCATTGCAGACCGTGGTAATGTGGAAAAGGCCGCTAAGCTTGAGGGACGTCATATGCTGATGTTTGTAGCCTCAAAACAACCTGCGAAGTAAAATTATTTGGGAGGAAATATAAGATGCCGAAGATTAAGACCCATTCGGGCGCAAAAAAGCGTTTTAAGCTTACCAAGAACGGAAAGGTCAAGCGTGCATGCGCCAACAAGCGCCACATTCTGACCAAGAAGCCCACCAAGCGCACCCGTAGACTGCGCCAGGGCGCCATGACTGACGTGACCAATGTCAAGGCAGTCAAGCTTCTTGTTCCTTATATGTAAACCACAACAACAATAACAACCCAACGGAGGTATAAATATGGCTCGTGTTAAGGGCGCTATGATGACAAGAAAGCGCAGAAAAAAGGTACTAAAGCTTGCCAAGGGCTATTTTGGCGGTAAGAGCAGACTGTTTAAAACCGCAAAACAGGCGGTTATGAAGTCTGGCAGATATGCATTCGCAGGCAGAAAGCAGAAGAAGAGAAACTTCCGCCAGCTGTGGATCACCCGTATCTCGGCCGCCTGCCGCATGAACAGCATGAACTACTCCACCTTCATGGACGGACTGAAAAAGGCTGGCGTTGAGCTTAACCGTAAGATGCTTTCCGAGATCGCCATTGCTGATCCCGCGGCGTTCACCTCGCTTGTCGAAAAGGCAAAGGCAGCCCGTTAATCAGAATTCCTAAAACGTCCGGCTGATTATCAGACCGGACGTTTGTGCTAGGATTGCATTGGATAAAATGACCATAGAAGCGACCCGGGTATATTTGACATAAGGGCAAGGCACGCTTAAAATGCAGTTGGGCGTGTTTTCAACGCTGTCTTATGCGCCCGCTGTTTTTAGTGCAGAGCGTGTTCGTTTCTACGCTATTTTCATGGAGGCGCCATGCTGGAAATTACATCTAAAGATAACGCTAGAATTAAGGAATTTAGAAAGCTTTGCACCAGCCGGAAGCACCGTTTGCAGTCGCAGCGGTTCGCGCTGGAAGGTGCAAGGCTTATATGCGATTCTCTGCAAAGCACAACTGAACTGCTGACACTGATGGTGACAAATGCCGGCATGCAGCGGCTGGGCGACGATTTTGATAGGCTGGCAGACAAGGCGCGCGAGACGCTGCTGATTTCCGAGCCGCTAGCGGAAGCCCTTGCCGAAACCGAAACGCCACAGGGCGTGTTTGCCATCTGCGCAGGCAGGCTGTTTTTGCCGGGCCTGCCTGAGATTGTCCCGAACGGCGCGCTGCTGCTTTGTTCGCTTCAGGACCCTGGTAATATAGGGACGATTTTGCGCTCAGCCGACGCATTTGGTCTATCCGCCGTTATCATGACTGCCGACTGTCCCGATCCCGCTGCGCCCAAGGTACTGCGTGCATCGATGGGAGCCGCGCTGCGTATGGCCATTTACTGCGCGGACAGTGCCGAGGCTGCCGTGGAAGCCTTGCGCCAAAGTGGCATAGCGGTCTATGCTGCTGCGCTTGGCAGCGAAAGTGTGCCGGTGGATGCCGTATCGCTTAATAACGCCGCTGTGGTTATTGGCAACGAGGGTGCAGGCCTGGCAACGAAGGTGCAGGCCGCCTGTACAGGCCGGGTTATACTGCCCATTTGTGAACAGAGCGAATCGCTTAATGCCGCTATGGCAGCCACCGTTTTTGCGTGGGAGCTGTCGCGTTGCGCTCGTCGTGCGAAAGGAGGGTCGATCTGATGACCTACCCCAATCATGCGCGGGAATGGCTATGGATGCAGCAGATATTTGGCATTGGGACAACCCGTGCACACGAGGTTCTGACGCGTTACGGCTCGCCGGCTGAGCTGTTGGCGCTTTCAAAATCGCGCATTGCCGCAGACAATTTCTTTATTGATACCGAAAAATCCGCGCTTCTATCACCCTGTTTTGCAGAGGCGGAACGGATTTTATCGGCCACCGAGGTATTCGGGGCAGCCGTGTTGACCCCCGACTCCCCCGAATACCCCGAGGGTTTTAAGCATATTCATTCGATGCCACTTGTTTTATACGCACTTGGCGATATTTCGCTGCTGCGCGGTCATTATTTAATTTCGATGGTCGGAACACGTACGCCTGATGAATATGGTATTGCTGCAGCGAAAAAACTAAGCGGAGAAATTGCTTCTCTTGGCGGCGTTGTCGTCAGCGGCATGGCACATGGTATTGACGCCGTCTGCCACCGTTCTGCGTTGGAAGCGGGAGGCAAGACCATCGCGTTTATTGCTGCGGGGCTGGATATTGATTATCCCAAGCGCAATCACGCACTGCGCGGTCTGGTTGAGCGTCCGCAAAACGGACTGGTGCTCACCGAATATCCCCTAGAAACTGCAGCCTTTTCTTCACACTTTCCGCTGCGCAATCGTCTAATTTCGGGTGCGTCCATGGCGACGATCATTATACAAAGCAAGCGAAGAAGCGGAACTATGCTCACGGCTGGACATGCGTTGATGCAAAACCGCGATCTTTATGCGGTGCCGGGCAGCATTTTTTCTTCTCTTTCCGAAGGGGGTAATTACCTGCTGGCGCAGGGGGCAGAACCGGCTATTTCAGGTGCTGATATCCTGCTGCGGTATGTCTCGATTTATGGCTATGCGCTGACGCCGCCGCCCGCACGCCAGACCTCGCTGTTCTCAGACGGCGCACCAAAGCCGCCGAAGCCTTCCCAGTCGCCGCGGGCAAGAGCCAATGAAAAAAAAGATGACACCAAGCTGCCGGATTATCTGACCGCACAGCAGCTTGCGGTAATAAACTGTTTGGAAAACGGCCCGGCAGCAGTTGAAGCGCTTTGTGAAGCGCTTGCCCTGCCAGTGGGTACCCTTTTGACGCTAATTACCGGGCTTGAGCTGTTCGGTTTAGTCAAAATGATGCCGGGACGAATGGTGACGCGCTGCATATCATAGTACAGATACTGGCGTATCAGTACCGAGTAAAATTTTTTGAAAGACGAAATAGGTGAACGTATATATGTCTAATCTGGTCATCGTGGAGTCGCCTGCCAAGGCTAAAACGATTCAAAAGTATCTGGGCAAAGACTATTCGGTCATTGCTTCAATGGGGCATGTCCGCGATCTGCCCAAATCAAAGCTTGGCGTAGATGTTGATAATGGCTTTGCGCCGCAGTATCAGGAGATAAAGGGCAAAGAATCGCTGGTGTCGGAGTTAAAGTCTGCGGCTAAAAAGGCTGATGCCGTTTATCTCGCAACTGACCCTGATCGCGAAGGCGAGGCGATTTCTTGGCATCTCGCGCAGATGCTGGGGCTGCCGCTGGATGAAAAGAACCGCGTCACCTTTAATGAAATTACCAAAACCGGCATCAAAAGCGGCATGGACGCCCCGCGCGAAATCAACCAGAGCCTTGTGGATGCGCAGCAGGCGCGCCGCATTTTGGACCGAATCGTTGGCTATAAGCTGTCCCCATTTTTGTGGAAAAAAGTGCGCCGCGGGCTTTCCGCAGGGCGCGTGCAGTCGGTGGCGGTGCGTCTAATTGTCGACCGTGAAGAGCAGATTCGCGCCTTTGTCGCTGAGGAATATTGGACGGTGGATGCCAAGCTTTCCGCTCATTCGGCCAAGAAGGGCTTTGATGTCCGCCTTGCGCTCAAAAATGGCGAAAAAATTGAACTGCATAACGAGGCCGATGCCAATGCGGTTTTAAAGGGTATACAAGATGCTGCATGGCAGGTAGCAAACGTTAAAAAGAGTGTTCGGCGCCGGTTGCCCGCGCCGCCATTTATCACCTCGACCCTGCAACAGGAAGCTTCGCGAAAGCTGGGCTTTCAGGCACGCCGCACCATGAAGGTGGCGCAGGAGTTATACGAAGGTATTGATCTTGAAGGCCACGGCGCGGTAGGCCTCATCACCTACATGAGAACCGACTCGCTGCGTATCTCTGAAGAAGCGCAGCAGGCCGCCGAGGATTACATTAAATCTCATTATTCCAAGGAATATTTACCCTCCGCCCGCCGGGTGTATAAGAGCAAGAACAACGCGCAGGACGCGCATGAGGCTATTCGGCCTTCGATGCCTGAAATCACGCCCGAAGAAGCTAAAAAAAGCCTGACTGCTGAGCAGTATAAGCTTTATAAGCTCATCTGGGAGCGGTTTATTGCAAGCCAGATGGCCAACGCCATGCTCGACACCATGTCGGTGGATATCGTCGCCGGAGAATACACCTTTAAGGCGTCGGGCTACGCGATAAAATTTGACGGCTTCACCGTACTGTACGAAGAGAGCCGAGACGAAGAAAACGAAAAATCTACTGCGTTGCCGCCGCTTGCCGAGGGCGATGTGCTAACCATGCAAAAAGTGGACGCCAACCAGCATTTCACCCAGCCCCCCGCGCGTTTTTCTGAGGCTTCGCTGATCAAAGCATTGGAAGAAAACGGCATTGGACGCCCGTCCACCTATGCGCCGACCATCTCCACCATCATCGACCGCGGCTATGTCGAGCGCAACGCCAAAACGCTGATTCCCACCCCGCTTGGCGAGACGGTCACAGGGCTTTTGCGCGACCAATTTAAGCATATTGTCGATGTCAAATTTACCGCTGGAATGGAAGGCAACCTTGACCGGGTGGAAAATGGCGAGGACGACTGGGTCAAGACACTTGACGTATTCTACAATGATTTTGACACCACGTTGAAAACCGCAGAGAAGCAGATGGAGGGCATCCGCGTCAAAGTTCCGGATGAGGAAACTGAGGAAATCTGCGAACTTTGTGGACGCAAGATGGTGATTAAGTCCGGACGTTTTGGTAAGTTCTTGGCTTGCCCGGGCTATCCGGAATGCAAGAACACCAAGAAAATTGTACAGAAAACCGGCGGCTTCTGCCCCAAGTGCGGCGGCGAGATGCTGACTAAAAAATCTAAAAAGGGTCGCAGCTTCTATGGCTGCGCCAACTTTCCGAACTGCGACTTTATGACCTGGGATAAGCCGCTGCCTGATAAATGCCCCAAGTGCGGCGCTTCGCTCTTTAAAAAGGCCGGCCGCGGCGGCGGTATCGTCTGCCACAAGGAAGGCTGCGGATATGAACGCGCCGCCGACAAGACGGAGAAAGCGGAATGAGCGCCGCCGTATCAATTATAGGCGCGGGGCTCGCTGGCTGTGAAGCGGCCTGGGCACTGGCACAACGCGGCATTGCAGTGACACTGTATGAAATGAAGCCGCATAAATTTTCTCCTGCGCATCATAACAGCGGCTTTGCCGAGCTGGTTTGCTCCAATTCGCTTAAAGCTGCGCGGCTGGAGTCGGCTGCTGGGCTGCTCAAGGCCGAGATGCGCAGAATCGGTTCGCTCATTCTCTCGTGTGCCGACCAATGCGCGGTGCCCGCAGGCGGTGCGCTGGCGGTAGATCGTGACATTTTCTCGGCTCTTGTTACCGAAAAAGTACGGTCGCATCCTCTGATAACAGTAATCGAGGAGGAAATAACCGCTCTGCCGGAAGCCGGTGCGGTTATTGTGGCGACAGGGCCGCTGACCTCCGACGCCCTCAGTGAGGCCATCGCCCAAAAAACAGGAGCCGAGCGTTTAAGTTTTTACGATGCGGCTGCGCCCATCGTGGAATTTTCCTCAATAGATATGACCAAGGCGTTTTTTGCCGCACGTTATGGCCGCGGCGAGGACGATTATATCAACTGCCCGATGAACAAAGAGCAGTATGAGACGTTTTTAGAGACGCTGACAAGTGCTGAGCGCGCCGAACTGCACAGCTTTGAAAAGCTGACGGTCTACGAGGGTTGCATGCCGGTCGAGGTGTTGGCCTCGCGCGGCAAGGACGCCATTCGCTACGGTCCAATGAAGCCGGTGGGACTGACCGACCCCGCGACAGGCCGCCGCCCGTGGGCGGTTGTGCAGCTTAGAGCGGAAAACCGCGAGGGTACGCTTTATAACCTTGTCGGCTTTCAGACCAACTTAAAATTCGGTGAACAAAAGCGTGTGTTTTCGCTTATTCCGGGTTTGGAGAACGCGGTTTTCGCGCGTTATGGCGTCATGCACCGCAACACCTTTATCGATTCGCCCCGCCTGCTGGATATGCAGCTTAGGCTGACTTCTGAGCCGCGCATCCGTTTCGCCGGACAGATCACCGGCGTGGAAGGGTATATCGAATCGGCGGCTGCGGGCATCTGGGCGGGTATTTCGTTAGCAAGAGAGCTAAACGGGCAGACGCTGCTGACGTTGCCTCGCGTGTCGATGCTCGGTGCGCTGCTGTGTTACATTACCGACAGCACCGTCAAGCACTTTCAGCCAATGGGCAGCAATATGGGCATTTTGCCGCCTTTGGAGGACAAAATCAGGGACAAGCAGGCGCGCTACCTCGCTTTGGCAGAGCGTTCGATGCAGGCGCTTGAAGAAATGACATTTTAAACTATCATAATGGGAGGGCTTTGCATGAATATTGTTATCGACGGCTTTGGCGGAGACCACGTGCCGCTTGAACCACTGCGCGGTGCGGCCGCTGCGGTTGCAGAATTGGGCGTATCGGTTACAGTGACCGGAGATGAAACTAAATTACGCGAATGCGCTAAATCAAATAATATTTCTTTAGAGAATATCACGATTGTCCATGCGCCCACCGTTATTCCGGTGGATGAGGAGCCGACAAAGATTTTAAAAGCGTATGCCGACTGCTCAATGGCTGTTGCGCTGGGGCTCGTCGCTGAGGGCAAGGCCGACGCGGTTGTTTCAGCTGGCTCGACTGGGGCACTGCTGGCAGGTGCAACCTTTATTGTCAAGCGTGCCAAGGGCATTAAGCGTCCCGCAATCGGTACACTGGTTCCAACGGCTGGCGGCAAGTTCTATTTGCTGGTGGATGCGGGTGCGAACCACGACTGCCGCCCCGAGATGCTTTGCCAGTTTGCGGTGATGGGTACTGCCTATTATGAAAAGATGATGGGTGTCGCATCTCCGCGTGTAGGGCTGATTAATATTGGAACAGAGGAACATAAAGGCACCGAGCTGCAGCAGCAAACCTACGCGATGCTGAAAACAGCAGATGCGCTAAACTTTGTCGGTAATGTTGAGGCGCGCGAGCTGCCCAACGGCGGCTGTGATGTTGCAGTGTGTGACGGTTTTACCGGCAATATTATCTTAAAACTAACCGAAGGATTTTCGGCCTTTTTCGGCAGCGTGCTCAAAGGCGTTTTTATGGCAAACGTCGCCACCAAGCTTGGTGCGCTGCTCGTTTCTAAACAGATACGCGCGTTTAAGAAGTCGATGGATTATAAGGAATATGGCGGCGCACCGATTCTGGGCACTGCCAAACCGGTGCTTAAGGCGCACGGAAGCTCGGACGCCAAGGCGTTTAAAAATGCGATACGTCAGGCGAAGTTTTGTGTTGAACGCGATGTTTGCCAGAGTATTGAGCAGGGTGTCGCTCGTCTGAAAAGCGAGGGGAAGGAATGAACCATGGAGCAACTCCAAAAGGTTATCGGCTATCATTTTAAGGAACTGAATTTTTTGAAAATAGCGCTTACCCATTCCTCTTACGCCAACGAGAGTCGTCAAATCTCGGCGAACAATGAGCGGCAGGAGTTTTTGGGCGATGCGGTGCTGTCGCTGATTGTGGCCGACTATATCTTCCGTCACCGAAAGGTGCCAGAGGGCGAGCTGACTAAAATCCGCGCGTCGCTGGTCTGCGAGGCTGCGCTGGCCGGGTTTGCCCAACAGATAGAACTTGGCAAACATCTACTGCTGGGGCGCGGCGAGGAGCATAACGGCGGGCGCACACGCCCGTCAATTCTGGCGGATGCCTTTGAGGCACTGATTGCCGCGGTTTACCTCGACGGTGGCATGTCGGCTGCTCGCGATTTTGTGCTGCCGTTTATTACCGATACGGTCGAGCATGCAGCGGGAACCGATCTGCACGACTATAAGACACAGCTTCAAGAGATTATACAGAAAAACCCCGAGGAGCGCGTATCCTACATTCTGGTGGACGAACGCGGGCCTGACCACGACAAGTGGTTTTCAGTTCAGGTGCATCTAAACTCCAACGTTATTGGCGCGGGCTCTGGCAAAAGCAAAAAAATTGCCGAACAACAGGCGGCAAAAGAGGCGCTGCTGCTCATGGGCATTAAATTATGAGCGAGAGAAGGCACGGCAATCTCGCCGTGTTCGTGCCGCACATCGGCTGCCCACACCGGTGCAGCTTCTGTGACCAGCGCATCATTTCAGGCGCACAAAACGCCCCAACCCCGCAGGATGTGACGGCGCTTTGCGAATCGGCACTGGCACAAAACGCCAGCAGGGAACTGGAGCTGGCGTTTTTTGGCGGCAGCTTTACGGCGATTGACCGCGACTATATGTGTGCACTGTTGGATGCTGCAAGCGCGTTTGTCGGCAAAGGAATTTGCGGCATTCGCCTTTCCACCCGCCCCGATGCGGTGGGGGAGGAGATGCTCTCGCTGTTAAAAAGATACCCTGTCACCGCGATTGAACTTGGCGCACAGTCGATGAACGATGCGGTTCTATTGAAAAATGAGCGGGGACACACGGCGCAGGATGTCGTCGATGCATCCGCGCGCATCCAGCGCTTCGGGTTTGAGCTGGGGCTGCAAATGATGATCGGTTTAGATGGTGAAACCGAGCGAGATTCTGAGGACACCGCACAAAAGCTGATCGCTTGCCAACCTGACACCGTACGCATTTATCCTGCGTTGGTGCTAAAAGGCACCGAGTTGGCCAAAAGGCTGGCATCAGGGGAATACTGCCCACTGACCCTTCAAGAGGGCGTAAAGCGTACCGCGCGCGTGATGGAGCTGTTTGAGGAAAAGAATTCAAACATCCGCATCATCCGCGTTGGTCTGCACCCCTCAAGGGAGTTGGAACAAAAAGTGGAAGCGGGGCCATATCATCCCGCTTTTCGCGAGCTGTGCGAAAGCCGGTTGATGCTCGGCCGGCTGCTCAGGGCGCTTGAGGGGGTTCCTGCGGGCGATATAACCGTCGGCGTGCATCCCCAGGATATTTCTCGCATGGCAGGGCAGCACCGGTGCAACCTTACCGCACTTGCTGAGCTTGGCTTTAGCGCGCGGGTGACGCCGCTTGAGTCCGCGGCTCGATTGCGCCCGGCACTTTTATGACTAATATAAGCGTATTCCACTTTTTCAAACTTGCAGGAAGGAAGGTGCTGCTTTGCGACTGAAATCACTCGATATTCAGGGGTTTAAGTCCTTTGCTGACCGCACAACGCTTGATTTTAACGACGGCATCACCGCCGTTATCGGCCCAAACGGCTCGGGTAAGAGCAATATTGCCGATGCGGTGCGTTGGGTTCTGGGCGAGCAGTCCACCCGCACGCTGCGCGGCGGCAAGATGGAGGATGTCATCTTTGGCGGCACGCAGGCGCGTAAGGCGCTGGGCGTCGCTTCCGTTACTTTAAATATTGATAACACCGACCGCGCCATGGCGGGCATGGATTGCGACGAGGTCGCTATCACACGCAGACTCTACCGTTCTGGCGATAGCGAATATCGCATCAATGGCGCGCAGGTACGTTTAAAAGATATCAACGAGTTGTTTATGGATACCGGTTTAGGACGCGACGGTTATTCCATTATCGGGCAGGGCCGCGTGGCTGAGATCGTGTCGGCGCGTTCAAAAGAGCGCCGCGAGATTTTTGAGGAGGCCGCCGGCATCTCCAAATTCCGCTACCGAAAGACTGAGGCGGAACGTCGCCTGTCGCTGGCGGAAGAGAATCTGCTGCGCCTGCGCGATATACTCGCCGAACTGGACGGGCGCTTAGCGCCTTTAAGACAACAGTCCGAAAAGGCACAGAAGTTTTTAGAATTGGCTGGCGAAAAAAAGCAGCTTGAAGTTTCGGTATGGATGCATACGCTGACACAATTGAACACAAAGGCTGCTGCGCTGGAAGACAAGCTACTGCTGGCGCAGGCCGATTTTGACATGGCTGACAGCGCCGTCACCGGTTTTGAGCAGGCGTTTGCCGAAGAGATGGAGCGGGGCCGTGCGCTGATGGTCGCCATTGAAACGCAGCGCAGTGAAATCAACCGCCATACCGAGCTGTCCGCATCGTTCGAGTCTCAGTCGGCGGTGCTTCAAAACGATATTAGCCACCACGAGCGATCAATTGCCGAAGTAGAAGCGCAAATTGCACAGGCCGGGCGCTCACAAAGTGAAATTGAGGCCGGACTTGAGGCTGCGCGACAGTCACTTGCACAGCGCCAGCAGGTGCTGCAAGAGCTGGCGGCACAAAAAGAAGCACTTTTTCAGCAGCTTAACGCCTTAATTTTGGAGCAGCAAAATTGTAGCTCTGAACTAAACAATATGAAAATTCGTCGTGCCGGCGCGTTTGAGGCGATTGAAAGTGCGCGTCTTGACTCCGCCGCTGCCGCCACGCTCTTAGGCGAAAGCGCGGAGCGCATTGCAGCGATGTCTCAGGCGCAAAGCGCGCGTGAACAAGCGGTGGCCGACGCAAAAAATGAGAAGCACGAGTGCGAGCAACTGCTGGTTGCAATAGACGAAACAATTCTCTCGCTGGATAATGAGGCGAAGGGCTACCTGCTAAAGCAGGGCAATCGCAAACAAAAGGTGGAGGAGCTGGACAAACAGCTCAACGACCTGCGGCAAAAAATAGGCGAACGCCGTTCACGCGCGCGCTTGCTTTCCGACATGGATAAAAATATGGAGGGCTTTGGCCAATCCATTAAATACATCATGAATCAGGCGCGTGCGGGCGCTGTAAAGGGTCTTCACGGGCCGGTATCATCGCTGATTACCGTAGCCGACGAACACACCGTTGCCATTGAAACGGCGCTCGGCGGCGCAATGCAGAACATTGTCGCTGACAGTGAGGAAACCGGAAAGCGAGCTATCGGATTGTTGCAATCCGCTAAGGCGGGACGTGCGACATTCTTGCCACTGACGTCGGTTCGGGGCAACCGCCTTGATCTGCGCGGCGTTGATACCATGTACGGCTTTGTCGGGCTGGCGTGTGATTTAATTCGCTACGATAAGCAATATGACGGCGTGATAACCTCGCTGCTCGGGCGCGTTGTGGTGGCTGAGGATCTGGACGCCGCTGTCACCATTGCCAAAAAGCATGGCTACCGTTTCCGCATCGTCACGCTTGATGGACAGGTAGTCAACGCGGGCGGTGCTATGACCGGTGGTTATACTGCCAAATCAGCGGGTATTCTGGGACGTCAGGGCGAAATCGACCGTCTGAATCAGCAGTGTGAAGCACTCGAAACACAAGGGAAGACCATCGCGGAGCGGCGAGAGGCGGCAGCAGCAGAACTGGCTGCCGTAGAAGCCGAGCTTGCCGCCATTGCTGCGCGACGCAGAACCTGTGAGGAGGATAAGGTCCGAGGTACAGCCGAGCTTTCCGCGGCCACCATCCGCTTAAAAGAGGCTGAGCGCCAGGTGCGTGAAACCGCCGCCGAGCGCGAAGCGCTGACCCTGCGCATCGAAGAGATGAAGCAGAAAAGCGGCAGCGCCAAGACGCTGACCGAGACGCTTTCTGCCGAACTTGAACAGCTGCAAAGCGATATTGCAAACGCTAGTGCGCGCAGCGCGGAACTGGGCACGCAACGCGATGCGCTGCTGGGCGCGCAGAACGAAAACGCAACCCAGACGGCGCTTTGTGAGCGCGACATCGCCGCATCAAATAATGAGATCAGCCGCTTAACCGAGCAGGTCGGCGCAACACGCGCGTTAAGCGGTGAAAACACGCAGAAAATCGCACAGCTGCGCGCCCAGATTGAAGAAGCACACGCGCAGATTACCGAGCTAGGCCAAAAGCTGGAGGCCGGCCGGGCGACGGCGCAGCAGGCACAGGCATTAGTGGCACAGACCATGCGCGAACGCGAAGAAAGCGAACGCCACTGTGCCGAATTGCGGGCTAAAGAGCGTGAAGAAAGTGCCAGACGCGATGGGCTTTACCGTGAGGTAGTCCGTCTGGGCGAACAGCGAAATGCTGCCCGAGGCGAGCGAGATGTGCTTGTGGCAAAACTGTATGACGAATATGAGCTGACCCAGTCCGCCGCTGAAGATATCGCCGAGCGTATCGAGGATATTGCTGCCGCGAACCGCCGACTCTCTGAGCTGCGCGGCAGAATTAAGTCGCTGGGTTCGGTGAACGTCGATGCAATCGAGGAATATAAAGAGGTTGCAACCCGCCACGGCGAGCTGACCCGCCAGCTTTCCGACGTCGAGCGTTCAAAGACCGAGCTGGGTAAGCTGATTAACGAACTCACCAGTCAAATGTGCGAGATATTTACCGAGAAGTTTGAGGCGATCAACCGCAATTTTGGCAAGACATTCAGAGATCTCTTTGAAGGCGGCAGCGCGTCGCTGTCCCTCACCGAACCCAATGACGTGCTGGAAAGCGGAATAGAAATAACGGTGCATCCGCCGGGCAAACTGATTAAGAATTTGGCTGCGCTCTCAGGCGGCGAGCAGGCTTTTGTGGCGATTGCGATCTTCTTTGCCATCTTAAAGGTCAACCCCTCACCGTTCTGCCTGATGGATGAGATAGAGGCGGCACTTGATGATGTCAACGTCTCGCGTTTTGCCGCGTACTTACGCACTCTTACTGAAAGAACACAGTTTATCACCATCACCCACCGCCGTGGTACGATGGAGGAAGCCGACGTGCTTTATGGCGTCACAATGCAGGAAGAGGGCGTGTCAAAGCTTTTGATGCTCAATGTGTCTGAAATCGAAAAGAGCTTTAACATAAAATAATAAAGGGAGGGGTTAGTATGGGCCTTTTTTCAAATATCACCGCGGGACTGAGAAAAATTACTTTCTCCGCGCGAATCGATGACGAATATTTTGAGGAGCTTGAAGAGCAGCTGATTATGGCGGATGTCGGCGTGCAAACCTCTGAGCTGATTGTCTCAAAACTGCGAGAGCGTGCCAAGAAAGAACGTCTGTCCGACGCTGCCGCACTGCGCCCGGTCATTAAAGAGGTTGTTCGGGAAATTCTTGATGTCGAGTGCCCGGACAACATCACTGATTCGCCTCGCGTGCTGCTGATGATTGGCGTCAACGGCGTGGGCAAAACCACAAGCATCGGCAAATTAGCCGCACGCTATAACGCTGAAGGCAAAAAAGTGCTGTTGGCGGCGGCCGATACCTTCAGAGCCGCTGCAATAGAGCAGTTGACCATCTGGGGTGAGCGCACCGGTACGCCGGTTATCGCGCATACACAGGGCTCCGACCCTGCCGCCGTTGTGCACGACGCGTTACAGGCGGGCAAGGCGCGCGGGACCGATGTAATCATCTGCGATACCGCCGGACGTCTGCATAATAAGCAAAACCTCATGGACGAGCTTTCTAAGATTCGCCGCGTTGTGGCCAAGGAGCTGCCGGACTGCGTGCCGGAGGTGTTGCTGGTGGTGGACGCCACAACGGGACAGAATGCGCTTTCTCAGGCGCGGCGCTTTAAAGAGGCCGCCGGGGTCAACGGTATCATTCTGACCAAACTTGATGGCACTGCAAAGGGCGGCGTGGTCATCGCCATTGCCAACGAGGTAGCCGTTCCGGTGCGCTTTGTCGGTGTGGGCGAGAGCGTCAAGGATCTTTATCCCTTTGATGCCGCTGAGTTTGCCGAGGCAATTTTTGGTGATGCAGATGAATAAAAGCCTTGTCGCTGCCACCCACAACAAGGGCAAGCTGGCCGAGTTTGCCCGCATGCTAAACCCAAAAGGCATTGATGTTATAACGCCAAAGGACCCCGCGCTGGTCAAAAGCATTGTCGAGGATGGTGAAACCTTCGCCGAAAATGCGCTAATTAAAGCGCGCGCGGTATTTGCCGCCACCGGCTTACCCACAATGGCGGATGATTCGGGCCTTTGCATCGACGCACTCCACGGTCGCCCCGGCGTCTATTCGGCGCGGTATATGGGCGAGGACACACCCTACACGGTAAAGAACGCCGCTATTATCAAAGCGCTTGACGGCGTGCCGGATGAAAAACGCACAGCCCGCTTTGAATGCGCCATTGCGTTGGTTACAGCGCAGGGCGAGCATGTGTTCAAAGGCACGTTTGAGGGGAAAATAGGCTATAAGTCCAGCGGCGAAAACGGCTTTGGCTATGACCCGATTTTTTACGTCGGCGAACAGAGCAGCTCCGATATGCCTGACGCTGAAAAAGATGCGGTTAGCCACCGCGGCAAGGCGCTGCGCGCCATGCTGGCTGAGATTGATAAGCTGTTGTAGGCGCCGCGTTGACAGATTGTAGTTTTGATCCAGCTTTTACAAAAGCTGGTGGGGTTTAGGGCAAAGCCCTAGGCGTGTTTTATGATTCCAAAAGCGCAGGAGAGGGCGCAAAACGGTCCGGGGGACTGTTTTGCTGGGGGAACCCCCGCAAGAGGTACCCCAATGCGGCGTGAAACGGCATCCGCTCCTCTTTGCGATATCTACTGCATAGGCTAAACAAAAATTGAAACTTACAGAATATATCATATCAATAAAATTGGGCATCGCCCACTTCTAAGGAGAAAATATGGAGATTACATCCAAGCAACGTGCCAAGCTCAAAGGGCTGGCGCAAAATTTAGAAACCATCGCACAGTTCGGCAAAAACGAACTTTCGCCCGAACAAATTACGATGGTTGACCAGATGTTGACCAAGCGCGAATTAATTAAATGCGCGGTGCTCGAGTCGTCGCCCTACACTGCGCGCGAATTATCCGAGCTGCTGGCGCAGGAGACAAATGCCGTGTCGGTTCAAGCGATTGGGCGGCGCTTTGTGCTGTACCGCCGTAACCCGAAGGACCCGGTCATCACGCTCGACTAAGCGTATCCATCACACACGGCAAAGAGGTACATCCATATGAGGGTAGGCATTTTTGGCGGAACCTTTAACCCCATTCACAATGGGCATCTCTCGCTTATCGCACATCTTATCGAGGCGCTCGCTCTTGACGAGCTGCTGCTTATTCCAACCGCGGTGCCGCCGCATAAGGAAAACGGCAACGTCATCGACGCACAGCACCGTTTGGCGATGTGTCGCCTTGCAGTGCAGGATAATCCCAAAGTTCGGGTGAGCGATATCGAAATTCTGCGCGGCGGCATCAGCTACACGGTTGATACATTGCGTCTGCTCACTGTCGAGCGCCCTTCAGATCAACTGATTCTGCTGGTGGGCAGCGACATGTTTTATACGGTTGATCAGTGGCGTTGCGCCAGCGAAATTATGCGGTTGGCTCAAATTGTGGCAATCCCGCGTGAAGCAGGCGAGAATGAAAAGTTACTGGCCCAGCGCGACCGGCTCAATGCCACAGGTGCAAAAACGCAGGTGGTGGAGGTTGATCCGCTCATCGTCAGCTCAAGCGATTTGCGCGCGCAGGAATGTGCTTCTGAAAATCTTCCGCCGCTCGTCGAACGCTATATCGTCCAAAATGGGCTATATGGCCAAACGCAAAAGCTTTTGGTCGATCTTGACCAACTCACCGCTTGGCTGCGGGGTGTGCTTTCACGCGAGCGGTTTATCCATTCACTCAACGTGGCTAGCGAGGCGCTGCGCCTCGCCCAGACCTGGGGCGAAAACGGTGATATGGCCTATTTGGCCGGACTTCTCCACGACTGCTGCAAAGAGCGCAGTAGGGAGGAAATGTTGAATCTTCTGGCAGGTTCTGATATAATTAAAGACCCGGTATTTCTGCAAAGTCTGCCAGTTTGGCACGGTTTTGCGGCAGCAATTTACATTCAACGTGAATTATCGGTGCTAAACGCCCAAATAATAGATGCGGTAAGGTATCACACCACGGGCTGTGGAGATATGACTCGCATTGAGGAGATTATCTATCTGGCGGATCTCATTTCTGCCGATAGAGATTATCCAGGCGTTGAAGCGCTTAGAGCCAAGGCTCACCGCTCCATCGAAGCCGCTATGCTGGAATCATTGCAGTTTTCAATTATGAAACTGTTGAAAAATAATGCGCCCGTGCTGACTGATACCCTAAACGCCTATAACCAATATCTGTTGCAAGCTGCACAGGAGGGTTAAGGCTCGAAAGGGAGCTGTGTCGGTTGTCGCAAAAATCCAGGGTCGTGCTTTCAGTTTTAGTGTGTGTGGGGCTGTTTGCCGCTTCGGCATTGGTCACTTCAGCGCTCATTGCGCAGCACAAGCGGCAGGTTTCACCGCTTGAAAAGCGGCAAAATACGGTGGCGTCTCCGCTACCTGAGCTGATGGATGAACAAAAAGAGGAGCAGTCCGAGGTGGATTATTCAGCAGAGCTGCCCGTGCAGTTAAAAAGCAGTAATCATTATGGTTTGCTGCTTTGTGGCATTGATCACACCCGTTCCTTGGCGGATGTCATTATTTATGCACAGCTGGACTTAACGAACCGCCGTGTTCAGGTGCTGCAAATTCCGCGGGATCTATTTGTCGGTACACAAACTGTAACAGGCAAGATCAATTCGCTCTGTCTCAATTTTAATACCGATGATCCGGCAAAGAACATCCGCAGCGTGGTATCTTCCCAGCTTGGGCTAAAAGTTGATGGTACAGCGGTTATTACTCTGGCGGGGGTGCGGTCGCTGGTCGATTCGGTGGGTGGCGTTACCATTAACTTGGAACGTGCCATTGAGTTTTTACCTGGGAAAACAATTCCTGCTGGCCCTCAGACACTCTCAGGCGAACAGGCCGAATGGCTGCTGCGTTATCGCAAGGGCTATGAAATGGGGGACTTGGACCGGCTCAAGGTGCAAAAGCAGTTTATGCTAGCGGCCATGCAGTCGGTCAAAAACCTTGGCAAATTTAAGACTTTTAAAATAGCAGCAAAGAATTTTGGACATGTTAAAACGACGATACCGTTTTCTGAAATACGCTCGCTCATCGATGTCGGCATGGGGCTGTCAACCGATAGCATCACCATACAGACGTTGCCGGTTTATGGCGTGACCTATCACGGATATTCCGCACTTTGCATCAATCGCTTTAAGCTTGCGGATATGCTTAACGCGAGTGTGCGCTCAGAAAATCCGGTTGACCCGTGGGCACTGCAGCTGGCTTATCCGCCCGAAGGAAGCGAGCAGCCACCGTCTAATGCGCCACGACAGGAAGAAACGGATTCGCCGTTCGATTTTAGTTGGGACTATGAAGATACAAACAACGCGTATAATGATAGTGACGCCGAAGGCGTTGTAATACGCAATAATGATTGAGGAGGTTTATTGATGACAGCATTGGACAGGGCCAAAGAGGTTGCGCAACTGCTTGACAGCAAAAAAGGGGACGACGTGCGGGTGCTGCACATCGGCACGCTAACCAGCATCGGCGACTACTTTGTCGTTGCCACCGGCAACTCGACAACACAGGTCAAGGCGCTGGCGGACGCAGTGGACGAAAAGCTTTCAGCGCAGGGCCTTGAGCCCAGACGCATTGAGGGATATAACTCAGCGTCGTGGATTTTGATGGATTATAATGATGTGATTATTCACATTTTTATGAAAGAGGCAAGGGAATTTTATTCATTAGAACGGCTTTGGGGCGATGCACCCGAAGTTGCGTGGAATGAATAACAAGAAGTGAAAATTAAGAAACTTTCGCTTTTGAGATGGTAGAACCATTAAGGGCGTTCATACCGCCCCGCAGTTATTGGCGAAGTCGTTTAGCCCTTTAAGCGGTCTGGCGTGTGGCCCTGCTTTTGGGGCTTGGTGTAGAAGTCGAGTAAAGCGAAGCGTTTCGACAAGTTTAAATAAAATGGCAGAGATGTTGATTGGAGAGTGAAGTCACCTTGAAGTACGATTTTAAGTCGATCGAAAGTAAGTGGCAGCGCATCTGGGATGAGAAAAAAGCGTTTGCGGCTCTTGAGGATTATTCCAAGCCTAAATTTTACGCGCTGGTGGAATTCCCATATCCTTCTGCACAGGGGTTGCATGTTGGGCATCCGCGCTCATATACCGCGTTGGATATCGTTTCACGAAAGCGCAGAATGCAGGGCTACAACGTGCTCTACCCGATGGGCTGGGATGCGTTTGGTCTTCCGACCGAAAATTTTGCGATAAAAAACCACATTCACCCCGAAATTGTCACCAAGGGTAACGTGGCGAATTTTAAGTCGCAGCTAAAGGCTTTGGGGCTTTCGTTTGACTGGGATCGCGAGGTCAACACCACCGACCCCGACTACTACAAGTGGACACAGTGGATCTTTCTTCAGCTCTTCAAAAAGGGCCTTGCCTATAAAAAGGAGATGGCCGTCAACTGGTGCACCTCCTGCAAAGTGGTTCTGGCTAACGAAGAGGTCGTCAACGGCGCCTGCGAGCGTTGCCACGGTGAGGTTATCCACAAGGTTAAGAGCCAGTGGATGCTCAAGATCACCGAATATGCGCAGCGTCTGATCGACGATCTTGACCTTGTCGACTACATAGACAGAGTCAAGGTTTCTCAGAAAAACTGGATCGGTCGTTCCACCGGTGCCGAGGTCGACTTTAAAACCACCGCCGACGATGTGATGACGGTTTTCACCACACGCCCCGATACACTCTTTGGCGTGACCTACATGGTCATGAGTCCCGAGCACCCCTTTCTCAAAAAGTGGGAGGGCAAAATCAAAAATCTAGACGCGGTTCGCGCTTATCAGGAAGAAGCAGCGCATAAATCCGACTTTGAGCGCAGCGAGCTGGCAAAAGAAAAGACCGGTGTTCGTCTTGAGGGCGTCGCAGCGATCAACCCTGTGAATAATACAGAGATTCCGATTTTTGTCTCGGATTACGTTCTTATGAGCTACGGCACCGGCGCGATCATGGCTGTTCCGGGCCACGACACCCGCGACTGGGAGTTTGCTAAGAAGTTTGATCTCCCAATCATTGAGGTAGTCAAAGGCGGAGACGTTGAAAAAGAAGCCTTTGTCGACTGCGCGACCGGCATCATGGTTAATTCCGGCATGCTCGACGGCCTGACCGTGGATGAGGCCAAGAAGAAAATTGTTGAGTTTCTTTCTGAAAACAAGCTGGCACACGAGAAGGTAAACTATAAGCTGCGTGACTGGGTTTTCGCCCGCCAGCGTTACTGGGGCGAACCAATTCCGATTGTGTACTGCCCGCATTGTGGCTATGTGCCGCTCGATGAGAGCGAGCTGCCGCTGCGTCTGCCCGAGGTTAAGTCCTATGAGCCGACCGAGGACGGCGAATCGCCGCTGGCACACCTTGAGGACTGGATCAATGTCAAGTGCCCCAAGTGTGGTGCGCCTGCACGCCGCGAGACCGACACCATGCCCCAGTGGGCAGGCTCGTCGTGGTATTTCCTGCGTTATATTGCGCCCCATTGTGATACCGCTATCGCTCCTAAGGAGGCATTGGATTACTGGATGCCGGTTGACTGGTACAACGGCGGCATGGAGCATACGACGCTGCATCTGCTGTACTCCCGCTTCTGGCACAAGTTTTTATATGATATCGGCGTTGTTTCAATGCCTGAGCCCTATGCCAAGCGCACAAGCCATGGCATGATCTTGGGTGAGGACGGCGTTAAGATGAGCAAATCCCGCGGTAACGTCATCAACCCTGACGACATCGTCAACACCTTTGGTGCCGATACTATGCGCATGTATGAGATGTTCATGGGCGACTTTGAAAAAGCTGCGCCGTGGAAATCTTCCTCCATCAAGGGTTGCACCCGCTTCTTAGAGCGCGTGTGGGCACTTCAGGATGTACTGGTGGACGGCGACGGTTACTCAAAGGAACTCGAAAGCGCTATGCACAAAACCATCCGCAAGGTCACCGATGATATCGAGGTATTGGCATTTAACACCGCCATTGCCGCTATGATGAGCCTTTTGAATGAAATTTCAGACAACAAGCAGATTACCCGCGGCGAGTATAAGACGTTGCTGCTGCTGTTAAATCCTTTTGCACCGCATATGACCGAGGAGCTGTGGGAAATCTGCAACTTCGGCGGAATGCTCTATCAGCAGAGCTGGCCGACCTATGATGCGGCAAAATGCATTGATAAAACTGTAGAAATTGCAATTCAAATTTCCGGCAAGCTGCGCGGACGCGTAGAGATTTCGATGGATTGCGACGACGCTGCAGCGCTTGCAGCTGTGAAAGCTGTTCCTGAGATTGCTGCCGCGCTTGAAGGCAAAACTATTGTCAAAGAAATTGTTGTACCAAATAAGCTCGTGAATATTGTCGCAAAATAGACTGCATGAGGACTTGACACTGTTGTGTAGACTATTGTATAATATTCGTGTTATCCTCTATCAGGATAAATACTCCTGCCTAGGGCGTTGGGAGGGAATAGTAAATGTCAGAAATTCGTGTTAAGGACAATGAGTCGTTGGATAGTGCTCTGAGAAGATTTAAGAGACAGTGCGCAAAATCCGGAGTTCTTCAGGAAGTGCGCAAAAGAGAGCACTACGAGAAGCCCTCTGTAAAACGCAAGAAAAAGTCCGAGGCTGCAAGAAAGAGAAAGTTCAAATAATAATTTGAAATTCTGCAGGGTAGGAGGACTTCTTCCTGCCAGCAAGTAAAAATCCCCGCCGTTTAAACAAACGGCGGGGATTTTTATGTTCGTATCGGCAGCGCTCGACTGAGATGATCATTACAGCGCTTCTTTTGGGGGATCGGCTCGATACTCGAGAATATCGCCGGGCTGGCAATCTAGAACACGGCAGATCGCTTCAAGCGTTGAAAAGCGAATGGCAGAAATTTTCCCAGTTTTTATGTTCGAAAGGTTAACGTTTGAAATGCCCACCGCCTGTGCTAACTCGTTGAGCGATATTTTTCGGTCAGCCATTACGCGGTCCAGTCTTAGGATAATCGGCATGGTTCGACCTCCCTTAAAGTGTTTCGTCCGATTGTTTTTGCAGCATTCTACCGTAATCGAAGACCACTGAAAGGCTATAAAAAATAACAGTGAGAACAGGCAGTACAAATTGGAACTCGGCAGATGCCTTTGAGTCGGGTGAAAACATCAGGGTTAGCAACATTTTGATGGGCGGCGGCAGAATACCAAGCGCCAGCGCCAAAAGCGCTATAATTTTTAATCGCGTGCTCTGCTTCTCTGAGAAAGGCGTGTAATGCATGGCAGCATCGTTAAATATGATGGTTGCCATAATAAGCATCGCAAGTACAAGCCCTTGATTTAAGAGGTTAAAAACCGATTGCGCCAGCATTTCGCCGTTGGTGCCTTCGAAACCGGCAGCGTTTTGTGGGACCGGCAGGCGTCCCCACTGTGCAAGTGCCTGGCCATCTATACCAGAGAGACTTAAAACGATTAGAAAAAGCTGAAAGCAAAGGGCCATAACGACCAATATACTCAAGAATTTTAACAATTGCGCAGCGAGACGACTTGATTTCTTGACAGATTCCTGTAGTGACATTAAAAATACGCTCCTTACTGTTGATGTTTATATTGTAGCAAGTCATATCGCATATGTCAATAAAAATTTAATGATAAACGATAAATATTTAATATATAATGAATTTGAGGTTTAAGTGTACCGCATATGTGTGCCAATTTACACCAAAATTTTATAACCACTGCAGTATTTATAAGTTAAATGGTAACCTAATCTTTGAACTGATTAAACACCCGTGGATGACAGGAGATAAATGATGCGCAAAAGAAAAATAAAATTTATAGCTTTATTTATATTTGCCGGCTTTCTATTTTTTTTGACTGTTAGTAATCTGAGGGTGCAGTATAATAACCGGCGACTCAAACAGACACTGACTTCTCTTAATGCGCAAACGGTGGCTCTAAACGAGATTGTTCCATTCAGATGGGATGTAGTTTACACCTTTGACCCCTACCAGCCAAAAGAGGACATGGAAAAAATAATAGGATTTAAAAGCAGCGCGCTGTGTGAAACGGTAAGTGAAGGCATGGTTCAGCTGGTATTTGTCAAGGGGCGTTCTGTGGTTGCCAGCGTTTGTGGCTACCCAGATGTTTTGGGGTATTATATTGCGTTTGATCTGGGCGAAGGGTATTATGCCAAAATAGATTTTAAAGATCAGGCTGTTTTTGACGTCGAAAAGTTTGAAAATGTTGTTAGGTTATCTTGTAAACCCTTCGGCTAATTAGCGCATGGTTTAAAAGGCGTTTAAGAAGCTTCACTTGGGTATCAAGCGGGGAAGGGTAAAACCCTTCCCCGCGCAGACTGTCAAAGAAGTGGTTTTCGTTTTGCTAAGCATCGGGGGAATAGTGTGAAAGGGGGGCAGTGAGCCCCCACTTTCGCGTTGAGGTGCACAAAGTGCACCGGATTGCTCGCCCGCAGGCGACAAAGCGGGCAATCTTGCCCGCTTTGCGAAGCTTGGCAGAAAAAGTCGAGCGGAGCGGAAGACTTTTCTGACAAGCTGAGCGGGGAAGGGTAAAACCCTTCCCCGCACTATTATAAAATCAACCCTTGGGCATGGTTAGGCCATTATCGGTTAAACCATCCTTGGCTAACATGCTTTCCAGCACGCTGATGTCCGACGAAATATCCAGAACATCATTTTCAAACAATAGATCAAGCTGCCGCTCGAAGCCTGAAACAAGATGATCCAGAATATTTTCGATGTCGCGCATGGCGGCCTGTAAATTTTCACCGCGTACGCCCTGCTCTTCAAACTGTTCATAGGCAGTAATGATCTTAAGGGTTGTCGGCAGATAATAACTCATGAAAACGCCAATCTTGCGTTCCTTTGCCGCATCTCGTTCGACCGCCTCTAAAATCAGCGCAGTGATTTCTTCAATACGTTGAACCTTTTTAGAGACCGATTCATCGGCGATGCGCTTGTTCACTACACGGATTTTTGCAAGCATGTCCCGGCGGGAGTCCGGTTGTGCACCTGCGCTGTCAGACTTGTCCATACTGGACTCGACCTCAAGTGCAGCAAAATCCACTCCTTCTGCCGAGACAACCAGCAGCTTGCGGGCGTGGTCGATATAGCCGCCCGGGAACAATCCTTTATCCAAGTGGAACTGCAATTCCTTGACCAGCTGTGGAAAAGGTATGCCAAGCGTTGCAGACATGTCAGCCAGCTTCATAACCTTGCGCGTGCCGACAACATTGCAAAAGCGAATTTTTTTTGCTTCCTGCAAAGCTAAACCGCGGGGAACCAGTAGAAGGCAGCCGCCCGAGACGACAAACGACGCTGAAAGCGTGAACATCGTCACAGCTTCTGAAAGCGTACCACCGCCAAATATGTTGCCTAGTCCTAAAAATGAAAACAGACTTCCGGTAGCGATTAAGCCGATGCCTAGTGCGCTCAGCGCCGTATACCACCACGGCTTTTTAAAGCCTTTGGCATTGGCGGCCGACTGTGTAGCGGGCTTATCTTCGCTCGAAGGCCTAGGGGACGGCTGTTGTGACGCAGGGGACGCCGCAGATTTTTGATACTGTGGTATAGGCGGCACACCTTTGGGTGGTGTTGCAGCGGGCTCGTAGGGGACAAATTCGCCGTAAATCTTTCCGTTTCTCTGTCGTTTTGCGCGCCCGGGTGGAATGCGCCTTGGCGGACGTTTGGACTCTGAAACGGTTTTCCATATTAAATAAACGGCAATCGGCCACAGTCCAATTGAAAACAGCACCACAATGGCAATAATGCGACCCACTGGCAGGTCATCAGGTTTTTTGGGATTTGGCTCAATGGGGGAATAATAACTCATAAATGCACCACACTTTAATGTTGGTTCTAAATTATCCAAACCGTTGCATACTAATGTACGATCAATATATAAATCAAATAGTATGATTTAATCGGTTTTAATCAAATAACAGTATATCATGTTTGCAAAAATAAACAAACCGCAATATTTGTATTTACGACTAAAATGCTTTATAATGTTTTTATCTGCAAGGAGGCATGACATGAGCATTTTTTACCCACACGAGCGGCATCCTACTATACTGGACATATCGCCTAAGGCGTTGGTTTTGGCTGGTTATCGCGGTGTGATTCTCGACGTTGATAATACGCTGACCACACATGACAACCCTGTGCCCTCCGACGGCGTTTTAGCGTGGCTGGAGGAGGCCCGAACTGCGGGTTTAAAGCTCATTATTCTTTCAAACAACTCGCCGATGCGGGTCGGCCTGTTTGCAAAACTGCTTGGGCTTGATTTTGAGTCGAACGGCAAAAAACCACTGCCCACCGGCTACCGACGCGCGCTCACCCGGCTGGGGCTTAAACCGAGTGAAGCGGTTGCGATTGGCGACCAGATTTTTACGGATGTACTCGGCGCACGGCTAGCAGGTATTTACTGCATTTTTGTCAACCCGATAGAACCCGAACATACCCGATTTTTTAGGTTTAAACGCTGGCTTGAACGCCCGATTCTTTCGGGCTTCGAAAGGAGAAGGCAACATTAATAACATTAAAACGGCGCGCTTTGGCCCTGCGGGCAGCGCCGACAGCTTTGCCGCAATGGGCTATAAAAAGACCGAGCAGATGCCGGAGTATTTAACCAAAATGGGCTTAAATGCTTTCGAATATCAGTGTGGGCGCGGTGTGCGTGTCAACTCGAGCATGGCCGAAAAATTTGCACGCTTTGCGCAGGAGGCGAATATCACCGTTTCACTGCATGCGCCCTATTATATATCGCTTTCCTCCGTTGAGGAAGAAAAGCGGCGCAAATCGGTGGATTATATCTTACAGTCGGCTCGCGCGGTCAAACTCTTGGGCGGCAATCGTATCGTCGTGCATTCTGGTTCCTGTTCCAAGATGAGCCGTGAAAAAGCGCTTGCACTGGCGTCTGAGGCAATGAACTGGGCAATAGAAGCGCTAAATGCCGAAGGGCTAAATGATGTGCGCATTTGCCCCGAGGTGATGGGCAAACTAAACCAGCTCGGCACACTTGAGGAAGTCGTTGCGCTGTGTCGCCTTGACGAGCGTATGTTGCCCTGTGTCGATTTTGGTCATCTAAACGCGCGAACTTTTGGGGGTTTAAAAACCTTTGAGGATTTTAAAGCGGTGTTTGATACTATTGAGAACACATTGGGTCATGCACGCCTTAAGGAACTTCACGCGCATTTTTCCAAGATAGAATACACTGAAAACGGCGGAGAAAAACGACATCTCACCTTTGAGGATAGCGTTTTCGGGCCGGATTTTGACCCGCTTGCTGAGCTGATTGTTCAGAGGGGGTGTTATCCGACTGTGATCTGTGAATCGGCTGGCACTCAGGCGGAGGACGCCCGCTGGATGCGTATGCGATATGAAGAAAAATTAGCGCAGGGGGCGGAAGAGTTATGATAGAACAGCGGCTACAGCGGTTGCAGCATGAGTTGCCGGCTCAGGTTGACGCAGCGCTCATTGTATCGGATGTCAATCGCCGATATTATACCGGGATGGCATCCAGCGCAGGCACATTTCTGGTGATGCGGGACGAAGCCGAATTGGTGATCGATTTTAGATATATAGAAAAGGCAAAAGCGGCTGCAAAAGGCTGCAAAGTGACGCTGCAAGAGCGCGCGATTTACAGACAGGTTCGCGAAATTTTAGAAAAACATGGTGTTAAAACCGTCGCGGTGGAGACAAAACACATGACGGTAGCGGAATTTGAGGGCTGGAAAGAAGCCCTCCCGGGCATGACGCTGCTGTCCGGTAAGGTGCTAGATGACATCATCCTGTCGCATCGCTCGGTTAAATCCGCTGAAGAAATAGTGACCATGCGTCAGGCACAAGCTATCACCGACCGCAGCTTCATTGAGCTTTTAAACTTTATCCGTGTGGGTAGAAGCGAACGGGAGGTGGCCAGCGAGCTGGAATATCTTATGCGCAAATTTGGCGGCGACGGCCTCGCGTTTGATACCATTGCCGTCTCGGGCCAAAATAGCTCAATGCCCCACGGCGTTCCGACTGAAAAACCCATTGAACCAGGAGATTTTCTGACGCTGGACTTCGGCGCTCGCAAGGACGGATACTGTTCCGACATGACTCGCACCGTGGCGATTGGCCATATTAGCGACGAACAGAAAAAAGTTTACGAAACAGTGCTCAAAGCGCAGAATAAGGCGTTTGAAGTCATAAAAGCCGGGGCAAGCTGTAGAATGGTAGATCATACGGCGCGCAGCACGATTGAGGAAGCTGGCTATAAAGGTTGCTTTGGCCATGCGCTCGGGCACTCTCTAGGGCTTGAAATACATGAGGAGCCACGTTTTTCGCCGATGACCGAATCGTTTGCAGTGGCGGGCAATGTATTGAGTGTTGAACCGGGCATCTACCTCGAAGGGAAATTTGGCGTCCGCATTGAAGATGTGGTGGTTATTACTGAGACAGGCTTTGAAAATCTAGCCCATAGCCCTAAACAGCTTATAATCCTATAAAATTTTTTATAAACCTGTTTCAATACTTGAAAAAAGTGTCTATTTAGGCTATTATTAGTTACATATGCAAGAGAGTCACATCTCAAGGAGGAGCACAAATATGATTACAGCAGGTGAATTTAGAAACGGCGTAACCTTTGACATCGACGGCAATGTCTTTCAGATTATTGAATTTCAGCATGTCAAGCCGGGCAAGGGTGCCGCTTTTGTTCGTACCAAGATCCGCAACGTGATTTCCGGTTCGGTCACCGACCGTACCTTTAGCCCCAACGAGAAATTCCCTACTGCTTTTGTTGAGCGTAAGGATATGGAATATCTCTACAATGATGGCGGGCTTTATTATTTCATGGATTCCGAAACCTACGAGAATCTTCCGATCAACGAGGACAAGCTGTCGGATAATTTCAAGTTTGTCAAGGAGAACGTTGTCTGTAAGGTTCTTTCCTACAAGGGCGTAATCTTTGGCGTAGAGCCGCCCACCTTCCTTGAGTTGAAGATCGCTCAGACCGATCCTGGCTTTAAGGGTGACACTGCGACCAATGCGTCTAAGCCTGCAACCCTTGAAACCGGCGCAGAAATTCGTGTTCCGCTCTTCATCAACGAGGGCGACATGATCCGCGTCGATACCAGAACCGGTGAATACCTCGAGCGTGCATAAAGCCATTATATATAAAATTTAAGGAGGATGACCGACATGACTGTTACTGAAAGAGTTGCATACCTGAAAGGTCTTACCGAGGGTCTTGATCTTGATACTTCCAGCAAGGAAGGCAAACTGCTTAGCGCAATTATCGACGTGCTTGATGACATTGCGTTTGAAGTCAGCGACCTGCAGGAGGTTGTCGGCGAACTCGGCGAACAGATTGACATGATTGACGAAGACCTTGACGGGCTCGAAGAGATTGTTTATGACGACGAAGAGTGCGACGATGATGACTGCGATTGCTGCGAAGATGGCGATCTGTATGAAATCGTCTGCCCGAGCTGCGGCGACAGCATTTACCTCGACGAGGATATGGTAGAAGAAGGCGAGATGGACTGCCCCAACTGCGGCGAGCATCTTGAGTTCGACTTCGACGAGGAAGAAGACGAAGAGGACGAGACCGAGGGCGACAAGTAAGCCGCGCTTTTGTCCCAACTGAAAACACACAAAAGAGCGGCTTCTCAATTCGTTGAGGAGCCGCTCTTAGTAAATGCTGAGGTTTGGATAGACGTTTGGAAGGAGTCGCGCACTATGAAGCTGCTGCATTTAAATGTAAAAAGCTGTCTGGATTTATTCTTTCCGCCGCGCTGCGCTGTCTGCCGTGAAGTGACGCCCATCGGTACGGCGCTGTGCCCTGAATGTATGCAGTTTCTTCCGGAGAAGCTTTTTGATTCCAGCCGCTGTCTGGTGTGCGGCAAACCCGTCGACAGCTGCGTTTGTCGTGGGGATGAGCCTTTCTATTTTTCGCGCAGTGTTTCAGCTTTCTTCTATGAACACGATACGCATTATTTAATCAACTGCCTTAAAACGCAGCCTCAAAGCCCGGCATTGGAGCAGGTGGCAGCTTTGATGGCGGAAGCCATTACGGCCTTTGGCTTTAGTGGAGACAACTATTTTGACGCCGTGACCGAGGTACCGATGAGTGCCGCAAATATTGAAAAGCGTGGCCATAACCAAGCTAAAACGCTGGCGGAAAAGCTGGCGACGCGGTTAAACATCAGCTATATGCCATCCCCTCTGATCTGTGACGTAAAGAAGCAGGCACAGCATACGCTAACATATACGCAGCGGTTTGAAAACGCACAAAAAAGCTATCAGCGGCAAGCGGGGGCAACTTGCGCTGGGCGCATCTTGCTCATCGATGACGTCATGACTACAGGTGCTACACTTGACCGCTGTGCGCAGCTTTTACGCCAATGCGGTGCCACGGAGGTCTGCTGCCTAACAGCTTGCACCACGCTGCGGCGGGGAGATTTGGCGGCGGTGCCGTAACACATTATATTTGTTGCTAATGTGTTGATAAAACGGGCTAAAAATCGTGTGATTAACCCAAAATCTATAGATTCATTTCGAAAATTCTGAGAATAAAAAGAAAAAACCTTCAAATTCACATCGAAATGCAAAATCTGAAGGTTTCTTTGGTGGACGCACACGGGCTCGAACCGTGGACCTCTTGCGTGTGAAGCAAGCGCTCTGACCAGCTGAGCTATGCCTCCAAAGCTTTATAATTATAGCATATTTAAAAAATCATGGCAAGTCCCATAATAAAAAAAGTCGAAACGTTTTCAACGCAATTTTAAGGCTTTTATTGCGCACAGGCGTATTTTCTGTTATTATAAATGTTTGTAGGCAATAGAAATCGTAGTAAAAGCATGGGGGATTAAACCTTGTCAAAATTAGAGCACGAAATCAAGCGGCGCAGAACCTTTGCGATTATCTCGCATCCTGACGCCGGTAAAACCACCCTCACAGAAAAATTTCTGCTTTACGGCGGCGCCATTCAGCTGGCTGGCTCAATCAAGGGCAAAAAAGCTGCGCGTCACGCTGTTTCTGACTGGATGGAGATTGAGAAGCAGCGCGGCATCTCGGTCACTTCATCGGTTATGCAGTTTGAATATGAGGGATATTGCATCAATATTCTTGATACCCCGGGACATCAGGACTTCTCAGAGGATACCTACCGCACACTGATGGCTGCCGACTCAGCCGTGATGGTCATCGACGCTTCAAAGGGCGTTGAGAATCAGACCCGAAAGCTCTTTAAGGTTTGCACCATGCGCCACATCCCAATTTTCACCTTTATTAACAAGATGGATCGTGATGCCCGCAGTCCCTATGAGCTGCTTGAGCAGATCGAGGAGGAGCTGGGTATCGAGACTTATCCGGTCAACTGGCCGATTGGATCAGGGCGCGATTTTAAGGGCGTGTACGACCGCAGCAAGCGTGAGATCATAGCGTTTACCGCAAACAGCGGTGGCGCGCGTGAGGTGGATGCGACCGAGCTGGCACTTGATGACGCTCGGCTGGGTGAAATTCTTGGCGATGAACTGCATGGTATTTTGCAGGAGGATATTGAGCTTATCGAAGGGGCAGGCGTGGAGTTTGACCAGAAGCGGGTGGACTGCGGCGAGCTAACACCGGTGTTCTTCGGGTCGGCACTGACTAACTTCGGCGTTGAGCCGTTCTTGGAAGATTTTCTGCGCATGACCACCCCACCGCTGTCGCGTACTGCCGATATCGGTGTAGTAGACCCCTTTGAAGATAAATTTTCGGCCTTTGTTTTTAAGATTCAGGCTAATATGAACAAGGCCCATCGTGACCGTGTTGCGTTTATGCGCATCTGCTCAGGGCGGTTTGAGAAGGGTGCTGAGGTGCTGCATGTTCAGGCGGGGCGCAAGCTCAAGCTTTCACAACCGCAACAGATGATGGCACAGGAGCGCGAAATAGTTGAGGAAGCCTTTGCAGGCGATATCATTGGTGTGTTTGACCCTGGCATCTTTTCCATTGGCGATTCAGTCTGCGCCCCATCACGGCCCGTGACCTTTGAGGGAATCCCCACCTTTGCGCCGGAACACTTTGCGGTTATCACCCAAAAAGATACGCTCAAGCGCAAGCAGTTTGTCAAGGGCATGAGCCAGATTGCGCAGGAGGGTGCCATTCAGATTTTTCAGGAGCCCGGCACCGGTATGGAACGTGTCATCGTCGGCGTGGTCGGCGTGCTACAGTTTGAGGTACTCGAGCATCGGCTGCTTCACGAGTATGGTGTGGAGATAAGGCGTGAGAATTTGCCGTATCAATATATTCGCTGGCTGACCAACAAGGAAATGGACCCAAAGACACTACAACTTTCGTCCGATACCAAGCGCATTCAGGATCTAAAGGGCAACAATCTGCTGCTATTTGCTAACAGCTGGAGCGTTCAGTGGGCGCTTGACCACAATAAGGGTCTTGATCTAGCGGAGTTTTCTAAAAATTGATTCAAAGCGATCATGCTTTTATAGTTTAATATGCAATGCGCCTTGCAACGGGCTTCCTCAGCCGCTGCAAGGCGCATTTTTATTTCCTTACGGAATAGACAGGACATCCGTGGCCTATGACAAAACACCGAATAACAAGGCTGCTTTTGTCATAGGGGAAGTTATTACGTGTGGGGTGTTGACCAAAGACCGCAAGCTTTTATTAAAATTAATTTATAATTAAACCAACACAGGCTCGCGGTTATCGGTCGGCTGAATCTGTTCCATCTCCTGATCAAGACGCTCTTTGGCGACAGCCAGCATCAGCTTGATTCGGTTTTCCTGATTAACGCGGGTGGCGGAGGGGTCATAGTCGATCGCGACGATGTTGGAAATATTGCCATACAATTCACGCAGGCGATGAATCATACCCTTGCCGCTGATGTGGTTGGGCAGGCAGCCAAACGGCTGTGCGCAAACGATGTTACCGTAGCCGCTCTCGATCAGCTCCACCATTTCAGCGGTGAGCAGCCAGCCTTCACCCATTTTGTTGCCATAGCCAATGATATCTTTGACCAGCCCCTTGAGGTGATGATAAGGCGACGGCGCAGTAAACTGTGGATGTTTTGACAGCACGTCGAGCATGATACGTTCCATGCGCAACAGTAAATCCATAAAGCAATTGACGACAAAATATTTAGCGCCGTTGCCACCATAGAGCTTATGGTCCTCCAAGCGGTTATCCACCTTGAACAGCATAAAATTCAACAGGCCGGGCAGCATGACTTCACAGTCCTGCGAGGCTAAAAACTCCTCAAGGTTGTTGTTAGCTAGCTTTGAGTACTTAACATATATCTCACCGACAATGCCAACTTTGACCTTTGGGACGCGCGTAATTCTTATCTGTTCAAAGTCGGTGACGATGCGTTCAAGGTTATGCTTCATTTGGGTCAGGTTTAGGCCGTTTCCGGCTCTAAACTGACGAGTTAATTCAGCAATCCATTGAGCAACCATGCCGTTGGCACTACCCTTGTCGTCCTCATAAGGGCGAATTTGGTTTGAGAGCAACATCAGCATGTCACCGTAGATTAAGGCGGCAATTAGCTTGCGAATCATCGGCAGCGTGACCTGAAAGCCCGGATTTTCCTCAAGACCTGAGAGATTGGCCGATATAACCGGCAGATCAGCATACCCCGCCTTGGAAAGCGCCTTGCGCAGCAGGTGTATGTAATTAGAGGCGCGACAGCCGCCGCCGGTTTGGCTCATCATCAGCGCGGTTTTGCTCAGGTCATATTTGCCGCTGTTCAATGCGTCTATCAGCTGGCCTATAACCAGAAGGGCGGGGTAACAGGTATCATTATGAACGTATTTCAAGCCCTCTTCCACCACCTGATGGCTACAGTTTTCAAGGATTTCAACCTTGTAACCAGCATTGCGCATCACGTTGCGGATCAGTTCAAAATGAATGGGGGCCATCATAGGGACTAAAATGGTGTAATCGCGCCGCATCTCTTTTGTAAAGATAACGCGGCTGGGTTGTTGCGTGTGGGGTTCATGCATGGCAGCTACCTCCTGCTGCAGTTTGTACACTTTTTTGTTGCTCGACTGCTGCAAACAGACTGCGCAGTCTTATTTTAACAGCACCCAAATTTGTTATTTCGTCGATTTTTATCTGAGTATAAAGTCTCTCCTCGTCCTCAAGCAGAGAACGCACCTCGTCTGTCGTGATGGCGTCAATGCCACAGCCAAACGAGACAAGCTGCACAAGGTGCATATCGGGTTGGTCCTTGATATAGCGGGCGGCGGCATAAAGTCTTGAGTGGTAGGTCCACTGGTTTAAAACATTAACCGGGAATTTTGTCACACGGTCACTAATGACATCCTCTGAAATAACGCCGACTCCGAAGCTGGAGATGAGGTTGTCGATACCGTGGTTGATTTCAGGGTCGATATGATACGGTCTGCCCGCAAGCACAATAATGGGGCAGCCGTCTGCACGCGCCTCCTGAATGATGGCTTCGCCGCGTTCACGAATGCGCGCAAGATAAAGATCCTGTTCGGCGTAGGCGGCTTTCGCTGCAGCTTGCACCTCAGACAGAGCTATATTGGCACCTGGGAAATAACCGGCCAGTACCTTGTGCATTTTCTTAGGGAATTCGTTCGGTCGGTGAATGCCGACGTAGTCCTTTATAAAAGTCACGCTGCGCAGGTCGGGCATGTTCGCTCCGATAACCTCGGGGTAATAGGCCACGACCGGGCAGTTGTAGTGATTGTCCCCTAGATTTTCGTCGAGATTATAGCTCATACAAGGATAAAATACGGTTTTAATGCCATTGTCGATCAGCGTCTGCACATGTCCGTGCATCAGCTTAGCGGGGAAGCAAACAGTATCCGACGGAATCGTACTTTGACCAAGCAGGTAGATGTTCCGGTCGGAAAGCGGGGATGTCACAACCGAAAAACTCAGCTTTGCAAAAAATGCGTGCCAGAATGGCAGCAGCTCAAACATATTTAGTCCCATCGGAATGCCAATGATGCCCCGTTTTGCCTGGGGGTCAGGTTTATAAGCCTTGAGAAGTTCCAACTTGTATTTATAGATGTTTAGAGCATTATAGTTGCTGCGATTGGTCACGGGGCGTTCGCACCGATTGCCGCTAATGTACTTGAGCCCACCGGAAAAGGTATTGACGGTCAAACGGCAGTGGTTTTCGCACAGACCGCAGTTGATATCCTTGATGGTATGAATAAAGCTTTCCAGCTGCGGCAGTGTGATGATGCTGCTCTGCTCCTTGGGGCGCGACTGGGCATAAAGCGCCGCACCGTAGGCTCCCATTAGACCAGCAATGGTCGGGCGGACAGCCTCAAGCTTCATTTCCTGCTCAAAGGCGCGTAGTACAGCATCATTTAAAAAAGTACCACCCTGAACAACGACACGTCGTCCCAGTTCCTCGGGGGAGGAAGCACGGATCACCTTATATAGCGCATTCTTGACAACACTGATTGAAAGGCCAGCCGAAATATTCTGGATGGAGGCACCGTCCTTTTGCGCCTGTTTGACTGAAGAGTTCATAAACACGGTGCAGCGGCTGCCCAGATCGACAGGGCGGTCGGCAAACAGACCAAGTTTGGCAAACTCTTCGACGCTGTATCCCAAAGCGTTTGCAAAGGTCTGTAAAAACGAGCCGCATCCTGAAGAACACGCTTCATTTAAAAATATGCTATCAATCGTACCATCTTTAATTTTAAAGCATTTAATATCTTGTCCGCCAATATCAATGATGAATTCAACATCAGGCAAGAAATGCTGGGCCGCCGCAAGATGCGCGGCGGTTTCGACGATTCCGTAATCCAGCGAAAATGCATTTTTAATAAGATCTTCGCCATAACCGGTTGCGGTGGCACCCGCAATGGTGATCTGGGGATAACGACTATAGAATTCAGATAAAAATTGACGCACCGCCGGCACGGGGTTGCCTTTGTTTGGCTGATAGATACTGGACAGAAGGTGCCCCTTATCATCGATAATTGCCAGTTTAATTGTCGTAGAGCCGGCATCAACGCCAAGAAAAGCCCGACCAGTGTAAGTGGCAGGGTCGGTTTTATCCACGGTGCACTGACTGTGGCGCACACAAAAGTCGCTATATTGTCGCTCGCTTTCAAAGAGCGGTTCAATAAAGTGATACTGACCAGTAAGTGACAGATTAGAAAGATGATCTAAAGCTTCTTGTGGGTCGATAGCGCGGTCGGCGCAAAGCGCCGCACCTATCGCGACATAATAAAGCGAATTCTCAGGGCAAAGTCCGGCAACCTTTAAAGTGCTGTCAAAACTATTTCTCAGCTCGGACAGGAAGGTGAGCGGGCCTCCCAAATAGATAACATTGCCGGTAATGGGTCGTCCCTGCGCCAGCCCTGCAACGGTCTGGTTGACAACTGCAGAAAAGATCGAAGCGGCAATGTCGTCGTGATTTGCGCCTTGATTAAGCAATGGTTGAATATCAGATTTAGCAAACACGCCGCAACGTGAAGCGATGGTATATATGCGCTGGGCGCGCGCAGCATAATCGTTCATCTGTTGTGGCGTAATATCTAATAGAGTAGCCATCTGATCGATAAATGCGCCAGTACCACCAGCGCAAGAGCCATTCATGCGCACTTCAAGCCCATTTTTCAAAAATAATATTTTAGCATCCTCGCCGCCCAGCTCAATAGCTGCGTCAGTTTCAGGCAGGCGGTTACGTAGGGCGACGCGAGTCGCAAAAACCTCCTGCACAAAAGGGATGCCACACTTTTCAGCCAACCCCATGCCCGCAGAACCTGAAATTGCCAGAACAAAGCCACCCTGCGGCGAAAAACTTTTGCGGATTATGTAAATGAGCTCGGCTGTTTTTTCTGCAATTTGCGAATAATGGCGCTCATACGAATGATAGACAATATTGTCATTCGTATCGAGCACCACACACTTTATAGTAGTAGAACCTATATCAATACCAATTTTCACTTTTTTCACCCACACACACTGTGTTATGCTGCAAAATTTAGAGCATCAATCGTTGTCATATTAGGGATTAGTCATGCATTACCAATGAAGTACCTATAGCATAGAAGCTTTGTGTCAGGATGTCAATATCCATAAAACTGATACACATTTATTGGGAAAGCGCATGATAATCCTTTTCAAAAATCATCGCTATAATTGCAAAATTAGGTTATAAGTGGAAAATGTTTTAAAGCTTATATTCTGTCTAATTCAGACATGAATGGGAAAAAAAGCTTAATAAGTCAAATTTGCACAGACTTGTGCAAAATAACGAAATAATAACTCGGTTTCTGTGTATGTGAAATCTTAGGAATACAACTGTTTTCAATTAAAACACAATTGAATTTTGAGAATGAAAGAAATTGCATCTTACCTGCAAAAAAACGAAGGAAATAACACCAAATTTTAATCTGATACAGAAATATGAAGCTAAAATCAAAGATGGAATCAAGTAATTTAACGTATTAGTGTACTAAAATTTTTTATTAAAAAAGGAAAAAATTGTTTATTATGGATTAAAATTATATCTTTTTATTCATTTTTGTGAATATATTAAAATTCTATGAATTGTGATTAATAGCCGATTTTATATAGTTTATCATTATTATTTTTTTAATAAATATACTAAAAATCCAAATTTAATGAGAAATTATACATTATATTCATGATTTAGCCCAAAAAACTTGCCAATTTTTTAACCCTGTGCTATACTGAAAACACTAATGGCGGCTAAACCTTTTACGATGAAGGTGAAAACCGTACATAATGCAAGTTGAATGGGAGGAAATTTCATGAAAAAGTATTTGGCGATTTCCATGGCGCTGGCCCTTGTGTTGGTGCTTGCGGCCTGTGGCGGCACATCTTCTGCTCCGGCTTCGTCGGCTGCTCCAGCTCCGGCACCCTCGTCCGCAGCACCGTCTTCTGAGGCTCCTGCAGGTCCTACCATTAAAGGCGACTTTATTATGGCTACCGGCGGTACCTCTGGCACCTACTACGCTTTTGGCGGCGTCATTTGCCAGGTAATCAATGGCGTAACCGGTTCAAACATCACCGCGAACTCTACCGGCGCTTCTGTTGAGAATATCCGCCTGCTCGAGTCCGGCGATGCTGATTTCGCTATCGTTCAGACCGACATCATGGCCTATGCCGTTGGCGGAACCACACTTGAAACTTTTAATGGACAGCCTGTCAAGAATGTTAAGGCTATTGCTTCCCTCTATCCTGAGGTTGTTCACTGCGTGACCACCAATATGGCTATCAACACCATTGGCGACCTTAAGGGCAAGGTTGTTTCGATGGGCGCTCCTGGTTCGGGCACCCGTGCAAACGCTGAGCAGTTCCTTGAGGCTTATGGTCTGACCGTTAACGACGTTCAGGTTCGTGACCTTTCCTTCGCAGAGTCTGGCAGCGCACTTCAGGACGGCACCATCGACGCAGCATTCGTCGTGGCTGGCGCTCCCAACAGCGCAATCACCGAGCTGTCTGTTTCCAAGCCTGTCAAGATCGTTTCTATCGGCGATGCTGAGCGCGCCGCTATGATCAAGAAGTATCCCTTCTATGCTGACTACACTGTTGCTAAGGACGTTTATAAGACCGAAGCCGATGCGACCACCCTTGCTATCAAGGCTGTTCTCATTTGCCGTGCTGAAATGACCGATGATGACGTTTATGCATTCACCAAGGCGCTGTTTGAGAATCAGCCCGAGCTTGCTGCTGCACACGCCAAGGGCGCTGTTCTCTCTAGCGACGCCGCTATGATCGGTATTGTTCCCGGAAATGTACACCCCGGCGCTGCTAAATACTACACTGAGATTGGCGTTAAGGTTCCGTAAGGGAAACCTTATCCGCATTTAATCTTTGGATATCAAAAAATATGGTCGCGGGCGGGCGAGAGCCATCTCGTCCGCCTGCGTTCTTCTTGGCGTCATTATCTTGTTATTGTCGTTGCCCTTACTCCCGCCCAGTCTTGTGGTATCTTCCAGAGGCAAAGTTCGCTATGAGAAGGTTATCACATCCAACGAGTGTGAAGTAGGATTCAGGCATTCGGTCAACAAAGGGTTGATTCGCGAGGTGTACCGCCTAGATCCCGAAAACAAGCTGATTACGTTGGAGGAAGGTTATTTTCAAAGTTATGGCGCAGGTATGATTGATACCATTTATGAAACTGCCGATATGAATTTTCGGCAGGAGGGTGATTTTTACATTTTGGATTTTAAACCGGAGTGGAAAGCATCTATCGGATATATAGGGGGGAATATCGCCGGACACGTATTTAAATACGGCGACGATACAGTAGAGATCGGGAAGTTGTACCCGAAACAGCCGTTTTCAATTTCGATATCACGTCGCAGCGTTTTAAAAAGGCTGCTGCGGCTTACCTAAAACGTCGATTCTTGCACAGATATTATGTATACAATCAATCGATCTTCGACCGTACAGGTCGGAAAGGGTGAGAAATTTGCTTTTCAAGAAAAAAGTAAAACCGGAGGATATTGATTTATCAACTCTGGATAAAGAAAGCGCTTACAGAACCTTTACAGGGTGGCAGAATACTGTCATCACCATCATTCTCATCTGCTTTACTACGTTTCAGCTTTTTTCATCTATTACTGGGCGCGTGCCACAGCAGCAAGTTCGTTACATACACTTAGGCTTTGCAATTGCGTTGGCCTACTGGCTCTATCCTGCATCCGTCAAGTTCAGCCGCACCAAGCTTAATATTTTTGATTTAATTCTTGGTTCGGCATTTGTCGGCGTTGTTGGCTACTGTGTTTTCAACTATGCCGAGCTTCTAAAGCGCGCCGGCCGTTTTACTGATATGGATATGTATGTCGGTATTGTGGCGATCATTTTGATCATTGAAGCCTGTCGGCGTGTTGTTGGCGTCCCAATTATTGTAATTGCCACGCTCTTCATTTTGTATGCCCGCTTTGGCGCATATATGCCGGGCTTTTTGCGCCACCGCGGCTACAGCATGAAGCGCATTGTCACCCATCTGTTCTATACGACTGAAGGAATTATCGGCACGCCTATCGGCGCTTGTTCGACCTTCATCTTCTTGTTCATTATGTTTGGTGCATTCCTTGAGAAAACCGGCATTGGCCAGTTCTTTATCGACATCGCCAATGCACTGGCTGGCTGGGCGGCTGGCGGTCCTGCCAAGGTTGCGGTTTTGTCTTCCGCGCTGCAGGGTACAGTTTCGGGCTCTTCGGTTGCCAATACTGTTTCTACCGGTTCATTCACCATTCCGCTAATGAAGTCGTTGGGTTACAAGCCTGAATTTGCGGCAGCGGTTGAGGCTGCGGCTTCCACTGGCGGTCAGATCATGCCCCCCATCATGGGCGCGGCTGCCTTCCTGATTTCCGAAGCCGTTGGCATCAACTATCTTGAAGTCGCAAAAGCGGCTGTCGTTCCTGCTATTTTGTACTTCTCCGGCATCTGGATTATGGTTCACTTTGAGGCGAAACGCCTTGGCTTAAAGGGCATTCCGCGCGAGCAGTTGCCCAAGGCTGGCCCCTTGATGAAAGAACGCGGACATCTGATTATTCCGCTGGTTTCTATCATCGTGCTGCTGGTAATGGGCTTTACTACGACCCGTGCTGCGCTGTTTGGCACATTGGCTTGCATCATCGTTCCTTTCCTGCGCAAGAACACTTGGGTTCCGATTAAAGATGTTGCAGAAGCGTATCCCAATGCGGCACGCAACATCATCTCAGTGGCCTGCGCTTGCGGTGTTGCCGGTATTATCGTCGGCGTTGTGACGCTGACTGGCTTAGGCTTGAAGCTTGGTGAAAGCCTTGTTTCACTCACGGGCGGAAACCTGTTCCTGACCCTCTTCTTCGCGATGATCACCTCTATTGTTCTCGGTATGGGTGTTCCCACCACCGCAAACTACCTGATCACCTCGACGATTGCTGCGCCGATTCTGGTCAAGCTGGGTGTCTCGGTATTCACCGCGCACATGTTCTGCTTCTATTTCGGTATTGTGGCAGATATCACGCCTCCCGTTGCGCTGGCGGCTTATGCTGGTTCGGCTATCGCCAAGAGCGATCCTTTCAAAACGGGTATCAACGCTTCCAAGCTGGCTATCGCAGCCTTCCTTGTGCCGTATCTGTTTGTGTATAACCCGCAGATGATTCTGATTGGTGCAACACCGCTGAATATGGTTCAGGTTATTGCTACCTCGCTAATCGGCATGGTTGGCATCGGAACTGGTCTTACCGGCTACTTCTTGACTGATGCGCGTTGGTATGAGCGCATTGCGCTTATTGCTGGTGGTCTTGGCATGCTTGTTCCGGGTACCGTAACCGATCTTGTTGGTTTTGCTGTGTTGGCTGCAGTTGCCTTCCTGCAGAATGTGCGTGTCAAAAAAGGTGTTGTTGCTTAAGCTTTACCTTTAACAAAAAACGGTGCGGTTGATAAGACCGCACCGTTTTTAAAAGTAAGAGGCTGCGATAAAACGTAGCCTCTTATTGGTTAATAACCACATTTTCTTCACTTTTGATCAAAAGCTTACCATTAATGCTGCTCCGAATAAAACCTTATAAGCTTGACTGAATTATGATTAAACAGATCCCATACCATCTAAAAGGAATAGCGCAAAATTTAGGGCATAGGGCGGTGAAAACGCAGCTTGCGCGCGTAGATCAGACGCATTAACGAAGAGACGGCGACAATGCCGAGCGTCAGCGCGCCGGTGATAGTGAGTGCGTGTAACCCAATTGAGAGAAACAGCTCATTTTCACCATTAAGGGCATGGAGCATTGCCTCGTATATCAAACCGCCCGGCACCAACGGAATCAGTGCGGGAACCAGATAGATAGTCACAGGCGCGCGCTGAACGCGTGCCATGACTTCGGCAAACAGTGTGATCGCGAAGCTTGCCATGCAGTATTGCACCAGATCGCCACCTGGTTTGGCTAAGAGAAAGAAAAGCCAGCCAATACCGCCACCAAATGCGGCTGTAAATAACTTGAGACCGCGCAGATTAAAAAATATGCCAAAACCTAAAGCGGCCAGAGAAGCACATAATACACTCATTTCGTTACCCCACAAAACTGCGCCAAACGGCGAGCGAACACATGACGCCAATGGCGATGCCGGCGGCAATGACGGTGGCCTCGGTGCCTTTCATTACGCCGGTGACCAAGTCGCCGGCAATGAGATCACGCATAGAATTGGTCATAGCTAACCCCGGCACTAAAAGCATCAACGTACTGATGGTGACGATGGCGCTGTTCAAGGTGGGCCAAAGCTGCGCCGCGACTGTGGCCGAAAGCGCACAGACGGCCCCGCCGATGATATTATTGAGCAGCAGGCCGCCACCCAACTTTTCCATCATAGCGCCTACCCAGCGCACCAGTACTCCAGCGGCTGTTGCAATAACCGCTTCAGGGAGCCCACCGCCAAATAATATGGCGAAAGCGCCGGAACTTAAACCAGCTGCCATCAATTGTTGTGGCAGAGTATATGCGGGCCGCTGGGCAATTATTGACAGAGCCCGAATAATCTCCTGTTCGTCGGGTGTTTCGGCACAAATGCGTCTAGCTAGCGCATTAAGCGCATCAACACGGTCAAGATTAATATCGCGATAGTACACGCGCCTGGTTTTGGTGAAGGTCTTACCCTCCTGATCGGTGATGGTTACCACCAAACTGGCGGGTATGGCAAATACATCTGCCTGCGCGCCATATGCGGCGGTAATACGGCAGATGGTATCCTCAACGCGGTGTATTTCGGCTCCGTGCGTCAACAATAAAAAGCCTATTTCAGAGGTCATGTCGTTTAGTCGTTTTATATTCATAAGCACTCCCGAAGGATGTTATTCTGTCATATATACTCTGTAAAAAAACCGCCGAAAATCTCTTTTTAAACTTTAGCAGGTTAGAAAGCTAATTTTATTATAGCGCGAAGGATTCAAAAACACCAGTGTGAAGTTGGCCTTTAACAAAAAAGCAATTGAGCTCAAAGGTATTGCAGGAAATCATTCATATATATTTCGCATATTAAAATTAATTTTCATAACATTGCTTATATAAACAAACGTGGAGCTTATTATAGAAAAAATACTGGTTAATACTGTTAAAACTAAAAAACATCGTTGTAATACTGCAATTTTTCCTTCAAAGCACTATACTTCTTTGAAAAGATGCGGTATAATCATAACCAATATAAGGGGAGAAGAGGCGTAAAGATGCAAAGAACAGAAATTCGAAGTCTTTTTTTAAACCCGCAGCAATTCGAAAACCAGACTATAACGGTCTGCGGGTGGGTCAAAACGTTGCGCCATTCAGGTGCAATTGCCTTTGTAGAGCTTTCCGATGGTGGCAGTTTCAGGTCGCTTCAAGTAGTTGCGGCCGAAGAGGAACTGAAAAACTTTGATGAGCTGATTCACCAAAATGTGGGTGCTGCGCTTGTCATCACCGGTACGCTACTGTTGACACCTGGCGCCAAGCAACCCTTTGAGCTACGTGCACAGACTGTCTCGGTCGAGGGGACTTCTGCGCCTGAATATCCGCTTCAAAAAAAGCGGCACACCCTTGAATATTTGCGCACCGTTGCGCATCTTCGTCCCCGCACCAATACGTTGTCCGCGGTGTACCGCGTGCGCAGTGTGGTGGCGTTTGCAATTCACCGTTTTTTTCAGGACCGTGGCTTTGTTTATTCACATAGCCCGATCATCACGGGCAGTGATTGCGAAGGTGCAGGCGAGATGTTCCGCGTTACCACGCTGGATATACAGAACCCTCCCAGAACCGAGGATGGAACAGTCGACTTTTCACAGGACTTTTTTGGGAAACCAACAAGCCTGACTGTGTCGGGGCAGCTTGAGGCTGAGGCGATGGCGATGGCTTTCGGAAAGGTGTATACCTTTGGCCCGACCTTTAGAGCGGAACGCTCCTTCACGGCGCGTCATGCTTCGGAGTTTTGGATGATCGAGCCTGAAATCGCTTTTGCCGACCTGAATGACGATATGCAGCTTGCCCGGGATATGATTAAGGCAGTACTCGCTGAGGTGCTGGAAAAGTGCCCCGACGAGATGAAATTCTTTAATGATTTTTATGATAAGGATTTGCTTTCCCGACTCAACGCCATTATTACCTCAGATTTTGCGCATGTTACCTACACTGAGGCAATCGGCATTCTTGAGGCAGTTAAAGACAAATTTGAATACCCGGTGTTTTGGGGGTGTGACCTGCAAACGGAGCATGAGCGTTATCTGGCCGAGCAGCATTTTGGCCGCCCGACCTTTGTTACCGATTACCCCAAGGAGATTAAGGCATTCTATATGCGCATGAACGACGATGGAAAAACTGTTGCCGCTATGGATCTACTAGTTCCTGGCGTCGGTGAAATTATTGGTGGCAGTCAGCGCGAAGAGCGTTTGGATGTTCTGCTTGCCCGCATGGCTGAGTGTGGCCTTTCCACTGAGGACTATGAATGGTATCTTGACCTTCGGCGTTTTGGCTCGAACAGGCACGCTGGTTTTGGCCTTGGATTTGAGCGCCTGATTATGTATATCACAGCTGTCGGCAACATCCGAGATGTGCTGCCGTTCCCGAGAACGCCGGGCAGCGCGGAGTTTTAGCTTGGAGCAGGCGGGAAAGCGGCCGAACAATTATGGCAATGCGCCCGTTTGATATAAATGAGCATCCAGAAATTAATGCACATATTATTTGTGGCTAACAAGGAGGAAAATGTAATGAAGGCTTACCAGCAGATGAACAGGGAAGAGCTTCTTGCCGAAAAGGCACAAATGGAGGCGGCGCTGGCCGACTACAAGGCGAAGGGACTAAAGCTGAATATGGCGCGCGGAAAGCCGGGTGCAGATCAGCTTGATCTGAGCATGACGATGCTGGATGTTCTTAATTCCAAGAGCAACTGCAAGACCGAGAGTGGCATCGATTGCCGCAATTACGGTGAACTTTCGGGTATAGACGAAGCGAAAAAGCTTTTTGGCTCGTTTATGGGCGCTTCGCCGGAAGAAACCATCGTTGTTGGCTCTTCGTCGTTGACCTTTATGTACGACTGCATGGCACGCGCGGTTCTCAAGGGTACGGTCGATTCCGATAAGCCCTGGGGCAAATATGACAAGGTCAAATTCCTTTGCCCTGTGCCGGGCTATGATCGCCATTTTACCATCTGTGAATTTCTTGGAATCGAAATGATCAATATTCCGCTCACCGAGTGGGGCCCTGACATGGATCTGGTGGATAAGCTCATCGCTGAGGATGAGAGCATCAAGGGCATGTGGTGTGTGCCGAAATATACCAACCCGCTTGGCGGCACCTATTCTGACGAGGCGGTAAAGCGCATTGCCGCAATGAAACCCAAGGCGAAGGATTTCAGAATTTTCTGGGATAATGCCTACGCGATGCATTATGTCTATGAAGACACCAAGCTGCTCAACATTCTTGAGGAATGCAAAAAAGCCGGCAACCCGAATATGGTTTATGTGTTTGGTTCTACGTCTAAAATCACCCTGCCGGGTGCGGGTGTCGCGTTCATGGGCGCTTCCAAGGAAAATATCGACTTTACTTTAAAACAGCTCAACGCGCAGGCGATTAGCTGGGATAAGATGAACATGCTGCGCCATGTACGCTTCTTTAAGGACATCGACGGCATCCGTAGTATAATGGCTAAGCATGCAGCTATCCTGCGTCCGAAGTTCGACGCAGTGCTCAATGCGTTGCAGACCGAGCTTGGCGAGCGGAGCGTTGGCGAGTGGGTCAAACCGGCAGGTGGCTATTTTGTCACCTATATGGCGCCTAAGGGCTGCGCTAAGCGCATTGTTGCACTGTGCAAGGATACCGGTGTGGTGCTGACCGATGCAGGCGCTACCCACCCCTATGGCAAAGATCCCGATGACAGCTACATTCGAATTGCACCCAGCTTCCCGACTCCCGCGGAACTGTCGCTGGCGATGGAGATTTTCTGCACCAGCGCGCGTTTAGCAACCGTTGAAAAGCTGCTTGGCTAATATAATCTCTTCATTACCCCTGCTGCTAAAAGCGGGGGTAATGTTTTTTGATATTGGGCGTTAAAGGCACTACTGCCTGATAGTAGAACAAAATTTAAATCCCTGCATCGACAACTCTTTTGTCGATGCAGGGATTCTTTTTATAGTACAAAGCGTCTGGTTTAATGTGCTTAAATTAAACAAAATAACATCTTAAGATAATGTAGAATATACTTGTAAATCAACTTTAAACAGCGCGTATCAGTACTTATAATCTGGGACATCTACCTTGTCAACTTCTTGAAATGGGGCGAGGGTAGAGATCATTTTGACTGATGATGATGAGTTGTTGATGCAATAATGAACCTCTCCTGGTTCGATGTGTATAAAATCACCCTGCTTAAGTTTGTTGACTTTGCCGTCTACTACAATATCGATTTCTCCTTCTAGAATGAAGAAGTTTTCCTCCATAGTATTGTGATAATGTGCGGTGAAGTCTTCGCCCGATGAAAATTGTACCACAGCAAAATTCATTCGGGGGCCCTTCATCAAATATTTTGGTCCGCTGTTGCCAAAGCGGTATTCGCGCTCATTTTCGTTTAGTATGTACATGTAGCACACCCTCCTTGATCGTGATTAGTATAATATAAATTGCCTAAGTCTGTGGCAGGCCCCAAATGTAAAAGGGGACAGGCCACTGATGCTGAGCATTATCGGACGTTTTTCTCCTATAATCCCGGGGCAATCCACATATTTTTTGTTAGTTTTCTGTCACAAAGCGCGAGCTGTGCTTTGTAGACTTGCCGCCATTGCTGATAATTCTCGCAGTATATCTTGTGGTTCTCCGTGTTGGGTGTGTAGGTTTTATCCCACTTGACGAGGTCTCGCGCGGCCTGAGAAATATCACTGTAAATACCGACGCCGTATCCGGCGAGTATGGCCGCGCCAAGCGCGGTTGCTTCTTTTACGACCGGTACCTTTACGGGTAGCCCCAACGCGTCGGAAAGAATCTGGCACCACAGTGGGCTTTTGGAAGCGCCTCCCGCGAAGACAATTTCGTTTGGCGCTTTACCTGTTGCCTCGCGCACCAGATCTAAATGCCCTTTGGTTATCAGCGCGGTGTTTTCAAGTATGGCACGATAAAACGTATAACGGTTAAAGTGCTGCGGATCCAAATCAAAGTTTGTAAACGTAGGCGCAGCATGCTTCCAGCTGATATAGTTCATAACATCTGAAAAAGTGCACATCATGCCATAACAACCAACAGGAATCTTTTCAGCTTCTTTGTCCATGAGGTAGTAAGGATCTTTGCCTGTCTTTTCGCCTGTTTGCTGCTCAAGCTGGCAGAAACCGTCCCTGAACCAGCGCATCACCAGCCCAGGTTTGAAAGCCAGCGCTTCGTACTGCCACACGCCTGGAACGGCGTGGCAATTGACACGTACGCGACAGTCGGAATCGGTGCTGCCGTCGTCGGTGTTATATTCATACTGCCAAAAGCTGCCGCCGAATACTGCCGCTTGACCTGCGTCGACAACGCCTACGCCAACGCAGCCCAACTGGGCGTCGCCGCCGCCGACAACAACGGGCGTTCCAACTGCAAGACCAGTTTGTTTTGCGCCTAGTTCGCTGACTGTTGCAATTTTAGCTCCGCATTCGCGCACGGGCGGAAATATGTCATCCCGAAGGCCGCATTTGCGCGCAATTTCGGGGTTCCACGCCCTGCTTTTTAGATTGAATATACCGGTTGTTGACCCGTTGCTGGGTTCAACCTCTAGAATGCCTGTCATTTTGTAAATTAGCCAGTCGTTAAACATTCCGATGTGTGCGGTCTTTTCATAAATTTCTGGCATTTTATTTTTGACCCAAAGCAGACGTGGCAAGGCACCAAGCGCATAGGTCTGCCCGGATTCGAGATAGATTTCCTTTTCCAGCTCAGGGTTTAGCGCGATAAGCTGGCCAACCTCGTCGGTGCTTCGGGCATCCACATTGGCACAAGCCCAAATTTCGCTACCTTGGCCATCATAAAGCACAATGCCTTCGCGCATGCAGGTGGTTGACACTGCCGCAATATTAGCGGGGGAGATATTTGCCTGTGCAAGAACCTTTTGGATGCAATCGCAGGCAAGCGCCCAATTATGTACCCAGTCAAAGTCCATGCTTCCGGGCCATCGCGGATCTTCCGCATGCGTCCATTCGTGCTGCACGCAGCCAATTTGATTGCCGTAAACGTCAAAGACAACAGCCCGGACGCTGCCAGTGCCTGCGTCAAGCGCCATTAAATATTTCTGTGACATGATGAGAGCCTCCTTCTAATTTTTATATCAGGTATTGCCACCATAAAAAACACGCTGATCTATTGAAGGTTAGCTAAAGAAATCTCAGACGGGCAGACGGTGCAGTCTTGCGGACAAATTGCTACCGAGTAACACAAGGCACCCGTTAGATATGCTATTCGTTCTCCAAAAGCTGTTGTGCCGTGTTTTCGTCGGTAATGAGCACGTCGAGATAAGCGCCGCGCAGCACTGCTCGAATAGCGGCGATTTTAGAATGGCCCGCCGCAACACCTATGACATTGTCGAGATTCTTTATGGTATCCAGAGATGAGCTGATCAGTCGATCTTCGACGTCGTGGTTCAGAAGGTTTCCGTTTTCATCAAGAAAATGACTGAGCATATCGCCCACTGCGCCCTGCATTTTCAAATAAAGCAGATCATTCTTGCTTAAAATGCCAGACTTAAAAATAGTCGCATCCTCTGACATGCCACCGATGCCGACGACTGTAATACCAGAGAGCAATGCCATACGCGATATTTCAGTGACCGATGCCTCTTGACGCATAGCGTGCGCAAGCGTGCTGGAGGAGGCGAGCAGTGGCGCAGGGATTAAAAATAATCTGGCGTTAAAGGTTTGAGAATGCGTGTTGGGCAAGTAGTAATTCACGCCGCCGGTAAGCGAAATGCAGGTAATTGGTTTTTCGCTTATCATAGCGAGGTTGTTGAGCACGCGGCTGGGCGTGTCGCCATAACCAATATTGATATAGGTGTTCTCATCGATACGGTCGCTAATATACATTGCTGCGGCTTTTGCAATTGTCTCGTTTACACCTTCTGCATCAGGATTAGTTGGTACAACGAAGGAGTCTTTTAAATCGTATTTTTCGCAAAGCTTTTTTTCAAGGTTCATTCGGCTTGCGCTATCTTTGCGCACGTTGAACTGAATGACGCCGGTTTGTCTCGCTTTTTCAAGGAGCTTGATAACGCGAATGCGCGAAACGCCCAAAATTTCGGCGATACGCTGTTGCGTCATGTTTTCTAAATAATAGTACCAGGCTGTTTTGATGACTAACGATTCTTCATAATCCATTTAATAGTACCCACTTTTCTCGTTGTACAAATGTTTTAATAAAATTCTTTTGTTTCAGTATATCAGCGAAATTAAGGTGTGTCAAACAAATAGCCGAAAAAATAGTTTTTCAGAATATTACAAGAAAAGATTTTTGGTTCTTTGTGCAGAGTGACTATTTTTACATATATATGATAAAAACATCCTAAGAATTCAGAGCATAATTATACGAAAAAGTCAAAATCGTCATTCCATAACCCATTTATGTTGATTGACAATACCTCTGAAATAAATTATCATGACGATAGAACAATTCGAGATAAAAATTATTTGTCAAAACTTTTGTTCAGTGGCAAAAGAGATAACACGGAGGTACAGGTATGGCAGAACAAAAGGCGGCAAACGCAGATGCTACCATTCTTTCCGCGCTAAATATCCATAAATCGTTTGGACAAAACGCTGTTCTAAAAGGAATTGATCTAAGGGTTCATGCCGGCGAGGTGGTTGCACTTATCGGTGGTAACGGTGCGGGCAAAAGCACTCTGATGAAAATTATCATGGGCATTTACCAGCCGGATAGCGGAAGCATTGAGATTGATGGCAAAAAGGTTCTGCTTTCAAAACCTTCGCTTGCGTTGTCACACGGTATATATATGGTGCCGCAAGAGCCGATGATATTCCCGAATATGACGGTGGAAGAAAACATCCTCATAGGTTTTGACCAAAAGATTTCGGTTCTTCGCGCTAGGCTTGCTGCTCTTATGGAAGAAGTCGGCTGGCGGCTGGATATGAATCGAAAGGCGAGCAGCCTTTCGATAGCCGAACAGCAACTGGTGGAAATACTGAGAGGCTTGCTGCGAAACACCCGCTTACTTATTCTTGATGAGCCAACCAGCGCCCTGACTTTCGACGAGGTGGGCAGCCTGTTTGAACGTATAGCAGATTTAAAGGCCAAAAAGATTGGCATCATTTATATCACGCACCGTTTAACCGAAGTGTTTGATATTGCAACCCATGTCGCCATACTCAGAGATGGCGTTGTAACATTGCGTGGGCCAATAGAAGATTTCACACGTGAAATGCTGGTTAAGGGTCTGCTTCCCCCAAGCATCGAGGAAAAATGCGACGAGAAGACCGGTTGCAGAATATCTGCAATAAACTACGAGGCATTAAAGCCGGTGCTCACCGTCAAAAACCTTTCTGGATATGGTTTTAGCAACGTGAATCTAGATGTGTATCCGGGCGAGATACTGGGCGTTGCGGGCGTTGTGGGCGCGGGTCGAACCGAGCTTGCGACAACCATCATCGGGCGCGACACGATTCTTGGCGGAGAGGTTTTGCTTGAGGGCAAAAACATCACTGGGCTTTCCACTGCCAAGGTAATACAGGCCGGTATCAATTATGTTCCGGAAGATCGTCACCTGCACGGGTTGTTTAAAATCAGTGATGTGGCTGCCAATACAACATCCTCAATGCTTTATAGCGGCTTCATGGGTCGATTCCTGCTCAATAAAAAAGCGGAAAGCAGTCTGACGAATGACTATGTAAGAGATTTTCATATTAAAGTTACGGGTCAGGATCAAATGGCGGGCAGCCTTTCGGGCGGTAATCAGCAAAAAATCGTCATTGCCAAAGCCCTTTCCACTGATCCGAAGCTGGTTATTCTCGACGAACCCACTCGAGGCATTGACGCCGCTGCACGTGCCGAGGTATACGCCATCATCCACAAACTGCGTGACAAAGGCGTCGCCGTTATGCTTATTTCGTCTGATATGGAAGAGATCATTGAACTTTCAGACCGTGCCGTCACCATGTTCCAGGGGCGGATAAACAGCGAATTCTGTAAAGAGGATATCAATCAGGATAGCCTGATGTCAGCCGCCTTTGGCGTACTGGACGGAAAGCAGGTGAGCAGATGAAGATCATCAAAAAACTGGCTAAAGCGCGCGAGATGAGCAGTCTGATGTTTCTGGTTGTGCTGTTCGGCGGTGTGGGCTTAGTTAATCCGGCGTTTTTGGCACCGACTTCTTTAATCAACTGCCTAAATGATAGCGTGGTCTTCACGCTGCTGGCAGCTGGTATCGCGTTTGTGATTCTAACCGGTGAAATCGACGTATCAATCGGCGCGACACTTGGTCTTTCGGCTGCGGTTTCTTCAACGCTGCTGCGCGACGGCGCAAACTGGGCTGTTGCCTTTGCCGCAGGAATTTGTGTGGGTGCTGTTATCGGTCTGATTAACGGCTGGGGCATCGCGGTTATGGGCATTCCCTCGCTAATATTCACACTCGGGACAAACGGTGTGATCAGAGGCTTGATCTATGTATACACGCACGGCGCGTGGGTAGAAAATTTACCGGCTGCGTTTACGATGGTATCACAAAAAAAGCTCGTCGGAAGCCTAACCATCTTTTACGCCGTTGTAATAGTAGCGATCATCGCCATTCATCTGGTTTTAACGCGCACACGCCGGGGTAAATACTTTATTTCGGTCGGCGACAATGCCGCTGGCGCAACCTTAGTGGGTATTCCTGTGCGTTCCACAAAAGTAATTGCCTACGTGCTTTGCGGTGCTTTTGCCGCTGTTGCGGGCATCATCTATTCCTCTAGAATAGGATTTATCACCCCGACTGCCGGTGTCAACTACGAGATGAAAGCCATAGCGGCCTGCGTTCTCGGCGGAATTAGTCTTACCGGTGGACTGGGCAGTATCATTGGTTCGTCAATAGGCGCAATTTTCATGTCCTCGATCAGCCGAATTCTGGTTTTTCTCGGTTTCTCATCCGACTACGACAACACCATTACCGGCGTTTTGCTGATTACAATTGTGGTTGTGGACGCCTTAATGCAGCAACGGATGGCTGAAAAAAATCGCAGGGAGCGGCTGGCAGCCCGCACTTCATCACTACAAGCGACAAAAGGAGGTGCAGAGGCATGAATATTAAGCTTCAGGAGCGCTTTAAAAAGTCTTTGTTCAGTTGGGAAATGGTTCTTTTGGCCATTTTTATATTGGAATTCTCCATTTTTTCGTTAGCAAGTAGCAAGTTCACTTTAGCGCGTATGCTGCTTTCTATTAACGACATTATTTCAATCTGCATTATTTCGCTGTTTGTTACTTTTGTTATGATCACCGGCGGAATTGACATACAAGCTGGTTCAATCGTCGGCTTAACCTCTATTATCATCGGGGTTGGCTGGCAGGATGCGGGGCTTAATATTTGGGTTTCTGTTATCCTCGCGGTGGCAATTGCGGCACTTTGTGGTGCGCTCTCCGGATTTTTTGTGGCTTATTGCAAGGTTCAACCTATGGTGGTCACCTTGGGCGGCAGCTTTCTTTATACGGGCGTCGCCTTGCTGATATCCAACCTTTCCGCAACCGCGAGTTACAAGGGCATCAGCGGATTTCCTGAACAGTTTACACGTATGGCCAAATATAAGGCATTCGGCGTTATTCCGTTTCAGATTATTTTGTTTAGTGTGCTGATCGTGATCTGCTACATATTGCTGCACAAATCGAAATATGGCAGACGTGTTTTTCTGGTGGGTGTCAATCAACCGGCGGCCGAAATGTCGGGAATCAACACCCGTCTTGTCATCATGAGCACTTACATGCTTTCGGGCGTGGGGGCATCTATTGCCGGAATTGTTTTAACCTCGTACCTTGGTACCGCCAAGAGCGACATCGGTATCTCGTTTACCCTGCCAATTATCACGGCCGTTGTGCTTGGCGGAACACTGAACACCGGCGGCAAGGGCAGCATCATTGGCACGGCGTTGGCTGCTATCGTCATAGGTGTTCTCAAATTTGGTCTTCCTCTCTGCTTCAAGGTAAGCACACAGTACCTGGACATCCCCGTGGGCATGCTGCTGCTTATCGTTGTAACAGGCCGCTCTCTGGCACAAAACCGCAGCTTTTCAATGATGTTTCGCAAGCTTTTTAAAGTGGGAATAAAAAATACCTAAGTTATATTGTGTATTTGTAACACACGTTGGTGTTCAAATAAAACTGATTAAACTAGGAGGAAAATTTAATGAAAAAGATTTTGGCCCTCACGCTTGCATTAACTCTGGCACTTTCTTTGGCTGCATGCGGAAGCTCCGCACCGGCATCTTCCAGCGCGGCACCCGCGCCGGCAGCGCCCTCTTCTGAAGCACCGTCTTCTCAGGCAGCAGCCGGTGGTTCAGTAAAGGGAAAAACCGTTGTGTTTGTTCCCAAGCTTACTGGCAACGCTTTCTTTGAATCCGCCAACAAAGGCGCACAGAAGTACGCTGAGGGCTGGGGATTCACCGTCGATTATCAGGGCAGCCCGAATGCCGCTGTTGCCGACCAGGTTCAGGTTATTAACAACGCCATCGCAACAGGTGCAGATGCCATTTGCGTATCCTCAGTGGACGCCACCGGTCTTGACTCGGCGTTAAAGGATGCCATTGCGGCGGGCATGACCGTTGTCACATGGGATTCTGACGTTTCTGATACTGCACGCAGCCTGATGGTTTCTCAGGGCACACCCGACCTCCTCGGCAAAATGCTGGTGGACATGGGTGCCGATTCCCTTAAAAACCGCGGCAAAGATCCTGCTAAGGATGCGATCAAATATTGCTGGCACTATTCTCAGGCAACCGTTGCCGACCAGAACTCTTGGCAGGTCGCTGGCGAAGCTTACATTAAAGAAAAGTACCCCAATTGGGTCAACGTAGCACCGTCTAACTACTACTCGGAACAGGACGCTGAAAAGGCTGTTTCTATCGGCGCTTCCATTCTTGAGGCCAACAAGGATATTGACCTTGTCATCTGCAACGACTCCACCGCGCTGCCTGGCCAGCTCAAAGCTGTTCAAAATGCAGGCCTGACCCAGAAGGATATCACCATCACCGGATTTGCCTCCCCAATGTCCATCAAGGATTATTGCGAGGCTGGCATTATCGAGCAGTGGGGCCTGTGGGATTGCGGCCTTCAGGGCGGCATCGGCGTTTACCTTTCCGCTTACCTCGCAGCTGGCAACACCGTTAAGGTTGGCGATAAGATCGACATCCCCAACATCGGAACAGTTGAGATTATGCCCAACGACTGCTTAGTCGCAGGTGCAACTACCGCCGCAACTAATAACGGCGTTGTGCTGCTCCCCGAGCGTGCAATCTTTAACAAGGATAACGTCAACAATTACGATTTCTAAGTAATTCCTTTTTCATTCTTCCGCAATGGTATAGCGCTGGCATTTACCTGCCGACAGCTATGCCTTGCGCATCAGCAGGAAAGAATTTCCCGCTGATGCGCAAGGCACAGCCAATAAGTAGTATGAACAGTTTTAATAAGGAGGATTTTATTATGGCAGATCTTGATGGCATTAAGGTATCAAAGAATTATTATATCGATGAACCGTTTGCAAACAACCAAAGCTTTTACGTCAAGGGCGCAAACAATCTTGATTGGGGTATGAAAAAGCACCTCGCCAACATTTTTAACAAAAAGAGTGGCAAAACCGTCATGTTTGCGTTTGACCACGGCTACTTCATGGGTTCAACCGCGGGCTTAGAGCGGCTTGATCTTAGCATTCCTAAGCTGTTGCCGCACGTCGATGTGCTGATGGGCACCCGCGGCGCCATTCGTACCTGTGTCCCACCAGAGTGCGGAAAAGGTATTGCTCTGCGCGTGACCTCTGGCTCTTCCATGCTTGACAATGACCTTTCCCATGAGGTGATTGCGGTTGATATCGAAGATTGTATCCGTATGAACACTGACTGCATGGCAATTCAAACTTTCATTGGTGGCGACGGTCAGCTTTCAAGCTTGGATAATCTTTCAAAAGCAGTCAATGCGGGCTTGCGTCATAGCATTCCAACCATGGGCGTTGTCGCGGTTGGCAAGGATATGGAGCGTACCCCCAAGTTCTTTAAGTTGGCCACCCGCATTTTAGCGGAGCTGGGCGCAAATATCATCAAAACATATTACTGCGATGACTTTGAAGAAATTGTTGCAGCCTGCCCTGTGCCAATTGTGGTCGCAGGCGGCAAGAAACTGCCGGAAAATGAAGCGCTTACGCTGGCCTACAATGTCATTGTGCACGGTGGCGCAGGTGTTGATATGGGCAGAAATATCTTCCAGAGTAATAACCCTGTTGAGATGGCAGCGGCGGTTGCCAAGGTTGTCCACGAGGGCTTTACCGATAAAGAGGCCTGGGAATTTTTTCAGGATGCAATTAACAAATAATTTGGTCTTTCAGTATAAGTTTTGCCCCCATTGTCCGGCTGCATAAGCCGGACAATGGGGGCTTTTTTAAAAAATATGACTGCATTTTAAGCTTTGTATGCTAGTTCTTATAGCCCAATATGGCCTCCAGATCTTGCTCAGGGGTCGAAATAGGCTTTATAGCAAATTTATCAACCAGTACTTGCATGATATTTGGTGTAATGAATGCGGGCAGGGTGGGGCCTAGACGAATATCTTTTATTCCTAGTGACAACAGCACTAAAAGTATACCGACAGCTTTTTGCTCATACCACGAAAGCACCAGTGAAAGGGGCAGATCATTAACGCCACAATTAAATGCTTCCGCTAATGCCACAGCAACCTTAATAGCTGAATAGGAATCGCTACACTGGCCACAGTCCAATACCCTTGGAAGACCTGCTACTGTTCCTAGATCTAACTTGTTAAAACGGAACTTACCGCAGGCCAAGGTGAGAATAACCGTATCCTTAGGCGTTTTTTCTGCGAACTCCGTGTAATAGTTTCTACCGGGTCTTGCGCCGTCGCAACCGCCAATTAGAAAGAAATGTCTTATTTTTCCGGCTTTAACTGCTTCAACAATTTCACCCGCGTGGCTTAAAATTGCGTTGTGCGCAAAGCCAATCATGATTCTTTGTTCGGGCTCGTCCTGTGGCCAGCCGCCCAGTTCTAACGCTTTTTTAATAATAGGGGAAAAATCCTTCTTGCCGTTTGTTTCTTCAATGTGTGGACAATCGGGCATCCCCACAATGCTTGTGGTGAATAACCGGTCCTTATAGCTATCTCTTGGTTTTTGGACGCAGTTTGTCGTCATCAAAATACAGCCGGGAATACCATCAAATTCTTCTTGCTGTTTCTGCCATGCCCCGCCAAAGTTGCCAATCAAGTGGTTGTATTTTTTTAGGCCGGGGTAGGCGTTAGCCGGAAGCATTTCGCAGTGCGTATAAATATTGATACCTTTGCCTTCTGTTTGCTCCAAGAGATCCCTTAAATCTTTATAATCGTGGCCCGATACAATAATGAATGGCCCTTTTTTCTTTGTAATTAAAACTTCGGTGGGCTCGGGATCACCGAAAGTGTCGGTCACAGCGGCATCCAACAATGCCATACATTTTAGATTTGTTTTGCCAAGCTCCATGTTAAGATTAAATAAATCTTCAACTGTTAAGCCGTCGTCAATGGTGCCTGATAATCCTTTATAAAAGAAGTTATTAACTTCATCATCAAATTTTCCTAGAATATAAGCGTGGTGCGCATATGCCGCCATTCCCTTAAAAGCATAGATTAAGAGCTCTCTTAAAGATCGTATATCCATGTCGAGCGTTTCATCGGACATAACGCCTATATTTTTGGCATCTTCCAGCATTTCCTCCATGCTTTCAGGCGCTGTATAATTTGCAGCTTCGGGCACGTTTTCAAGCTGGCCGGCAGCATTTTTTAGCTCTTCTTTAATTTCTTCAGCTTTTTTAATATATTCAACGAACCTAGTTGGATCAAAGTTAACATTAGTTAGTGTGGAGAACATGGTGTCTACAACAAACTTATTAATTTCACTTCTAATTTTCAGCCCTTTTTCTAGATTCACTTTACCATAGAAACCAATGCCTTTAAGCTCATGAATCAATACGTCTTGTAGGTTGGCCACGGTGGGGTTTTTGCCGCACACACCTGATTTGACACAGCCTTTGCCACCTAACGTCTGCTCACACTGATAACAAAACATTGAACTATCCATTTCTACCTCCATATGCTTCATTTGTAATAGTTTTTCTGCCAGTGTAAAATTTATTCTATTTACGCATACTCCTTAGGTATAAAAGAGCATAAACAATATAAAAAGTCCGGTTAAATCCGGACTTTTACTGTTTTTTGGCCAATTTTACAGAAGCCGCACCATGAAGCCTGCGACAATTGACCCTAGAAAGTTAAATATCATATCGTAATCGGTATCAGCCAGTCCATGCTGACATGGAAGCTTTTTCTTTTTAGATACAACATCGTGCATAAATTCAAGAATTTCAAAAAGTGTACCAATAGAGATGCCCAATGTTATAACAAAAAAAGACTTATAAAAATTACTATTTGGGAATGGTAGGACAGCCTTATTTAATATTGAAAAGACCAGTAATGAAAAAGAAAAAGCACCAAACAAATGCAGCCATCGATCATAAACCTTTGATTTATGATATAAATCGAGATAGTTTCCCAAAAAGAAATGCCCAATTACAGTAATGATAAAGCAAGTAATGATAAATTCAGGTATATATAGCTTAAAGTAGTTTAAATAAAAAAGAAATGAAATTATAATTAGCCATGCTAAGAAGTTCGAGGCGGATTTTCCAGGTTTTTTTCGTTTAAGATATCCAACTATGATGGTGCACTGTGAGGCGGTAAATATACAGGCGTTAATAATAAGAGTACTTTTATAGGACATTTTTAACTCCTTAGCATAGCAAATATCAGTTCACAATTAATGTGGGATTTCAAGTGATTTAAATATTATGATTATATTGGCACATCTTTATACTGCTTTTTAAGCAAACTTCCTCAGTGGTTTTAAAATAGCAATGCCGCCTAAACCAATCGGCTCCGGCGGCATGATATCCTGACTAAGCTGTAAAACTAAAAGAATTAAAACCACTTTTTCCTCCTGAAAAAGAGGATCATTACCATGCTGATGGCGGCCATGACAATCCATGTTACAGGGTACCCCCAAGGCTGGTTAAGCTCAGGCATGTTTTTAAAATTCATGCCATAAACACCCACGATAAAAGTAAGTGGAATAAAAATGGTAGAAATGATAGTTAATACCTTCATGATCTCATTCATTCGGTAGCTGATGTTAGCAAAATGCAGATCGGCTAAACCAGAAAGCAGATCAAGATAAGTCGTGGTAGAGTCAATCACCTGTACAATATGATTGTAAACATCGCGCATATAGGGTTCTGTAGCAGGTCGGATGATCGTGCTTGATTCCTTATCCAACAGTGCAGCTACATTGCGCAGCGGCCAAATATACCGGTTAAACTGCAGGAGTGTTTTTTTAATTGCGCGAATCTGCAGAAGATGTTGCTTGTCGGTTTGATCCATTATAGCATCTTCTAGTTCATCAATTTGTTCTCCGATGGTATCCAGTACTTCAAAATAGCCGTCTACAATCGCGTCCAGTAGTAGGTAGGCCAAATAATCCGCTCCAAGGGTGCGCACGCGGTCATACGATTGAATGCGTCTGCGAATGCTTTGAAATACGTCGCCCTTTCTTTCTCCAAGGGTTAGTACATAATTGCGACCAATCAGAATGTTGGTGTGCTCGATAACGAGGTCGTTTCCAGAATAATAGATCATTTTGGTTACAATGGACAGGAGATTATTATATTCTTCAACCTTCGTACGTTGAACGTGGTTGGAAATGTTATGAACTACGAGCGGGTGGATATTAAACGCACTACCGAGTTTATTTAAAAAGGATTCGCTGCAAGGCCCATCAATATTAATCCAGCGTACGTGACTTTCTGGTATGTCAGCAAGAGAATCTAGCTTGGAAGAATCCGAAAAATCCCAAGACAAAATATTGCAGGCCTCTGCACAGTAATCAAAAACCTCGATTGATGGCAGCATTATAGACGATTTTGATGATTTCTCCTGTTCCATTAATACGTTTTTCCTCCTGTTGTTCCATTGGTTAGCATCGGCAAGAAAAGCTTCTACTTATGCATCTTAAGCATAATTTAAATTAATGTCAAGGGAAAGGGAGAAGTCTGAGAGGAAAACCTCTTACGCCTACTATTTTAAAAGTCATGGGTTCGATTTCACTCTTTTATAAGATGTTTTGAGTTTCTTTTCGATTTTTTTGCCAAAACCACTTGAAATTTTATTGCGGTCATGCTATACTCATTTAGCTGTCAAAAATGAATATATCTGGGTGTGGCGCAGATGGTAGCGCGCTACCTTGGGGTGGTAGAGGCCGCTGGTTCAAATCCAGTCACTCAGACCAAACAGTTGTGCATAGAATTCTAAAGACGTAAGTCGCTTGAAGTTTTCAATGTACGAAAAAAAGAAAAGCTATGATGCCACTAACATCATAGCCTTTCCTGTATAGAACACTTTGTAGTGTTGCTTGGCACAGATAAGTCCTTATGATGCGGTGGTTGCATCGTTTGGGTGCATGCCTTTTAGAAGCTGGTAACTTCTAAAGGGCTATTTGTGTTTTATCTTTCGACATTATATCACTATTAATTGTTTGTTGCAAGTAAATTTTTTCCTTTAATCAACTTCTGTCCAAAATGAACAGAAGTTGAAACAAAGCCAACGATAGTACAGCATTTGAAAAGTTCCCCCTTGCAATCCTTCTTGTGACCATGCTAACATAAGGCGTAAGCTATACCTATAAGTCCAATGATGCGGTGGTTGCATCGTTGGGGCGCAAGCCATATAGGGGCTGGTAACTTCTATTTGGCTATGGGTAAAAAAGCTTAACGGCATAAACAAGGATGGCAGGTCAACCGAGAGGTTGCCCTGCCGTTCTTTTTGTTGTGGGGGGAGGGGAGATAACAATAGCATAGAGAGAGGGAGGATTGTGTCATTCACAGGACGTTTTGTTCTCCATATCGATACCCGAATACATCTTTTCTAAGTGTGCTTTATCATGAGCTTGAATATAGGGTACAGAGCTTTTGGCGTGGTTTAGCTTTTTCATGGTAATAATCTCCCTTCTTTATCTTCCTCTGTCTTCGTGCCGGTGCTTAGTCGCCGGCGCTTTTTGTTTATGTTCGCGTGTTGGCTCGGGATCATGTTGCTGGCGGTCGGATTTGGACTGTACTGAGAAGTTGGGAATGTTCGGCGGCTTGGGCAGATTGAGCAGCTCGCGCATGTACACTTCACACGCGCACCACATCTGTAGTTCTTCCCGCAGTTCTGGGAGTTTTGCAGACAGCACATCGCGCTTGGTTTCCAGCAGCTTGAGCTGCTCTGTAAACGCCCCCGGTTCTACCGGCTGCGTGATACTCGCGTCGGCCAACTGCTTCACGGCATAGCGGTAGCGGTCAATCTCCAACTTGTGGTTCTTATAAAATTTACCTGGGAAAAGCTTCAGGCGTTCATACTGCTCCGTGATGGCCTTATGATCCCGCGCCCAGACAACCACAGTTTGTAGCTGCTGTAACTTATCAACTTCAGCTCTCAAATGGTTCAGACCATCTTCACAAGTGCTGTATTCGGTCTCAGCCTTGTGAATACCAGTAAGCAAATCATCGTAGGTTTTGGCACCGCGCGTAACCATAAAGTTATTGGTGCCGGCGGCATTACGGATAGCGCCGCGCACGATATTAGAACGGCGGATAGCCTCCTGGCGTGCCGCCTCATCCAGCGCATGGCTCCGCTCACCCACAGCATTGGTTGTGGGTGTTTTAAGTCGCGGTGGCGGCTTCTTCTCCGACGAAAGCGGGCGGCTTTCGTCTTTTTCTGGGGTACAGGGCGCTCCCTGTCGCACAGCACCGTGCAACGGTGCATCAGTGCGCCTTTGGGCATCCTGGCTGCGCACGCTTCGCCCGGATTGCCCGCCGGACTGGGCGACCTCCGGTCGCTGAGGCCGTCCCTCGGCCGCTTTTGCTTCTCCTCGACCGGCCAAGGTAGGCTCGGATACCCTCGCCTTTCTGGAACGCCGCTGTCGCGTCTTTGCCTGTTCAAAGATGGACTGTGCCGTTTCCCATAAGCCTGTCGGCTCAATACCCAGCTCGGCCATTTCATTACACGCTGCGACGGTACGGTTATAGTTTCCTTTCTCGGTAGAGATACCTTTGCGTTCCAGGGCGGTCGCTTCCTTGCCCATGTGAAGGGTCGGCTGGCGGTGAATGCCCTGTTCAATATAGCTGCGGTGGTCGATACGGTAAGGTAACCCTTTCGCCTCATAACGTTCATTGCAGGCTTCTGCCCACTGTGCCCGCCATGACACATAGAGCGTCTTGTTGTTCCACCCGGTGAGATCCACGTTGCGGGATTTCCATTCGCCGTTGGTGCCCATGATGTGGTTGCCTTTTCGGTCAGTGATATACTCCTTTCGAGATTTGGTTTTCCACCAGGTACCGCTCTTGGTCATGGGGCGCATGGTCAGCATGATATGTACGTGCGGGTTGTGGTCCTCGCCGTTCTTATCTTTGATGTGATAGGCCACGTCGGCGCACATGCCCTTGGATACAAAATTCTTCTGAATAAAGTCTCGCACCAGTGCAATATTTTCTTCCCGAGTAAATTCGCTCGGCAGGGCAATGCGCAACTCACGGGAAAGCTGTGCGTTGTTCTGGCGCTCCGCCTGCTCCACGGCATTCCAAAGTGTCTGCCGGTCGTGATAGCGGCCAGGCGCATTTGCGGGTAGCATAATTTCGGTATGAATAACCCCTCCTTTTCGGGTATAGTCGTAGACCTCGCCAGTGCGCTCATCGACTAGAAGCGCGCCAGCGCGATAGGCCGCGGCCGCGACAGAGGTTGAGCGCCGGCTGGCGGCTTTCTCTGATACAGACCCATCCTGAGTTATTCTGATACTTTTGCGGCGGCCGATAATCTGGCCGTGAAAGCTGTATAATGCCATGCGCTCAACCTCCTTTGTGTATTCTTAATACCAATGATACAGAATCTAAGCGGTGGGTTACAGGTGGTTTGAGCATAGAAAAAATCAAGACTTTCCGGCGGCATTTTTGTCGCCCGGAAGGCCTTGACACTCATTTTTATCAATGATAGAGTGAAATCATCATTCACAGACAGGGGTATAGATATGGGCGAAAGAATACTTGACCGGATGAACCGGCTTTATAAAGAGTACCAAGCGGAACAGCACCAGAAAGCAGCCATTCAGGAAACCATGATACAGCCAACCGCCACAGTTGTGCCCAAGGTACCGATCAGTACCGAGAACATCGACGCACCGGCCAGCCCGGACGAGCTGCGCAGAGCACGCACGCACCGGCTAATTGAGGTAGGAGCAATTTGTGATCAATACATGGGCACCCGCGGTATGACGCCCGATCAGGTCATAACCCTGCTGAGCCAGATCAGTAAGCTTGAGAACGTACAAGAGATTACATGACATATAATATTAATCTGAACGCTCGACATTACTCAAATTTATAGGTTATAAACTTTATATAAGTAGTATATGTCTCGTCCTTATTCTGATGGACATCAAGATGAATTCCATACTTATCGTCAGAATATATATATCCTGGCTCCGAGCGAGGTTCAAACACTGAAAATTGCTTGCGTGCATCATCCATTAGTGATACAAGCGTTTCCTCCAAAAACTCTGGTGCAAATTCGCTACCACTTAATATATTTTGTACTTCACAAGCCATATGTAGAGATGCAGCATCTGGTAGAGATTGTTCCGGTGTTTGACCTGGTACCATCGTGATCATTAAAGTGTATTTTTCGGTACCATTCTCATTTTCAAGAATAATATCCATGCTACCGTTAGAGAACTTACATAAAACTCTGCGCATATATCGCATATTGTCCCATGGATTAACTTCATGATAATCCACACCATAGTTTTTCAATATATCTTCGATCTCAGACATACGGTTGTCAAATCTTACTTTCGATTCTTCTGATGTTATTCTGGGGCGAAAAGTGTGCCGGAGACAACTATAACCCGAGCATCCAAAGACTACTAATGCCAAGATAATATAAAGCCATTCCCAACGCCATCTTCGAACAGTATTAAAAAGTGCTTTTTTCACGGAATCACCCCTCGTAGCAATATTTAAAATCAATGGCAATTTCAAACTGAGTAATCACTTGCTCCTTTTGAGAAAACCAGCCCATATTATTTGCTATTCTACCTTTGTAATTGTTTATCATATGCGTTAAACCTTTAGTGAAAATTTCTTCATAGGGAATATCTTTGTCTAACCCAAAATCGTAAGTATCTTGAGCATGGCACTCAAAAATCCATCCCATTTCTTTATCATAAAAAGCGTGATAGTAAATATCTAATTTCCCAAAAGAGTAATATAAATCAAGATCATTACCTTCAGCTAGTTTTAACGATATCATACTCGAAAAAGAAGCATAACTACGTCTGTGTGATGTCTTGTCTAGCCAATCCCATTTGATTTCCTCACGAAACAAATTTAAATTCTTTATTTTTTGAACAGCTTCAGAATTGTCATTAAATTCATAATCCCTTGGAAATTTTTTTAGAGAATTTACAAGTAAATCTGCAGCTGTATCACAGGCACTTGGTTTCAAATAGGTCATAGCTCCTGATATCCAAATCAACCTTTGGATATCCTTACGATGGTTTAAATAGATATTTTTTATTAAAGAACCATCACCATACGGAAGATTGTCCCAGATATAATCTGTCAACACAACAGTGTTGTAGGGATCCTTTTCAAAATACTGCATTAATTTATTCTGCCTACAGGCGGTAATAAATTCTTTAAGAGCACTTCTTGTCTCTTGGTCTAGTATAGTGTTTTCTACCAGTTTACCACATTTTGGGCGGAAATTCTTTAAATTATTAATTGCTTTTTTTAACTCTTTTGTCTTCACGTTACTGTATCCCATAAACTCCCTCGCTTTCTCATTATCAGAAAAATGTTTTTTACAAAATTAACTGTAACAGCTTGTGAATGTGGCTTTCAATGGTCAATTAGCCGTTGTCGGCGGAATGTGGCTCGGTGTGTAAACAATAGTGGGTGAAGTTTTGGCCGCGCTTTTTCAAAAGCGCGCGGATTCCAAAGGCAGCGCCTTTGGCGGCACGTCATAATGTTTAGAACCAAAATCCCAAACGATTGTGATTTTACCACTCGGCATAAAGGGAAAAGCCTGTCCGCTTCGCAGCGGACAGGCTCCATTTGATTCTTACAGCTTTTCGATGGCGGCAGCCAGCACAGTCTTTAAAGCGACCTTTAATTTTGCGGCGGTCTCTTTATCCTCGCCCTTTTCCATCTTGATGACCAGACCGTTAAGCTTGTTGATGCAGGCTTGCAAATCCTCAAAGTGGACAGCAAAAACGGTGGAGTCGGTGTTTGCCAGTTTCAGCTTCTTTTCCAGTTCGGCAGTTCTGTCCTTTGCCGCTTTTAGCTCAGCGGCAGCGGCGGCGTCCTCGACTTCGGCTTTTTTAAGCTGCTCCTGTAAATCAGCAATTTTTTTCTGTTCTTTGGCAATTGCCTTGTCGGTTTCATCTTTGGCAGAAGCCTTAGCGGTTTCCAGCTGTTTCTGCAACTCAGCAAGCTTCTTCTGTTCCTCAGCAATTGCCTTGTCGGCTTCCTCTTTAGCAGAGACCTTTGTGGTTTTTAACTGTTCCTCAAGGTCGGCAACCTTCTTTTTCTCGGCATCGAGTGCCTTTTGGGTGTTTGCCTTGCTACCGCTTTGCGCCTTGTTAAGCTGCTCCTGTAATTCGGCAATCTTCTTTTGTTCCTCGGCAATAGCTTTTTCAGCTTCGGCTTTCGCTTTGTCCTGCGCCGCCTTTAGTTGTTCTTCAAGCTGCTTTTGTTGCTCGATAGCCTTAGCGGTTTCCTCGGCAGTAGTGGCAATCACCTGCTCCAATTCCGCTTTAGCCTTGGCGCGGGCTTCTTCTTCGGCCTTGGCTTGCAGGTCTTTCAACTGTTCAGGACTAATTTCGCCGCCGTTCTCTTTGAGCGCGGCAATCTCATTTTGCAACGTGGTCAGGTTTTCAGTTGCCGTTTTGGTTTGGCTCTGCGCTTTGGTTAATTGCTGGTCACGCTCTGCAATCAGCTTTTTTAGTTCTGCAACACTCAATTCCTCAACGTTATTTTCTGCAACAAAGTTCTCGCGTTCGTCCTTGGGAACGGCGAACAGGGCAACCGCCTGACTATAAGTCAAATTCCCAAATGTTTGGGATTTTGCGTCCCCGAAAAGTGGCATCTGGTCATCACCAAACTCTTTAAAAACGCGCATGAAATTGTTGGCGGTGGACACCGAAAAATTCACTTCATTTTTGAGATATTCGCCCCAGCCGCCATGCAGCACCTGCTCTTTGGCTTCGCAAAGGCGACGACCGACTTCAATCGCGGAATGTAAAATCATCAGCTGTGTTTGCCGTGTAATGGTGACAATCTCGGCGGTTATCGTGTTTAGGCTTCTTTTATCGGTCATAGTCATGGCTTCGTTCTTAATCACTTTCAATGCAGTGCTGTTCATAATATAATGCCTCACTTTATTTATTATAGATTTCAAATTCTCAATCGTTTGGGATTTTAGCGGCTATGAAATCACATCCGCCGATCAGGTGCAACAATGGACGCAAAAAGCAGCTTGGCAATGCCAATGGTGATAAAATAAAAACCGAGTTTGAAATACATAATTGACACCCCTTTGATTCTTTGGTATCATATGGATGGATAGTGAATCCACCCACATGATACGGTTTTGGCTTATATGTATCTATCGAGGATAAGCAATATAAGCCCTGCGATTAAGTCTACAAATGCGGTAAAGACGATGGTGCTAACATCGACCGCCTTTGCAGGCTTTTTCTTTTTGCTTGGCACTGGCATCACCTCCCTTCGTGGTTTCGTTTCTCTTTGATCAGCTTTTTAGATTCTGAGGCACGTGCTTTTTGGCCTTGCCCCGGCAAAGAATATAAAAAGTTTTTTCAAAGTGCGAAGCAGACTTTATCGTTTCGAGAGGATGGGGTAAACTGAGTCGGGAAGAGGAATCTCAAAACTTTAAAATCAGCTTTTTGAGTTCGTCGGCACGACGGCTTTACCCCATTCGGGAAGAAATGTAAAGTCCCCGCTTTGAAAAGAGTTTTTATAGGCTGGCGCAAGGCGGGCAATGCAGTTCTTCAGACTGCCGCCGATCTGGCGGTACCCTTTTGGGCGCGCCCGTGCCGCCAGGAGCATTAAAAATGGCCTCTGCTTTTGCAGAGGCCACCGCTTATTTTGCGACGATTAACGCCGCCGACACATCCTAAACAGCTATAAAAGTACAGCGCCAAGCGTAAGTAATATCTTCGAGCCGGAGTAAAACCCGGTTCTTTCTTTGCGTAAACTGTTATTTGTCGCCACATTAAGATATTGCTAAGATTTCTAAATAGAGGTAAAATTATCCAGCAACAGAAAGCCGAATGATATAAAATCTAAACCGGCTTAGTATAATTAGGAGTTGACGCAATGAAGTTATTATGGTTAATTACTGGCGCATTTTTATATATCATGGCAACTTTAAGCTGGTTTGGCTGCCCCTATATCGTTAGAAAAAGATATAGAGAAGTGACTTGGCGCAAAGCTTTCCAACGAGATATGGTTCTGCCTTTCGTGATAGGTGGCTTTGGATTCATTCTTACGGGGTTAAACACCTTTCCATACGCTAATTTGATTACTGTGATAGTGGTAAATTATCTCATGTTTAAAGTATGGAATAAGTATATCTGATAGCCCATTCACTAAATTTGAATTGTCTTTGACTGCGCCAAGTCCTAATAACCGCATACAAATTACAATTTATCGTGGGGTATAGTCGCGCCGCCAGGAGCATTAAAAATGGCCTCTGCTTTTGCAGAGGCCACCGCTTTTATGCCGTTTTTAGTTCTTTTCGTTCTAGGCTCTCCAACCGCTTGCGCTCTATGGGCAGCCATTGTAGCCAGGCTTCCACGAAAGCGGTCACTTCCTCGGGCGGGTCACAGTTGCAGTGTCCTCTGTTTTGTCGGACGGAAAAGTTTTTTTCGTTTAGCTCCAGCGTAAAATAGGATGCATCGGGCTGGTCGCTCTGTCGGATGAAAAATATTGCCGTGCTTCCGCTGATGTGGCTATCCGCGTAAGTGGCCACGCAATGGTCTAATGCTTTGCCTTCATCTGCTAGATCGCTTACACTCTCGGCCGGTCGAATCATCAAGCCATCTTTTTTGTAAGCCATCCATCTGAGCTTTTCAAGCCGTGCGGCGGCTTTTTTGTGGCTCAGCTCGTCCTCTTCGATCTTGATAAGCTTCATCGTGCGGTTGTGCTGCTTGATCAGATCGGGCGGAAAATAGATGCTGTCATGGGTCAAGTCGTAGCTCAGCTGATCACATTCGCTGAGATAATCTCGCCATACCGTCATTATGCGGTGAATATCATAGCGGCTGCTGTCAGCATCTTTTTTAGCAGTTTCAAGCTGCCGCGCAAGGTAGTTGAGCATTTTAAGAATACGCCCGTTATTAATACTCTCTCTGACAGGTCGCTCACGAAATCCGTCGCTTCGCAGATTTGCTAACGTTATCACCTGCTGCGTAGTCAATTTCTGACCTGCAAGGCGCACTTTTTGATAGCACAACGCCATTTCTGGCTTGTTGTGGAAAAGTACCATAAAATTCGGCAGTTCTTCCTTTTGAACGCGCAGCATTTCATGCGGCCGCACCTTTTTCCAATTGACCATGCGGTTAATGATTGCTTTGCCTTTTTCCACATAATGTTCGGCAATAACAATGGTTTTTTCATTGACAAGGTTTTCAATATTAGGGTGCTTGGTGTAGGCGGCTGCATATAGGATTAATTCGTTTAACCGTCCGTGCGTCATGCGCAGATATTCCATTGCGTGGCTGTTTTTTAAATAGGTCTTATTAAGCAGCTTGGCTTTTACATCAGCATAGGACGCCCAATTATAATCGGCGCTGAAACTTTTCTGCTGTCCCCAAGAACGACCCTGCTTTAACAGCTTATAGCAGCCATCAGCCGATAGCAGCCAGCGGAATCCATTGTCGAAATACTTAAATTTAGGATGCAACTTGTCCTCTCGGTAATCGAGATAGGCATGCAGCTGTCGTATGTATAGCTTGTTGTCAGCTGCCTGCAAAACATTAAGGTTAGCACTTTCAAATAGGTATTTTGTCCCCAAACCGTATTTTTTAGCGGTGCAGACTGAGCCGCAGGCCGGGCAGTTATAGGATTTATTATGTTCGGGCAAACAATCCAGTCGAGACTGTGTTTGGCAGTGAGTGCAAAAGCCATAGTATGCCGTGGATTTTGTTTTGCACATCAAATCACATTGACTGTCTACCGCCTTGCCACGGCGGTAGAACAGATAGCGGCTGTACGGCAGGGCAATGTCGCGGAGCTGCCGCTCAATGTCGGCGGGTAGCTCCGGCCAGTCTTTTATAATTTCGTCTATTTCATATTGTGTCAGCATGTGAAATCCCCCTTTAAAGCAAATCCAGTAGGCTAATAACCGTGTTGGCGGATTGTGCCGAAGATTCGGCAGTTAGACCGTAAAACTCTCGGATAATTTTTTCGGCCACCGTAGGAATGACACATGCAAAATTCCCTTGCCGGTGACTGTCAGCATAAGCCTTAATTTGTTTTTCACAGTGCGTAAGGCTCATTTCTGGTATATCCAAATCCTGTGCCACAAGTTCGGCACTTTTCGGCTCATTGCGGCATATGTCTTTAAGCTGCTCCCCGACCATCCAGATCGGGGTGTGCGCCTCGCCCTGCTGGGCGGCAATTTTAATGAATGCGGTTTCTAACATAACTTATACCAACCTTTCAAATTCGCAATTGTTTGGGATTTTGGCAGCTATGTCACGAAAATCTAATCTACCATGTAAAACATTCCGACATCATACCCCTTGCTTTTAAGTTCCTTTTTTATCGCTTCGCATATGCGTGTTCGTCTGTTGGCTTGTCCGCTTGTCCGAGGGTTAATCACAAAATAGCCGCTACTTTTCCACGCACTCATGCCCGCGGCTTCTACAGCCGTTTTTACCTTGCCAACATTCCACCGAGGAAGCATTATTGTAATAGCATCGAGATTGCAAGTGCCGCCATCCTCGCTATCCCCGAAAAGCATTGCCGCTTCTCTCCCAGCTTGTTGTAGGTCAAGGGTTAGCTGTTGGTACTTATCGATTTTCATTAGTTTTTTCCTTTCAAATTTGCAATTGTTTGGGATTTTAGGCTTCTGCTGAAAACGGCCATCAGCCCTTTCATGATTTCGTATCTCTTTGATCAGCTTTTTAGATTCTGAGGCACGTGCTTTCCGGCCTTGCCCGGCGTAGAATATAAAAAGTTTTTTCAAGGTGCGAAGCAGACTTTATCGTTTCGAGAGGATGGGGTAAACTGAGTCGGGAAGAGGAATCTCAAAACTTTAAAATCAGCTTTTTGAGTTCGTCGGCACGACGGCTTTACCCCATTCGGGAAGAAATGTAAAGTTCCTGCTTTGAAGAAAGTTTTTATAGGCCGGCGCAAGGTCGGGCAACGCAGTTCTTCAAGCTGCCGCAGATTAGACGCTTTTTATAACTCCTAGCAAAAACGAAAGTGGCAGTGCGTAAGCACTACCACTTTTTCATTATGCCGTTTTATATTCCAATACTGGTGGATCTCCGCACATTAACAACTCAGCTGCTGTGCGGTTATGAATCCACAAATCAATTTCATAAGACTTTAAGATCACCGGCATTCGCTCATGAATATCCGCGATAGATTGTTCTGCGGCGCGTGTCAGGATACAAAATCTTTGTTCGCCGCCGTAATCATTCCAGATACCTGCCAAATATACCGCCGCCGAATCCGGCATCCGGAAGATAAACTTCTTCTTTTCCTTACTCCACTCAAAATAGCCGGTGGAAGGAACGACACATCGCCTTTTTTCAAGGCCAGACTGGAATGTTTTCTTTTCCGCTGCGGTTTCAGACCGCGCATTGATGATCGGCCGGGAGCTTTTCCATGCTGGGAATCCCCACAGCATTGCGGTAGCTAGGTGACCGCCGTTATTACCAGCTATGAGTACCGGCGCCAAATCCGTGGGGAATATCTCGCCGGTTTTAACTTCCGGGTGCAGCTTTTGTACCTGCTCAATAATCTCGCGGATCCCTGAATCATCGTCCACATAAACGCTATATCTTCCGCACATCTTTAGCCTCCACAAACCAATTATTTTCCTCTAGAAACAAATAAGTGCTGGTGCATCCAATCCTTATTTGATAACGGATACCCGCGCCGCCGACTTTCGTCGATGCGGCCCGTCGGATGTCCAACACCTGGTCGATTTCAAATGTTCGGCCGTCATCCCATTTGACCGAAACAGGGATGATCTTGCCGTCCAGCTGATATTTCGCCAGCACTTCTACGTCAACCCGCCTCATACAATGCCGCCTCCTCCACTAAAATATCCCGTAGGATGGATGGTATTCTCGCTCTTGGGATTCATGTGCGCAAAATCTTTATCGGCCATCACGATTCCGCGACGTACACAATTATGACCATACCGCCGCCGCAGCCAGTCCACCGTTAGCTCAAGCTTCTGCTTTTCCTCTCGTTTTTGCCAGTCGTAGAACATATCCAGCTGAATGACCTCATTCTTATGTGAGAAATCCGATACGTTGACACCGATAGAACGAATGGGTTCTTCCCAGTGGTAGTGCTTTTGGAATAAGTTAAAGGCCGCGTTGGAGATTTCCTCCGTCAGGCAGGTGGCGTGCTCCAATGTGCATTGCCGGGTGAAGGCACGCAGTTTGCAATCCCGCACCGATATGGACACGACACGCCCCAGAAAGCCGTGGTCCCGCATACGCTCTGCGACACTGTCTGACAGGACATAAAGCATCAGTTTGGCATCCTCGTCATTGACCAAGTCGCGTGGCGTAGTGGCGCTGTTGCCGATACTCTTTATTAGGCACTCGTCGCCGTAGGTGGCCACGGGAGAAGTATCGTAACCATTTGCAAACCGCCAAAGCATGATGCCCCATTTGCCGAACCGCAGTTCCAGCATTCTCAGATCTGCCTCGGCCAGCTGGCCTATGGTAAGAATGCCAACGTCGTAGAGCTTCCGTGCCGTGGCGCTGCCGACGTAAAGAAGATCCTTTGCGGGTAGCGGCCATATAATAGACTGAAAGTTTTCCTTGCTGATAACGGTTGTGGCGTCCGGTTTTTTATAGTCCGACCCCAGCTTCGCAAACACCTTATTAAAGCTTACACCGACCGAAGCGGTGATGCCCAGCTCGCTTTGGATGCGATGACGAATAATATTGGCTATTTCTTCTCCGCTACCGAACAGGCCGATGCTGCCGCTGACGTCCAACCAGGCTTCATCAATGCCAAAAGGCTCTACCTTGTCGGTGTAGTCCAGATAGATTTTGCGTGCCATATGTGAAAAGCGAACGTACTTTTTATAGTCCGGTGGCAGCGTCACGAGATTGGGACATGTCTGTCGGGCTTGCCAGATCGCTTGGCCAGTCTTGACGCCCCTGCTTTTAGCCAGTCGATTTGCCGTTAGAATAATGCCGTGGCGCTGCTCGGCATCGCCCGAGACAGCTACCGGCTTATCTCGCAGTTCAGGGCGGTATAGAAGTTCAACCGATGCGTAAAAGGAATTCAAGTCCGAATGGAGTATAACGCGTTCCAACTCTCTCACCTCAATACATGAACGTATGTTCTAGATTATATCCGCATGACGTCATAATATCAAGTGTAAAAATAGGCAACAAAAG